>DATBHJ010000066.1:0-21790 GCA_036557565.1 Gemmataceae bacterium
GGAGGCGCAGCGGCGGACCGTGGACGGGCTATGGAACTTCCTGGGCCAGTCGTTGGACTCCTTCGCTCCGCAGGAGTGCCGCAATTACTTCCGGCACTGCGGCTATGGAGCTACGCTACAGAATGGTTAAAACTGCTCTAAAGCCCGGCTGATCTCGGTGCCACGATTCTCCGCTTTCTGGGAGTGAAACCGGACACCAAGATATGTGATATGTTCGGCCAACGGTTCCTGGTCAACACAGGCTCTCCGATCTCCTGGAGCCGATAATCAATTCTGATTGCGAGTCTCCGATTTGTTCGATTCCTTGAGTAATTTCAGTCCTTGTACCATTGGCGGATATTCCGTCAGAGTCCCTCTGCGCGCTTTTCCCCAGGTCGTGAACAGGTGCCCCAAGATCTTGGGGGATTGCACTTTCTGACCGTACTCGATCAAAGCGCGCGACGCATCCAGTTTATGCCAGCTCGCCGGCAAAACGCGAAAACCCTTGGACACGAATAGATCCAGGGACGGATACTTCTCGCTCCGCTCGTAATGCCAGGGACAGAGAATAATGTCCTTGGGTATCCTGTCCAGGGCCGCGGCGGTGCCGTTCTTGGCCGCCTCCCATTCGCCCCAGTTATATTTCTTGGCATCGAACAGCCGATCGGCCCACATGAGCATCTCGACCTTGCGTTTTTTGACCAGATGGCCGTGCAAGTCGTTCACCACCTTGGCGAAAAGCTCGGCCGGGTCTTTGCCCTTGGTCGAGGGAGACTTGTCCGAGCCGAGAAGAAACACTTCATCCATGCCGACGTGGAAGGCATCCGCGCCGAAGCCGTCGAGAATCTCGTCGATCAGCTTGAAGACGATCTCGTTCACCTTGGGATTGAGGGGGTCCCATTCGCGGCAATAGATGCCCTTATTGCCAGGAAAGGCACCCGGAGTCAGGTCCAAATCGGGATACTCGGTCAATAAGGGAAAGGTCGTTCCACTCCAGGACTGATGCCCGAGGCACTGAAACTGCGGGATCAGGCGGATGCCATTCTTGCGGCAGACGGCGGCGAACTTGGCCGCGCCTTCCGGCGTGATCAGTTGCTGTCCCTGGCGCAGCTTCGGATACGATTGAAAACGGAAGTGGTAACTGACTTCCAGTATCAGAACATTAAGCCCCATCTCGGCCAGCTTCGGCATTTGGGCGCTCAACGCCTCCAGAGCCTTATCATTGTCGTAGTTGAGCAGATGCAGTCCGCGCCATTGCCGGTCTTTGGCCTTTTCCTTGCTCTCGTCGGCCGTCAAGATGCCGCCCGCGAGGATCACAACGGCCGCCATACAGGTGAGTCTTCGCAACATGGATCGCATTCTCCTTTTGTTACAAGCCCGCAACGCCAGAAAGGGATGCGTTCGCCCTTGTTAGCGCTGCGGGCTGGTATCTTTAAGCCATTCGTCGAGTTGTTTACGCTGCGAATCCGTTAATTTGCGCGCCGGCATAGTGACAACCTCATCCAGACGCCGCGCTTCTTCGCCATGTTCACGTGCTTTCTCCTTGTCGCCGGCTTTGGACCAGGCACGCCATAATTCATAGTGCACCCCCGCATCGTGTGGATCATTGGGCAGATATTCCTCCAGTGTCCTGGCGGCCAATTTATACTGCTCGCGAGCGGTGTACTCACGCTCGTTGATGACCACGGGATCGCCGTGCGACTTGCGCAACGACTCCGCGCTGGCTTCGTTGATTTGCGCGTAGGTGAGGCGAATCTGGTATTGGACCAAATAACCCGCTGCTCCGCGGCGATCGAGCTGAGTGGCTGTCATGCCATGGCGAATGGCGCTTTCGGCAATCGGGAGTTCGCGGAGTGATTTTCTCTGACTCAGCTCCCAGACGATGTTGGTGCCCCAGGCCAGCTGAACGTAGATGCGGGCATCGTCGGGAGTCAACCGCCTCGCCTCGTTGAGCCGATCGATCACGCCTTTCTTGATAAAGATGTCTGGATGGTCGCGGATACCCCCGGATCGCTCGGACAGGGGTTTGTTCTTCTCGCTCTGGTAGAAGGCGACGGCCTGCAACGCATTGCGCATCAAGCTGTCGCTGTCCAGCACAGGATAGAGAATGTAGACGCCATAGCCGAGAAAAAGGCCGATGAAAATTGGCAGCGGCACGATCATCGCCGCTCCGGCGCGGCTGAGCCAGCGGGCAGGTTGCAGAGCCGCGGCATTAAGGGCCAGAGCGATGGCAATCCATAAGGGGCCGGCCACAGATGGGAAGCCGATGCCGCCGGAGACACACAGGTTCAGGAGCAGAGCGACGATGCCGGTGGTCAGGGCCAGGACACGGCCGCGATCCGTCCAGGCCAGTCGCTCTAAAAGAGCAAACGCCGCGAACCACACGACCGAACGCACCGCGGCCGCATACGTTTCAGTCAGGATGGTGTTCGGCGTCGCCGTGTTGACGCGCAGTACGAAACCTAGCACTAAACCGAACATGCCTCCGAGGTAGAATTCCCAGCGAACGGGCTGTTCCTCCGAGCCTGGAGCGTTAGCGAAGGATTCACCCTCGCTTACAGTTCTGGCTCGGAGGATTTGCACGAAGAAGGCCGCGAGTGCCGCGGATAAGGTCAACAGCGCAAAGACGCCGGACGTCGCCCACAATTCCAGGGCGAAATTGTGGGGATCTTTGATCTTCTCCTCGGAATTGGCGGGCATCAGCCGCGGATAGTTTTCGCCGAAATTGCCAGGCCCCACACCCAGCCACGGCCGTTCACGAATCAGTTGCCAGGTGGTTCGCCAGTAGTCCAGCCGCTGTGCGATCGGGTTGCCTTGCTTGCCCATGCCTGTCGTCAACAGACCGCTCTGCCAACCGCCGTTGGCCAGGCCAATCAGGACGACCACTCCAATCAGTACAGCGGCGAGGTGGGCTCGTATCAGATGCCGATATGCGAAGAGGCCGACTCCAACGCCGGCTGCCACAAGTCCCAGGAGGGCGCCGCGGCTGTGCGTCAGCCACAACGCCGACATGCAAAGAATGGCACACAAGGCCGTCAGCACCGTCCTCATTCCCAGACTCTGCCCGGAAGCGTCTCGCATTCGCCGACTGACGACGACGGCTCCGATCAATCCGGGCAAGCATAGAGCGAGGAAACCAGCGTAGCTGTTGGGATGAGCGTAGGGACCAAAGATATTGTTTTCCATCGCCCGCTGGCGGAGCTGTTGCAGAAAACTTTCGCTGATCTCTTGTCCGGCGTTTTCTTCGGCCCAGTTAGCGCGGAAGGCTTCCTCATCCCCGGCTAATTGGCGATTGCGCGGTAACTCGACACATGCTTGATAGATTCCCTGCCCCGACAGAGCGACCGCGCCGGCCAGCACCACAGCGAACAATCCGTCCTGTTCGCGCGGCGACACGGCCATCTGCCGCACCACCAAGAACGACACGAACAGGCCAAACCACTCCCAGGCGATTAACCGGGCCGGAAACTTGTAATCCGCGGCCAACTCCGCGCTGATGAAAACCAGTGCCACCGTCGCCAGGAGGGCCGTCTGCACCGGACCGCCATACCAGTTGTTAGCATCTGCTGATTCTTGGCGGAGGGGGGCAGTCGTGATCCCGGTAGAATTTTCACCGGGGGCATGACTGCCCCCGCTCGCCGATACTGGGCGCAGCCAGAAGCGCCAGGCGGCCCAACCGACGGCGGCCAAGAGCCACAAGAACGTCAGCACCATGCCCCACGGATCGGCGAGGTTGGCCGACAGGCCCGGCTCCTCACCGAGGACCAATGGCCGGGCCACGATCAGCGCCGTCACCAACACGATCAATAGGCGGCGCAGCAGCACTGGGCCGTTGGGCGCCAGGGCGTGCATCTCTTCAGGGGCTGGGCTTTCCGTTGTTTTGTGCTTGCGTGTCGTGGCGATGCTCCTTGGTTGCAAACTCCATCACGGCCAGGGCCAGCCACCACACGGCGAGCTGCCCAACGATCAGCGCCGCTATCATCCCATCCCTTACGACATAGAGTATCACGCCGCTCGTCCCGCTGGCCAGCGCCAACAGGTAAATCACGTGCACCGCCGTCCAGTTCGACAATCCGCCGTCGGCCAGACGATGCGACAGGTGCTGTTTATCGGCATGGAACGGACTGCGTCCTTGCGACAAGCGCAGAAGAACCACGGACAACAAATCGTAACACGGCACGGCCAAAATGCACGGCGGCACAAGCCACGACCACGGAGTCCCGTCCCCGACCAGCATCACGCGCACACTGCCCAGACCGATCGTGAAGCCGAGAAACGTGCTGCCAGCGTCGCCCATGAAAATTCGCGCGGGCGGGCGATTGAAACACAAAAAGCCCGACAACGCTCCCATCATGACGACAAACATTCCCCACTCGGCGATTGTCTCCGGCGCTCCTAACCACGAGAGCACGGCGAGAAATCCTGCCGCGATCCAGCCGACGCCGCCGGACAGTGCGTCCATGTTGTCTAGCATGTTGAAGGCGTTGATGAGGCCGGCGATCCACACGACCGCTGCCGCACGGACAAACCACGGACATGGAGGCAAACAGAGAAATACGGCGGCAAGAGCGACAGCGAATTGAACAATTAGTCGTATGGGCCACGGCAACGGCGACAGATCGTCGAGCAATCCCAGCAGCAAAATGATAGTTCCGAGTAGCGTCTGATAGTTGAGGGCGGATAAGTAATAGCCAAGAAATAAAACAGCGGAGAAGATGGCCAGACCGCCGCCGCGCGGCGTCGGCTGTACGTGGACCTTGCGTTCGCTGGGATAATCGACCAGCCCCAGACGCGGCGCCCAACGGATGAGCAAGTCTGTCAGCACCCAGGAAAACACAAGAGGAACGTAGAACAGCACAAACAGATCCGCCAGTCCTCCAGGCCAACTCATGCGCCGCCCCTTTCTTCTTGCAGTCGCTGGCGATAATACTCGCGGGCCTGCTGCAAAAAATCATGGACGGACGGCAGACGATAATCGGCGTAGGTCCACGGCCACGGCTCGAATGCGCCGGCGTGATAGCGCAGCGTCACCTCGGCGAAAATGCCGTCGCGGAGATAAACACGATGGGACTGGTCCTTCGTCGTCGCCAGCATGAACTTGCCCAGCACAAGCAAGCCCGGATCGAGATTGAGCGGTCGCTCTTCCGGATAGCGTCCGGAGGCGGCGAGTTCCTGTTCCAGGACGTTGGTTTGGAGCTTGATGTTGGCCAGGCAATCCGGCAGGACGAGTCTCTCGAAGGCGAGGAAGCACTTGCGCAGGTCGCGCCCCATGCTGGTCTCATAGTAAGTCGTTTGATCGAAGACAAACGGCTCACTCCCCAGGCCGACTGGCCCAAATAGTGGTTCCAGCCGTGTCCGTGCCCAGGCGAAAGCATCGACGTGCCGGCTGAAGACGGCGACGACGAGCAATGCGGGAACGGGAGAACGCGGCTCGGCCATACATCTAAGATACCAGCATGCAGCTCAAGCAGGCATGAAAGAAGCCCTTGCTTGCACTGCGGGTTGGCACCGCTGCGGGTTGCTGGTTGCTCTTATTTCGCCGTCGTCTTCTCGGCTTCCGCGATCAGATTGTCTATTTCGTCATCGAGAATCTTCTCGCCGGGAGTGCCAATGTGCTTGTGCCGTAGGACGCCCTTGGCGTCGATGAGGAACAGCGTCGGCCAGCTATGAACGTCCCAGCGCGAGGAGATGCGGCCCCGTGTGCTGCCACCGTTCCAGAAGGAACGCCAGGTGATCTTTTCCTTCTCCAGGACCTTTTTGAGTTCGTCGCGATCCCGATCGCTGTTGACGCCAAGGAGGACGAACCGTTTGTCTTCCAACCGTTTCACGAGCGACCGCTCGTGGGGATACATGGCCCGGCAGGGCCCTCACCAGTGCCCCCAAAAATCGAGCAGTACCACCTTGCCGCGATAATCGCTGAGCTTGAATTTCTTGCCGTCAATGTCTTCGGCCTCGATCTCGGGCGCCGGCTTGTCGAGGACGACGAGGATGGATTGGCGTAGCGCGTCCAACTTTTCCTTCGCCATTTCGCTCAGTTTGTTGCCACGCGCATCGGTTAGATCAGTGAAATCCTTGATGACTCGTTCGTAAAGCGTTTCTCCCTCCTTGCTCAGTTTGTCCGGGTCTGACTTGGCCAGCGCATGAACAACTTCTGGGCTGAGCCAAGTCTCCCATTTCTTCCTGCCTCTTTCCGGATCGTCTTTGAGTTCCCGTGCCGCACGCAAACAACCCTCGGCTTGATCTGCCAAGGCGAGGCAGGCCAGCGCCTGGGCGAGGCGATGCTTGTTCTTCTCCAACACGGCGTGCAGCAATTGCTGGCTCTCCTTGTCCCCAGCGTAACCCAGCTCATAATGACCCAAAGCCGGGTACAGGGCCGTCATTTTCTCATTCTGAACGTGGTCACGGAGCAAGACTTGAAGGGCTTTGCTTCGTGGACTTTGCGAATCGCGATGCTCTGTGTAATGCGTCGCCAGCCATATCAGTGCGTCCACGGCGGCTGGATCTTTGGGATACTTCTCAGCCAACTCCAGGAATCTCGGAGCAAATTTGTCTGGCTTTGGATCTTTCTCCTGGAACACTTTCTTCTGTTCTTCGCGAGTCTTGGCGTCGGACATAGCTTTCCGATAGTCCTCGATTGCTTTCCGATACTCCTTATCCAGGGCCTGATATTGCTGGGCGGGAGTCGGCGTCTCTGGTTTGTCCTCAGCCTGGAGCGCCGCCATCAGCGCCAGCAGCCCCAGGAAACCGACTACGGTGTGAGTCACAGCACGGTTCCTCCACGGAGGCCAATGGGCTGGAAGCGGTTCCCCAAATCGGGTGGCACAGGCAAGAATGCCTATACCACCTGGGAATTCGTTAGCGCAGTTTCTGCTGCTTGAGGACCTCATACAACCACTTGCGATCTTCGTCGATAAGTGGCGTGCTTGGGTCTCTGCGATAGTCGATCTTGGCTGCGAATCCACCCTGGTCGTAGCAGCGTGTGAAGGCGGTGTGCAAGTCGAGTACGGTGTCGCGGTCGTCGGAGGCCAGGGGCAGTCGAAAACGCGGCAGGCGCTTCTGCAAGGTGGTCGTGTAAATCTCGAAGCGATCCGGCTGCGTCGAGCGCGTCACGGTGACGGCGTAGTCCCAGTCCGGCAGGCCGTCGCGTGAATACTCCAGCGTCGGCTGGCCTTGCAGCACCAGGTCGATCTCGACGAGGTTGGCATTGGCGTTCTTGCCCTCGCAGCGTTTGGCCAGATAGGCGGCCCTTCCGGCCGGCGTCAGCTTGTTGGCGGGACTGACCAGATCGACCAGCGTGATGAGCCGCCGATCGCAGCGCTGGCGGATCTCGATGTAATCTTCGAGATGCTCCTCGCGCACCACGGACGTGAACAGCGCCTGCTCGGTGACGTAGCGACGCTGGTTGACGCGCTCACTGTAGCGATCTATCAGGCTGGGCTGGAGAATCTGGTGCAAGCTCTGAATCAGCTGGCGATGGAATACCGGCCACAGAGCCTCGTCTTCGAGATACGGGTCCATACCGGGAAAGGGGCTTGGCATTGCTTGTCTTCTCCCTGAATCCTGGAGAACCACCTGATTAGCAACGAGAACAATTCCGGGAGATGATTATACCGATGGCAGCGGTCAAGTGCCAGGATGGCGCTCGAATCAGTTGCTCCGGCAGCGAGGGGGGCGTATAGTTAAAGTGACGGCCCATTCGGTGCAACAAGTATTCTCAGATTGATCTGCCACATCGTACGAGGTAGCTATGGCCCTGACGTTGAATATCGGCAAGTGTACGTTACTGGGCAACTACCGCGAGAACAACGAAGACGCCATTGATGTCAAGACGTTCCCAGACATGACCGTGTGTCTAGTGGCCGACGGCATGGGCGGTCAAGCCGCCGGCGAGGTCGCCAGTAAACGGGCCATCGAAATCGTGCCGCGCGAGCTGAAAAAATATCTCAGCGGCGCCGTCAGCAACGAGGACAGCAAAACGATCATTCGCCGTTCCATCGTCCAGGCCAATGAGGAAATCATGGCCATGGCCGCCCTGGACCGCGAATTGAAAAACATGGGGACGACCATCGTCGCGGCCGTCTGGCGCAAGGGCAGCTCGATCCTCTACATCAGCGGCATGGGCGACAGCCGGGCCTACCTCATTCGCAGCAAGAAGATCGAGCAATTGACCACCGATCATTCCATCGCTCAGGCTCTGGTTGAGGCCAAGACTATTTCCCCAGCGGAGGCCAAGACGCACCGCTATCGCAACGTCTTGTGGAAATTCCTTGGCTCGGCCGAAGTCGGCGAGGGCCCGGAAGTCAAGATTGTGCCGGTACAGGCCGGCGATCGCTTTTTGCTCTGCACCGACGGACTCAGCGGCGTGGTTCAGGACGAGCAGCTCCTCGACTTTATGTTGCAAAAAGGTAACGTCCAGGAGTGCGCCGACGGGCTGGGGCAACTCGCCCTCGACTCGGGATCGAAAGACAACGTCTCGTGCCTGGTCCTGGAAGTCGTTGAGGCGAGGTAGCGCAGTCGTGGTTTATCGGTTAGCGTGAAACGATAAATCACGTCAGAAATTTCTTGCATTCTCTCACAAAGAGCGATACTTTTTCATTAGAGAGTGGTTACATAGGCGTCGCACCGCACGCGGCCCTCCCTGCCCGCCTGCTTAAACCTACCTGATTATCTTCTCCCCGACATGGAGGAGTCCGGCTCCGCGGAGGATCGTGAAATGCATGCAGCCTTCACCGGCCGTTTCGGCTGCCGTTTCGCCCTACTCATCGTCGCGGTTTGCTTCATTCGCAGCGCCCGCGCAGACGTCAAACTTCCCGGCGGCGAAACTGTGCAGAACGTCGATTTCGAGCGCCACGTCATGGGCGTGTTTGGCCGCATGGGTTGCAACTCTGGCTCCTGCCACGGCTCGTTCCAGGGCAAAGGCGGTTTCAGACTTTCACTGTTCGGCTACGATCCGGCCAAAGACTACCTGGCCCTGACCCGTGAGGCGGAGGGCCGGCGGCTGAACTTCTCCGATCCCGACAACAGCTTGCTCTTGCTCAAGGCTACCGGCCGTGTGCCGCACGAAGGACAGACGCGCTTCGGCCGCGATTCCTGGGCGTATCAAGTACTCCGTAGCTGGATCGCCAGCGGCGCACGCCGGCAGCCGGGCAGCGGCACAGTCGTCAAAATCGCTATAACTCCTGCCGAATATACGTTCGGCAAACCCGGACAAACCGGACAGA
Source organism: Gemmataceae bacterium (assembly GCA_036557565.1). GTDB lineage: Bacteria > Planctomycetota > Planctomycetia > Gemmatales > Gemmataceae > JAJPHU01. Next base: position 9,201 of record DATBHJ010000066.1, read on the forward strand.
TACAGGTGAAGGCGACCTTCGCCGATGGCGCGACGGAAACCATCACATCGCTGTGCGATTTCCGCACCAACGACGAAGCCGTCGCCGAGGTGACGCCGCTGGGCGGCCTGCGAGCGGGGCGCCCCGGTGACACGGCCGTCATCGTTTCCTATCGCGGCAATGTTGTTCCCGTGCGCGTCCTCGTGCCATGCGAGGCGAGAGAGGGTTTTCACTATCCCGAACTGCCGAAGGTCAATTTCATTGACCAGGAGGTGTTCGCCAAGCTGCGACGTCTGAACATCGTGCCCTCGGATGTGTCCGGCGACGCAGAATTTCTCCGCCGCATTACCATAGATACCATCGGGACGTTGCCCTCGCCGCAGGAAATACGCGACTTCCTCGCCGACACTCGGTCCGATAAGCGTGCCCGCAAGATCGACGAACTGTTGAACCATCCGATGCACGCCGCCCTGTGGGCGACGAAATTCTGCGACATCACCGGCAACAACACTGACTCTCTGGAGAATCCGGCGCAGCGTAAGATGCGCTTGAGCCAGATGTGGCACGATTGGTTTCGCAAGCGTCTGGCCGCGAACATGCCGTACGACGAACTCGTTCGCAGTGTGTTGTGTGCGACCAGCCGCGAAGGACTCAGCCCGGAAGACTATCTCGAGCAAGTCAAGAAGACTGAGGCCTGCGAGAGCGGCTTCAATAGCACCTATGCCGATCGCTCTACTCTCGATCTGTTCTGGCGAAAGCAGCAGCAAGTGCTGATCGAGCAGTGGGGGGAGAAGACGGCGGCCGCATTCCTCGGAGTCCGTCTGGAATGCGCCCAGTGTCACAAACATCCGTTCGATCGCTGGACGCAAACCGATTATCGAGCATACGCCAACATTTTCAGCCGCATGGTCTTCGGTATCTCTCCCGAGTCGCAGAAACTCTTCCGCGAAGAGAATATCGAGCGCAACAAGAGAAGGGCCGACAGGAAAGTCGTGCCCCTGGCGCCCTTGCGCGAAGTGTTTCTGACCAAAGCCGGCCGGACGCTACCCGATCCCGACACGAACAAACCGCTTCCGGCTCGCGCCCTGGGCGGACCCCAAATTCCAATCGATAAGGAAGAAGATCCCCGGCTCACTCTGTTCGAGTGGATGCGCTCGCCGGATAACCCATTCTTCGCTCGTAGTTTCGCCAATCGCGTCTGGGGACATTATTTCGGCACCGGCATCGTGCATCCGGTGGACGACTTCTCGCTGGCCAACCCGCCCTCCAACGATTCCTTGCTCGATGCCCTGGCCAGGGACTTCATCGAGAGCAAGTTCAACATCCGCGAGCTGGAGCGCAAGATTCTTCTCTCGCGCACCTATCAGTTGACCGCGGTTCCCAACGAGACCAATCGCCTGGACCGCACCAATTACTCGCACAGCAACATTCGTCCCATGATGGCCGAAGTCGTGGTGGATGTCCTCAACGCGGCTCTCGGAGCGACGGATAAAATCGGGCCGGACATGCCCGACGACAGCCGGGCCATCGAGGTCGGTGCCAGCCGTGTCCAGAACGCCTCGGTCAACTACACTTTTCGCATCTTCGGCCGGCCGCCGCGGACGACGGCTTGCGATTGCGGACGCGCCATGGAGCCGGCTTTGCCACAGAAGCTGTACCTCATGGCCGATCCAACGATTCAGCAGAAAGTGCAATCGCCGCAGGGGCGCATCGCCAAGTCGCTGGCTGCGGAAAAGGATGATAACAAAGTGCTCGACGAGCTGTTTCTGGCCACCGTGAGCCGCCTGCCCACATCGAAGGAACGCGCGTGGTTCGCCGATTACCGAGCGCAGACCAAGGACCGTCGTTCGGCCTTCGTCGATACCCTGTGGGCGCTCATCAATACACACGAATTCATTTTCAACCACTGATCAGCCGCAAGGGCAAACGGAGAGGGACATGACCATGCTACGATCCTCTGTCTCGGACTGCGAAGGGTTCCATCGACGCGACTTTCTGAAAATCGGCGCCGGCGGCCTGTTCGGACTGACGCTGCCGCAGCTCTTGCGTCTGGAGGCGCGAGCCGCACACGGGGAACAGCGTAAGCGGCGCGCCAACGCCGTCGTCATGCTGTGGCTGGGCGGCGGTCCCTCGCATCAAGACATGTGGGACCTCAAGCCCGAGGCACCGGAGGGCATTCGCAGTCTCTTCAAGCCGATCCCGACCAAGGCCGGCAGCGTGAAAATCAGCGAGCACCTGCCGAAGACGGCGCAAGTGGCCGACAAAATCTCGATTGTTCGCTCTCTGTATCATTCGATTCCGGCGCACGGACCCGCCAGTGTTTTCATGAGCACAGGCAACAAGCCGACACCGGCGCTGGATTATCCGTCGATGGGATCGCTGACCTCGAAGTTGATGACAACCGACAAGGGTGTTCCACCCTACGTCAGCTTCGGCGACCCGCGCGGCGACCGGGGCGGAGTCGCCGGCTACCTCGGTACGGCCTACAACCCGTTCATCGTCGAGAGCAATGGCGGTAGAAACCCCTCCTTCCGTGTCCGCGGCATTCAGTTACCGGGCGGCTTCACTCTGGCCGACCTGGAAAAACGCGACAAGCTTTTCCAGGGCTTCGATGAAACCTTCCGTTCCCTCGACAAGTCCGCCGATCTCGTCGAGGGACTCGACGCCTTCCACAAACAAGCGCTGGACATCCTACGTTCGGATAAGACAAAGAAGGCATTCGATCTCAATCAAGAAGCCCAAATAATGCGCGACCGCTATGGCCAAACGCCATTCGGCCAGGGTGTTCTCGCCGCTCGTCGTCTTATCGAGTCCGGCGTCCGCTTCGTCACCATTAGCCTCGGCGGCTGGGACACGCACAACAAGAATTTCGACGCGCTCTCTCAGCGTTTGTTGCCGTCGCTCGATCAAACACTGTCGTCCCTGGTCGAGGATCTGCACGCGCGCGGCTTGCTGGATTCGACGATTGTTTACTGCGCCGGTGAATTTGGTCGAACGCCGAAGATCAACAAAAATGCCGGTCGCGATCACTGGGCGCGATCGATGTCGGTGATGTTGGCCGGCGGCGGCTTGAAGCGCGGCTACGCCCACGGCAGCACCGACGCCCAGGGAATGGCGCCAGCAACCGAGCCATGTACACCAGATGATGTGTGTGCCACGATCTTCCACTGTCTCGGTATCGATCCGCACACGGAGTTGACGACTTCGACGAACCGGCCTATTCAGCTCTTCCGTGAGGGCCGCGTCATCGAGAAGCTGCTCGCGTGAGCGCCACGTACTCAGCGCTTTTTCCGAACCGCGCACGCAGCGCAGCGGAGTAAGCGGCGGACTGACAGCCGCTTACTCCGCTGCGCTGCGTGCGCGGCTCGGAGCTTATAAGAGCACATCGCATCTCAAATTGGATGGTTTACGCGGCAGCGGGATGATACCATGCGTTCATGCGGTGACACGGAGAGAATAAGGGAACAGATCTGCGGACGCCTGCTTTGGAAGGAGGGACATCCCATGCGAAGCCATTACGTGTTGGCGAGTCTGCTCGTGGCGGGCTTGATGGTGCTGTTTTCGCTGCCGAGTCCAGCGGATGAAACAGCCAGCAAAGAGAAAATCGACAAGCTCATCGAGCAACTGGGTAGCGGCAGTTTCGCCGAGCGCGAAAAAGCGTCCAAGGACCTGGCGGCCATCGGCATGCCGGCCCTCGAGGCGCTGCGCAAAGCAGCCAAAAGCGAGGATGCCGAGATCCGCAAACGCGCCGAGGATATCCTTCCCAAAATCGAGAGGCAGGCCGAGAGCGTTCGCGTCCTCACTCCCAAGCGCATGACTCTCACTTACAAGGACACGCCACTTGGCGAGGCCGTGGACGACTTTCACAAGAAGAGCGGCTACAACATCCAACTGCACGATCCAGACGGCAAACTCAAAGAGCGCAAGATCACTCTCGATAGCGGCGAGACGACGTTCTGGCACGCCTTAGGTCTGTTCTGCGACAAGGCGGAGTTGACCGAGGCGAGCCTGGAAGATCTGATGCGCGTGCCGCAACCGCCTGGCGGCGGCCTGGGCGCTCCTGCCGCCGGTCCTTTCCCTGGAGGCGCCTTTGTGAAGGGCATGGGCGGTATGCCCGGCAGGTTTGGCCTAAACGGGCAGCTGTTTCTCAGGGACGGCAAGGCCAGGGCATTGCACACTGACGATCGCAGCGCCGTTCGCATCCGCGTGACAGGGAAACCTGCCCCCGTTCTGTTCGGCACCATACCCGATGGCGAGTTTGGCGTGACGTTGGAGGTCTCGCCCGAACCGAAGCTGCAATGGCAATATTACCAGTCGATCCACATCGATACGGCCGTGGACGATCAAGACCAAAAGCTGTCTCAGGTGATTCCCCAGGTGGAGGCAGTGGCTGGGGCCGGCGCAGGCAACCCGGGCATCGCTGTGCAAGGCGCGGTGGGCGGCGGCGTGAAGTTTCAACAGATGCAGATGATCGCTCGGCAGAGGATGATGTGGGGAGGTCTGAACCAACAAGTGCCCGTTCAGCTTAAGAAAGGGGCCAAGGAGGCCAAGTCGCTCAAGGAGCTGAAAGGCACTGTCACGGCGCAAATGCTCACCGAGGCACGTCCCGTCATCACGGCGGACAATCTGGACAAGGCGGCCGGCAAGAGCTTCAAGGGCGACGAAGGCGGAGAAATCAAGATCGTGAACGTCAAGACAGAAGAGAATCAGACGAGCATTGAACTCCAGTTCGAGCAGCCGCCGTTTGACAAGGTGATGCCTGCTCAAGGCGCTGTGCTGCAAGGCGTCGGCGTCAACAACGGCGCGATGATTCAAGGAGTGATCGTGCCGGCACCACCCGCCCCGGCGCCGGCAAAGAAGGCTGTGCAGCCGCCCGCCGCTCCCGTTGGCGTCCGTCCGGTAGAGAAACCTCCGGCGCCGCCACAAGAAAAAAAGCCCGAGCAACGTCCAGCAGAGCGGCCAGTAGCGCCTCCGCCGCCGCCTCCACCTCCTCCTGGTGTTCAACAGCCGGCAGCGAAAAACCCGCTGCCGCCTGCCGCACAGCTGCAGCAGATTCAAATAGGCGGTGCGGCATTCGGCGGCATTCAGCTCATGGATTCCATGAATGGCCTGGGGATTCAAGATGATAAAGGCCACTCACTGCCGATCGATGCGAGTCGGTCGCGCGCGTCGCTCAGCCTCGTACAGCAGGGCAATGGCCCGCCGAAGCAATCCATGACGTGGACCCTGGTCTGCCCACATGGCAAGGACAAGGCCAAGCCGGCCAAGGTCGTCTTCCTCGGCCGCAAGCTGGTGACAGTCGAAATTCCGTTCACCCTCAAGGACGTGCCGCTGCCGTGAGTAAAGAGAGCATGGATTAGCGACGCTTCTGCGAAGCGTCGCTAACCGATTTCTGTGAAACAGGATGGTTCTTCATGACTCGATTTGCGCTTTTACCTCTCCTCTTTGCATTTATTGTGTCTGCTGCGCGTGCCGAGGATACGGATTTCGCCGAGCGGCGGCTCAACAATTGGCATCAGTGGCGCGGCCCCCTGGCCAACGGCACGGCACCGCATGGCAAGCCGCCGATGAAGTGGGACACCCACACGAACATCAAGTGGAAAACCGAGTTGCCCGGACTCGGCAGCGCGACGCCGATCGTCTGGGGCGATCTCGTGGTCGTATTGACCGCCGCGGACACCGGCCGCACGGCCGACCCCGCCGACATTCCCAAAGCCGATCCGCGCTACGAGAAGAAAACCACGCCACCGACGACCTATCACCAGTTCATCGTTCTGGCTCTCGACCGCGACAGCGGCGCTATTCGTTGGAAGCGCGTGGCCGCCGAGCTGGTGCCTCACGAAGGCCATCATCCGACGCACAGCTACGCTGCCTATTCGCCAACCACAGACGGCAAGTTCCTCTACGCCTCGTTCGGCTCTGCAGGCGTGTACTGTTACGATTTGATCGGTAACCTCCAGTGGAAACGCACGGACCTGCCGCGCCTGGAGACTCGTTTGGGCTGGGGCGAGGGCGGCTCCGTGGTTGTCCACGGCGATTCGCTCATTGTCTCGCGCGATCAGGATGGTCCATCGTGCCTTTACGTCCTCGACAAGCACACCGGCCGAACGCGCTGGAAGGTCGATCGCGATGAGGTCACGACCTGGAACACGCCGCTCGTCGTCGATTACAAGGGCCGGACTCAGATCATTATCTCAGCGACGAAGTTCATTCGCAGCTACGATCTCGCCGACGGACGGCTGTTGTGGAAGTGTGGCGGATTAACGCTTAACTGCATCCCCTCGTCGCTGCGCTATGAGGACAGCGTCATCTGCATGAGCGGCTACCGCGGCGCCGCCGCCTTCCGCATCCCGCTCGACGCTACCGGCGACATGACCGGCAGCGACAAGATCGTCTGGTCGTACAAGCGCGGCACGCCGTATGTGCCGTCGCCGCTTTTGAGCGGCGATCGGCTGTATTTCACGCAGACGAATGAGCCGCTGTTGACGTGCTTGAACGCCAAGACCGGCGAGGTAATCATGGACCGCGAGCGACTACGGCCGCTCACCAGTCTCTACGCTTCCCCGGCGGAGGCCGACGGGCGCATCTACCTCACGGATCGTGACGGCACGACGCTTGTGTTCGAGCGCGGCGACAAACTGAAAGTGCTATCGGTCAATCGTCTGGACGAACCGATCGACGCCTCGCCCGCCGTGGTCGGCAAGCAACTGTTCCTGCGCGGGGCCAAGCACTTGTATTGCATCGAGGGCGAGTGAAACACCGAGCGATGGGTTGCCCAGTCCAAAGGTCATGGTATGTCCAAAATGCTACAACTCTGCTCGTAGCTTTCCTCCAATTCGAGAGGCACAGCGAGGTTGTCGGCGAGCCACAGAGGTATCGTCGGTAGAGCGCGACCCAGTTCGAGAGACTGCGTCCAAGTCTCAAGAAACCATTCGTTGCCGCGCTTGGTCATGCGGCATGAGGCGGTATAGAGCAATGGTGCTTGAGGAATCAGGCTTGGATCGCTTCGTCCGATCAAATCGAGCAATTCCACGTACAGATTGGGATTACGCGTCGTCACCAAATCGACCAGGACGACAGAAACCCGCTCTTGGAGCAATCCGACGCACTTCGCCGCGAAGGTTCGCCTGTGTTCCGGGCGGTCCTTGTTCGCGGGGCTGATAATCTCGATCGCAGCCACTAGTCGGGCATGTCGTTTCGCATCGTAAACTCTTACTTCGTACACATGTTGAGCCGGCAAGTCGGAGGCAATGCTAAGCGTCGGCCGCGGCGGCGCCCAGACGGCGGTTGCTATCCCGCCACCGTTGACATTGCCATTGCCGGTCGATACAGTCTGCTCCTCTTCGTGCTCGAAAGTTGCCACGTCGATTTCAGCACTCGATCCCGAGTGAACTCGCGGCTCGGCGAAGTAGTGCCTCGGTAATTTCCTGCGGAGACTGGCAACAATCATCATCGGCCAACCGCCGTGTAGTCCTTCCCAATGGCGCAGGTTATCCAGCGGCGGTCGGAAATGGTCGCGTAACGGCATGTGTGGCCTCCCCCGAAAAAAACACGTCGCTTCTTATTCTAACGTCTGCGTCTCCTGCACAGCCACTTGATAGCACACCGCTTCCTTGTCGTTGCGCAGGAGCAGATACGGTCCGGTCAGGACTGGATTGTTCCATGTCTTCTCGTGCAGTGCCGGCAGGCGAGCGACTTCCTTGAACTCGTTGGGATTGGCCTCGACCAGGGCTATGTCGCCATCCTCCGCCTGCACAACAATCAGGTCACCCACCAGCAGGACCTGACCGAAATTGTAAGTCTTGCCTTTCCACTTGCGTTCGCCTGTCTCCAGATCGACGCAGGCAAGTTCTCGGCAGTCCATGCCAAACGCGCAGTTGTGGGCGATGACGACATTGGAGAACTGCGTGGCCATCTTGTTGCGGCTGGTCCACACCGGCTCCGCCGCCCATTGTCCGTCCGAGCCACGAGTGATGTGCAGAAGGACGCTGCCGAGTTTGTAACCGGCCGACAGAAAGACACGATCGCCGGGCAGCGGCACCGGCTGTGACACCTTGGCCATCTCACCCGGCCACGGGAACTTCCACAGTATCTTGCCGTCTTCCGGATCGTGGCCGGTTACGCTCTGCGCATTTACGATGAGGATTTGTTTCTTGCCGTCGAGGGTTGCCAGGGTCGGCGAACAATAACTGGCCGCGTCGTCGCCGACTTGCCACACAGGTTCACCCGTTTCACGATTGTACGCTAGCAGACTGTTTTTCTTTTCCATGCCGCCGGTGACAATGACCTTGTCCTCGAAGACGAGCGGCGAGTCGGACTTGCCCCAGATCAGATTCTTCAAGTTGTATTTGGCCAGCGTGTCTACCGACCAAATGTTCTTGCCGGTAGCGCCGTCAATGCAGTCGAGAATGCCGGTTGCGCCGACCGTATAGACCCGGCCATCCTTGATTGTCGGCGTCGCTCGTGGGCCGTCGCCGCCCTGCTTGTCGTTGAATCGCACTTCATGTTCGTGCTTCCAAATCGCGTTGCCGGTCTTGAGTTCATAGCAGACGACCAGCTCCTTGTCCTCGCGTTGCTCCTGCGTGATGATGTAATCGCCTGCGACGGCAAACGCCGACCAGCCCAGGCCGATACTCTTGCGCCACAACTCTTTCGGCGGGTGCTTGCTCCAGTCGCGCTCCAGACGGACTCCATGAACGGCTCCGTCACGGTCGCGGCCCAGAAATTGTGGGTAGTCCGTATCCTTAGATGCGGATAGTTCCACTTGCTTTCCGGATTGGACACGCAGGTCTGCCAGCGATGCTTCGCTGATCTTTGTCCAGATCCAGCGCAGCCGCGGGATACCGGAACCGCCGATAGAGCCGTCCCATCGCAACGATTGACCCAGCCCGAAAATCAAGCCCGCCGTCGCGACAGAAGCTGCGATCAAATAGAGAAATCGCATGTACCAGCGCAGACCACTGAGAAATAAGAGCCAGAACCCCAGCAAGAGCGGTGTCGCCAGGATGATGCCCGAACCAATGTAGAATTGTGTCATCGGTTCCAGAGCATCGGCGAGAACAAGGGCTGTAAAACCTCCGATTCCCAGAATGAGAGTCGCTATGGGCATCCAAACTCGTTTCAGGCGGCGCGGTTCGGTCGTCTCGGACACGGTTCATCCTCCATTGGATCTGCGCCGGGATGGCGCGGGTTTTGTGTTCTTCCATTTTACGCAAGCCACTGAGCAGGAGAGGCACGAGGAGAAGTCATGCAAAACGCGCATTACAGCATATTGAACGGATCGACGTCGAGACTGAATTCCACGCCGACTGGCGTTCGCTGAGCCGGCAGCACCGCCCGCAGCAGTTGGTGCAGTGTGTGAGAGCTGGGTGATTGCAACTGAAAGTGAAATCGATAGTAGCCCTTCAAGCGAAACACGGGCGCCTCAGCCGGACCCAGCACGCGCACTTCCGGCGCTTCCGGAGTACCCATCGTTTGCAGGCTGCGCTGGAAGGCGTCGGCGAGCTGGTCGGCGAAGGCAGACGCCGCTTGTTGTTCGCGGCTGCGGACAATGATGCGGGCCAAGCGTTGATAGGGCGGATAATTGTGCTGGCGGCGATGCTCCAGCTCCGCTGAGACAAACCCTGCGTAATCATGTGCCGCGGCCAGGCCGATGGACGGATGCTCCGGCGTGAATGTTTGGATGAGTACGTGGCCGCCCTGAGGACCGCGGCCGGCCCGACCGGCCACCTGCGACAGTAGTTGAAACGTCCGCTCCGCCGATCGGAAGTCTGGGAAGTGCAGTCCCACATCGGCATTGACCACGCCGACAAGCGTCACGTTCGGAAAATCGAGTCCCTTGGCGATCATCTGCGTGCCAAGCAGGATGTGAATCAGCCCCTTGCGGAAAGCGGCCAGAACGCGAGCATGGCTGCCCGGCTTGCGCATCGAATCGCTGTCCATGCGGCGAACGACGCAACGAGGGAAGCGCTCCTCGATCTCGACCTGCAATTTCTCCGTGCCCAGTCCCTGATAGCGCACCGACGTTTTTCCGCACAGTGGACAGTTACGTTGTGGCTCCTGCTCGTAGCCGCAGTAATGGCAGAGCATGATGTCGCGCTCTTTGTGATACGTCAGAGCCAGGTCGCAAAAGCGGCAGGTTTCGACATGGCCACATGATGGACAGTGCACGTGCGTCGAGAAGCCGCGGCGATTGAGGAGCAGCATCACCTGGCCGCCGTCCTTGAGGGCCGAACGCATAGCATGTTCGAGTGCGTCGCTGATGGCCGAGGGCCGACCACGCTTGAGCGGCTGATGGCGCAAATCGATCAACCCGACCTGGGGCAGTGGCCTTTCCAGAACGCGCTGTGGCAAACTCAACAGCGTGTACTGGCCTCGCTGGGCGTTGTGCCAACTTTCCAATGAGGGCGTCGCCGAGCCGAGGATGATTGGGATGTTCTCCAGCCGCGCTCGCATGACGGCCACGTCTCGACCGTGATAGCGCGGCGTGGATTCCTGTTTGAAAGTGTTTTCGTGTTCCTCATCGATGACGATGAGTCCGAGGCGCTTGGCTGGTGCGAAGACGGCGCTGCGGGCGCCGACGATGACCTGCGCTTGACCCGCGGCCACGCGCCGCCAATGACCGCCGCGCTCGGCGTTACCGAGATGACTGTGCAGCACGGCCACTTCGCCGCAACGACCGCGAAATCGTTGGATCGTTTGCGGCGTCAAGCTGATTTCCGGCACCAGCACCAGTGCTTCCTTGCCCTGGGCAATCACTTCCTCAATGGCGCGCAGATAAATCTCTGTCTTGCCGCTGCCGGTGACACCGTGCAACAGAAACGCATGGAAACCGCACTGTTTCAACGCCGGCTCCAGCTGCTTCCACGCGCCGAGCTGATCGTCGTTGAGTGTGATCGGTCCCGCCGGCGTCGTCTCTTCGTGCGTGCTATCGATGAAGCGATCGACACGCCGGGCGACGCGCCGGGCCAAGCCTTTTTTAAGAAGCGCCTCGACTGGTCCCGCTCCGCACTTGGCTTGCCGCATCAACTGCCGCTGTTCGACGGGTTTGCCTGCCTTCCGCAGCAGCTCCAGCGCGGCCGCTTGCTTTGCGGTGACTTTATCCCCCCCACCCCGACCCTCCTCCACAAGGGGGGAGGGTGCACTATTCTCCCTCCCCCCTTGTGGAGGAGGGTCGGGGTGGGGGGGCATTTCCTTCAAGCCCGCTTCGGGCACGGCTTCGATAAACGCCAGCTTGCGCGTGCCGGCCTTTTCGCGCGCTCCAGCCGGCACCACAGCGTTGAGCACCTGTCCCCAGCCGCACAGATAATAATCCGCCATCCACCGCGTCAAACGGAGTAGATTGTCGGTCAAAAGCGGCTCGTCGTCGAGAACGCCGACGAGTTCTTTGACCGGCCGATCCGGCGCTGTCTCGCTGAGCCGAACGCAATAGCCAATCGTCGCCTTGTCGCCGCGGCCAAACGGAGCACGGACCCGTTTACCGACTCCGACGCGCTCGCGCAAATTTGCCCCGACCGCATAGGTGAAGGCATGATCGAGCGGCCGATCGAAAACGACATCTGCGAACAGAGTGGCGGTCTGTTCTGGAGACGCTGCTTCGGGAGTAAACAACTCGCGTTGCATGCTCTGAGTCATAGGCGACTCCCGGCGGTAAGGCTCCTTCGGAAGACTGTTCATAGATTCAGTTTACCTCTTCGGCAGGAGCGCCGCGAGGTCCGTAGCGAGAAGGGTGGGATTTTCTGTCTATCTTCATCAGAAAAGAGCGCGAAAACTCACGTTTCGGGCCAGCTGGCGCCGCGAAATCCGCCTTTTCTCTTCTTCCTAGGTGTCTATAATGATGGTTTATCCTTGGTTAAGGAAAGTCCTGTGGAGAGCGCGCACATGGAGCTGTGGATGGGGTTTGCCGAGGGCGGCGTTCGAGGTTGGCTGCCCCCGGTGTTGAATATCATTCTGTTGGTGATCGGCCTGTTTCTGATCCTGCTTGTCCTGATCCAGCGAGGCAAGGGCGGCGGCCTGGCGGGAGCGTTCGGCGGCTCCGGCGGCTCCAGTGCCTTTGGCTCGCGCGCCGGCGATACTTTCACGCGCATCACCATCTATGTCGCCGCGGTGTGGATCTTGCTCATCATGATCCTCATCAAGCTCGTCCAACCCACTACGGTGGGACCCGCGCCCGGCCCAGAGGTGCAGGTTCCCATCAACCAGCCGGACGAGCCAGAGGGACAGTAAGGGCGAACGGCCGGCGTCAGCCGGCTGGTCTACACCGGCCGGCTAACGCCGGCCGTTCGCTTTGTAAAAGGAGGTGCGCGTGCTGTGCAGCATGACGGGCTACGGAGAAGCGAGTTATCAGACAGATGACCTCCATCTCTCGATAGAACTGCGTTCGGTCAACAATCGCTATTTGAAAGTCAGCCTCCGCGCCGGCGAACCGTACAACCTCCTGGAGTCGGAGTTCGAGAAAGTCATCCGCCGACTCGTCCGCCGCGGCACCATTCAAGTCCATCTTCGCTGTCAGCGACAATTCTCTGCCGGGGACTTTCAGATTAACGCAGCGGCCCTGCAAGGTTACGTTCAACAGGTGCGCGAATTGACCATTCCGCTCGGACTGGGCGATC
>DATBHJ010000067.1:0-141280 GCA_036557565.1 Gemmataceae bacterium
GGCCGATGGCAGATAACCGAATACATCGTTGCAGTAACCCGCCAGCCATAGTTTGTTTGGTCCCAGCGCGTTCTCCAGCAAACTGACGAAATCGACTACTACTTCTCCGGACAAGCCCACCAGGGTCAGGTCGTCGTCGAACTGCCAGACGGCGATCGGACAGTCGTAGTGCTCCGGCAATTTCTCCCCACGGTCCAGGGCCGCCAACCGCTTTTGCGCCACCCAGGCTTGGAGACTCCCCTTGCGAGCGGCTAGTTTCGTTAGTTCTTCGCGAGGAGGTGTCGGCTGCAAAGGGAGGGCGGCCTTATCGAAAGCAATGTGGATCGGGCCACGAACAGGACGAAGTTTGCTCTCCAGGAGCCGGCAGACTTCCTTTCCCAGGGTCGCTCCATGCTCGCGAGCCAGGGCCATCGTACCGCGCGGATACGGATTGGCGTCTCCGGCACAGCCCATGATGAACAGGACCTGCACGGACGGATGTTTCTTCTCAACGTAGTCCTGGGCGAATCCGGCATAGTCACCGCACAACTCGTAAATTTCGCCACCCAGCGTTGTCCCGTGGACGGCGGCCCCAAACAGGACACCTCGCAGTCGGCCATCCGGCTTATCAATGCGAAGAATCGGTGCGGTCCGGTCGGCCAGTCCGCGCGCATTGACGCCGAGGATGACGCCGTTGGCCGTGAACTCACGGCGATTCATCACGAACGGACAGACGCCAACGCCCCAAGACAGTTTGGCGGGCTCCAACCGGGCCATCGCCTGCAGTACCAGCTCGACAATCTTGTCTTGCAACTGCCGCGTATATTCGACGTTGCGCTCAAGATCACGCGTCCCCTCTCCGTCGTCGTCGGATTTACGCACAAGCAGTGTCGGCCCGGTGTGCGTGTGGGAGGAGTTAAGAAGAATCTGCTCGCGTTTGAGGCCCGCCTTGTCACGAAGACGTTCGCAAATCGGTTCCGCCACGGCGGCTGAAAAACCGATCAAGTCACTCGTCACCAACACCACGCGCTGGCCGTTGTCATCCTCAAGGGCCAGCGCCTTGGCGTAGATATCGGCCTCGACCTTGGTAAACGGTTTATTTCGCGAAGCATAACCGGCAAGGAATACTGGATATTCCGGGGTGATTTTTACCTGGGCCAGCCCAACCTTCCAGTCGGTCTCGCCAGCTTGAACTCCGGGCAAAGTCAAGAAGAGCGACAACAGGTACAGGACCGGTGATAGCCTTCGTTTGATCAAGGCGCTTCTCGCATGGATCATGGTTCTACCTCGTTTATCGACTGTTACAAATCGAGAATCGCGTGCTCGGCCCATGAGTGCCTCGTGCTCCTGGGGCACTAGAGCCAGCCGACGGATTTAGCCCAGTCGGCGAAGTCCTGCCGATAGCGCTCAAGGTCCGCTGGCCTGTGTTCGTCTGCTCCGAACTGCTCGATTTTCTCCCGCAGCGGTCCCAGGCCTACTTTTGCCCGGTATCCGTCAACATGCTCCGGATCTTCAAGCACCCACGGACTCATCCGACCTTCCGCGTTCCAATCGAACTGCGTACCGTACCGTTGTGGCCGACGCTCGAAGAAGCAGATCTTGTCCTCCAGATAGGCTGCCTGCGCGGGTGCTGCTTCGCCGCTGGCTACTGCCGCGCGGAGCAACGGTAGGCACCGACGTTGTAGGTCTGGTCGCTCGATCGAATGTTGCAAAATAAACCACGCGGCGTGGCCACCGTCTTCGCCGACAAGGTGTTTCCCCGGCCAGCCATGCTCCGCGATCATGGCTTCGAGTATCGTCGCGTGTCGGTTAATCACTTCGGCGAGGCGCGGCGCCAGGGGCCGCCCCTCGTAGATCTCGCCAGTCTGAGTAAGCTCCGTATGAACGCGCCGCTGTTCCGCAGCCATGTCCAGAAGCCGTAGTCTCAATTGTTCATTTATCACGCTGTCGCTTTTCTCCATTGAACGGCCCCGCATACACCTGGACGCCGTTTCCTACTCCTTCGGCATCGGCACGAATTTCACCGATTTCAGATCGATCATCGGATGATAAATCTTCGTCGCCGAGCGGAGCGTCACCTGTTGGCGTCCCTCCGCCAGTACAATCTCGCCGACCTTGCCTTGCCGGTAGTTTTCCCAACTTCCAGTTGATTTCACGATGCCGGTCATTTGATTGACGCCGGCTTGCAACAAGAACTTTTTGCCCGCCGTGTCGGGATGGCAGGCCCAGTCTAACCATACTGAGTAGCGCCCTGGTTTCGCCACCTCGACAGTCCAAACAGCGCGATCGTTTGGAGACGTCCAGTATCCCAGATTGCCATACTGTTTCTCGAAGATGACCGTGGGCCCGTATATTTCGCAGTTGGCCGATGTGAGAAGCATCGAGCCGTCGTCTGACGTGCGCACCAGTGCCGGCTGATTGCCCTCAAACGTCTTTCGCTGCGGCTGCGGTCCCTGTGAGTGGATGTGTGCGATCAAATCGGCGAGGTCTTGCGGCTTGATGTCTTTTTCCAATCCTTCGGGCATCGCCGACTTGCCGGTACTCGTCAGTTCTTCGAGATCGCTCCGCAGGATGACGTTCTGTTTGCCGTCGGTGCTGACGAGTGTGATACTGTTGCCAGTCTCCGCTGCGAGCACGCCGGTGAACGTCAGTCCCCCCTTTGTAGTCGCCGTGTAGCCGACATAGCGCGCTTCGACGGCCCGGTTGGGATCGAGAACAGCGATCAAGACCGCCGGCGTCGATTTGTCGCCCAGCGTGGCCAGATCCGGACCAACTGCGTTACCGATGTCACCAAGTTTATGACAGGCTGCGCAGCTCTTCCGAAAAACCTCTGCCCCTCTCTTGGCGTCGCCGCTCAAAGTCAGTATCGACCGGTACGAATCGATCACTTTTTGACGATCCGTGTTGACAGTATCGGCGAACAGTTTCGTCGCTCGACGCCGTACATCTGCCGAGCGATGCTCCAGGAGTCGTTGCCGTAGCGCGGCGTCGATCTCGGACGGTGCGATGCTCTTGCTCTCCATGGCATCGAGAAGTGCGGATACCCACGTCTCACGGCTGAGGAGCACACCAAGCACTTGCCGGCGCAGCTCAGGAACAAGCGCTTTCCAGCCTCGTAGCAGCAATTGCGGAACGCGCGGCGAACGCAAGCGCGCAAGGGCGGAAACTGCGGCGCTTTGCATGCCCTCGGGTGTTTGTGGCACGAGCAACTCGGCGAGGGCGCTCATGTCCTCTTGCTGATGATCGAGACCCCGACCGAGGATCCGGATGGCCCGTTCTTTCTCGTCCTGTCGAGACTGACCAGCCGCAAGAGCCGCTCTTGCTGCCGCGAACAGCCCAGAGACTTGCTTTAGCGCCGCTTTCAACTCGCCGTTACTGTCATTCGCCAGGTTCGACAACGGCTTATCGCGTTCATCCAAGGAATCCAGCAGCCCAGCCAGGGTCGTGAATTGCCATGGCGCGTAACGGTCTTTCTCCGGTGTGCCGATCGCTCGTAACAGCGTGGCCAGCGCGTTGGTATCCCCGAATGCGTTCGCCAGGCGCAGCAAACTCTCAATCAGAGGAGCAGGCGGAGGCTTTTTATCGCTGCCCTTCATCACAGCCAGTAAAACGTGATCGAGGTTCTTTCGATTCACCGAACTCAGAATGGCCGCTCTGATATAGCGATCATCGGCATCGTGTAGAGCAAGTCGGCCCAGTGCCACACCTGCCCGTTCGTTGTCCCATTCGCCGAGCATATACGCCAACTGCATGCGGACATGCGGATCGTCATCGTCTACACGTTTCAAGAGCGCCTCAGCCAACTCGGGCGTTTTCGTCAAGCGTCCCTCGCATAGCCGCACCGCATGGCGACGAACGCCAGGGTGCGAATCGCTCAAAGCTCGCAACAACAGAGCCAGAGAGAGCGCGTCGAGTCCGTCGAGCGTGCAAAGTGCATGCAACCTGCAGACGGGTCGTTGACAATCAGTTGTCAGTTTTTCCAATAAAGGGATGGCCGAAGCATCCTTGCGCCAGAGCAGCATCTGCTGCGCCGTGTCGCGCTGCCAGCCGTTGGGGCTATCCAGAGCGGCTACAAGTCCCGCAGTGTCGAGGCGATCGAGCCGCGGAATCTTGCGGAGCGCGGCACCGACGGGATACACGCGGTAAATTCGCCCCTTGTCCGCGCCTGCGCGTAGATCGAGCCGTCTTTGCCAGTCCGTTGGAATCCACTCTGGATGCTCGATGATGTCGCGATACATGTCGGCTACCCAGAGCGCCCCGTCCGGTCCGGTCTGAATCGACGTGGGGCGAAACCAGTTATCGCTGGATGCCAGGAATTCGGATTCTTGCTCGTCCTCGGCGCGCCGGCTGGTGAAGGTGACACCCTTCGCGCTCAGGATTTCGCGGTGAATCAGATTGTGTACCGGCTCGCTAACGAAGGAGCTGCGCGAGAAGGCAGGGCCAAAGAGATCATCACGATAGACGATGGCGCTGCACGCCGATGTGAAATGATTGAGTGTGTGCGGATCGTTGAAGCGTGTTACGGTACGGCTAACGGGAAACACACGTGCGGCACCGGGCGTTACCGACACTTGCACACGCGCATCCGGAGCCGCGAGGCTGCGATTCCGGCGGATGTATTGATCGGCAAGGGCGAATTGGTACATGGGATTGCCGTTATTACAGCCGAACCAGTCGCCCCAGTCGTTACGGCTGCGGCCATACTGAGTCTGTCCCGCCTGGGCGTCGACTGCTCCATCGTCAGGGCGGATGCGCAAGTCGCGTCCGCTCAGGCCGATTTCCTTCCCGGTCTTCACTGACTTGATTCGTCCGCCGCTGTCGCCATTGGCGCAATAAATCCAGTTGTCCAGGCCCCAAACAAGGCTATTCACGCGATGCTGTGGATTGCCCGGAATAAAGCCCGTGAACAGAGGCACGCGCACGTCGGCTTTTCCCGTCCCTTTGCTGTCCTCGGCGTAGAAGATTTCGGGAGCACACGTCACCAACACACCCTTGCGCCACGGGAGCACACTTGTAGGAAAGCTCAGACCGTCGAGAAACACAGTCGCTTTGTCGTAGCGGCCATCGCCATCGGTATCCTCAAGATACTTGATGCGTCCTCCGGGTTTGCCCTTGTTTTCCATCCCGAGCGGATAGTCGCCCATCTCGACAACCCAGAACTTACCGTCCGGCCCCCAGGCGAATGCGATCGGACTTTGCACCAGCGGCTCGCAAGCAATCAGCTCGACCTGAAATCCCGGCCGTGGGCGGATCGAGTGAAGCGACGCTTTCGGAGTCTTTGCTTGGGGCGCCATGGTGGCGAGCAAGTCATTGAACGATAGACGATCAACATTATCCTTGAGCCGTACTGTCCGTTCGTTGTTTACCCAGAGATGCCGTGAATGAAAGAAGGCACCGTTATTCGTACCATTGCGCGCAATGGCCGGCAGCATGTCGGGATCGCTGCGTCTGGCCAGCACGACGCGGCGAGACCAGCCGTCATTCATAGATGCGAACAAATAAACTAAGAAACACTCTTCATTTGAGAAAACAACGTCGTCACGTCCGTCCTCGTCAATGTCCGCGAATCGCAGGCCGTTATCCTGTCCCGCGGCGTTGACGATGGATGTTCCCTCCGGCAACCCGAAAGGCAGTTTTCGCCACTTGTTCTCCGATCGGGCGAAGATCGTCTGTTCCTTGTCGTTGCTGACAATCAGCTCGCAGCGGCCATCGCCGTCCAGGTCCCGCAACCTCACGCCACGGTCTTGGCCCTTCGCAGCCGTTAAGATCTTCCGTCCCTCGATTTCCAGGCCTGACAAGAGAGTTTGATCCTCTACCCACTTTCCATCTGTATAATGCCATGCTCCGGAGTCCGTTTCGTTCTGCAGGATCATCGATGCGGTTCCATCCGAATGCGCAACGCCGAACCGCGCTCCTGCCTTTGCCAGCGATGGAGGAAGGTCCCCGATGGTCCATGTCTGCGTCTTCGCCGACCAGCGCCGCGTCTGTTTCACCTTCTCATTTCCGATAACCACGTCCAGGTAACCATCATTGTCTAGATCGACAAGCCGCACTCCATTGTCCGTTCCGTCGGCGGCGCGCAGTGACTGGCCGTCCAGCAGGTTCTTATCCATGCGTTCCTGGGCCTCGCGAAACGTCAAGAACCGTACCTTCTTGCCGTACTTCGTGACGGCATAGTCGATGAGATCTACTATTTGTTCATTTCGGATCCAGCCGTGCGGATGAAAGACGAGGCAAAAGACGCCGCGTTTGAGGACCGTGATGTCGAGGGCCGCCTTCCAGTCGCTAACGGTGACCGGATTGTTCGGCTGATGGCGATGCTGGGCCACCCAGTCGCTGGGCATGACACACGGAAACTCCCAGCACAATTGGCCCAGGACGTATGGATAGGGATAGTTCTCGATCGTGTTAACGAACGTGCGATCTTTCGGCAGATACTTGCGAAAACGATCTTGCCCGTCCTCGTCAATAACCAGCTTGCGAGGCAACTCCGGGTCGTTTGACGTCAGCAGGTTGAACACAGAGGAATCGATCGTAAGAAATCTCCCCTTGTCCGTCGTGCGATTGAACATCTCGGCATAGAAGCGTGGACTGGGCGTGTTGAGTGAATCGCAGCAAGGCATGCGAAAAGCCACGGGCCGACTATTAGGTATCTCGCTCATGAGATCGACGCAGCGTTCGTAGGTAGATCGGGCCTTGTCGAAGTCACCACCCTTGAAGAAAGGGCACGGATGATCGATCGTATGAGTCTCCAGGCTTAGTCCCTCTTTCAACCACGCCTGCAATCGAGAATGCTTCGGGTCAATCTGATTGGTCATGATGCTCACGGGCGCTCGACCGTCGATGCGTTTGAGACGCTGCAAAATCGGCCGCGGGAACTGCTCGTATTTTTCTGGATCACGCATATCGTCGATGGCGAGAACGACCACGGCTTCAACACCATCCTCGCCGATCCATTGCGGCGTGATGAGCCGTGGAAACGATCTTGAAACGTAATAAGGATCGCTTTCGTCGAGATAGGTCAATCGATTGCCCTCACCGGCGCCGGCGATCGAAGAGAGGAGCAACGCGAGACCGAGACCGAATGACCATCGATGCGCGACCATAGGGAACCTCGCAGCCTAGAGCAAGAGCGATTCATCCGAGAGTCGATTGCGGCCTTATTTTATGGACGCGACAGGTTCTTGTGCAGTCACCGTCAGGTACCTGATTCGAGCACATCGGTAGCGCGCCTATTCCTTTCGCGTCCCGCATTGGGAGTTTTGGCTAGGGGCGAACCGGGCCGAAAACGGGATGAAACGGTCTGCTAAGGGGCAGGTTGGAATAGTGGAGCAACGCTCCGATTTTTCCTTGCCTTGACCATTGGTGGTGCGCAAACTGGTGGATTGGGAAGATACCGGATCCCTCTTGTAGGAGGCTCGTCATGCGTCACATGCTCCTATTGGGTGTGGTGCTGATTGTGGCAGGGCCAAGTCTTGCGGCCGACAAAGAACAAAAACCCGCGACCATTTCCGATCTCATCGGGAACCTCTCCAGCAAAGACTTCCACATTCGCCAACAAGCTGCCAAACAACTCGGAAATCTCGGCCTGGCTGCACGCGACGCCGTGCCCTCGTTGGCCGAGGGGTTGCACGATGCTTATCCCGAGGTGCGCAACAGCGCCGCCAAGGCACTGGGGCAAATCGCTTCGCCCGCAGTAAAAGTCCTCGTGCAGGCACTGAAGTCTCCTGATGCCGGCGTTCGTATCCGCACCGCCCGGGCGCTGGGACAAGCCGGTCCCGACGCCAAGGAGGCCGTGCCGGCGCTGATCGAAGCCCTTGAGGACAAAGAGGCGCAGGTGCGCATATCCGTGGTTGACGCCCTGACCGAGATGGGAGAAGTGGGCAAGGACGCAGCCCCGCACTTGGTGCGACTCTTCCACGATCCCAATTTGCGAGTGCGGGAACGGGCGGGCATGGCATTGGTGTCGCTAGGACCAGCGGCCGTTGAGCCTCTGAGCAATGCGCTCACCGACGAGAAGATTGGAATGAGGCTGGATGTTCTCAAGACAATTTCTCTTTTCGGCCCGGCTGCAAAGCAGGCCGTGCCAGCATTGCAGCAGGCTATCAAGGATGATGACCATCGCGTCCGCGCGGCTGCCGCAGCAGCTCTGGGCAAAATGGAACTGGAGGCTGCGGAAGCTGTACCCGAGTTGCTCGCCGCTCTAAAAGACAAGAAACTCGCTGTTCAATCCGAGGCCGTGACCGCACTAACGCTACTAACCGCGTCTGGCGTCCCCGATCTCTTGTCCAAGGTCCGCCAGGCAGAACGTAAAGGCCGTTGGGTTGCACCTGTAGCGCTGGCGCTCGTGGCCGCAAAACCGACTCACGATCTGGCCGGTTTGGTGAAAGCCTTACGAGACAAAGATCCGCAAATCCGGGCTCGTGCGGCCCTGGTCTTGGTCGAGCTGGGACCCAAGGCTGATCCGGCCCTGCCGCTGCTCGTTCGCGCGCTGGATGATGACAACGCCGAAGTCCGCTTGACTGTCGCGATGGTCATCGCCCGCCTTGAGCGTAACAAAGAGGAAGTGGTCGTCCGTGCCCAGAGAGTTATCGAACAAGGCCAGAAACAGATGGCGGTCATGCCGATCAATCCAGGCGGCCTTCAATTGCATCCCGCGCTCGTCAATCCTCTCGTCCAGACGCGCAGCAGGCAAATCGTTATGTTCTACATCCTGGTCTCGATGATGATGCAGTCTTCCAATCACACACCAGCGGATTATTTGCTGGATATGCTGGGGCCGGAGTCGGTACCTGCTCTGGTGGAAGGCGTCAACTTCGTAGCCACCTTCGAAATTGGCTTTTGCTGACCGATGGTCGGTTTGAGCCAACGGCTCACCAGCCTGGTCAAGGCTGCTCCTCAACTTGTGCCTTACACATTGGCGTTCCTCGGAAGAGACCTTCCCCTGAACCGGCACCCGGATCACGGCTTTACCGCAAGGGTACAAGACCTGCGCAAACAAATCGCTACGAACTATATGAAGTACATCGCCTCACAGACGAAGTTATCGTTTGTGCAAGAAGGAAATCAACTCCAGGAGATTGCAAAAGAACAGCTCGAAGATTCTCTTCTGGAGATAGGCGAAAAAATGCTGACCATGAAGCTTTTCCAGACGTCGTCGGTGACCGTCTTCCTGCGGCAGTTATCCGTGGCGAAGCCGGAGGAACTGCAAAAGCAGATTGCCTCGAAGGATCCTTTGGTTCGCTTCCTCGTGATCAATACGATCCGTCGCCGTTTCCTTCACATGGAGCCAGAGCTAATCGCATGCTTGAAGGATCCTTCCCCAACGGTTCGCGAAGCTGCTCACAGCACGCTCAGCCGTATCGCTCACGGCACAGACTTCGGACCGACACGCGGCGCCTCGCTGCGAGGAATCGAGCGCTCCATCCAGAAATGGACCTATTGGAATGCTCTTCAAAAAAGCGAATCGCCGGAGACGTTAGCCAAGCAAGCGGCGATTTATGCGGCGGGAAAGCGAAAGCTAGTTCCGCCTCTGGAGAACGCGGCCGTGGCGCTCGTTGCGGATGACACGCCCGAGTTGATCGAAACGGCGACATGGAGCAAGGAATTGGTTAATACCCGGGGCGAGAAACAAATCGCCGTGCTCGCTCGTCTGCGCGACTCGAAGAATGTCAACGATACCTTTGTTCTCGCCTTGACGATCCCCAAACTGACTGGAGACATTCAATACCAGGCCCGCGCCGCACTGAGGCAACGACTGGAAGGGCAGTCGATTGCGATTCTGCGCGACAGTCTACAAGACGACGACATCGAAGTGCGTCGCGCTGCAGCCCTGGCCTGCGGGAATCGAGGCCTGAAGGAACACATCGCCGATTTGTTGCAGCTACTGGACGATCCGGAGCCGGAGGTCGTCCAGTCGGCACGCGTGGCCCTGACTCAGTTGACTGGCCAGGATTTCGGCCCTGCCACGGATGCCGGCCGCCGTAATCGTGATGAGGCAGTCGCTGCCTGGCACAAATGGTGGAAGGAGCACCAGGACAAGTAAAAGTAATTCTCAGGGTCAAGTTCTCGTTCCCACGATAGGCGTGGGAACGAGAACAACCACATATCCGCTCCTACGCCTCGGTCGATTTGTCGATGTCGTTATCATTTTTTTCTTGCCTTGGCCCGTGGATCGTGCGCAAACTAGAGACTGGGCAAGAGAACTTCTCGGTTCAAGGAGGCCCCTCATGCGTCAACTCGTTCGGCCCCTCTGAAACCCGTGCCTCGTTTCTTGTCAGTAGCGAGTTGAAGGAGTCTCCGGAGAGGCAGAAGCACCTAGCCAGAAATTGATCTAGGCGTACGGCCTGCGAGGGCGAGCTGTTCGCCGCGGAGGTTCAGCGATATGTCTCAGAAAGCGATCTGTCCACGAGGCCACGTATGGGATCCCTCGACACTTTCCGGTTTGCCTCCCTCGGCGAAGCCACGCTGCCCCATCTGTGGTGAGGAGGAACCGACACGAGTTCGCAATACGCTCACGAGCCTGGTTCGCTGGTGCCGAAAACGGCCCGAATTGGCGTCTCTGGCTCTTCTCTCCTTGCTGCTGATCGTCGTCCTGATTTACGTTTTCGGTCTGCGAAACGACATGCTGGCGGCTCGCAACGAAGCGGAAATGGCCCAACTCAAGGCGCAACAAGCCGAAGAGAGATTTCACGCGCGTTCACGAGTTGCTGAAGAAACTGTCTCTGATCAGCAGCGAAAACGACAGGATGAGCTGCAAGCTGCCCGGTGGCAGAAACGCGAGAAAGAATTTGAAGCGCAACTTCGTGAGTCCAGGAAAGAAGCCATTGATGCCCGGAAGCAGCGCGATGCGCAGTACGAGCAACGAATGCACGCCGAAGAATTGGCGAAGACCGCGGAACAGATCCGACAGGACGCGCTGGAACGCCGCGCAGAAGCAACGCGGCAACTGACCAAGATGTATGCCGCAGCCGGCATACGGTTAATGGAGAGCGATGATCTTTCGGCTTCTCTCTTGTGGTTCACAGAGGCATTACGGCTCGCCGAAAAGGAACGACTGCCGACCCAAACGCTTAGACTGCGGCTGGCCTGTGTGCTGGCGAAATGCCCTCGTCCTGTGCAGATGTGGCTGCATGACAAGACGCTGAACGCAGTTCAACTCAGCAATGACGGCAAACGCGTACTGACCGCCGGCGCCAATGGCGCGGTGGAAGTGTGGGATACTGGGAGCGGCAAGCGCAGCGGCGAGGTGTTGGCGCATGATGGGCCTGTTACCCTTGCCGCGTTCAGTCCCGATAGTAAACGTGCGTTGACTGCGGCTGCGGACATGACGGTGCACCTGTGGGATATTGAAACGTCGAAGGAAGTGTTTTCGCCTCTGCAACTAGTGGGTCCGGTAGCACACTTGGCGTTTAGCGCGGACGGCAAAAGCTTCCTCACCCTCAGCGATAAGGCCCCGATGGGCGCGACCGAGGTCGAGCTGCGCGTTTGGAATTCTGCTACAGGCGAGGGTAGCCGGGAAGAGCCTTTAGGCAGCGACATCCGGCCGCGGCCGGCAGCCTTCAGCCCAGACGGGAAGCGTGTTCTGACCATCTGTCAGGATCGCTGCGCTCGAATCTGGGAAATCGCCTCGGGTAAACAGGTCGGTCCATCGTTCACCCATGAGGCAGATTTGGTTCAGGCCTCGTTCAGTGCGGATGGTCAACGCGTGCTGACGGCGAGTGCAGACGGCACAGGGCGTGTGTGGAAGACCACGACAGGCGAGCCGTTGACACCACTATTCAAGCATGGCACCGCAATTCGCGGAGCGTCGCTTAGTTCCGACGGTCTGTTCGCGCTGACTATCGGCGAGGATCGCTCTGTTAGCGTTTGGGACGTGAACAAAGGTAGAACTGCCGGACCACCGTTGCGACTTGCCGAAGCCGTGATCGATGCCATTTTCAGCCCCGATGCTCGTTATGTGTTGACCACCAGCGAGGACGGCTTAGCCCGGATTTGGGATTATCGGACAGCCAAGGAAGTCTTCCCCGCTCTTCATCATGCAGCACCGGTTCGTTACGCAGAATTCGCGGCGGGAGGAAGTGCTTTGCTGACGTTGGCGGGGCGATTCGTGCGGCTGTGGGATCTGACGGTCAGTGAGTCAGAGATACCGTCGGCCCCGAGCCGAGTCGCTGATTTGGAACTGCTCAGCCCCGACGGCAAACGATCACTGCGGGCGACTGATACGACGATACGCGTTTACGATACGCAGACAAATCAACCGGTCGGTGGAACACTGCCACACAAGGATAAGGTAACTGGCGCGGCCTTTAGCCCCGATGGCAAGCGCGTGTTGACGGTCTGTCACCCGCGTAACGGCGACGAGCTGGAAGGACACGTGCGCGTGTGGGAGACAGCAACGGGTGAGTTGCTAGGACAGCCGCTCGTGCATCCGCGCTCCGTCATCGAAGCAAGTTTCAGCCGCGATGGCCGGCGCGTACTGACGGCGTGTCAGGACGGCAAGGCGCGGCTGTGGGACGTCGAGAAGAACTCCCTGGTCGGAGAGCCGATGGAGCATCAACAGGATCTTCGGCGAGCACTGTATCTGCCCGATGGCAAGCGTGTTCTCACTGTGGACGCCGAGGGCGGCCTCCGTCTGTGGGACGCAGAGACGGCCGAAGCGGTTGGTCCAACCTGGGGACATCGTAAACCGGTTCTTAACCTCTCGATAAGCACGGACGGCCAGCAGCTCGTAACCGCCAGCGAAGATGGAACGGCGACCGTCTGGGAAGCAAGCAGCGGACGTGAGATCGCCACGACACCTCTTCAAAGCGCCCCGATCTTGCAAGCGGATTTCAGCCCTGACGGCAAGCGCATTGTCACGGTGAGCGGCGATCGGTTTGTCCGTGTGTGGGATGCCGCTAATGCCAAGCCAGTCAGTCCACCGCTTCGACATCGCGACTCGGTTGTTTTCGCAACATTCAGCGACGATGGCAAACGAATCGTGAGCGTAGCAAGAGATGGCTTGCGAATCTGGGAGGCATCTACCGGCGAACCTATCAGCCCACTGCTGAGAACGGACAAACACGGTTGGAGTAACGATTGGCGGAATCAGGCGACACAAGGTTCGTCATCGACGACTCATAATTCACAGGTTCTCAAGAGCTTGGTCCCCGTTTTTCAAGCGGAGGATCGACCTGGGCCAGAGTTGGCACGCTTGGCCGAGGTGTTGACTGGGAAACGCAGAACCGACTCAGGGGAACTGCTTCCTCTCGACAGTGCCGAACTTAGCAAGGAGTGGCGGGACCTGCATGATAAGTATCCCAAAGACTTTGTTCCTTCGCCTTTGCGTCTGGCAGCGTGGCACCGGCACTGCGCCGAAGAGTGCGAGCGTCAACATTTATGGATGGGAGCCTTGCAGCATCTGGATCAACTCATAACTACCGGCTCGTCGGCCGAACTGTACGCTCGCCGTGGCCGAGCAAACCTCGAACTGAGTCGCTGGCAAGCGGCGAAGGCGGATTACACGCAAGCCCTCGGCGGCGCGAGCGAACGATGGGAGCTGTGGGCGGGTCGCGCCGAGGCCGAGGAGGCCCTGGGTCTCCGGCAGGAGGCGTTGTCGGACTATTCCAAGGCGATCGACCGCAAGAGCAACCGGGCGGAATTGTGGGCAGCACGAGGCCGCATCGAAGCCGAACGCACCGATTGGAGCAAAGCCACAGCCGATCTGGCCAAGGCGATCCAGCTCGGCGAGCAGGATGTAACCGTCTGGCGTCACCATGTTCTGACGCTTCTTGCCTCCGGCGACCAAGCGAACTATCGGCGTTGGTGCGGCCGCCTTTTACAGCGCTTCGGTGCCAGCAAGGACGAGAACGTCTTTCAGAACGTCGTCTGGGCGGTTGCGCTTGCCGAGGGATCGGTGCGCGATTGGAGACCACTGGTGCAGCAAGCCGAACGATCGGCCCAGTCTCGACGAGTGTTGGCCGTATTGCTGTATCGGTCCGGACAGTTCGATGCCGCGGTGAAACGATTGCAGGAAATGATGGACCGGTCGCCTCCAGAGTTTTCAGCGCGCGATGCTCTCGTAATGGCGCTCGCTCTCCAGCGACTGGGACGCGACCAGGATGCCAAAAACTGGCTCGATAAAGCGGAGCAAATCCGACGAGCAGCTGCAAAGCGTGACAAGGAAAACTGGGAGGACCGCTTGACTTATGAGACTTTGCACCGCGAAGCGGAGACATTGGCGAAACAAGGGAAACGCTGATCGATCTAACGCCGGCACACAGAAGACAGGCTGGCACATTGCCGTCCATTTATTGCCCGTGACCGTCTGTTCCTACGCGCCTAACGTTTGAGAGGCGAGTGATTCTCTTCGAGCCATCCAATCCCTGCTCGCATACTCTGGTACAAGCCGGCTTGCCAGCCGTGTTTCCCCCTATACGTCGTTAGGTTGACCTTGGCACCGTGCTCCTTCAAGTCGCGGGCTGCCCTCTCGGCCATTGCGAATGGGCAGACCTGATCGTCGGGGGAATGAAAAAGGAAATAGCCGTGTTCCTTGGCCGTCTCAAGCGGTGGCAACTGGTCCGGTTTGAATACGGACATGGCAATGAAAGACCCTGTGACTTTCTTACTGCTCAGTGAAATGGCGTAGGCGGCCGGGCCGCTCGATGACCACGAAAGGGTGAAGACGAATTCCGTGTCCAGCTTATGCCGTTTGCTCACGTCCTCGATGACGGCGTCGATAAATGTCTCCGCGGAAAAGAGATCTTTTCTGGTGGGCCAAACGATCCAGTCTGGCGCCACGGGTTGAGCTACAAGGTAGCCTTCGGGAACGGCATACTTGTAGATGCGCTTCACGAATGGATGAAAGTCGGCACTACCAGGACCACCCGGCAACACAACGAGCAAACGAAAGCCAGGGTTCGGCGGCTTGCGGTGCTTCATAGGTCCGACCAGGAAGTATCGCTTCCTTGCATCCTTCCCAGCACGCAGATCTTGGGAAGGAATGTCGGCCACGTCGTCCTCCTGGACGGAGCTACCCGCAAGATTGACGAAAGCAGCCAACAGCACCGTGGCGCAGAAATCGAGAGACCATTTCATCTCGCGTTTCCCCGACTTGGAGCGTCCCACGCGAACGGCAGAAATCGCTTTCGGGCTGGAGCCACTCCTTGACGAAGCTGTTCTTCAATTCCCTTCGTCTCCTTTTTCGCCAGACTTCTCCTCTTGAGCATTCGTGTATTCCGCCCGCACTTCGTCAAACCAGATCTTGCCAGGGCCGTAAATCTGGAGTGCGATTTGAATCTTCTTGGTCCCTTTGGGGATCTCAACTCGACCCGTGTATTCCTTCCAATCGTGGTTCACCGGAGCATCCTTTGCCTCCTTGGCCCCGATGTACGCGGCCCAACGGTGCTCGATCCACTCTCCCTTCTCATCCAGGAAGACGACGTCAATCGTTGCCTTTGTCACTCCCTCAGCTTTGACCTGAGCGGCGAGCCGAAGAGTGGGCAACTCGCTCTTCCTGTCCACCTCCTGATGCCATTGTGCAATAGGAAAGTAGCGATTGGCCGTTTTGTGCAAGCACACACTGGCCTTGCCCCGTTGCCCGATTTTCTTGTCCCAAACGTATTCGACGCGCTCGATCTCGGCCCCCGGGAACCAATAAGTGGGTAATCGATCGCCCTCCTCGAACCCAGGGTTCCGAAGGATATTTCGACCATCCGGTCGATCAGAACTTTGTGTCGTTCTTTTCTGGCCTCCGCCCTTTGCGAAATTCTTCGGAGTCGAGTTTGGCGGGTCCGCTTCCTTCCTGGCTTGTGGTTCGCTGATGGGATTTGGGCTCTCCAGAGGGTAGAGACATCTTCCGATGCCAACGCTAAGAACAGTAACTCCGAGGAACACCGCCGTCGCGATTTTGAGTTTGCTCAGCAGCATGGTCTTCAGTACTCCTTCTGATAAGGAGGCGACCTTAACAGAGGTCGCTCCCGTAGCCAACGTTTGTCCCACCGCAAACAAGCTTGGAGCTTTCATCGTTGCGGGCAACACGGATGCTGGCACCCTGGCCGACGCGCTTTGCGATAGCACCCATGCCAACATACCGCTCGTGACCGCCAAGCCGTGGCGGACGAGCCGCCTGGACAGCATTGCCCGTCCCCTTGTCAGGCGAGCCGCCAGCGTCCCTTCGGGACACCGCAGCTGGTGAGCTGCTTCCTTGTAGCTTTTGCCCTCCAGATCACACAGAACAATGGCCGTGCGATACTTGTCGGGAAGATGCCCCAATTCTTGATCGAGGACGGGTAGTAAATCGTCCAGGCCATTTTGCTCCGCCACGGCTAGGTCGGGCATGTCTGTGACCTGCTTCTCGCGTGCCTTTCGCTTCACGGCCATCGCCCTCGCCTTTACCGCCGTCTGACGTGCTACGCCATAGAGCCAATTTGCGATCTGCTCGCGCGGCACGACGGAGGCCGCCTTTCGCACCAGCACGAGAAACGTCACCTGAAAGGCGTCTTCGGCATCCCCATCGTTGCCGAGAACGCGGCGACAGACGCCCCAGACCATCGGGCCATGACGGTGCAAGAGAGCTGCAAATGCCTCCTCCTCGCGGTCATGGACGTAGGCGTCCAGCAATTGTCCATCGGTCATTCCCGCCTCATCGCGGCGAAGCGCAGAGAGGCGGATGCTCTGGAGGAACGTGCTAATCGGGCTGATTGCCATCGGTGTCCTTTCTGGCCAAGCCTTCGACACGCTATCTGTATATTTCCTCGGAGTGCTCCGCTTCTTGCACGATTATTCGGGTAGGAGGTAAGAATGGACGTAGCGAGAGCAAGGGGATGGAAAGGCTTGAGAAGCAATGCCATCAGCTGTGCCGGATCAACAAGATCAGGTTGACGAGCATGCTCAGCACCAGCAGCCCGCCCAGAACGCCGATCCACACCCAGGCATGGGCAGGTCCCGCTGGAGCGGCTGTTCCCTCATCTTCTTCTGCTTCGCCTTCGCTCAGGGCCGCCAGAGTTGAAGCCTGCATTTTCTTGCGGACCAGTTTGGGAGCCTCGCCGGAAAGAAGACATTCCAGATCGATTATGAGATCATCCGCTTTCTGATAGCGGCGGCGGCGCTCCTTGGCCATGAGATATTCCACCACCTCGCCCAGTCCGGAAGACAGCTTCTGATTGAGATGGTCCGGTGGCGTCAGCTCCTCTTCCAGGTGGGCCATCAGCACGCGCTCGGTTTCCGGATAATAATAAGGTGGCTTACCCGTGACCATGTGATACAGGGTCGCGCCAAGACCGTAAAGATCGGCGCGGCCGTCGATGTTCTGTCGGCCGCGGATTTGCTCCGGAGACATGTAGTAAGGCGTGCCCATGGCGATGCCCTTTTCGCGCTGCGCCAACACGGCATCATCGGTCTCCCGAGCCATACCGAGATCGGCCAGTTTGGCAATGCCGTCGGTGGTCAGCACGATGTTCCCCGGCTTGACATCGCGGTGGATCAGACCGCGGCGATGTGCATGCTGGAGCGCCTGGGCGATCTGCAGGATGATCTCGACGGCCTCGCGCTCGTCGTAAACCTTGCTTTTTTCCAGTATTTCGCGGATGGTTTGGCCCTCGACCAATTCCATTACGAAATAGTGCAACGGCCCGGCCGAGCCGACATCAATGGCCTGGATGATATTGTTGTGGCTGAGTCGTGCGGCCAAGTGGGCCTCACGGGTCAGTCGTTGCAAAAACTCTGGATTGGCCGCGAGACGTGGATGGAGTACCTTGATGGCCACCAGACGATTCATGCTCATCTGCCGGGCCTTGTAGACGGTGCCCATCGCACCCTGGCCGAGCCTCTCCAGCAGCTGATAACCGGGGATTTGTTGGCCCAGAAGTGTCTCCAACTCCTTGTGGGCACGATCGGCTTGATTGGCGGTGAGAAAGCCGGCAGTAACCAAACGCTTCAGCAGCGCCTTCGTTCCGGACTCGGCACCGTCTGCCCGGCAGCTGTGCACTTCCTCGCGCGTCAGAAGGCCGCGGCTGATGAGTGCGTGCGCCAAGCGCTCCTCATCCATGCGAGCGGTCCCCTCTGAACGCGCTTCCTCTGTCATGGCAAGCCTCCACTCGTAACCATTCTAGCAAGCGGAAACGCTCTGGCTTCGATACACGAGCGTTTCGACAACCGATTCTTCAACGAAATTTCACGGCTCGGGCGCCCATGCTGAGCAGCCTGTTCTTGCCTGATCTCCCGTGGACTTGATAGTATAGAAAAAACTCGAACCCGATTCCTCCATCGCGCCTCGATGAAGTAAGAGGTCGCACCAAGCAGATGAGGAGTCGGCCTGGCGCGGCACCGCGAGAAAGGGAGCCTCATGCAGTCCAGTTCCACTTCCGCCCTGGATGCCAGTGTCTTGGTCCTGAACAAGCTCTTCATGGCCATTCACATTATCTCCGTGCGGCGGGCGTTCTGTTTATTGTGTAAGGATCTCGCCGAGGTGGTCAGCCTGGAAGACGGTCAGTTTCAGACGTATGACTTCCAAACCTGGCGCGAGGTCAGCGACTACCGTGCGCGCAACTTTCGCCAGGAAGATGACGACTGGATTCGCACCGTCAGTTGCGAGATCCAGGTGCCGCGTGTCATTCGCCTGATGGACTATGACCGCCTGCCCAAGCAGACGATCAAGTTCAATCGTCGCAACATTTTCGCGCGCGATAACAACCAGTGCCAGTATTGCGGCAAGAAGTATCCGACCTCGGAGCTGAGCCTGGATCACATCGTGCCGCGCAGCCAGGGCGGCACGAGCACGTGGGAGAACATCGTCTGCGCCTGCGTCAATTGTAACGTCAAGAAGGGCGGCCGTACGCCGAAACAGGCGCACATGCACCTCATCCGCAAACCGGAAAAGCCCAAACGCAGTCCGCTGCTCAATCTCAAACTGACGCACAGCAAGTACCAGTCGTGGAAAACGTTCCTGGAGAACGCCTACTGGTCTGTCGAATTGAAGTAGATTCCTCACCATCCCGAAGCATAAGCGAGGGCCCCCTCGCTTATGCTTCGGGATGGTTGAGACCTCTCCTTACAATCGGTCGAGCGAATCAATCCACCGCGCCAGTTCCTCCAGCGTGTCCAGACCGAGTCGCCCGTCGATGTATTGCCGGCCAAGGTTCTTGATTTCGCGGTAAATAACGGGATACTTCTTCTCGATCAACTTCGTCCGGGTCTCCTTGACCGCATCGAGCAGTGGATCTTTGTCGCCGACGGCGAGGAAGAAACTTAACGGTTGATTCGCGACCTTGTCGCGCGGATTGCTAGACAGCGCCGAGCCGGTCGTGGCCACGCCACGAAACAGTCCGCGCGAACGAAATCCGAGCGCGAACGCCATTTCTCCGCCCTGGTCCATGCCGTGGGCGATGATGCGACGGCGATCGACCGTGTAGGTTTCGCTGACGGCTCGAACGGCTTCCTGCACGAATTCCGACTCGCTCTGTGTCCAGCCACCGCGATCCGATTCGGCCACGGGGCAAACGAGGATGATGTGATAGTCCTCGCAAGGAAATTGCCAGGATTGCCAGAAATTATCGAAATCCTTTTCCTTGTTCTTGCCGGGCGGATGCAGCCAGACCAGGACAGCATGTGCGATATTGGGATCGTAATTCTCCGGGACATAGAGCCAGTAAGTGTGGTCGGCCGCAGCGGTGGTGCGTTTAAGGAAGCCGGTCTCGGCTTTCTTCTCGTCCTGTGATTCCCCTTTTTTCTCTTCTTTTTTTGGCGTTCCAGGTTGTTGTATCCCCGCGCTCTTGGGCTTGGTCAACGCCTTTTTCACGCTGGCCTTGTCCGGCAGTTGCGATTTAGTGGGCACCATGTCCGGCACTTCGGCGAGCTTGATTTTGATCGTCTCGGTTTTCTTGCTGTCACCGCGCCTGACCTCGAAGGATATCTCCAATCCAGGGACTGCTCCTTCGATGATGTCCATCAGAGAATCGCGGCCGACGATTGGCTGCAAGCGAAGCGGAGCAGGCGGAACTTCGCGGCCGATCTTCATGATGCGGTCGCCGGCTCGGATGCCGGCCTTGTCGGCCGGACTGCCCGGATAGACGAAGCGAACCTCGGCTCCCGGTTCGGGATCGTCGCGCATCGGCAAGATGCCGAGGAAGGGTTGCGGATACGAGGCGATGGCCCCTTCGAGCTTGACGTCAAGTTTGATCTCGTCCTTGCCGCGCTGGATCTTGAGTACGATGGTCTCCCCGTCGTACTTCGGCCCAAGGACTTGTCTGAGCTGGGCCTGGTTTTGGATCGGTTTGCCATCGATTTCCTTGATGGTGTCGCCGGGCTTGAGTCCGCGTTTCTCGGCCGCAGTCGCGGGAGAGACTGTGGCAACGATGGGGGCCATCGAATGCTCGTCCTGACCTTGCTTTTGTTGCAAGGTGATGCCGAGAAGGCCCCGCTTGAGGTTTACCACGTCTTTGGCCGTCCCCTTGAGCATCTGGGGAAGCACACGGTTAATTTCCTCTAGCGGTATGGCGAAGCCTATGCCGGAGTCGTACCACTCGAAGCCGGCCGTTTCACCCTCGGCCCGCGGTGAGGCCGGCACGAGCACACCCTGCACTCGACCGTGGAGGTCGATGAGCGGCCCCCCGTAGTTGGTCGGTGACACCTTGGCGTCCGTTTGAATGGCCCTGCCCCAGATGCGGTTCAAGGCGCTTATGATCCCGACGCTGACCGAGGGCATGGGCCGATTTGGGCCGGTGAGCGTTCGGCCGACCGCCAGTGCCGTCTGGCCGATCCGCATCTCGCTTTTCGGTACGGCCATCGGGAGTGGCAATTTGCCGCTGAGGCCGACGAGCTTCAATAGTGTCAACATCCGGGTCTGATCGTTGGCAACAATTTCGGCGACATAGCGCTCCTTGTGGCCTGGCACCGCCACCAAAATGGATTGCGGTTTATTGGCAAAGTTGAAGGCGCTGGAAATGACGTAGCCGTCGGCGTGAACGATGAGTCCAGTCGTTGGGCCCGTGCCCAGACGGATGCCTGGAGGAGCGCCCGGCATGCGCGGTCCTGCGGTCACAAGCTCGGTGCCGCCCTGCGTTTCGATCTGCACGACGCACGGTGCAATCTTGAGCACAGCCGACTTGATGGCCTTCTCTTGCAGGTCATCGATATCATCCGCTCTCGCGGATGACAAGGTGACAAAGGGAAAAGGTGACAAGGTGGCAAGCAGAGCGAACAGGTAGCTTGTCCAGACGGACCGGTT
Organism: Gemmataceae bacterium; assembly: GCA_036557565.1. Classification (GTDB taxonomy): domain Bacteria; phylum Planctomycetota; class Planctomycetia; order Gemmatales; family Gemmataceae; genus JAJPHU01. The sequence continues at coordinate 21,185 of DATBHJ010000067.1, forward strand.
TATCTGTTTCATGTTGAGCGTCCTCCTATGTGCCATTTCGCGTTGTCACCCTGTCATTTTTTCGCCGCGGGTTTCTTTGCTTTGGGTTTCTCCAACGTCAGCGTGATGGTTTGCAGTTTGCGGTCCCTCTGAATCTCAAGTTTCACGGACTGGTTTGGATGATAACGGGAGAGCACCTCGTGGAAAGTGTGGATGTCGCCAACGAGCACACCATCGACGTAAACGATCAAATCGTCAGGCTGTAGCTTGGCCTTGTCCGCCGGCGAGCCAGGTATCACTTCCTCGATGTACGGCGGTGTCCGCTCGACGGGGTCAGCCACGAGGATTATGCCAGTGTAAACTCCGGGTCCCTCATTCTTCTTGCTGGGAGTTAGAGGCTTGTATTTCTCCTTCTTCTCCACGATGTCGAGAATCCCGACTGTCGCCTGATTGCCGTCGGCCTGAGTAACGGTGATGCGGGCGTTGATCGGAATGGCATAGTTGATCCAGGTGTTGGTCAATTCATTGCGGAGTTCCTTGCCGACGAGTCCCAGCAACTCGCCCTTGCGTGTCGTCAAAGCGCCTCCCGCGGCGCCGGGGTTGTTGGTGATAGCATCCACAACGTAAACGTCGCCCTTATAAGTGGCCTCGAAGATGCCAAGGCGACCGTAGAGCTTGGAGTACGATGCGATGACGCCGCGCTGCACGGACATCGGCTCATCGCGCGTCGCAATTTGGAACTGGTTGCTAAAGGCCAGAACGCCGGTGCCCGGTTCGACCGGCTCGCGCTTGCCCGCTTCCATGACATCAAAATAAGGCAAATCTTCGACCTTGAGCTTGTTGTCGCCAATCTTGACGAGCGCGACATCCAGCTCCGGTTCGATGGCGATAACCTTCGCATGGTAGTGAGTGCCATCCGCCAAATGGACGCGCAAGTCTTGCGTATCGAGAATGTGGCTGTTAATCGTGAGGATGTAGCCGTCCGGCGAGACAAGTATGCCACTGCCGTAGGACTGCAAACCGCGGAACCCGCCGGCGCCGAACAATTTGACGAGTTTCGGATTGACTTTATCGCAGATTTGCGCAAAAGAGTCCTCGGCCCGCACCGGCGCTGCGACCACGACCGACGTCAGACAGAGCACCGCACGAACGATGTATCGATGCGTGTTCATTTGCCCTCATCTTTTTTCCAGGCGTTCACAAGCAGGTTGGCATAGGTCTTGTCGCCGAATCGGATTTCCATGCGGTGCGGCAACTTTCCGCCGTCTACGTCCTTGTAGTCGAACAGATAGACTTCACAGGGATCCTCATCGCGATCGAGCCAGATCTCAAAGCCGAGCAGCTGGCCGGCAGTCTCGTCGTTTTTCATGGAGAAGTACCACTTGCCATCGACGCCGGCATGACGCGTCCGGAACACCTCTGCATCGACTCGCAACTTGGCGTAGTCGAGCTTTGTTTGCGCGTCGCGCGGCGGATAGAATGGTTCAGCGCCGCCGTGACTGAAGCGCGTGACAAAGCCTTTGTCGCCGTAGACCAGAAGTTGGCGATACTGGTACAGCGCCATGAGCAAACCCCCGCTATCGGGAGGATCATGTCGCGTTGCCGCCTTCTCCTCGTCGTTGAGCGGTTCGAGGCTGTAATCCAGTCCATCGACGATGGCCTGGGCCAGATCGTTCTGCCGGTCGCGCGCGCCTTTACTGCGAATCGTAAAGTCGGCGACAACGCGCTTGCCGCGCGGACCCACTCCGGCGAACAAGGTGCCCGTCGTGCGAATAACCCAGTCGCCGGTCGCCTTGCTAAACTCGCCATGCTTGTGGAACGAATTCAAGAGACGCTTCTGCTCCAGTTCGTTGAAGTAGAAATTGGCGAAGCCGTCCTTCGCTTTGTAGAGCTTGCTCGCCGGGGAGTTGGGAACAGGCGCCGCACCTGGTCCGGGTCCCGGTCCCGGTCCTGGCCGCGGTCGTGGTCCCGGACCCGGTTGGGGTTGAGGTTGCCCCGGCTGTGGCAATTCCTGGCTCTGCACACCCATGAGTCGGATGAGCGTTTCGTGTGTCTCGGCCTGTTTCTTTTCGTTGACGCGTCGATACGTGATCGGCAAACGCCAACCCTTGGGATACAAGCCCAGCAGATTCTTGAACTGGTTGACACTGCGCAGGCGCTGGCCCGCAAAGACGGCCGCTTGATCGTCCACATCGATGCCACGCCGCATGGCGTCGGACGGGATGATTTGCTTGACGATCAGCTTGACCAGCCCACCTTCTTCATCGTCGGTTTCCAGGCGAAATCCGGGCGAGGCGTGATCGGTATCCATGCCGGCCTTGAGTTGTGGCAAGAAGTTCTTGATCTGATTGATGGAAATGGCGTAGCCGACGCCGGAGTTGACTCGACCGCGCTTCTCGAACGAACCGCGTCCGTTGATGCCGATCAGCTCGCCTTGCATGTTGAACAGGGGACCGCCGGAATTACCCGGATTGATCGAGGTATCGATCTGGATACAGTCGGTGTATTCCAGCAATGTGCCTTCTGGATACTGATAACGGTGGACACCGCTGATCAGGCCGTAAGTCACGGTCGGCGTGAAGTCATTGGCCAACAGGAACGGATTGCCCATTGCCAGCGACCAATCGCCGGCTTGCAGCTTATCGCTGTCACCAAGCCTGGCGTAGGGAAACTTGTCGCCCGGCTTCTTCGGCAACAGCTTGATAAGGGCCACATCGCCAACCTTGTCGAGGCCGACGAGGACGGCATCGTAGACGTTGCCGTCGGGCAGGCCGCACTTCATGAGTGGTCCACGGGCCGCCTCGGTGACGTGGAAGTTCGTCAGGGCGTAACCGTCTTCGCTGATAAGCACCCCGGAACCGCCGCCCGTTAACACGGCGACCACGGCCGGCTGTACTTTCTCGATGACCTTGATTCGCTCTTCTTCCATTTTCCGGACGCGCTGGTCCAGGTCATCGCCGCGCACGGACAAAACGACCAAGAATAGCACGGAGGGCAGCCCGGCCAAGAGGCCGCTCCAACGCTTGGCGGATAGGGGAATCATGTGGTCCTTTTTCTTCTTTTCCTCGTTCCCAAGCTCTGCTCGGGAACGCCGTCCGCGAAGCTCTGCTTCGCCTCAGGATGCGTGGGAGCCGCGAAGCAGAGCTTCGCGAAATGGGTTCCCAAACAGAGCTTGGGAACCAGGGGGAGCTACTTCTGGATCTTGGCGTTGACCACGTTCAGGTGCTTTCCGTTGTCGAACTGGTCGCCGGTGCGGACGATGAGGCGCAGCTTTTGTACGTCCGTGATGGTCAAGTCGATGACGCCCTCTTTCTTGTCCTTGGGATCCTTGCGGGTGAACGTTTTCTTGTACAGCTCCTTGGCCTGCCCGTCGATCACGCCTTCAATGATAAGTACGACAGGCCCGCCTTCGCCGCCGACAGACTGATCGATGCCCGCGATCGCGTGGAATTCGCGGTAGTCGCCCTTGAGATCGTACTCCAACTCGGTGTGCGCATGTACTGCCAGGCCAATGCTAAAGCTCTCGCCATAGATGCGCAAGGGGCCGTTGTCGAGGTTCTTATCGCGACGATAAGTGTCCACAAAATCGAAATTCGAGGTTTGCACGATCTTGCTCGGTTCGAGCCGCGACAGATAAGCAACTTTGTCAAGCGTGTAGTCAAGCCTCGATAGCAGCTCCTGGCCGACGTCGAAACGGGCGCCGGCCGGTGTCGTGATGGACAATCCCGTCGGACTCCGCGAAATCGCGCTGGCCATGATGACATTCTGGTAGCAGTCGAACAGCTTGCACAACAGAGGCGGCGCAGTCGGATCGAGTTCACGTTGAAAGATGAGTCCGTGCAGCTTGGTGAAAAGGAGAGGCCCTTTTCTGCCGTTAGGTATCTGAAACTCGATGCTCTTGCCCTGGGCGTCAGTATCGCCGAATGTGCCTTCAACTGCGTTGATCGTGTCATCCTTAATCAGGACGGCCATATCACGACGACGCTTCTTCGCGAGTCTTTCGGCCCAGTCCTTGCGATACTTATCCTCCTGTGCGTCGTTAAGGATGTTGGCCACGGCTGCAAGCGGCACCTTGATCTCCTGTCCCGCCATCGTCGTTAGCATCGCTTGATTCGCTTTGATGGTCCATTCCTTGCAGTGAATTTTCGAACCATCGGTCAACTCAACATCGCTGTAGTTTCCTTCTAGCTTGATTGGAGCAACGGCGGGGAAATCGATTTTGAGCACGTCCGCCAATGGCGTCGTCAACGATTTGCCATCCAGCTTGAGGACGATTTCCTTGTCGGTGATGCTTTCCAGCTCACCCTTGTGGACTTCGCCCTTGAGTGTGTGCAGCTCAGCGACATTCTTGGAAGAAACCGGCTCGGCGGAGCAAACTGCAGCAACAGAAAGGAGCAATGTGAGAAATGCTGCACGCAGGGACATGGACAATCCTCGGTGGATAAACTCACCAGCCCGAAGCGTAAGCCAGGGCCGCCCCTTGCTGACGCTTCGGGCTGGTGGAGTCTCGATTCATTTGCCGCCTGACTTCTCCAGTTGTTTGAAGTAGGCTTCGATGGCATCACGATACTTGGCCGGCATACTGCGCGTTAAATCAGTCATGGCCTTGGCACGCTCGCGCTCGGGCAGCTTACCCCACACGTCGGCGTACTCCTTGAACTTCCTCATATCGATCTCGCCCTTGGCAATGCCTTGGGGCAGACCGAAGTCGCCGGCCGGATTGGAGGGGCGGTTGCCCTTGGGTGGACCCTTGGACCCACCGCTGGGACAATTGCCGCCGTTGCAATTACAAGATCCGCTCATCTTGTTTTCAAGTTCCTTTATCATCTCGTCGAGCTTGACGAGAACTTCTCGCTGCATGGAGCGCGTCTTGGGACCGCCGCGCGTCAGCTCCAAACGGTCCTTGATCACGCCCATCTTGCGCGAGATCCAGTCGAGATCCTTGTCCTGCCATGCCGCCATGTCGTAGTGCATGAGTACACCGACCATGCGATAACGCACCGGCGCATCAGTCACGTCCAGAAGCAAGCGGTCGATGGAGTCATCGGCCTCGTTGCGCATCATCAAGGCATGCTCCGTGACGGCGCGATGGAAGAAATAGGAGGCAGGATCGACCACATCCTCGCCGCGAATGCTCTTGAACGCTTCCAGCGCTTCATCGAAGACCTTTCGGTTGGCCAACGCCTTGGCATAGGCCAGGCCGAGGTTTGCACGGAGGAAGGCGGGCAGCTTTTGGTCCTTGATAAGGCTGGGCACGCTCGTGGGCGCGGATCCTTCGGGATCACGGGCCTCATTGAGCAGCTTCCCGATGGCGGGATCGCCCAGCGCCAAAGTGGCGGCCACCTTATCCAGGAGAGGACGGTCGCCGGACCAGATTTGTTCGAACGATTTCAGGGTGGCAGAGTCAGTTTTGCCGGTGCCCTTCAGCCAGTCCAGCGCCTGGCTGCGGGCGGCATCCGGTGCAGGCGACCGGAGCAGACTGAAGGAAGAAGTCTCCTTCGTCGGTTTCTTCTCGGCTTCCGCCTGCACCCGGCTCGCCCCCAGCAACAGGAGCGTCAGGGCAGCAACCGAGAACCAGCGTGTCAAGTTCACCGTAATTCTCCTGATGCCGTGGTGAAAGGAATCGCCATTATTGCTTATGTTCGCATAATGCGATAAACAACGCAAGGGTTTTGCGGGTTTATCGTTTCGCGCGAAACGATAAATCACTTTTGTTCGTTCTTGCCAGTCGCGATGTCGTGCGTTACCTTGCTAATTTTTAGTTGCCGTTTGGATAGATCTCTCAACTCACTCTGAATTCGATCGTACAGTTCGCGCTGGTCGGGCGTCGAGCCGGTCTCCGGCGGCGGAGCCTGTTCGCCGGCATATTGTTTGCCGTATACTTCTGTCCGCTCGTTGACCCGCTTCTGCATGGATCGGACCATCTTCAACTCGGCAAGTAGATTGAGCAGCCGGTCGGGTTGCTGCATCCCGCTCTGGCCGCTCTGGCCGCCCTGGCTCTTCTTGTCCGATTGCGCTTTTTTCAGCGCTTCGATCATCTCCTTCAGGGTATCGATGATCTGATCCTCGATTGTAACGGTAACAACGCCAGTATCGGTTTTGCGCAAGCGGATGGCCACGAGTTCCATGTCGCCCTTGACCTGCGAGAAGACCTCGGCGAACGCCACGGCTGACCCTTCCGCTTCCAGGAGAGCCAGACCCGCACGCGCTTCCTTTACGATCTCCTCTTCGCGGTCGGAGAGTTGCAGCGACGCCTGCTGATCGGCGCGAGTCGGCTGGCTGTTGGGATTCTCCTTGACGACCTTGTCCAGAGCTACCGTGTCGTCGCGGACGCCGATTTGCAGGGCCAACATGCGTCGGCATCTCGCCTCAAGGCGGGCCAGCAGTCGCTCGATTTCTTCCTCGCGCAGCTGACGGAGTAGGTCTTCCAGCGCCTTCTTGGCCTGGTTCAACTTGTCGAGCGCTGCCTGTTCGTCTTCGGGCGCGTCTTTGCGATTGTCCTTGCGAAGATTGTCTTCGGCGCGTTCCTGATACTTCTCCGCGTCCTGGATCTGTTTCTTTATCTGCGATTGCGGCTGGTTAGACTGTTGCTGCTGTTGTTGTTGCTGTTGACCGCCCTTCTGGTTGCCGCTCTTGCCCTCACCCTGCTGTCCTTGTTGCCCTTGCTGGCCCGACTGGCCGCCTTGACTGGGCTTGCTTTCTCCCTGCTTGCTCTGTCCGGACTGACCAGACTTGCCCTTGCTCTCGGCCTTGCCTTCGCCCTTGCCCTTGCTGTCACCAGATTTCCCAGCGCCGGGTTTGCTTTCGCTCGGCTTGTTGCCGTCCGGCTTGCCGGACTTGCCCTCGGAAGACTTGCTACCTTTGCTATCGCTCGACTTGCTGTTTTTGCCTTCACCAGACTTGGCGTCCTTGCCTTCTCCTGACTTGCTCCCTTTGCTGTCCTTGCCTTCGCCAGACTTGCTGCCCTTGCCATCACCGGACTTGCTGCCCTTGCCGTCCTTGCCGTCGCCGGATTTACCGTCTTTGCCCTCGCCCTGTTTGCCTTCCTTGCCGTCGCCGGTCTTGTCGCCTTTGCCGTCCTTAGCGTCGGCTTTCGGATCCTTGGTATCGTTCTTGCCTTCTCCGATGCCTTGCTGGCCGGATTTGCTGCCCTTGCCCTCACCTTCCTTCGGCTCCTTGGCTCGATCGGACTTCGGTTCAACGAGGTCGTGGGTCTGTTCCTTGACGTTGTGCTGACTCTTCGCCAAGTCCTTGTTCGGAGTGCGTGGAAGAATCGTCTTGTTGAGCACCAATTCCTGCTTGCGAATGACGTTCTTCAATTCTTCCAGCAAACGCCGTGCTTCGGCGATCTCCTTCTTCAATTCGGCATCGCGGTCGTCCTTGAGGAGCAGCTCCATGATGTCACGAAGGATCTCTCTCAACTCTTTGTTTTCGTTGAGGATCTCCTGGAGTTGTTCGGTATTGGTGGACGAGTTGCCGCGCAACATCTCGATGAGTGAACTGAAGCGCGTCTCCACGCCTTCAGCACTGGCTTTCTTGATGGCATCGCGCAGCACCTTGGCCTTTTCGCGATCTTCCGGCTTGGTGCTGTTTTCCATCGTCTGAGCCAGGCGAAGCAGTTTCTGCTTGAAATCATCGAACTGGCGTCGCAGACGCTCCTGCTCAGTTGCGGCGTCTTCAATCCTCTTTTTTGGATCGGTTTTGTCCTCCGAGCGCTTGACATCACTCTTGTCGCGGGGACCGATCTTGACCGGGAGGCGCTCTTGCGCCCGCGCGGTCAGCACGAAGGTCGTGGCCAATACGCCCAGGACGACCAACAGACGACGGGTCATAGTCATACGTCCTCCACCTTCTAGGGATCGGCTCCCGGAGTCACGCTCACGCCTACCTCAATAATGACGATTGGACGGCAATTGTCCAACAGCACTGCAAGCTTCACACAAAGTCGCATCAGAGCGACGTGTTATTAAACCCCGTCGCACATCTATCGCCCCTCTGGGCCTCACTTTTTCTCCTGGGATTTACCGCCCGTTCCCTGGTCGAACAAGTCCTCTACCTTTTGGTCGTAGAGCTTCTTAATTGTCTCAAACTGCGCTCCCTCCGATTTCTCGATCTCGGCGATAATTTTAATGAGAGCGTTCAGGTCGGTCATTTTCTGCATGGAAGCGAGGATCTTCTCCAAAGCTCGCGTCAGGGCCAGTACTTGTTCCTTGGCCGTAGTCCCGTTCTTCCGCGCCGGTTCCATTTCCTTGTCGTCCAACGATTTCCGGAAGTTACCGACAGCATCGCGGGAATCCTCGAAATTGGCGTCGATGCGCTTGAGGGGATCGACGATGGTCTTCTCGACGCGATCCAGAAAACGTTCGCTGACGTGGTTGGCCTTCATCTCCCGGAGGACACGGGCATAATCGGTGTAGACCTCGCGTGTGGTATTCTGGGCTTTTTCCAGCATTTCCTGAATCTGATCAGTGCGAGCGCTCATCGCTCCCAGTTCGTCCACCTTGAGAGCAGAGCTGGACAGATCGAGATTGATTTGCGCCAACTTGTTCTGCATGTCGAGCAAACCCTGATAGCGCTCGTCGAGCTTGACGTAGAGTTGTTCTTCTTCCTTGGCGATCTCGGTCAGCAGCTCGTTTTCGGAGACCAGGAAGAAGGTGTACCTCTCCTCGCTTACCCTCAGGTGCGGCCGCGGCTTGCCGTCGGGTGTTTTTTCGCTGTCGATGTCGTTATCAGTAGACTCCAACCACAGCTGCATCTGATACCGCGGCTGCGGTCGTGACGGATCGGTCATCTTGAGATTCGGGTTGGTCCTCCACAGCGGAAGATCAGACTCCAGCGGATCGAGTTCCGGTTGCGTCCAGTCATCAGGTTTGAGCGAGAACTGACGCAACAGCTGTCGATAGGGTAGCGTTTTGGGGTTCGCCAGGTCTCTCGACTCCGGATGTTCCACGGCGTCCTCTGGCCGCTTATCGAGTTCCTTGCGGAAGCTCGGCAGGGCGTAGTGCTGGACAGGTCCCTCCTCCACTTTCCGCTCGCCCTGAGTTGCCATCTGAATCAGATACAGCAGATCCGTCAATCCAGGCAAGGGACCCTGTCCGGCGGGATTCAGGCTGGCGCCGCCGAGCAGCGGCCAGGGTGCTCGGCGATTTAACCGTCCGCTCTCCGCTTGAGAGACTGTGTAGGCATAGCGCACTTCGTTCAGTCCGTGATCGTCCTCGATCACGGCCAGGAAGGGGATACGCGCGGCAATGGTGACCATGTAGCCGCCCTGCACGCGTCGAACAATCTTGTCGGGGGCAAATTCGCGGATTTTCGGCGGGGTATCCTCCGCCGGAATGATGACAACTTGCCGTTTGCCCTCGACACCATCGGTATCGAGGAATTTGAACAGGAAGTTTTGTTCCGAGCGGACATTCTCAAAGCGCGTTGTGAAAGTGCGCTCATCTAGCATTTTCGGCGGCGAGCCAATGATGGGTATGCCGCCTTTCTGCAACGCGTGTTTCTCGATTGTGACCTGGGCCAGGTCCTTGCTTGCAGTCGCTGTGAGCGTGACATCCGTTCCGGCAGGCACGTCGATCCGCGACACCTCGCCTCCTTGCAGAGAGACTTGCGCCGGTTCGAAGCGCTGTTTCTTGCCGCTCAGCTCTGCTGGATTATCGTCGCGGCCCAGTCGATAATACAGATACGCCGGCCGTTCTTCTTCGCGCAGCAATTGTTCCAGCAGTGGCGGATCGACTACGACGACCTTGCGCGGCGGAGTGTAATAATCGAGTCCCTGCACCGTGAAGGTGACGGTTTCCTTGAGATCGCCAAACTGGCCGGTGTATTCATTGTCGGCCAACCGCTGCATGGTCGTTTGGCTGTTGGTGGTGGCTCCCTTGTAGATCAAGAGGGCTTCCTCGGGTATCGTCAACTTGCGCAGCGTCCGGTTGAGTGCCGGATCGTTCGCCCTCTCGTCGAGTTGCGCGAGGACATTCCTCATGTCCTCTTGCGTTTGCGGTGGCAGAGTCTTGTGAGTCTCACTCTTGTCCAGGTTTAGTTCAACCTCGTCCAGCGTAAGGCCTGCGCTGAGGTCGCGTATCTTCCATTCGGCTGGGAGCGCCACGTCGGGCAGCGGCGTACCGAGCAGTTCCGAGGTCAAATCGAACCAGGAGAGCGCGCGCCAGCCCTCGGACGGTTTTTGCCGGAACTGTTCAACCAATTGGGATTGCTCCTCAACGCCTATGCCGCGCGAACTCAGCCACGCACGGTACGAGTCAACGGCTCTCTTGCCGGGAGCGCCGGCGATGACGTACTTCAAGGCGCGGGCACGAATTGTTGGGCCACGGTCGCCCCGGCCGATGCGATACTCGCCGTTGAAGGTAGGGACATCGAGATACTCCAGATACGCCTGGCGCGGCCAGATGACGTTGTGCAAGAGAATGTTGCGCTCAAACCAAATGCCGGCAACATCGTGAAACTGCGTGAAACCGGCCGTCGTGAAGCCCCGGTCTTGCATTGCATTCGTCGCGCAGAATAGACCGCCGGCCACAAGGTAGCCTCCAAACACCAGGATTGAGATGAGGATGCCGCGGCGGATGAGGCGCTGCCAATCGAAGACTTCTTTGATTTTCAATTGCTCGACCCGTGCAGCGGCTTCATGAATGGTCTCCTGCACCATCGCAGGCGAGTAACCAATCTCGGCCGCCTTGCGCGGATCAGCCAATTCCACGGCGGTGATGAGGCGATCGCCGAGGGCATCTGGATAACGCCGTTCGAGCACCAGCGCCAAAGCGACATCGCGGAACTCGCGGAAGAGCCGTGTCACAACAGTTAATACCAATGCCGCCAACAAGCCCGACACGAGCACCAAGAAGACGCCGCAACGCACTCCCCAGGTCGTCTCCTGAACCCAGTCAAAATGAAACAAACGGAACACACCATAATCGAGGACGAGTCCAATCCAGAACCAAAGCGTCAGATACAGCGCCACGACGGCGGCGCCTTCAAGGCTGACATAAGCGCGGATGAAGCGCCGCAACCGCTCCAGCGGGCTGCGAACGCGCTGATGCGCTTCGGCCAGGTTGCGCAATCGACCGGGAGTCGTGATGGAGGCCATGTGCGGTATCTCGGATTCTTATCATCCCGTTGAGTAAGCGAGCGCCGCCGCAGCTTACACATCGCGATAGTTTGCTTTTGTTATGCTAAACGCAACAATTTACGCGTCAACCATTCCAGTGACAACAGGCCGACAACGGCTAACAAAACGTAGGACATCGTAACAGGCTGAGGCTCGCGGTCCCAGAGCACGAACCCGTCGTCCCAGAGATCCTGAATCGGCCCGCGATTTCGGAGCGTCTGTATGTCGGGCCGCATACACGTCAGGATCAAGTGAGCGTTTTTCAGGTCGAAATACAGGCGCAGTTTGTCGTCCTTGCTGTCTGCTTGGGAGTCGCTCTCCATCTTCGGTCGCTGGAGGCTGCGCTTGATTTCCTGACGCTCGGCATCGGTCATGCGGCCGAGCACATCGTCGGCTTCGCTGGCCAACTCGTACATCGTCTGGAAGTCGGGTCGGGTATTGTCCATCTCCGGATTTGCTTCCTTGACACTGAACCGTTGCGTCAGCGAATCTCCCGTTTCGGGGTTCTTGACGGTGAGCGAGTAATCGCCAGCGGCGCGGACCTGGAATCGACCACTGAACCAACCCTCGCCATTGGGCTTGGCCTGCATCTCAAAAGGCTTGGGAGCCACCGAATCGGGTAGACCCGGAGGTGTAGCAACCTGCACTGACGGCACCTTCGGTCCTGGAGCCAACGGCTCGCCGTCCTTACCCTCGAACTTGCCCTCAAACTCGATCGGCTTATTGGCTACGTGCGTCGAACCCATGTACAGCCGGATTCGCTTGCTGATGCGGCTCATGGTGTTGGAAGCTGCATAGCGGAGCAGTTTCATCCAGAAGCGTTCATGGTAAGAGATATTGTAGCTCCGCAAACGCCACATCTCGCCGGAGCCCAGCCACACGACGCGGCGATTGCTGCTTGGCGATGTCGTGACGATGAATGGCTGCAGCGCGTTGTCCTTGAGTTTGCCCGCGGGGTCGGCGAAACGCGCGACCACAACGGCGCTCGTCTTGGCTTTCTCGATCGGGTAATAGTTGAAGAAACCCCGGAGGACAGGACTGCCTTTCTTTCCGTCTGGTCCGTAAAAGAAAGCGTCCCAGTCAGCCAGAAACTTGGTCTCCTCGCCCTCGTCCAACTTGAGGAACTCCATATCGGGCGTTGCGCCGGTGAAGTCCAGCGCCCAGGGCTCCTTGGTGTCGCGGTCGAAGTCGGATATGCGTACGTCGCTTAGAACGACCGGGTAGAGGTCGAGAATCGGTTTGAGTTTGGCCGCGAAGGATTTAGGCCGGGCCAATTCCAGCGTGTTGATTGGCCCACCGACCGCAATCACTCCGCCTCCGTTCTCAACCCAGCGGCCCACCATCTTCAACTGGTTTTCGCTGAGCTGCGTCCAGTCTGGATCAAAAGCGACAATCACATCGTACTGATCAAGCGCATATAATTGATCTTCTTTGTCCGCCGACTCCAACCTGGTAGGGAATTGACCGAGCAACCGCTCGGCCGGCACGTCCTGCACGATCCCGCCGCGCCGCTCGGTGACGCCGGGCGGTAGCTGCAAGTAGATCGATAGTTCAGCCCGTTTCTTGTCCATTTCGCGGACAAGGATGGAGCGCAAGAACTGATAATCACGGGTCGCGGAGCTGGCGAAGAGCAAGACGCGCAACGGTCGCTTGACCACGCGGACAACGGATGGCTCGGTGACGTGAAACGGTGCTGCGAATGCTTCCTGAGCATCCCGCGGCACGCGCACGCGGAAACGCAACTCTCCTTCGCCAGTCTCGCTCAACTCCCACTTCTTGCCGGCGGCGTCTCCCGACTCCAGGTCGATGTGCGCGGCCTTCGCCAGTGTCTGTGCGTCGATGGGAAAATTGACCGTGCGCCGCGGCGGTGAGCTGCGGTCCAATATCACAGGATCCGACGGCTCCAGCGTCAGCTTCTTTGTGCCCAGCGACAGTTTCGTTCGTTTTTCATCCGGATTGTTCGTATTCACTTGCTCCATCAGGCTCAAATCGAGATCGACATCCTTGCCGTTCTTGTCCTTCGCCGTGTGCGTTATGTCAAGGAATACCTTGACTGGCTTCTCCGGCAATCCCTCGCCTTGCAGCTCGACGACGGCGCGGAATTTATCTTCGGGCTGCACCTGCTCGGGCACACGTAAATCGACGATATCGAGCTTGACTTGTGGTCGTTCCTGTCCGACGCCGACGACAAAGATGGGAATTCGCGCCGACTTTGCTCGCGCCTCAGTCTCAGCGAACATCTTTGGCGAACCTTCCGTGCTGCGGCCATCGCTGATGATGACGACTCCCTGCACGCGACCGTTCAGCTCGCGGTTGACGAGCGACAGAGCCGCGCTGCCGAGGTTGGTACCCGTAAAGAACCCTGCATCGCCGAGCTGCTTCGTCATCTCGTCGAGTTTTTGCAGTCGCGTACGGCTCTCATCGTTCCAGTCGGGCGGCGGTTCGAGCTTGGTTCCCGGATTCAGCCAGGCTTGCAAATACTCAGACGGCATCGGCTTGGGTGCGGGCATATCCTCGTTTCTGTCGGCGTTGCGCGTAAACGCTTCCCATTCCTCGCGCGTCCAGTTGTGGCCGTCCTTGAAGAGCAGGAAATTCTCGTCGAGCCGGCTAGCAAAGCGAAAGAGTGACACAGGGTTTTTGGCTTCCAAATCTGCGAGAAACTTGTTGCCGTCCTTGACAAGGAAGGCGTGTACCTTGTCTTGCCGAGTGGGCAGTTTTTCCTCGCCCTTGCCGCTGGGAATATCGTCGATTCCTTTCGTCATACTCGCCGAAGTATCGACGAGGACAAGAACCTTGCCCATGACACGGGTTTCTTCCCAGGTCTGCTTGGCGGGCAACAGAAAAACGCAGGCGAGAATTACGTAGACACAAGCACGAAGAGTGCCGAGGAAGATGGCCCACCATGGCCCGACTCCGCGGCTGTCCTTGACGTACATCCAAACGATGTAGACAACGCCAGCCAGTAAGACGGCGGCGAGGATCAAAAGCCACAGCCAGCTCGGAAAGTCGTGACCACGGATCGTCAACGGCTCGCTGAGGCGCCGAAGAACGTATTCCTGATAGGTCGAGGTATTGTTCGCTTCGTTCATGTTCTCTCTCATTCCCTCGTCCCACGTTCTGTGTGGGAATGCACACCGGACCGGTCCGCAGCCCGGTTTTATGCCGCGGCGACTGGCGCTGGCCTCGTTATTGATCCGGGCACCGCCTCGTTACCTCTCAGATGGAAGCTCAAATGCACCGCGAGTGCCTGCTCTACCACGAGGATCAGCAGGAAAAGAAGATACAGCCACGGCGATTCCGAAGCGTCGGGCATCTTATTCTTGTACTCTTCGTAGGTATCACCGGGAGAACGGAGCAAAATGCTGGCCGCCCGACTGTCGCGACGCGGACGTTCGAGCTTGTCGCGCGCGGCACGCCGCAGATCGCTCTCCTTGGCGGCGTCGATGTTGAAGGCATACGCGCGCAGCTCTGTCTGCTCTGTCGCATCATTCCTGTTGGGATAAAACTCGAAGAGGTACACACCCGGATCATTCGTGTAGGTGTAATCCAGCGTCAGCACGTTGTCCTTCATCGGCAGCGATCGCTCGGCAGACTCTTCCGGCTTTATCCGATCTTCAATTTTGCTCTTTTCAAGATCGCGCTGAGGTAAGAAAGTCAGTTTCATTTTGGGCTGATAGCGTCCGGACTCGAGTTCGAGCTTGATCGGTTCGCCGACGATGCGATTCAGGTCATCGCCGGAGCTAATGAGCCAGCGCTGCAAATCCATCAGAAACGGCGTATAGCTCCATGAGGCCAGGCCGTTGCCCCAATCATTCCAGCGCGTCGCCGTGCCGGCGCTGGTCAAGACGGCACAAACGCGGCCTTTGCCATACCTGCGGGCGACGACCAGCGGATCGCCGAACTCGATTGCGGCGCGGTATTCGTCGAATTCCGCCGCCAACGGCTTCATCTTGGGATTGGCCCAGAAAGTCTCCATGTCCGGGCGCTGCGGATCATTTTCGATGCCATGATCGTGCCTAAGTGCGTCTATGGCCCTTACGACGTTGGAGAGATAGGGCTTTGCGAGAGCTTCACGGATCAATCTCTGGTAGCGCTCGGCCGGTTCGAGATAGCGCGTGAATGTGTTCGGGTCATCGATCGCCAGCTGGCGTGCTTGTTCAACGAGCTTTCGGCCTAATTCGACGGCATGACTGCGATAGCCCGGATTGTCGGTGGTCTCACTATTGGGCAGGACAATCAGCTCCTCCGCCCGCACACCGCTTGTCGGTTCCGGGTCCCAGCGCGAACGTGGCTGTGCCTTGAAGTAGCGATCGACGCTCAGGTAACGCAGCCCGGTTCGATACTCCGCCAACGTTCTGACCGCATCGTGTTTGGGATCCCGGAAGAGGAGTTTGGGCTGCTCATCAAAGCGCAGCCGATCTTTCGCTTTCTCCTCGCGCTGCTCCTCTGTTTCGCGACCATCGGGATTGAGCGGATCAAAGAGTTTGCTGTCGATCAGCACGGGAAACAGACCATTGAATTTCTTGAACAGCGTGTCGTTGTAGAACGCAGGCCGAACCTTGTCGCCGAGGAAATAGCATAGACTCCCTCCGTGCTCGATGTACTCTTGTATTTTTTGGAGCGTCTTTGTGCTCTTGATCTCGGCGACGTTGAGGAAAATCACGGTCGGATACAGTTCGAGGCTGATTTTGTCGAGATCATCCAGCTTGCAACGCTCAATCTCATAAGAGCGCGCGGCCTCGTAGGCGGCGCGAAGATGTTTCAAATCACCCCCGTCGAGATCGGGATCTTGGCCACTGCCATCTACAACCAGCGTAGGAACGCGCTTGCGAACCTCGACGACCATGTCGCGGATGTTGTCCGCTTGCAGGCCGGCTTCTTCCGGCTCCAGCTCCGCCGTCACCTGAACGAATTCTTGATCGAGCCGCCGTTTGCGTTCGCGGTCCTCCGGCAGATCACTGGGACTCACCGGGAGTGACGGTTTTTTCTTGGCGAAAATCAGCGTAAACTTCTCCGTCACACTATCGTCGGCGGGGATGCGATCGACGGGACGTGAGCCGGCAAAGCCTTTGTTGACATCGCCATCCACCTTGACGTGAAGGAAGGTTTTCTTGTCGCTGGAGCTGTAGTTGCGGATGGTAACGCTGAACTCGGTCTCGACACCCTCAGCGACCACGCGCGATTCGGCGTGTAGGTCTGTGATCGCCAGGTTGTCGTGGTGCAGGGCCACCTGTCGCGCCGTCCCGCGATAGGGATGTGCGGTGTCAATCAGGCTCAGGTGGATGCCGGATTCGACCAGTCTTTCAATGGACTTGTTCAGCTCTTCGGCACCGGGCCCACTCCAGTCTACATCGCGGAAATCGCTGACCAAATGGAGGATTTTTAGCCCCTGGGCAACATCGTTGAACAGCGTCTGCGCTTTGTTGATAGCGGCGATGGGATCGATGTGTAGAGCCTTCGGTTTGAGGTCGCGCAGTTTCTCGTCAATGGCGTCGCTGGAGCGATCATTGAGGCGTTGGTCGAATAAAACGGTTTCGAGATCGGACAGGGCATAGATGCGCATTTGTTGGTGCGTGGGCGACTGGGCGGCGCTGTGCGCGAGAGCTTTGATCTGTTCGCGTGCCACTTCAAAGGTGTTAGTTTTCGGCCCATTTTCGGTAAACTGGTCGGCCATACTGGGCGTGTCGTCGAGGATGACGACGTGTGTGGCTCCCTGCCCGGTCGGCTTGGCGCCAACGAAGCGCGCAACGAGAAAGCCAGCCAAGAGAACCAACAAACAGCGTAGCGCTAGCAAGATCATCTGTTCGATGATGAGCCGGCGGCGATTACGCTTTTGGGACTTTAGCAAAAACTCCATCGCCGCCCAGCGAATGCGCTTGAAGCGCATGCGATTAATGAGGTGGATAATGATTGGCGAGCTGACCAGAAGTCCGCCAGCAATCATGAACCACGGATGCAGAAAAAGATCCATATCTCACAAGCCTCAAGAATCGCCGAGAATTACACGACTCTCTTCTTTCTTATGATTCGCGTGATTCGTGTAATTCGTGGTGATTTCATTCTACAGTGGACCGCGATTGCGCACCGTCGTTGTGCGATCGGCCAGGCGATGGCTGAGGAATTTCGAGAGCACGGCATCGAGATAATCGCCTGTGCGCACCAAGTGATAGTCGATGCCTAGCCGTGTGCAGCCGCGCCGCACTTCCACCATGTATTCTTCGAGCGCTTCCAGGTAGCCGTCGCGCAGGGCGCGCGGGTCGCACAGCAAATGCGGCAGTTCCTCCATGCCCTCGAATCGCGTCGTGCCGGCGAAAGGGAACGTGACCTCGTCATCGTCGAGAATGTGGAAGACGAGAATGTCGTGTCGCCGCTGGCAGAGCATTTCCAGCCCTTTCAGCAGTGGACCACGATCGACGAGAAAATCGGAAACGAGGACGATCATGCCGCGCTGCGGAATGGATTCGGTGACCCGGCGGAGAATTCGTTCGATGTCAGTCTTCTCACGCGGCTTGCTTACATGCAAGGCGTTGCAGATGGCGTCGATATGCGTCAGCTGGCTTCGTGAAGGAACGATTTGCCGCACGTCCGAATCGAAGGTGATCGCACCGACGGCGTCTTGCTGGCGCAGAAGCAGAAAGGCAAGGCAAGCGGCGATCGTGCAGCCATAGTTGTATTTGTTCAAGGCGCCGCGCCCGTAGTGCATCGATTCGCTGACATCCACGACCAGCGTGCTGCGCAGATTGGTTTCCGCTTCATATTGTTTGATGTAAAAGCGGTCTGTTTTGGACCAAACCTTCCAGTCGAGATGGCGCAGGTCATCCCCGTACGTGTATTCGCGGTGCTGCACAAACTCGATCGAGTGGCCGAATAGCGGACTCTTGTGCATGCCGGAGATAAATCCCTCGACGACCTGGCGGGCGCGCACGTCGAGCCGGGAAATCTTCGCAATCGTCTCCGGATGCAGAAAGCGACGCGGATCGTCTTCTCTTACGGGCACAGATGCGCTCCCAATACCAGCCCGAAGCGTAAGCGAGGCGGCCCTCGCTTACGCTTCGGGCTGGTAAGTCGTTGTTACGATGCAAAAATCTTCTTGAACCGCTCATCGCGAGTCAGTTCGTTATCCTTGGACGGCGTCTCCTCAATGAGCTTTTTGATCACGGTATCCGCGGTGATGCCCTCCGAAGCGGCCGTGAAGTTGGTGAGAATGCGGTGCCGCAGAACTGGGTAGGCCAGAGCTTGAATGTCATCCGTCTGGACATGGACACGGCCATGCAACAGAGCGCGAGCCTTGCCCCCCAGCACGAGATATTGCACAGCCCGAGGCCCAGCGCCCCAGGACAGCCATTCGCGGATAAACTTGGGCACGCCTGGTTCGCCGACGCGGGTTTGCCGTACCAGGGCCAATGTGTAACGGATGACGTGATCGCTGACCGGAACTCGCCGAACCAGGTTTTGCAGTTCTAGAATCTGTTCGCCGCCGAGCACGGCATCGATCGAATCGTCTTGCAGCGACGTGGTGCGCCGGGCAATCTCGAACTCTTCGTCGAACTTGGGATAGCGCACGAACACCTTGAACATGAAACGGTCTTGCTGCGCTTCGGGCAGCGGATAGGTGCCTTCCTGTTCGATGGGATTCTGTGTCGCCAGAACGAAGAACGGCGCGTCGAGTCGATGACGGACACGGCCGACCGTGACCTGCCGTTCCTGCATGGCCTCGAGTAGGGCAGCCTGCGTTTTGGGCGGCGTCCGGTTGATCTCATCGGCGAGAATGACGTTGGCGAACAAGGGGCCGGGAATGAACTTGAACTCGCGCTGGCCGGTCGAGCGATTCTCCTCGATGACCTCCGTGCCCGTAATATCCGCCGGCATCAGGTCAGGCGTAAACTGGATACGGCTGAAGCCCAGCGACAGCGAACGGGACAGCGTCGAAATCATGAGGGTTTTGGCCAGGCCCGGAACGCCTTCGAGGATGCAGTGCCCTTTACTAAAGAGCGCGATCAGCAACTCCTCGATGACTTGATCCTGGCCGACGATGATGCGGCTCAACTGTTTCTTGATATTGTCGAAGGCGTCACGCAGACGGCGCACGGCCTCGAGATCGTCTTGGCCAATTTCGGATCCCTGATTTGCTGCCAGGGAGGGATTGTAGGACGGATCGTTCATGCCGGACTCTCTCAAGAATTAGAGGTTGGCGAGCGGGGGGCGTAAGCCCCCTGTTTCTTCGCAACAGGGGGCTTACGCCCCCCGCTCGCCGGTTCAGTTCGTTAACGTTGGTAAATCGGCAGTGCCGCGTTATCCAGTTGCAGGATGGTCAGATATACCGGCGTGATGAAGTTCGGCCCGACCATGCCGCCCGACCAGCTGCCGTCGCTGGATTGCGAGCTAATCATGCCGGAGAAATTCTCTTTCTTGTACCCGCTCCAGGTAAGCCGCTCGCTGGCCTTGGAGTTGGGGAAAAGACGAGTGTAGCCGTCCTCACCGAGCATATACATCGCCTGGGCGTAGTAGTAGTGGGTGTATTCGTCGTGTCCCATGCGGGCGCCGCCCAGACCTTGTAAGTTCTGCTGGCAGAACTTGAACCATTTCTTGATGAGAGGCGAGTTGTAATCTCCAAAGCTGAATCCGCAAGCGATGGCGGCAGCCGTCAGGGCTGGTCGGCCACCTCCCGCAGCCATGCCGTTGCCGAGACTGTACACCACTCCGCCGCTGCTGTCGGTGGAATCGCTGAGGTACTTCTGAGCCATCTTGATCGCTTCTTGAGGCACAGCGATGCCTGCGTTGCGCGCCGCCCGCAGGGCCTGGACCTGCGTGATCGTCACGGAGCCTTCATCGAAGTTGCCACCCTCACGCGCAGAAACGTAGCCCCAGCCGCCCCGGTTGGTTTGAGCGCCATGAGAGAACTTGCAGGCGCGTTCCAGGATGTCCACCAAGCGGCGGCGACGATCGCCTTCTTCCTCCTCACCGACGACGCAGGAGAGAAAGAGCGTGCCGAAGCCGTGGCCGTACATATAACGTCCCGCTTCTCCGGGCATATTGGGATTGCCGATCATGCCGTTGGAATGCGAGTGGGCCATTAGCCAATCGACGGCGCGACGAATATTGTCCTTGTATCTGCCCTCGCGAATGGTGCTGCCTTCCATGAGCAAGGCCATACCGGAAACTGCCGTCATGGTAACGGGATACTGATCGCTCCAGTGGCCGTCTTTGTGTTGGTTCTTGGCCAGCCACTCCACCCCTTTGCGTACCGCTTTGCGCTGCTCGGGCGACATCTCGTCGGCCCGCGCCGCCGGGGCCGACAGCACCACCAACGCCAACGCGGACACAATAAAGCTACGGTCGAGAGAACAAAAGCGCATGACGTTCTGACTCCTTGTCAATCCGACCCGACGAAGGATTCGAGGGCGTTCCTCATTATGACGATTATAGTGACGATTTCTGACAGCCAAACCCAATTGGCGAGCGGGGCGTGTGAACACCCCGCTTGCTGATTGGAAACACGTCGAATCATCCTGGCGGCAACGGCGGGGCAATTTCACGAATACGGGCGCGATCAAAGCCGGGACGAATCGCGGAGCGAGATTCCGGGGACTGTGTGCTGCGCCCCAGCGGCGAACTTGCAGTCGGCTTGCCTTTCTTCGCTTCATCCGCCAAGGGAAAGTGGGTGATCTTAATCTTGGCACTTAACAACTCCACGGTGTTGGCTCTGGGATCGACGTGCACGCCGAAGAAAGGCGTCGTCACGTTGCCGCCGAGTTTCTCATCGAAGACCGCCTTGCCTGTGCTCTTGTGAAGGCTGGTGACCCGCACCTCGTTGCCAACCATGCCCCTTTGTCCGGCGATGCGGATGCCACCTCCCATTGCACCCATGCCCAGAGCTGCATTCTGGCTATCGAACCCCCGGGACGTCATGAACAGAAGAGGCAGATCCTCGAACTGATCCAGCATCAAGTACTGCTGCGTCTTGACCGGAGAGTCCCACACCAGGTTGCCGTTCTTGCGATCGAACGCATGCAAGAAACCGCTCACCGGCACGGCACGCATTCCCAGATCGATCCTGACGTCAGCCTGATTCGTCACCACGCCGGCGTTGGGTGCCGCAGCAATCTGTGAGCCGAAGTAGAAATACTTACGGTCCGACAGCAGATGAAAGGACTGGACATTCCGGAGTCGCTCCGTCGGATCGTTCATCTCTCCGCTCATGATCTCCTTACGAGCCCGCAAATCGATCACGTGAACCTTGCCGCCAGGCTCGACTACGCCAGTAAGTCCGGCATCCTCGCTCTGCGCCACGATCGAACGTGCAGGATAGCTTTGCTTCCACACGTCCTGCCCGGTTACGATGTCGTAGAGCCGAAGCCCAACACCGTTGCTCGGCCCTGTCTCGGACAACAGCAGGTAGCGCCCAAGCACTTGCATGCGCTTGCTGAACTGAGAGGCAAAGTCAGGCGCCTTGAAAGTGATGCCGTCGGCAGCACGAAGAACGCGCGTCGAACTGGGATTGTTCTGATTGTCCAGCTCGATGACGAAGACGTAGTCCTCATCCGAGAAGAGATAGTTGCGCGAATGGACATCCATGCGCGACCACAGGACTCGGCCCGTCAGCGGATCAAGCGCGCTGAGCGCTTTGGGCGTCTGAATGCAGATGGTCTGTCCCTGGAACGGACTTACCTGACCAAGGCGCTGGCCCCAACCATTATGATAAGTCAGCCAGACGCTTCCATCACGAGGGTCCACTGCAGGGGGATGTTGCTGATCCAACATCGGTCCGCGCGGGTTCCGTGGATCGGCATGGAACGGCCCCTCCGCATCCGCGAATAAATCCACCTCCCATAATCTCCGATGATTTACCGGATCGATGCCGAAGACACGTTGCCCAAGCGGCAGAATGATGAGGTGTCCGACAGTCGAATAGGGGAAGCGTGCATGGGGATTGTTGTTGGGGTTAATGGGCATCCCCATTCCGGGCATACCCACATTGTTGTTCATCGCATTCATCTGTTGTCCCAGCACCTGAGTGCTGAGTGCTCCGAACATGGTCGGTGTCAGTTTCACCGTCCAGACTTCCTTGGGCGTGTGATCCTCTTTTTCCAGGTTGCGGTCCAGGAGCATGAACCGGTCGTCGCTGATGTTCAGTCCGACGATGTGATGGTGGAAAAACGGCAGCTTCTCGCCGCTCTGCTCGAATTGGAAGAGCTTGCTGTTGGCGGGTGCCGGAAACTCTCCATGATCCATTTTGGCCCCAAACTTTCGAACCGATCCGAGTGGTTGCGGATCGTCGAGATAGGGAAGCAACCGTTTGTCGGTTGCAGCATCGTCATCGTAAATCTGGCGTCCTGTCTTGCCGTCGCGGATGACGATGTTGGCGTACTCTTTGCCGATCTTGCGGTAACAATAGGCGGCATCTTCGAGCAGTCCTTTGCGGGTGTACAGTCGAGCCAGCGCCTCAGTGGCACGAGCGGCCAGTTCGGGACTTTGTCGTCCGCTGCGGAACTGATTCAGCTCCAGTTCCGCTTCCAAAAGCGGATGTTCCTCGCCGCTGTCCTTAAGCTCCATCAAGCGTTCGACCAGTTCAAGCCGGGCTTCTTTTCCGGCGTCCGTGACTGAACCGAACATGCGAACGAACGAGCGCAGCTCTTGTAGGTCGTTGGTTTCGCGCAGCTTGTTCCATTTATCGGCGATGAGTTTTTCCAGTGGCCGACGATTCTCCGGCGTGGCGTTGTTCATCATGGCGATGATACGGCCGCGCGACCAGACATCGGGCGCAGCCTTGACCTGGCGATCATCCACAGCGGGCACCAGCTCAGACTGCTTGCCCGCCTCCTGGGCAAATTGCTGGTATTTCCCGAACGCCTCGACAAGTCGTCCCTGCTCCTCGCGGCCCTTGCCGACGAGCCACAGGAACGTGGAGCGGCGACGGCGTTGCTCGGCTTCAAGTTTCGTCCGGTCTTTCTCCGACGCGGAGGCGAGATCGATGTTGCACAGATCTTCGTATTCCTTCAGATACTTCTCTGCGTCGTTGAAGTGATCCGCGATGTAGGCCGTTAGCGTGTCGTAGAGTTTGGCGCGGGCCTTGTCGCGAGTGTCCCTGTTGGGATTGTTCTTGAGGGCGGTGCTCAGATCGTCGATGGCACCCGCCAGGTCGCCCTTGTCCAGACGTAGTTCGCCGCGATCCGTCAAGGCGTTTGCATCGTTGGGGTTCTTGGCAATCAGCTCGTCCATCTCGGCGATCTTGACCTTGAGTTGCGGATAGGCGACGACTTCGCCCTCGCATTTGCTGGAATCTTCGTTCTCGCCCTTGCCGAAAGCAGAGATGGAGATGACCTTGCCCTCGGCAAAAGCCAGATTGCCGGGCACGTCCGCATCATTCTTGTCTGCTTCACTGGGTCGAGACTTGCTGCGAGAGGCAACTTTGCCCGAATCCATGTCGATTCCGACAA
This sequence comes from Gemmataceae bacterium, assembly GCA_036557565.1. Classification (GTDB taxonomy): domain Bacteria; phylum Planctomycetota; class Planctomycetia; order Gemmatales; family Gemmataceae; genus JAJPHU01. Next base: position 44,720 of record DATBHJ010000067.1, read on the forward strand.
TTTGCGGCTCATCCTTGCCCTTACCTGCATCTTTAAGCGGTAAGTAGTAGACGTTATCGCTGCCGATTCCCTGTCCGGATGGCGTACCCGTCTCCAGCGTCCAGAGCATCTCGCCGGTCGAGAGGTTCAAGGCGCGGACGTTTTTCTTGCCGACGATCAGCACCTTGCCGTTATAAACATTGCCCAGGTAGAGGTCGTCGTCGAGTTTAACTCGCTTCCAGAGGAGCGAGCCGTCGCGCAGATTGATGCAGTGGATGGATCGCGCGTCGGGCGCGGTGAAAACGACCTTGCCATCGGAGATGACGGGGGCGGTCACCTTCCACTGATTATGGTGCGTGACGATGGGGACGAGCCGGCCATCGGGCAGTTGCCGCCAACCCGCGGGCGGCCATTGACCGCCGCGAATACGTCCATTCCAGACCTGCGGCTGCTGCTCGGCGGCATCGCTCGTGTCGCGGTATGGGTAGGCCCAAACCAGGCTGTTTTCCAGCAGATTCACACCGAACACCGCGCCGGCATTGGTTGGACACACGAGTATACCTTCGCCATAGGCCAAGTGCGTGGCCCAGGTGCGGCGCAAGGGATCGCTCTGCATCTTCTCCTGCGTCATGCCCAGAGTCTGCGTTGAAACGACCCGGGGCACGGAAACCATTTTTCCCTCAGGGCCGCGTACCTCGGCCGTTTCCAGACACACCAGGCGAATCTCCTGTTGTTTGTCTGTCAACACGTACATCTTTCCGGCCAGCGGCAGCGGCGGCCCGAGGAAATAGCAGTCGGCCAGAGGTCCTTTATCCTCCTCAGCCGGCAGTTCCCAGGCCAGCTTACCGGAATTGCCCGCCAGGCTGATGGCATAGAGCTTGTTGTGAGAAATGTATCTCTCGATGTTCGGGTCGATGTTTGGAGTGTTCTGCATCCCACCGGGGAAGAAAGCGCCATTGTTGGGGTTGATCTGCGGCGTTGGCGGAACGGCGAAATCCTCGACTACATAAACAAATTGGCCGTCCGTGCTGAGCGTATCGACCGTGGAGTTCTCGAAGACGATCTGCGGATGTTGTTGTTGGTAGGTGTTGAGCCAGTCGGCCACGACGTTTTGCTTTGAGCCGCGTTCTTGCAACATGCGTTGCAAGCTCCAGTAGGAATCGGATTTCCATGAAAGCTCGCCTGTGCGCAGATCGACCGCGAATACGCCATAGTAATTCTTGTAGATGAGCAAGGGTTTCTTTTCGCCCTTACCGTCGAGGACTGACAGGGTGATGGGCGCGAAGGCGGGGATGATCGGCTGGTTCTGTTTTTTCAGTTCCTGCTTGGCCGCTCGGATCCGCTCGCGCGAGGCGTTCGGACTGCTGCTAGAGCTACTAGGACTCTCGTACAGGAGCGAGAGACCCCATTCGCGCGTCATGAAGGCGGGTCCGCCGGTCAGTTGGTTGCTGCGGCTGGGAGTTGCACGATAAATCAGGGAATCCGTGGCATTCTGTTCCAGGCGCGAACGGTCCAGCTTGGCAACGTGATCTTGCAAGTCCTCGACAGCAATGGCCTGCTCGCCGAACTGCACTTCGCGCGTGCGGGCGCGCAACATCTTCCAAAGTTCTTTTTCGCTGAACACATTGGCAGCTGTCACAGTGTTCTTGTCCGACGAAGAGGGAGGCGCCAGGTGAGCTGCCCACGCCGCCTTGGCCAGCAGGGGAACCGGCGTCTTTTCTGTGCCCAGGCGGTTGATGAGTTTGCTGTAGCACAGGAGGGCTGGCATGTACTCGCCGCGATCGAATTTGTAGTCGCCCAGTATCTTGATCGCTTCCGCGCCGGCGTCGGTGTGGGCATATCGCTTCATGATGTCATTGAGCAAACCCGGATCGCCGTTTTTCTTGGCCTTCTTGAGCAACTCGGCCGCCTTGGCGCCGTAGGTCGCCTTGTAGAAATCCATTCCCGCCGACGGCAGTGTGCTGATGAGTCGATCCGCCTCTTGCTTGGCACTGACCCAGACGTAGACTTCACTGCCCTCGGCTTTCTTGCGCTTGAGGCGCACGAAAACATCCTCGTCAATCTCCAGGAGCTTCTGCAATCGCTCGACGGCAGTGGCCCAGTTTTCATCATTGATGTAATCAATGGCCGCTTCAATCTGCTTGCCGCGGCCCTTCTCGTCCTTAACAAGGTGTATGCCGTTTTTCAGGAAGCCATCGGGATCCATGTTTCCCTCAGCCGGCGTACTCGGAGCCACGACGCCCGGGAGTCCCGGCGCCGGAGGCGCAGCTGGAAGAGCAACCCCCTTATCTTCCATCTTCTTTTCTTGAGCGCGCCCTTGCGTGAGACAGAGGGCCGAGGTGACCATCATCAATGGCAGCAGGACGATGAAAGCGCGACGTGCATTCCACGACATTGGCGGGATACTCCCTGCTTCCTTGGTTTCGACCACGGCGAGGGCGCCGTGGAGATAACTACTGCCGATTGTCTCACAGTTAACGGAGCAATGGCAAGCGCAATCGATTCTATCTTGAACGATAAGCCGGCATTGGCGCTGTTTCTTCCGTCAATGGGTGGACGACCAGGCGAGGAGGAACTAACAACTCATAGCAAATAGGGTTGAATCAGTTTCGCATGATTGGAACTCGGAGCCCCACCGTCACTGCTCTCTAGCCGTATAACCGTTAAGATCATCGTTTTCGGAATTCTTCGACGTCTCGTGTCATTTTCTCCGATCTGTCGATCTTCGGTGGCAAGCCCTTAGTAATTCAGACCGGGGATTGCCACACTGCGTTCTTCCGCGCAACGAACCGCATCCTCGTATCCCGCATCGACATGGCGTATCACTCCGGTACCGGGGTCGCTGGTCAGTACGCGCTCCAAGCGAATAGCGGCGTCCGCGCTGCCGTCGGCGACAACTACCATGCCGGCGTGTAGGCTATAACCGATTCCGACACCGCCGCCGTGATGAACGCTGACCCAACTGGCCCCACACGACGTATTGATAAGGGCGTTGAGGATTGGCCAATCCGCTATGGCGTCGGAACCGTCACGCATGCCTTCCGTCTCGCGATTCGGCGAGGCCACCGAACCGGCGTCGAGATGATCGCGGCCAATCACAATCGGTCCCTTCAACTCACCACGGGCGACCAGGTCGTTGAAACAAAGCCCGAGCTTGGCGCGTTCGCCGTAACCGAGCCAACAAATGCGTGCCGGCAAACCCTGGAACCGTACGCGCTCGCGAGCCAGCTTGATCCAGCGCGTCAGCGCTTCATCGTGGGGGAACGTCTCCAGGACGGCGCGATCGGTGCGATAGATGTCCTCCGGATCTCCTGATAAGGCCACCCAGCGAAAGGGCCCGCGCCCTTCGCAGAACAAGGGACGGATGTACTCCGGAATAAATCCAGGAATGAGGAACGCATCACGGACTCCACCTTCGACAGCCTGGGCACGAATGTTGTTGCCGTAATCAAAAGTGATCGCTCCGCGCGCTTGCAAATCGAGCATGGCGCGCACTTGAACAGCGATGGACTCGATCGCCCGCCGCACGTACTCCTGCGGATGATCGCGGCGCAACTGATCGAGATCTTCTCCAGGCGAACGCGGCAGCGGTACATATCCGTTAAGGGTATCGTGCGCCGAAGTCTGATCGGTCAACACGTCAGGCCCGACGCCGCGCCGCACCAACTCCGGCAGAACTGCCGCCGCATTTCCGAGCAAGCCGACAGACAATGCCTGACCCCGGTGTTTCGCGTCCAATAGCCAGCTGAGAGCTTCGTCCAGATGCTCACTTTTGCGATCCAAATACCCTGTTTGTAGCCGGCGTTCGATGCGCTCGGGATTGACCTCGATTCCCAGAAAAGCGGCCCCGTTCATAGTGGCGGCCAGGGGTTGCGCACCGCCCATGCCTCCGAGACCCGAACTAACGACCAGCCGCCCAGACAGACTTCCGCCGAAATGTCGTCGGCCGCAGGCAGCGAATGTCTCGTACGTTCCCTGCAAGATTCCCTGGGAGCCGATGTAGATCCAGCTGCCGGCCGTCATCTGCCCGTACATGGTCAGGCCCATCGCCTCCAGACGGCGAAACTCCTCCCACGTCGCCCATTTCGGCACGAGTAGACTGTTGACAAGCAGAACGCGCGGCGCCAGGACGTGTGTGCGGATCACACCTACCGGCTTACCCGACTGCACCAACAGCGTTTCATCGTTTTCCAGTTTGCGAAGGGTGGACACGATGGCGTCAAAGCATTGCCAGTTCCGCGCTGCCTTTCCGGCACCGCCGTAAACCACGAGTCGATCCGGATCCTCGGCAACATCGGGATCGAGGTTGTTCATCAGCATGCGCAGCGCCGCTTCCTGGACCCAGCCCTTGCAGGAGCGCTCTCGGCCACGCGGTGCGCGAACGAGTCGAGGGCCAGCCGGAGTCTCTTGGACATGGCCAGGCACTCTCGGTTCGAGCGAAACACCGGACATGGGATGCCCCTCCACTAGCCCGCTATTTGATTTCAAGGTCAGAGGGTTTGACACCCTTCGTGTAACCACCGAAGCCGAACGGCGACGGTTTGTACTCGCCGACCAGCTCGACGGTGGATTTGGCAGAGATCCTATCTTCCATGCCAACGGACCAGTAGGCGGCGTTGACGAGCAAGCGTCGCAGTCCCTCGCTCTGGAGATCCTGCGATGCCCCCATCGTCGTTGTGAAGGCACGACCCATCTTGCCCGACACGCCCTGATACGACTTGGTCCAGGCAATCGGCATCATCGGGTCGTTTTTCCTGCCTTCCACGGGCGGAGCGCTTGGCTTCATCCCCTGGAGCACTTGACCAAGAACCAGCGGCTTGCAATCGCTACCCAGGTGAACCTCATAAACATCCGTCGGTCCCCAGATGTCACCGTCGTTTATGCCGCGCAAGATTGGGTTGTCATTCTCGCCCTTGACGACGATTCCACGCGTACTCTGTTTGCCGTGATTGCCCCAGTGATTGACCCAGGTCTCACCCAGGATCTGCCGCCCGAAGCCGCCTCTCCATTCGGTCCTGCTGTTCCAGGAGTATTTCGCATAGCTCTTGCTCTTGAGGTTGAATGCGTGCGTCGCTGTGCGAAGGCCGAGGATTGGTCGGCCCGATTCAACATACTCAAGGATGTGCTTCATCTGTTGGTCGGGAAGATCGCGGAAGCGGGTGAAGAGGATAATCAGGTCGGCGTTCTTTAGCGCTTCCAGTCCGGGGATGTTGTCGTTCTTGTTGGGATTGATGGTACCGTCCGAGGGATCGATTGCGAAAAGCACCGTACACTTGAAACCGTGATGCTTTGCCAGGATTTTGCCGAGTTGCGGCAGTGCTTCTTCGGAGCGATACTCCTCGTCGCCGCTGACGAGGACGATGTGTTTGCCTTTGCCCGGGCCATCCGAGCCATCGTAGACGACCCAGGGGTCGGCGGCGCGCACGCTGCCCCCGAGGATCAAGAAGGCGAGTGCCAGGATGCGCAGACACTGCATCTGTGGATTCTGATTCATGTGTGTTTCGGTTAGCGTCGCTTCGCAGAAGCGTCGCTAACGACGATCCTCTTCATTTCAAATCTGCAGGGACAGGCGATTCGGTCTTGCCGGTGGCACACCACTCGATGCCACGGATCATCAACGCCTGGAAGCCGGGACTCTGCATGGCCGCCACATCATGGCCCAGCACATTCTCGCAAACGCGGCCCTTGCCGTACTCGGCCACCCACACCACCGGCTCATGCTTGCCGCTGTTATTCGGATCGAGGCTCTTATCGGAATACGCAGTGGCCAGCACGACGCTGCCGGGTAACATTACGGAATTCTGATACAGTTCATCGTTGCTGTGTTTGATCTCGGCGGGCATGCCCTTGGTAATGGGATGATCGGCGTTGCGAACGGTCACGGTGAAGACGTGGCGCTTGCCGTGGTTGCCCTGCTTGCGCCAGCCGCCGGCGATGACCCGCTCGAACTCCTTGTCGAACTCGCCGCCACCGACGAATGCTGAGGAGGCATGGTGATAGACCAACAAGCCCTTGCCGCCCTTGACGGCATCGGTGAACGCTTGCTTGTTCTCGTCCGACCACTTCGTGGCCGGTCCGCCTTTTTTTGTGTCCTTGTAATTGAGCAGCAATACATCGTATTTGGACAGATTGTCGCTGGTCAGGTCTTTGCGGGGCGTTTCGGTAACGTCCACTTTCATGCCCGCTTTCGTGAGAAAATCGCGGATGAACGGTGTGGTCTCCTTCCAGGCATGGCCGTGGTCGCCTGTGATGATGAGGACCTTGATTTCCTTCTTGTCGTCAGCGGCGAGACCCGTAACGGCCAAAGCCAGCAGCGCCGCGCTGGTCACGAACAAACGTCGCGTCATGGTGGTGTACTCCGTCGAGAGCGGGCGATGTCTGTTACCATATCACAACAGGTTTGGGATTGAGTTTCGTGCGAATCGCGTCCTCGGGCGCCGGGAATGCCTCGAAGAATTCCGGCGTATTGTAGAGCGGGCCCAGGACACGGAAACGAGCCGGTGAATGATAGTCCGTCCGTACTTGCCGCCGGAGGAATTCGTCGCGGACGGCGGCCCGCCAGAGCATCGCATAGGAGAGAAAGAAGCGTTGCTCCGGCGTGAAACCATCGATTTTAGCGGGAACGGCTTTGTCCTTGAGAGTCTTCTTGAAGGCGAGGTAAGAGATTTTTAGACCTCCCAGATCGGCTATGTTTTCGCCCAGAGTTTGCTCGCCGTTGATCTTGAGATCGTCAATCGGGACATAACGACTGTATTGCTCACGGATCTCCTCGGCGAGTTTCTTGTAGGTCTCCGCATCTTCCGGTGTCCACCAGTCGCGCAGATTCCCGTCAGCGTCGAACTTGCGCCCCTGGTCGTCGAAGCCATGTGTTAGCTCGTGGCCAATCACCATGCCGATGCCTCCGTAATTGAGGGCATCGTCAGCCTTGGGATCGAAGAAGGGCGGTTGCAGGATGCCGGCGGGAAAAACGATTTCGTTCCGGTTAGGTTGGTAGTAGGCGTTTACCGTGGGCGGCGTCATTCTCCATTCCGCGCGATCCAGCGGCTTGCCGATCTTGGCCAGGTCGTAGCGCGAAAGAAACTCTTCGGCCTGCATTACGTTCAAGACGTACACGTCTTGGTCCACGGCCAGGCCCGAGTAATCGCGCCATTTGGTCGGATGACCGATTTTGACCGCCATGGCATCGAGTTTGCGCAGTGCCTGTTCACGTGTCTTCGGCTGCATCCAATCGAGCTTCGCGAGTCGATCTCGGAGGGTGTCCTTGAGATTGGTGACCAGAGCCTCCGCCTTGCTCTTGGCTTCCGGTGGAAACATCTTCTCGACGAATAGTTGGCCGAGCGCTTCGCCGAGCAAGTTGTCGGTGTCTTGCACAATTCGTTCCCAGCGCGGCAAGTTGCGCGGTGTGCCCGTCAGTACCGTCCCCGAGAAACGAAAATCTTCTTCGACGAACGGCGGACTCAGTTTGTCGGCATAGGTAGTGAGCAACCTCCAGCGCAGGTAGATTCTCCACTCCTCGAGCGGGGTCTGAACGATCATTTGTCCGACTTCCCTGAGGAAGTCCGGCTGCCCGATGGTCAACTCTTTCAAATCGCTCAGTGCAAGCGCCGCGAAGTAAGGCTGCCAGGAGACGCCTGGCGTTTCCTTCTCCATATCGGAGACGCTCATCAGGTGGTAGTTGCGCTGGGGATCGCGCAAATCGGCCCGCGCCCGCGAAGCCTTGGCCAGCCTCGTCTCGAACTCGAGAACCGTTTTTGCGGCGCGCTCGGCATCGGCGTGCGGGTCGCCCAGCAGCTCGAACATCTTCGTGACATGGGCGACATATTCGCCTCGGATTTTCTTGAGTCGGTCATCGTCCTTGAGGTAGTAATCGCGATCGGGAAGGGTCAACCCACCCTGCGAAAACCTGGCGATAACGCGTCGGCTGTCCTTCAGGTCCGGCGTCGATGTGAAATCGAAGGCGGGGAAGGAGCGGAGCAAGTGCAGCCGGGCCAGCGCCGGCAGTAGATCCTTCGGCTGCTTGATCGCGGCGATGCGCTCGAACTCCTCCCGCAACGGTTTGGCTCCCTGCTCCTCGATCTTTCTCTCATCCATGCCACTGCGATAGAAAGCACCTACTTTCCCGCGAACACTGTCCCTGGGCGCACTCTTGTCGTTAGCCGCCTCTTCGAGAATCGTGCGCATCTGCTCGCGATTGCGCTTGGCCAACAGAGTGAATACGAAGACAGCAGGCCGATCCGGAGGAATGTCCGTCTCGGATATCCATTTGCCGTTGGCGAACTGGTAGAAATCTTCCCAGGGTTTGCGCGATGGGTCCATCCCCGTCGTGTCGATGCCCCGCCAGAGGCGAGGTTCTTTCCTCTTGGTCTCATCGGCGTTTGTCAGAGTGAGAACGAGTAGCGGCAAGAGGGTGAGAGACAAGAAAGCGCGTCGCATCGTCACCGTAAGCCTCCATGTAAATGGTCCGCAGTCCGTAGTGTATTCGCCTGCGTTCCGCGAACAAGCCGCCGATAGAAGGCCGCGGACCGCGGATCGAACGGCGAATTGTAGAATCTGGATTTTTGTTTGCCATCTGCCAACCACAACGTATCCTTTAGTGATGGCTAAGTGCGCTGGTGGGACAAGGACGAACAACCCGCCGGTCCCCTCGAACTCAGCTTCTCCCCGCATCCATTCGGACAGTGCACATGCTCGAAATCGGTTTGCAACCCATTCCGGGTCATCGTCTTACGAAACGGCTCGGAGCGGGAGCCTTCGGTGAGGTCTGGGAAGCTCACGATCCAGAAGGAAACCTCGTCGCTCTGAAATTCATGGATTGCCGTACCGCTTCCCCTTCTCTCATTAGTAGCGAGATCCGGGTCCTCCGGGGCTTGAGCGAGCTTCGGCACCGCCATTTCATTCGCATGTTTGGCGTTCATTCCACAGCGAAGCACATTGTTCTCAGCATGGAACGCGCCGACGGCAACTTGGATGATTTGCGCCAGGTCTATCTTGAGGAGACCGGCAAGAACATTCCGGTCGACCATCTACTCGAATTACTGGAGCAGGTGGCCGAGGGTCTGGACTTCCTGGCTGATCTGAAGTTGCCGAACGTCAATCCCTCTTCGCGCGGTTTGCAGCACTGCGACATCAAACCCACCAATCTGTTGCTACAGGGCGACTGTGTGAAAATCGCCGATTTCGGTTTATGCGCAGGAACGAGCTGGCACACACATCGCAACGGCTGGCGTGGTACACTGCCGTATGCCGCGCCGGAACTATTCAAGGGACAAGCCACTACCGGAACGGATCAATACGCGCTGTGCATTACATTCTTGCATCTCTGTGCAGGTGATCGGCCATTCTGGAATTCTCCACCGTCGGATGAGCAACCCTCGGGACTGCCAGTCGATTTGACAAAAATTCGCGAGCGCGAACTACCGATTATTGCACGAGCGCTGCATCCGCACGCCGACTCGCGCTGGCCGGATTGTCGCGCTTTCATCCAGGCGCTGCGCGAAATCAGTCAGAGTTCCCGCCCACCGCTTAACTTGCGAACGCCCAATCTTCGCCCATCGCTCCAGCCCGTAGTCCGAGTCTGAAGTGTAAGCGAAAAGCCGTCGTTTACACTTTGGGCTCAGAGTACGGCGCGCACGCCGTTTCGGAATCGATCACAACGACATGAATCTCCCCGGGACCATGAACGCCTGTCACGAGTCGGAGTTCAATGTCGCCGGTCTTACTTGGCCCCGTAATGATCGACAAATTCGACGGTAATCCACCCTTTGGTGCGTCGAGTTTGGAGAACAGATCGAAGAGATCGGGCAGCAGCTGGTGGCGATCGGCCACGGCGATGTGAACGGGCGGCAACAAGCTGACGGAACGCGGTTGTTCGGCACGGCTCGCCAGTACCACGCTGCCCGTTTCGGCGATGAGATAATCTACACCCGATAATCCCAGCTCTGCTCGTTCCCAGACTCCTCCTGGTGATGAGCGATTGCCTGTATCGGATGCGTGCATTACGTCCACGACTTCGACGCCGGCAACGCGTAGCGGCTCGACAATCATCAGTGAGTCCAGAACTCCACCATGGCCCAGAAGCAGACGGCGGATCGAGCGTGAACGAACCAGATCCAGTACGACTCGCGTGGCAGCGGCTGTATCCGCGACGATGTGAGGCTGTCCGCCTGCGGTTGTGAGTTCAGCGCAGAAACGTGTGAGGAGATCGCCGCCTGCTCCCTGATAGCCGACCTGTCCGCGCTCTGGAACTTCGACTGGATGGCCTCCGGCACGATTACCTTCCATTACGGCTTCCCGAATTCGCTGGAGCATTTGTGCACGAGATGTCGTCATAAGTCACCCGATCACCACCAGATTGTCCCGGTGGACAACCTCATCATAAGCGGAATCGCCAATCACCTCGCGCACCTGTTCGCTGCGCAAGCCGCAGATGCGTTCGACATCTCTGGAAGAATAATTACTCAGGCCGCGCGCGAATTCGACGCCTTCCACGTCTAATAGGGTGACGACATCGCCCTTGTTGAACGCGCCGTTGACCTGGACCACGCCTATCGGCAGCAAACTTCGGCCCTGGTGCTGAACTGCGTGGCGTGCTCCGGCATCGACGACGAGTCGGCCGCTCGGCCGAGCCGTGTAGCCGAGCCAGCGCTTCCAGGCCGGCATGGTGCGGTCGTGGGGCAGAAAGAGCGTTCCGATCGGCTCGGCTCGAAAGATGGCGTCGAGAATGTTCGGACCTCTGCCGTTAGCGATGATGACCGATTCGCCAGCCACGGTCGCCAAGCGTGCGGCGCGTAGTTTGCTCCCCATGCCACCGGAACCTAGAGTACTGCGGCTGCTGCCGGCCTTCTCCAAAATGGAGAAATCGATCGACGGTACAGTGGTGATGAGGGGCGCGGAGGGATCGTTTCGCGGATCGGAAGCGTACAGGCCGTCCACGACCGTCAGCAGAATGAGGAGCGGTACTTGGAGGAGATTGGTTACCAGCGCGGCGAGATGATCGTTATCGCCGAAACGGATCTCAGCCACACTAACGGTATCGTTTTCATTGATGATGGGCAGACAGCCGTACTCGAAGAGCGTTAGAATAGTGTTGCGGGCGTTGAGATAGCGACCGCGACTGTCGAAATCGCCGGCGGTCAATAAAATTTGGGCGGTGGGGATGCCGTGACGGGCCAGGCAGTCCTCATAAGCACGCATGAGCAAAGCCTGACCAACGGCGGCGCAGGCCTGGAGTTGGCGCAGATCAGTTGGCCGCCGTGTCAAACCGAGCCGGCCCATGCCGGCGCCGATGGCCCCGGAGCTTACCAGAGCGACCTTCCGGCCCCCGGCGCGCAGGCGCTGGAGTTGATCGGCCAGTGCTTGCAAACGCTGCGGATCGAGTCTGCCGTCCTCGTATGTGAGCACATTGGTGCCGACCTTGACCACGACCGTGTGGGCCAGGGTGATAACCTCTTGCCGAACCGCGTCAAGCATGCGTTAGATTCTCCGTGCCCCGAGAAAATCGGCGAAGGACCAACGGAACGATGGCTACGCTTGTTATAGTGCTTAGCAACACTTCGCAGAAGCGTCGAGTCTGTGCAGCGCTTCTGCGAAGAGTCACTAACCGATGGAGCGATTTGACGCGTCGGACGAGGTCATCTATACTCGAACTCAGCGAATGGAAATCCGTAGCGATCCACTGATCCGCTCCGTTGACCCGATTTCTATCGGCAACGCCTGGCGGGATGGAAGCCCGTGATGAGGTGCCCCTTGGCAAAAGCAACTCCGCGAATTCTGTGCAAGCGATTGGGCATTGACGTTGGAGGTCTGGTCCTGTTGCTAGGGCTTATCACTCTGCCTGCCACTGCTTCCGCTCAGGCGCTCAACAGTCAAGAACTTCTCAAGCAAGCCCAGTCATGTGAGAAAAACCACGATTGGCGCGAAGCCTGTTGCCTTTACGATGAGCTTCTGCACCGCAACCGCGATGACGCGCGTATCCGCCAAGCCTATCAGCGTTCTCTGCGGCACTACCGAATCGTGCAACGCCATCAGGACAAGTTATATCGCACAGCCCTCGAACGCTTAACGCCGGCTCAGGCCCTGGATCTGTACGTCAACGTGCTGGAGACGATCGATCGCGTATACACCGATCGCCAGAAAAGCAGTCCGTCCGTACTGTTCGCGCAAGGGCTAGAGGAGTTGCGTCTTGCTTTCGCCGAGCCGATCTTCACGCGCGATTACTTTCCCAATGTAGCGCCGGAGTGTCTGGAGTCTTTGCAGAAAAAACTGAGCGAGTGGCGACATCGCAAGATAAACGACCGGTCCGAGGCCCGCGAGCAAGTGGCAGCAATCGGCCGCACAGCTCAACAGCTTTGCTCCATAGGAAAGCCGATTTTGGTCACCGTTATTGCTCTGGAATTCCTCAGCGGTGCCTGCAACGCACTCGATGAATACACTTTTTTCCTGACTCCCGGACACTACCGCGATGTACAGTCCGCGCTGCGTGGACGACTCGTGTCCATCGGTGTGGATCTGGAAGCGATCGACGAACAACTCGTGATTCGACGCGTTTATCCGGGCAGTCCGGCGGAGAAAGCCGACCTCAAGCCGCACGACCGCATAGTAAGCATTGAAGGGCAATCGACACTCGACTTGAGTGTAGAGAGAGCGGCGGAGCTGCTTCGCGGCCGGTCGGGAACTATTGTGAAGTTGGAGGTTGTTCCCTTCAGCAGCATCTACTCCGAGTCAAAACTGTTGGAAATCAAGCGGGCGCCGGTCACTGTGCCGAGCGTCGAGTATGAATTGCTCGACGAGCCGTTCGAGTTCGTTCTGGAAGATGGCATGAAGGTCATCTTCCCCATCGGCAAACTGACCATTAACTATTTCCAGGAATCGACACTCCAGGAGGTCAAGGATGCACTGACGATGCTCCAGGCGATCGGCATGAAAGTTCTCATCCTCGATGTGCGGCACAACCCGGGCGGCTTGTTCCGATCCGCCGTCGAGGTAGCGGAGTTGTTCTTGCCCGAGGGCATCATCGTCGTGTCGCAATCGCATGCGTTCAAGGACCGCAAACTAAGCGGAACCATCCGATCCGAACATCCCGGTGCTCTCTTGTTGCCGATGGTCGTACTCATCGATGGGGAAACAGCCAGTGCTGCCGAGGTGCTCGCCGGCGCGCTCAAGGACAATGGCCGTGCCAAGCTGGTCGGACAGACCACTTTTGGCAAGGGGACACTCCAGTGTGTCATCCCTCTGGATAAGCCGTATTTCGAGCGCATGCCGGCCGGTATCCGCATCACCGTAGCCAAATTGCTGTCGCCGCATTGGCAGCCCTACAGCACCAGAGGCATCGAACCTGACTTCCGCTCGTTTGACGTCAACGACATCCTCATCGAAGCCAGGCAGGCACTATTGCAGGAACTGCGAAGAAGCCTGCAAATCATGCCCGAATAATCCAATGCGTCTTCTCTGGTCGCAAACCGTTCCGGCACCGCTACGAGGACTCGTACTGGCACGGGAGCGCGAAACGCTCCTCGCCTGGGATTCGCAAGACAACTTGCTGCTTTTCAACCATGAGGGGGCGATTCAGGCGCGACGTCCCGCTCCCGTTCCGATCTCCGCGGCCGCTTGCTCGGATGACGGCAGTGCATTCGTCGTGGGCGGCTCACAGGTACCGATGATTTGCTGGCTGGCTCCGGATCTGACGCCCCGCTGGCAGCGACCTCTGCTCCAGCGTGTCACGGCTGTGGCCGTGGATCCGTTGGGCCGCTGTGTCGCCGTGGCCGATGGAGCAGGAACCTTGTATCTGATGACGGCGCGCGGACGGACGATCTGGAAGGCGACGACGCCACGTACCTTGCATCATCTGGCCTTTGTCCCCGAGAAACGAGTTCTCGTCGCCGCTTCGGATTTCGGCCTCGTCCTCTGTCTTGCGGCCTCCGGTGAATGTCTGTGGCGCGACGGACTAGTTGCCCACATCGGCTCCTTGGCCGTCAGCGGGGACGGCAGTTGTGTAATGCTGGCCTGTTTCAGCGACGGTTTGTATCGCTACAGCACCGCTCACTCTCAGCAACAGCGCATCGCGCTGGAGACTCCTTGCCACCTCGCCGCGCTTTCTTATGCGGGAGATCGCTTGCTCACCGCCGACCGACAGCAACGTCTCTATCTCCGCGATATCAAGGGGGGCCTGCGCGACCAAACCAACCTCGATGCTCCCGCCGTCGCCGTTGGCCTGGGTGCATTGGCGGATTTTGCTCTCGTCGGCCTGGCAAACGGTGCCGTTCTCCGTTTCAGCGAACTGCCCGTAGCCGCCAATGGGGCCAGCGATTTGCTAAAATAGATTCGCATGGTTCCGGCGGCGGGACCGATGGACAAACGAGTCCCGATAGAGTTCATGATGGCTCAAACGCGAACGTTTACCTTCCTCGGCACTGGCACGTCGATGGGCGTGCCCATGATCGGCTGCGATTGCCCTGTTTGCCAATCGTCCGATCCACGCAATCACCGCTATCGCTGTGGAGTGCTTATCCGCACGAATGAAGGCAATTTGCTCATCGACACGCCGCCTGAGCTACGCCTGCAACTGTTGCGTGAGCGTGTCCGCCTCATCCACGCCACGCTGTTCACGCACTATCACGCCGATCACCTATTCGGACTTGATGATCTTCGGCCATTGTCACGCGTCCTGGGCAGACCGATTCCGTTGTACTGCACCGCTGAGGTCGAGGGTAAGATTCGCACAGTATTCTCCTACGCCTTCGGCCCGGAGGCTGACTCGCTCCCGGCTGGCATGATCCCCAAACTCGTCTTTGAGCGCATAGGCAACGATCCGTTCCAGGCTCTCGGCCAACAGGTAACGCCCATCCCGTTGATCCACGCTCATTTCGACGTTCTGGGATTTCGGATTGGCGACGTCGCCTATTGCACGGATGTCAGTCAGGTTCCGCGAGACAGCTGGTCGCGCCTGGAAGGACTGCGTGTTCTGGTGCTCGACACACTGCGCTTCAAGCCGCACCCCGCGCATTTCGGGCTGGAACAAGCCCTCGATGTTATCCGGCAGTTCAACCCGGAGCGCGCCTACCTGACGCACATGAGCCATGAGCTGGAACATGAGACGGTCAATCGAATGTTGCCGGCCAATGTGCAGCTGGCCTACGATGGATTGTCATTCGACTTCTGAGTCTCTCCCGAGGATTCCATGACTATTGCCTCGACGACTGTTCCGGCGGAATTGCAGCAGAAGTTGAGAAAGCATCGGCAGGAACACGTCCTGGCCTGGTGGGGCAGGCTTCGCGACCACGAGCGCCGGGAATTGATAGCTCAACTCTGGACAATTGATCTGGAGCGCCTGGCCCAGCTTTACGCAGACCGCGAACATACCTACCAGGTGCCGGATTCGTCACGAATCAAGCCACTCGACATCGTTCCGGCTGACGCTCCCGATAATTCCGCCATGCGTGCGGTTGGGGAGGAAGCGTTGCGACGGGGCGAGGTAGCCGTGCTTGTCGTGGCCGGTGGACAGGGGAGCCGCCTCGGTTTCGATCACCCCAAGGGCATGTACTCCATCGGCCCGATTAGCGGTAAGAGTCTGTTTCAGATCCATGCGGAGAAAGTGCTGGCTCTGAGCCGACGCTACGGCAAGCGACTACCGTTCCTCGTTATGACCAGCCCGGCGACGGACGCCGAGACTCGGCAATTCTTCGACATGCAGGCGTATTTCGGACTGCCCAAGGAGGAAGTGTTCTTCTTCTGCCAGGGAACGATGCCGGCCCTGGATTTGGCCGCGGGCAAGCTACTCCTGGAAGCGCCGGGCCGTTTGTTCCTCAGCCCCGATGGACACGGTGGCACGTTGACAGCCCTGGGCAAAAGCGGTCTCCTCGAACGCTTGCACCGGCGCGGCATTCGCCACCTGTTTTATTTTCAAGTGGACAATCCGCTTGTGAAAATAGCCGATCCAATTTTCATTGGCCGACACCTCTGGCAACGCTCCGAGGCGTCCTCGAAAATTGTGCCCAAGCAAGGACCCAAGGACCGCCTCGGCAATCTCGCCTTGGTCGATGGACGTTGCGCAATGATCGAGTATTCGGACCTGCCCGACAGCTTGGCGAATGAACGCGATGCGAATGGCCGGCTCCGGCTATGGGCCGGTAGTCCCGCCATCCATGTTTTCGACGTGGACTTCCTGGCACGCGTCACCGAGGGAGCCGGCCTACTGCCGTTCCACACTGCCCGAAAGAAGGTGCCCTATCTGGACGAAAAGGGGGAGGTCATGCAGCCCCAGAAAGAGAACGCGCTCAAGTTCGAGCGCTTCATCTTTGACGTGCTGCCCTTGTCCGACCGCTGGCTGGTGATGGAGACCTCCCATCGAGAAGAGTTTGCCCCCTTGAAAAACGCGGAAGGAGCAGACTCGCCGAGGTCGGTGCAAGGGGCACTGACGAACCTTGCCGCCGACTGGCTGGCCGGTGCCGGGGTTGAAGTGACGAGAACGGAGAACGGCGAACCGGCTGTGGCCCTCGAAGTCAGTTCTCTGTTCGCGCTGGACGCCGACGAGTTCGCACGGCGCGTGGATCGTAAGATGCGGATCAAAGAAGCGACGTATTTTGAGTAGAAAGGCCAACCACATGCTTCATGCGACGATCCTGGCGGGCGGCGGCGGCACGCGATTCTGGCCCCGAAGCCGACAGCGGCGACCGAAACAGTTTCTTGCACTGGGCAGCGAACGTACGCTGTTGCAGTTGGCCCTGGACCGCGTCGAAGCTTTGCTTCCGCCTGAGCGAACCTGGGTCATCACAGGCCAAACCTACCAGGACGAAACAGGCCGGCAGTTGCCGCACTTGCCAACTGATCGCATCGTCGGCGAGCCATGCGGCCGCGATACGGCGCCGTGCATCGGATTGGGTGCGGCCCTCATCGCCCGTCAGGATCCTTCAGCGGTCATGGTGGTCACTCCGGCGGATCATGTCATCGAACCCGTGCGCGAGTTCGAACGAGCCGTTCATGTCGCCGCACAGATGGCCGAAGAGCATTCAAGTGCTCTCATCACGTTCGGAATCCCGCCCACGTTTCCCTCCACCGGTTACGGCTACATCCATCGCGGCGCCGAGATCGGCCAGCGCCAGGGCGTCAGCCTCTTCCGCGTCCAGCGCTTCGAGGAAAAGCCGGTGGCCGAGCGGGCGGAGCGTTTCTTCGCCTCGGGTGAGTATTTCTGGAATAGCGGCATTTTCGTTTGGCGTGTCGCAGCGGTTTTGGAGGAATTGCGGCGACAACAGCCGAAGCTGCATGACGCCGTGTGCCGCATCGCCGACGCCTGGGACACACCGAAACGTGACGGAGTTCTGCGGCACGAATATGAAATTCTGCCGAAAATAAGTATCGATTACGCCATCATGGAACACGCCAAGGAGGTACTCGTCGTCAAGGCCCCATATCGCTGGGACGATGTCGGCAGCTGGCTGGCGCTGGAGCGTATGCATCCTCAGGATGCCGATCACAACACCATCCTGGCGACGCATTGCGGGCTAAGAACGAATCATTGCATCATCGTCGGTGATGTGGGAAAGATTATCACCACGATCGGCGTTGAGAATTTGGTGATCGTGCAGGACGGCGACGCCACGTTGATCGCTGACCGTCGCGATGAAGGCACCGTCAAGCAGCTCGTCGATCTCTTGAAGAAAAAAGGACTCGAAAAGCACCTGTGAGCGCACGCACTCGATTGCTCGGTGTCGATTTCGGTACGGTTCGCATTGGGCTGGCGATCAGTGATGCGGAGCGGCGCCTGGCGTCGCCCTTGGCTGTATACGAGCGACAAGGGTGCGAGCGCGACGCCGTGTACTTTCGCGCCTTGTCGGAGACTGAGGACATCGGCGCGATCGTCGTTGGTCTGCCGCTACACTGCGACGGCCGCGAGGGTCAGAAGGCGACAGAAGCCCGCGGCTACGGTGCATGGCTGGCCGAATCGACAGGCTTGCCTGTGCGGTTTTGGGATGAGCGTTTCAGCACGGTCGAGGCCGAGTCCGCTCTGTGGCAGGCGGGACTGAGTCACAAGAGGCGCAGGGCACGGCGCGATCGTGTGGCGGCTCAGATTCTCCTGCAGGCATATCTCGATGCGGGTTGTCCGGATGAGTCCGCGGCTGGGCCGTTGACGGGATGAATCTTCGACGAACTCACCTTTTCTCGACCGGGCGATCAGACAGTTTTCCGCGCATCTGATACAGGTGAATCAGGGCGCGATCCATGACGCGCTCCCCAGCGCCGATTTCGGCGCTGGACACCGGAGGAACAGTGCCATAACCGCCTTCGCTGGCCGCCTCGATCGTGGGAAAATACTGATGATAATCGTTGCAGTAACCCAAAAAGAACAGGTGATCCAATCGCGCGCGACGCTTCAGGCTGAGCGCATGGCCGCAGAAGAATTCACCGGAGACGCCGACAAAACCGATGCGCCCATCCAGCAAAGCCACGGTCAGATGTGGTCGGACGCCTTCCCCATATTCGCGCTCGTAAAAGGCGATTAATTCGGGAAAGAACGCCTGGCTCAACGTCAGACGCACAAGCGGATTCGACAAATCGAGCCTCGGTTTGAAAGTGAAAACCTCCTCCCGAGTCTCCAGAACCGGCCGAATCGTCGAACAACGGATCTGTTTCGCCAGCCCAAGTACCTCGTCTCCCAGGATACGCCCAAACTTGTCCGCGCCGTCGCCAACGGAGACCTTCGTCGAAAGATCACCCGCTGCACCCTGAAGAAATAGGCACGGTGCTTTTGTCTCCTTCTCGACAAGATCGGCGAGGACGCCGGGATAATCGGCCGAAAACCTGCGTTCCGCTACGTCACGCAGAGTCGGATGCGCGGCGAAATTGATTGCATGAGCAATTGTTTTACCGTCCATGTCTTCGACTCGCATCACCAGCAAATCGCGGTCGATCGGAGCGTCGTCACGTTTCGATTGTCTATTGCGATTGTGGTTCGTCTGATTCGACGCGATTCCGAGCCGCGCCGGTTTTATCGCCGTGGCCGCACTTACGATCACATCAACGAGCTTTTGTTCAAGTTCCCGGACGTAGGACTTGTTCTCCGAAGGCCAGTCATCCAGCTCCAGGACGGGACCGTGATGCGTGTGCGAAGCGACAAGGAATACATGTTCGATTCCGGCCGGTTTGAGGCGTCGGCGGATGACAGCCATTGAGGCGCGTGTCGGTGCGCGACCGAGATCGAGACTGACCAGGGCAATTCGATTGTTTCCTGCGGCCAGGACAAGAGCGCGAGCGCGAAGACGGTCGCGGACACCGAGACTCGGCCGGTCTTTCCGCGCCGCATAGCCCCACATCGCGAATCCGATCGGCGGTGTGATATCCACAGACGCGGCGCCCGCTTGCAGCTCCTCGGCCGGCTCCGCCGTTCGCGTCACAAGCATCAACAACAGCAGGCTGTACAAGAAGCCTTTCCTCATCTCTCGTCTCCCGTTGTTCGCTCTTGTGCGGTAGGATGAAAAGAGATTGTAAAGGCTGACCGCGAAGCGGACCAGCCGCCTCGCCAAGAGGAGACTAGTATGATCCGACCAACTACCGCAACCGACACGCCGGCATTGCTTCAATTGACAGAGGGCACCGGAGTCTTCAAGCCGCACGAGATCGTCGCGCTGGATGAGGTGCTGAGCGATTACCATGCCGGGGAGCACGAGCAGGGGCACATCTCTGTCACCTACGAGGATAACGGACACATTCTCGGCTACGCCTACTACGCACCAGCGGCCATGACCGATCGCACGTGGTATCTCTATTGGATCGCCGTCAAACGCGACATTCACGCCAAGGGTATCGGGAGTAAGCTGCTCCGCTACGCCGAGGACGATATCCGGCAGCGAAAAGGCCGGGTGCTCTTCATCGAGACATCCTCCTTGCCGCATTACAAACTCACGCGGAAGTTCTATCTCAAGCACGGTTACGAGATAACTGGCGTTCTGCGCGATTATTACAGCGATGGCGATGATATGGTCGTGTTTCGGAAACGCATTGGAGAGTGATTCATCGTTTCGCGCGAATCGATAAATCGAAAAATCCGGCAAATCCCCTTGTCCGTGACTCTACAATAACAGTGGAACAGGACAGGCGGTCCAACTCCTTCGACTCACTTCTTTGTCAGCGCCCGCCCTCCACCGAGCCTTCGCCGCCTTTGCGGTAATTGGGGTAAGGAGCGGAATGGGCACAGCAAAGCAAATCGGCAGAATCTCCCTAGGCTATGGCCTTTTTCTTATCTTGGGAGGTCCGCGTGCCGATTTACTTCTGTAGCCGAGGCGGAAGACAACCCGCCACCCCCGCTGCCAGCCCCACGCGCTGCGGTCCGGTGCGACGCGACGCTTGTCTGTCCCTTTGGTATGCCCGCCTGCCACTCGCCGGCCGCGCTGGTCCGGCGTGCGCGCCCCGTTGACCCGAAGGGCGTGCCAGGTCGGGCGGGAATACTCCCCGGCCGTGCCCCCCGCGTCCGCCGGCCGGGGAGGGGACTCAGCAATACTCGTTATGGAGTGCCTGCCATGAAAAAGGTTTTCACCACCGGGCAAGTCGCGAAAATCTGCAAGGTCGCGCCCCGGACTGTCAGTAAATGGTTCGATTCCGGCCGACTCCGTGGCTACCGCATTCCGGGCAGCCAGGACCGCCGCATTCCCCGTGAACATCTCATCCGCTTCCTCAAAGAACACGGCATGCCTCTGGGCGAGCTGGAGGAAGAAGGATGGCACAAGATCCTCATTATCGGCGCCGAGCAGCTGTTCATCGACCGCCTGCAAGAGCTGCTGCCGGAGGATGAAGATTACAAATACGAAGTGGCCCACAGCGGATTCGAGGCCGGTATCCAGGCCGAGAGCTTCCACCCGGATACCATCATCGTCGATCTGGCGATGGGTCGCAGCGAAGCGCTGCAAATCGCCCAGAACCTGCGGCGAAATCCGGCCTACGAGACCACGCTCATCATCGCTTTGGCCAGCGAGGATGAAGCCAGTCCCGAAGCGCTGACGCAATACGGCTACAGCGAAGCGTTCAAGAAGCCGTTCGACATCGCTTTGCTCGGCGAACGCATCCGCACGCTCGTCGAAGAGAAGCGCGAGAACTTGTAAGCGCTGATCTTACCAGCCCGTGGCGTCCGTAAGGGCCTCTTGCGGACGCTGCGGGCTGGTAATACATTCAGCGCATGAACCGGCGCCATTTCCTCTCCACCGCGGCCTTATCGCCGCTCTTGACTTCTTCCCTTCAGGCGAATGAATCCCGCGCCCGCGAGAAACGCGCCGATGTCGTTATCATCGGTGCTGGTGTAGGCGGTTGTGCCGCTGCACTGGCTGCGGCCCGCGCGGGATGCTCGGTTGTCTTGACTGAGGAAACCGACTGGATTGGCGGGCAACTCACGCAGCAAGCCGTCCCGCCTGACGAGCATCCCTGGATCGAGTCATTCGGTTGTACACGCTCTTACCGCCGGTTCCGCGACGGGGTTCGCGCTTACTACCGCCGACATTATCCGTTGACTGCCGAGGCGCGCGACGCTGCGTACCTCAACCCCGGAAATGGCCTGGTCTCACGACTGTGCCACGAGCCACGTGTCGCACTGGCCGTGTTGCAGCAAATGCTCTCTCCCTACGTCAGTAGTGGACGGGTGCAGCTGCTTCTGCACCACAGGGCCATCGAGTCAGAGATCAAAAGCGACCGCGTTCTGGCCGTGAAGGTCCGCAATCTAGGCAACGATCGTTCGGTAACGCTCACCGGCTCATACTTCCTCGATGCGACAGAGTTGGGCGATGTACTTCCTTTGACTGATACCGAGTTCGTCACGGGCTTCGAGTCGCAGAAAGAAACCGGTGAGCCACACGCTCCTGCCGAGGCTCAGCCCGACAACCAGCAGTCCTTTACGTTCTGCTTCGCCATCGATTATCTGCCCGGACAGGATTACACTCTCGATAAACCGGACGATTACGATTTTTGGCGTAACTATGTCCCCAAACTCACACCGAACTGGCCGGGGCCGCTTCTCAGCTGGAAGATGTCCAACCCTATCACTCTCAAGCAGCGCGATGTGTCTTTCGACCCGTCCGGTCCGGGTCCCGGCGGCATGAACCTTTGGCTGTACCGACGAATCCTCGATCGGCGGAATCTTCGGCCCGGCAGTCATCCGAGTGATGTTTGCCTCATCAACTGGCCGCAGAACGATTATTGGCTCGGCAATCTGGTAAACGTCAAGCCGGAGGAAGCCACCGGCCATCTTCGCCGTGCAAAGCAGCTGAGTTTGTCATTGTTGTACTGGATGCAAACGGAAGCCCCGCGGCCTGACGGAGGCGTCGGCTGGAAGGGACTGCGTTTGCGGGCCGATATCGTGGACACCGAAGATGGGCTGGCGAAGTATCCCTACGTCCGTGAAGCGCGGCGTATCCGCGCCGAATTCACGGTCGTTGAACAGCACGTCGGCACAGAGGCCCGGAAACAACGAACCGGCAAGAAAAGCGACGATCTCGCAGCGGAGCGTTTCGCCGACAGTGTCGGAGTCGGTAGTTATCGGATCGATCTGCACCCCACCAGCGGGGGCGCCAACTATCTCGACATTAGCTCGTTGCCGTTCCAGATTCCTCTGGGAGCCTTGTTGCCTGTCCGCATGGAAAACCTACTGCCGGCGTGCAAGAACCTTGGCGTGACGCACATCACCAACGGTTGTTATCGTCTTCATCCGGTCGAGTGGAATATCGGTGAGGCGGCGGGAGCGTTGGCGGCGTTCTGCCTGGCGCGCAAGGAACCGCCGCGTCAAGTCCGGAAGAATGGCAAACTTCTCGCTGAGTTTCAGCGACGGCTGGAGGGGGATGGCGTCGAATTGCATTGGCCGCGGCTGACGCCGCGCTGAAATCGTCGCCAACGAATCTCCCCCAGGATTGTTGTTAATAGTAGAATTATCCGGGGCGATGCTACACGGTTGACAGGTCGCGTCGGCCCATGTTACGGTAACAACATCGTTTCTGTCTCGAATACATCGATTCACTCCACAGTGGCGGGAGATACGACATCATGCCAGTTCAGCCTATCGGCGTTTGGGGCATCGACCTGGGCCAGTGCGGCTTGAAGGCAATTCGCCTCCAGGAGATCGACGGACAGATCGTCGCCACCGCATTCGATTACGTCGAGCATCCCAAAATCCTCAGCCAGCCGGATGCCGACCCCGATCAACTCACGCGCGAAGCGCTCGACAAATTCCTGTCACGCAATAATTTGCGCGGCGACATCGTGGCCATCAGCGTGCCTGGGCAGAGCGGCCTGGCCCGTTTCGTCAAGCTGCCTCCCGTTGAAGAAAAGAAGATCGCCGACATCGTTCGCTTCGAGGCCAAGCAGCAGATTCCGTTCAACCTCGAAGAGGTCGTGTGGGATTACCAGAAGATCGGGTCCGGAATCGTCACCGATGGCTTCGCCATGGAGACGGAGATCGGACTGTTCGCCATGAAGCGCGACATGGTTGGCCGCTATTTACAGCACTTCAAGGACGTCAATGTTGATATCCATGTCGTACAGATGGCTCCGTTGGCTCTTTGCAATTATGTTGCGTTCGATCTCCTCGGCAAAGACGCCGAGTCGGGTGAACCAGGCGGCGAAAAGAAGTGCGTTGTGGCGCTCGATATTGGCTCCGACAGCAGCAATCTCGTCATCACCGACGGCGAACGCATCATCTGGCAGCGTCCCATCCCGCTGGGTGGCAACCATTTCACTCGCGCACTGACCAAGGACCTGAAACTCACCTTCGCCAAGGCGGAACACCTCAAGCGCAACGCCACCAAGTCGCCCGACCTCAAGAAGATCCTCGCTGCGCTCAAGCCGGTGCTCAACGATTTTGTCGGCGAGGTGCAACGCTCGCTGGGCTATTTCACCAACACGCATCGCGACGCCCGCATCGAATACATGATCGGCCTGGGCAATGCGTTCCGCCTGCCTGGCTTGCAGAAGTTCCTCGCCGAAAAGCTCCAGCTGGAGGTAAAGAAGCTCAGCCAGATGGAGCGCATCAACGGCGACCAGGTGGTAACTCAGCAAGTGTTCACGGAAAACATTCTGACATTCGCTGTGGCTTACGGGCTGGCTCTCCAAGGTCTCAAAAAGGCGCGATTATTGACGAATTTGCTGCCCAATGAGATCCGGGTCGAGCGCCTCATCAAGGCCAAGAAGCCGTTCGCGGTGGCCGCCGCAGCTTCCTTGTTGTTTGCCGGCTTGGGTCTGGCTCTGAGCTACGGCCTGGAATATCGCACGTACAACGATGCTCGGGTCCAAAGAGCCGTCAAGGCGGCTGATGATACCACGAAGCAAGCCCAATCAGCCAAGAGCAAATTCGATGCGGCCAAGAAGAAGGCCAAGGACGAAGAGGACGCGGTTCGCACGATTGTCGCGGGCCAGTTCGAGCGCGATAATTGGCCCGAGCTGTACAAGTTCATCAGCGCGGCCATTCCTCAACCGGATGGCCGGCCCCGTGAATTCATGGTGTTCGATGATGAGGGCAACGAGGCGAGCACGATCAAGTTGGACAACGTTCCGCAAGACGTAGCGGGCCAGTATGTGAAGCCGTCCCAGAAGGCCTATCAGGATTACCTCAGTAAGCATGTCGTCGCCGATGCTGGCAAGGAAGGCAGCAACGAGCCAGATCCGGGCATCCAGGATCTGATTCAGTTCAACATAGAGTCCGTTCAGGCATTTTTCAGCGAGAACCTGAGCACTTACTGGGACCAGGTCAAGCAGAGCCACCATGTGAAAAAAAATCGCCAGGACTACGTACGGCCAACGGAGCAATACGCTAAGAATCCCACGGGTTCCGGCTGGATCATCGAGATTCACGGCTGGACGTACCACAACCAAAAGGGAAACTTCGTCAAGAACACGCTGCTCGAAAACCTCGCCCGGTTGGGCATGCAGGAAAAGAAACCCGAAGCAGCTGCCGCAGGTGGTACGGCCCCCCCGGGGGGAGCGCCACCGGCAGCCGCGCCGGCGGCCCCGCCCGCAGCACGGTCTGGGGCGCCAGCTGCACCGGGAGCAGAAAAGGTCCTGGAACCCATGGGACCGGTCATCAACCGAATTAGTCACGTCGTTCTGTACGAGATAGCCGAGTCATCGTCCAATGCTCCGTTTGAGATTCTCACCGAAAGTATGCACGAGCGCGTCCGAGAGATTGCTTTGGGCATGTCGAGCGCGAATGCACCGGGGATGGGAGGCATGGGCATGGGCGGCGGACCTCCCGGTGGTGGTGCTCCCCCTGGTCCTAGTGCCACACCTATGGCCGGCGGGGCCGGCGGTGGAGGAGCAGGCGCGCCGGGCGCTCCAGGTGCTGGTGCGGCCGCTCCCAGTCGCAAGAATTGGACGCCCATCGGCGTGGAGGCCACGACCGGAGGCGCCGGCATGAGAGGCATGGGTGGCAGGCCTGGCGCACCGATGCCCGGAAACAAGCTCGGCGGCGGCATGGCACCAGCTCGGCCACCTGGTCCCGGCGGAGGCCCTCCGATGCCGCCCGGAGGTATGCGAGGTGGATCCGGCATGCGCCAACCTGGGATGACCGGACAGACGCCTTCGTCGGAGGAGGAGGAGAAGAAGGGACTGAAGCGAACCGAGTTCGTCATCCTGTTTATCTGGAAGGAGCCGACCGATTCGGATCGTCTGCGTAATTTGTCCAGCGGCGATCAAGGCGGCGCTGTTGGAGGCGCGGCGCCAGCAGGCGACTCGCAACCCCGATACAGACGTCCCAGAGGTGGACGCAATCGCCAGAGGAATCGTTCGTAGTTTTCATACGCTCCGGAGCGCCAAGGATCAGCCTTACGGAGGGTGGATTCTGCAAGCGTTGCGGACGCGTGAGTGGATATTGAGTCACCTATTACTACCCCGACAGGGGGCTGAACATGAAGCTCGATCAAGAAACCGTCGTCAAGCACCAATTCTGGTTCCTGCTGGGGGGCTACTTCCTCCTCTGGTTCATCGCCATCTTGTGGATGAAGTTCACCTATCCCGACGAGATCCAGAAGTTGCAGGGCGACTACAAGAAGGCCGCCGACGGAGTCAAATCCGCTCAAAGCGCCGGTCCCGTAAATGTTGCGACCTTCCTGCCTCCCTGGGAGAAAGAGACCCAGGAATTCAAGGATCACAAAGGCACAATCTGGATGGACGCCTGGGAATATCAGAAGGGCATGTACGATTGGCCGTCGGAATGGGTCAAGAACAAGAAGTATGACATGACCAATCCGCAGACGCCGATTAGCCCGGACGATCGCACGGAGTACAAGGACAGGCTGTATCTGAATCAAATCGAGTTTCTGCGAACCAACGCACCGAAGTGGCTCAATCCGGTGGAGCTGAAGGACGGCTTCGATGCTGTCTTCAAGCCGATGACGAAGAGGGACTGGAGGGAGAATCCGACGCGCGAAGAAATCTGGCTGGCACAGGAGGATTACTGGGTCAAGCGCGAATTGCTCGTGGTCGTCTACGAGGCGATGGCCTTGCAGTCGCTCATGGAGGCGGTAGAGGTCGATGAAAAGAAAGAGCCCATGCCCAAGGGCGTGGAGGGCCGCTATCGCTTCAAGAATCGAAACTGGGAGGTCACCCTGAACCTCCGCAAGAGCGACAAGGGACTCGTCATCGGCGGCGACAGCACCATCAAGAACATTCATCCAAGCCATCATCCCCAGGCGCTTACCAGCGCCAAGGGCAAGGGCATTTGGTTCAATGTCGCTCAGGACACCGTTCGCACATCGTTTGAGGTACGGGGCGAGCCGGTGACCTGGAATGAAACGAAACCGTTCAGCGCCGAGAACTATCCAGATCCGCTCAACGGCATCAAATGGGACAAGGATTGGCTCAAAGAGCATCCGATCGTCGTCAGCCAGGGATTTGATTCGACCAACGCTCCGATCCGGCGCATCAATGCGATCGAGTTGGCCAAGGCGGACTGCCGGTCTTACATCTGGCCGCTGCAACCCAATCATCTGCTGGCTCAGCTCGACGCTCTTCCGGAGGAAAATGACCCCAGCAAGGCCGGCGGTGGAGCAGCCGGGGGTGCCGCAGCCGCTCCGGGCGGGGCTCCTGGCGGTGGTCCTGGTGACGCTCAACCCGGGGGTAGTTCCGCCATGATGGGGCAAATGATGGGGCGTGGTGGGCCGCCGGGCGCCGCGTCGGCGCCGGCCGGCAATAAGACGCCGAACAATGAAATCGAGCGCGATCGCTATCTTCAGCCCAAGGAGATGGATAAGAAAACGAACCCGCCCAGTCACCACTTGCCTCTGGCAATCCAGCTGATCGTCGAACAATCGCACATTCACAATCTCCTTCTGGCCCTGGCCAACTCGCGCTTGCGCTTCCAGATTACGCAGGTCGAGTTCAATCACGTCAAGGATTACACGCCGCAGAGCGAAGGCGACAAGGACAAGAAAGACGGCGGGGACGTGGAAGGCCCACGAGTCTTCACCGGTGGCTCTGGTGGTATGGCAGGACCCTCCATCGAGATGCGCCGGCGCATGCAGATGCAAATGCAGCTGCGCGGTCGCAATCAAATGGGTGGCAACGATCCCATGGCCGGCGGAAGGTCGGGGTCAGGTGATCCGCGCATGCGCGGCGGCGCGGGTGGCCCCCCCATGCCCGGCAGAATGGGTGGTCCCCCCATGCCCGGCGGACCTGGCGGGATGTTGCGGCCTCCTGGCCCAATGGCGATGGCACCCGGAGGCGCGATGGGCAAACAGAACTACAACTACGCGCCGGGCAGCGTGCGACCGGGCGGCATGACGCCAGGTCCTGCCGGCGCTGACGCCAAACAATCCCCCACCAGTCAGCAAGACGATAACCTGGTGGAGTTGACGGTCTATGGCATTGCCACTTTGTATCGAGCGCCGGATGCACCTCAACCTACGGAACAGCCCGGCCAACCGGGTGCGCCGGCTGCGCCAACGAGTCAGCAACCGCCAGCGACGGCGACGACTCCGAGTGGGTCTACGACGACTCCGGCCCCGTCTAGCGGCGGAACACAGCCGCCGGCAGCATCGCCACCCGCGAGTGGTAGCACCACGACTCCGGGCACAGACAAGCCACAGGAGGGTAAGACACCGCCGGATGCCGCCAAACAGCCGAGTGCTGGATCGACGCCCCCGGCCCAAAAGCAGCCTGATAAACCACCAGCCGATGAGAAGAAGGGACCTCCCCCTTCGCCGCCGCCGGCCGGCAAGAAGACTGAGAAATGAACTTGTAGCGTCATCAAGGAATGCCTTGGTTGACACTACAGGCGAGCGAGCAAGTATACAGAGCGAATGAGATCCAAAGGATAAATGCCATGAGCCTCAAAGAGTTTGACGCCAAGCAATTTCTGTTGGAGAAAGGCGAGCGAGTCGGACTCGGAGTCGCCATTACACTTATGGTCCTCATGTTGGTTTTCAGCTTGTTCATGCCCTCAAAGGGCTTCTTCAGCGGCAGTCCAGCCGCGAAGGCGAACGAACTGAAAACCACTACGGAGCAACTGGATAACGCCCTGCGAACGAGGACACCGGGGCCTGGCGACAAGCCCGAAGAGCGCGAAGGCAAGCTGATCGCCCTGGACACCCAGCTTTTGGACCCGGATCGCTACCAGACCGATCCTTGGTTTGAGCCGCGCATGAAGGAGAACAATGCGCGGCGTCCGCCGAAGATCTACAACGTCGCGGAAGCCGTCGCCGTCGCAACCCATATCCCAATCGATACGTACCTGTTCCGTTGGAAAGACCCGCCGTCAATTATGGTTCTTCAGGATCCCAACAGGAGGGGCGCGCTTGGTGGCTCTGGCGGAGGAATGAATCCGTTTTCCCCACTCGGCAGAGGCATGCAAGGTGGTAGGGGGCCCATGATGCCCAGCTCGCCACAAAATCCATTCCAGCAAGCGCAACAGTCGCGATTGGGACAGGGAAACCTCGGCCTTCTGCAATCGCTTCAGGGCGCTGCCGACAACACTGAATACAAAGCCACATGGATTCCGCTGGATGAGTGGAGCTCCAGTCAGGTGACGGCCCATCAGCTCCGGCCCTTGCGCATGGCTATCATCGGCGCCAGCTTCCCATACAAGGAGCAGCTGGAAGAGCACAAGAACAAACTCCGCCTCAAGAGCGTCGATGAGGTGTTGGAACAGACGGTTGGTCAGGATGACAAGAAGTCAGCGGCCTTCGACTTCCGCGGCCTTGTGGTTGAGCGTATGGAGGTCGATGCGGATGGCAAACCAATCGGCGAGTGGATCGATCCGCAGTTGAAGGAATCGTATCAGGTGTGGCTGCAAAACACTTATTACCCCTTCGAGCCGGAAGATCCCAAGTATGCATTGGTCAAGCCCAATGACGGCAAGGGTCTGGTCATGCCGCTGTTGCGGGCCTTTCGATCCGGTAAGGCGGATGCTCCGGGGCTTCCGGGTATGATGTCGATGATGGGAGGCGGCAAAGGTCTTCAGCTGCCCGGAGCACTAAACACGAACACTCAGGCTGCGACCGATGATTTCAAATCCAGGTACCCCGACGTGGCGGCCGATCTACCGAAGCTCAAAGACACGCTGGAGAAGCTCAAGGAGGCGCAGCCCAAGCAAATCAAGCAGGCGCAGTTCCAGAAGGCTGAGTTTCTGGATGCATTTAATCCCAATGCTTCGCTTCCTGGAGACAAAAACCAAAACACGAGCCCCAACTTGATGCAACCAACGGGGGCAAACAAGACGACAGAGCAGAGCTACGTTCCCGACTACGTCATGGCCCGCGTGGTGGATGTGCACATCGAGCCGGGCAAGTACTACAAATACCGACTCAAGGTTCGGATGGCGAATCCCAACTACCAGCGCATGGATGTAGCGTCACCCGAATACAAGGAGAAGGAAACCCTGGAATCCAGTGATTGGTACGAGGTGCCGCAGATCGTTTCCGTCCCGCAGGAGTTATACTACTACGCCGTGGATGAGACCCAGAACCTCAGTAGGAGAGAACTGGCCGCACTGCCCCAGGAAAGCGCGCAGGCTAAACTATTGAGGCAAAACCGCCCGTCGGCCGATCAGGTCGTCTTGCAATTCCACCGCTGGGTGGAAACGACGCAGCAAAGTAAGAAGGACACTGAGCAGATACCCGTGGGTGAATGGGCGGTTGCCGATCGCGTCCTTGTTAGCCGAGGAGAGTATATCGGCCGAAAAGTGACGATCGATCTGCCTATCTGGAAGTACACTCAGAACACGTTCATTCTGCCGGCAGACAAACCGACTCTCAACAGGAAGGCCCTCAAGCCGAACACCGGGATCGAAGTGGATTTTGGCCAAGACCCGGCGGAAAACAACATGATTCTGGTGGATTTTGAGGGCGGTCGAGGCGTATCACTGCCGGGATCCAAGACATCCGATGACTGTGCTGTCGAAGTATTGATGCTTTCTCCGGACGGTAAGTTGCATGCCCACAATAGTGGTAAGGACATTGCGGATACCAATCGCACAGAACGCCGCGAAGCGGTGCTAAAGCGGATACAGGATGTCCGAGAAGGCAAGGCAATAGACTAATCGATTGGCCGTTTTGCCAAGGGTGAGCGATGTTTCTCGAAGCGTCGCTCACCCTTTTCATTTCTTCGCTGGCATCTGATGTACAGCCAAGCCGTACAGCGATTCGGCAGCCTCCATGATCGTTTCCGACAATGTGGGGTGGGCGTGCATGGTCATCGCCAGGTCGCGGCCAGTAGCCGCCATTTCGATGGCTAACATTGCCTCAGCAATCATCTCTCCCGCGCCGGCCCCGACAATGCCTACACCCAGCACACGATCCGTCTGTGGATCGACGATGAGTTTCGTCAGTCCCTCAGTTCGATCCAGGGTCATGGCGCGACCGGAGCCAGCCCACGGAAAACGAACGCGCTTGATCTCTCGATTGTCGCGCTTGGCCTCCGTCTCGGTCAGTCCGCACCACGCCACTTCTGGGTCGGTAAAAACAACGGCCGGCACCGCTCGGGCATCGTAAACGGTCGGCTCCCCAGCGATGACTTCGACGGCGACTTTGCCCTCATACGTCGCCTTGTGTGCCAGCATCGGCTCGCCGGCAACATCGCCGATGGCGTAGATGCGCTCCGCGCTCGTTCGGCGTCGCTCATCAACCTTGATGAACCCTTTCTCGTCGATTTCAACCCCAGCCTTGTCCAGACCGATATCGCGGCTATTGGGCCGGCGTCCGACCGCTACTAAAACCCGTTCAAAGATGGGCTGCTTGTCGGCAACTTCGTCTCCTTCCAGCGTCGCCCGGATGCCCTTCGGTGTCTCCTCCAGTTTGGCCACCTTCGTCTTGAGATAGATTTTGTCGAATAGCTTCTCCAACCGCTTGTAGAGCGGTAGCACGAGATCGCGATCAACTCCGGGCAGCAAACCATCGGTCAACTCAATCACGGTAACTTTGCTTCCCAGCGCAGCGTAAACGTAACCCATCTCCAGGCCAATGTACCCGCCACCGACAACGAGCATGCGCGGAGGTGCCTCCTCCAATTTCAGTGCCCCGGTCGAATCCATGACGCGCGGACCGGTCAGGTTCAGGCTGGGCGGGATGGCCGGCACGGATCCGGTCGCCACGATGCAGTTCTCGAAGCGATAAAGGCCGCGCCCTTCGACTTCTATAGTTCGAGCATCGACGAATTTGCCCCGACCAGTGACGTAATCGATCTTGCGGGCTTTCGCCAGGCGGCCAAGATTGCCCGTGAGCGTATCGACCACGCGCTGCGAATGTCCGCGAACGCCGTTGATGTCGATTTTCGGTTGCCCGAAGTTAATCCCGATATGCGGGGCGTCGCGTGCGTCGGTGATGAGTTTGGCCGCATGGAGAACGGCCTTGGACGGAATGCAGCCGACGTGAAGACAGGTACCGCCCGGTCGCTCTCGCGCATCGATGAGCGTGACTTTCATTCCCCTGTCGGCGGCGAGGAAAGCCGCAGGATAACCGCCAGGCCCCGCACCAAGGACGACTAATTGCGTTTCATTGACATCAGGCATGGAAATCAACCTTGACTAGCGACGCTTCGCAGAAGCGTCTGTGCCGGGACTTCATGCGAGTGCGTCGCTAAGCTCCCTGGATCACAGCAACATCATCAGCGGATTTTCGAGCAATTCGGCCAGACGGCGCGTGAAGCGAGCGGCGGAGGCGCCATCGATAACACGGTGATCGTACGAAAGCGACAACGGCAGCATCAAGCGCGGCACGATCTGTCCGCCACGCACCACTGGCTCCAATCGGCTGCGCGACAAGCCGAGAATCGCCACTTCGGGCCAGTTGATGATGGGCGTAAACGCCGTGCCGCCAATACCGCCCAGATTGGAGACTGTGAAGGTGCCGCCTTTCAACTCCGACGCGTCGAGTTTGCGGTCGCGAGCGCGCTGAGCAAGCGCATTCAGTTCCTCGGCCAATTCACGGACGTGTTTCTTATCCACGTCGCGCAGGACCGGCACGAGCAGACCGCTTTCCGTGTCCACGGCCACGCCGAGGTGGTAATAGCGCTTGAGGACCAGCTTTCCGTTGGCCAGGTCAATGCTGGCGTTGAAGGTCGGAGCTTCGCGCAAAGCCACGGCACAGGCTCGCAGCACAAACGCCGTCACCGTGAGTTTCGGCCCCTTGCCCTCGGATTGCTGTTTGCGAAACGCCTCCAGATCGGTGATGTCGGCCAGATCGTGCTGCGTGACGTGTGGGATGAGGCTCCAGGCGAGATTCATCTGCCGAGCCGTCGCCCTGCGCACAGCGCCGAGCGGCTGCGCTTCGGTCGGCCCCCATTCCTCGAAGTTGGGCAGCGGGGGAGGCTGAATTCCGGGCCCAGCGGCAGGTGCCGCCATTGCCGTCCCGGACGCGAGTTGGCGGACATATTCCTTGATGTCCTCCTCGACAACGCGGCCATGCCTGCCACTGCCGCGGACCTGTCGCAGATCGACGCCGAGTTCTCTTGCTAATCGGCGTGTAGAAGGCCCAGCGGGCACAATCTTTTCCTGCGCCGGCGGAGGCACCGGCGAGGGACGCTCGATGACCGGTTGCTGCGGTTTGTGCAGGGGCTGAACAGCGGAGGGTCGAACCGGCTGCGGCACGGGAGGGGCAGGCTCTTTCTTGGGTGCCGGTAACGGGTCGGATTTCGCAGTAGGAGGGGCCGCCGCTTGCTCACCGTTGCTTTCGATGACGCAATACACCTGGCCGATGTTAATCTGATCGCCGACTTTGACGAGAATCTTGGCAACTCGACCCGCCATCGGTGATGGCACTTCCAGGGCCGCCTTGTCGGCCTGCACTTCCAGGAGGGGCTGATCCTTGGCCACGACATCGCCCGCCGACACCTTGACCGCGTTGACCTCTACGGTGTCAACGTTCTCCTTGAGCGCTTGCAGCTTGATCTCACTCGCCATCGGCTTTGCGTTCCTCTCACATAGCCCCCGGCTTGCCGTAGGGCGTCGCCATGCCCCCGGCAAGCCGGCGGCTAAATGGGCACTCACGCCCGCATGGGACTGATCTTCTCCGGGTTAATGCCGAACTTCTGGATCGCCTGTTGCACAACTGCCGGTTTGACGGCGCCGCGCTGCGCCAACTGCCACAGTGCTGCCACCGTGATGCACTCGGCATCGACCTCGAAGTGGCGGCGCAGGGCTGGCCGCGTGTCGCTGCGACCCAATCCATCTGTGCCCAGTACAAACAGACCGCCCGGCACCCAGCGGCTGATCATCTCCGGCACTTGCCGCATATAATCGCTGGCCGCCAGAAAGACGCAATTCTGCTCGCTTCCGAGCAGTTGTTGCAGATAACTTCGCCTCGGCGCCTGATCGGGGTGCAGCATGTTCCAGCGCTCCGCCTCAAGAGCGTCACGGCGCAACTCGCGGTAGCTCGTGGCACTCCATACATCAGCATTGACGCCGAAGTGCTCGGACAACAACTCCTGGGCACGCAGAGTGTGCGGCAGGATAGGCCCGCTGCCGAAAAGGTGGACCCTGGGCAACTTGCTCTTGGCCTGAGCTGCTCGAAACTTATAAAGCCCCTTCAAAATGCCGTCCTCAACGTTGCCGGGCATCGCCGCCATCGTGTAGTTTTCGTTGTATAGCGTGATGTAGTAAAAGTGATCGTCCGTCACCTGTTCGTACATGCGGCGGATGCCGTCGCGAACAATGACGGCCAGCTCGTAGGCGAAAGCGGGATCGTAGCAAATCAAGCTCGGCACGGTTGAGGCGAGAAGTTGGCTATGGCCGTCTTCGTGCTGCAAGCCTTCGCCGTTGAGCGTGGTTCGTCCGGCGGTCGCTCCCAGCAGGAAACCGCGCGTCCGCATGTCGGCGGCGGCCCAGATCAAATCCCCGATGCGCTGGAAGCCGAACATCGAGTAATAGATGAAGAAAGGAATAGTCGGCACGCCGTGGGTAGTGTAGGCAGTGCCCGCCGCGATGAACGATGACATTGACCCGGCTTCGGTTATGCCCTCCTCCAGCAGCTGGCCGTTCTGAGCCTCGCGGTAAGCCGCTGCTTGATACTGAGCGTCCACCGGCTCATAGAGCTGTCCGACATTGGAATAGATCTTGTACTTGGCGAAGAAGCCGTCCATACCGAAAGTGCGCGCCTCATCGGGAATGATGGGCACAATCCACTTGCCCAGTTCCTTGTCCTTGAGTAAGCGATCGAGCATGTCCACAAAAGCGATGGTCGTGGACAGCTCCTTGGTGCCACTTCCCTGCTTGTAGTGTTGCACAAACTCGATGGAAGGGGCTTTGAGCGGCGAACACTCGGACTTGCGAATGGGCACATAACCGCCCAGAGCTTTTCGCCTCTTGTGCAGGTATTTAAGCTCATTGGATTCCTCTGGCGGCTTGTAGAAACCGACCTTGTTGACCGTCTCGTCGGAGACGCTGAGGCCGAAGCGACTGCGGAATTCCAGGAGATATTTGGCGTCGAATTTTTTGATTTGATGAGCGACGTTCTTGCCTTCGCCTGCCTCTCCCAGCCCGTAGCCCTTCACAGTATGGGCCAAAATAACCGTTGGCTGTCCGCGATGCTCCACGGCCGCCTTGAAAGCCGCATAAACCTTGATCGGATCATGACCGCCGCGGTTGAGTTTGGTAAGCTGGTCGTCGGACAGGTTCTCGACCAGTTTAAGCAATTCGGGATATTTGCCGAAAAAGTGTTCGCGGATGTAGGCGCCGCTCTCGACGGTGTATTTTTGAAATTCGCCGTCCACGACTTCGCCCATTCGCTGCACCAAAAGGCCGCTCTTGTCGCGCTCCAGGAGTGTGTCCCAATGGCTGCCCCATATGACCTTGATGCAGTTCCAGCCTGCCCCGCGGAAGGCGGCCTCCAACTCCTGGATGATTTTACCGTTGCCGCGCACCGGGCCGTCCAGTCGCTGCAAGTTGCAGTTAATGACCCAGATAAGGTTGTCGAGTTTTTCGCGCGAGGCCAATGTAGTCGCACCCAGCGTCTCCGGTTCATCGCATTCGCCGTCGCCCAAAAAGGCCCAAATCTTTTGGCCCGCCGTCCTCTTCAGGCCGCGATGCTCCAGATAGCGATTGAAACGGGCCTGGTAGATGCTCATGATCGGGCCAAGTCCCATCGATACGGTGGGGAACTGCCAGAAGTGCGGCATCAACCAGGGATGAGGATACGACGACAGGCCGCCGCCTTCCTTCAATTCGCGGCGGAAATTGTACAGCTGTTTCTCATCCATCCGGCCTTCCAGAAAGGCGCGCGAGTAGATTCCGGGTGAAGCATGGCCCTGGAAGTACACCTGATCCGGCCCTTCTGGATGCTCGGGGCCTTTGAAGAAATGGTTGAAGCCGATTTCGTACAGGGTAGCCGACGAGGCAAAGGTCGCGATGTGCCCGCCGATCGTTGAGTCTTCCTTGTTGGCATGGACGACCATGGCCATCGCATTCCAGCGAATCAGGCTTTTGATCCGCCGTTCCATCTCACGGTTGCCCGGAAAAAGCGGCTGTCTCGATAACGGGATGGTGTTGATATAGGGCGTGTTGGCGGTGAACGGGATTTCCACGCCGCTGCGAACGGCCTTGTTTTTCAGTTGACTGAGCAGGAATTGGCCGCGCTCTTCACCTTCGCTCTGCAAGACGGCATCGAGGGCCTCGAGCCATTCCCTGGTTTCCACAGGATCGCTGTCGCGCACTCCGTCACGCGATCCGCTCTCGACGTGACCGTTGGTTCCATTGGTCTGCTGACTGCTTTCGCCATTGCCACCGTGAACCTCGGATTCGGCGTTTCGACTGCTCCCCCGAATACTATCTGCCATAATGCTGCTCCCCGACAATTCCGTTTTCTCCGCTTTCGTCTATTTTAATCGTATTGGCTTTACGGAATAGGTGAAGTTCCAAGAAGGTTAAGGAACGTGGCGGTCTGACAACCTTGATGTTCCCCATCGAGGATTACGTGCCCCCGGGACAGATCAAGAGGTTGCCACCAGATGCTGCTGTTCAGGTTCTCGACGCGGTTGGTAAAGACGGCATGAGTTAAACGGTTCGAAGAGGCGTCGGCGGCTATTTTCTCTACAAAAAAGACAGACAGCCTCGGCGTGTCTAAAGCAACATGGCCGCATGGGCAGGTTCTTTTCGACGTCAACCTGCTCGTCGCTTATACGACGCTAATCTAACAGGATGCTTATGACTCCCCCCCCCGAATCGACCTTTGCAAGCTCTCCCCGAAAGGGCCTTCGCAGCGCTCTGGAATCCACCGAGCCGCGACGGCGCCCATTCGACGCTTATCGGCGTTTCATTCAGAATCACTACGACGGCTGGCCTGGCGCGCTCACGTCGGTGACAGGATTGGTGACGGGCCATGAGGCGCTGGCCGGCCGGCTCATTCGTCCCGGCGCCTTCGACGTGCGCGGCTGCAAGCGAATTCTCGACGCCGGCTGCGGCAACGGCCGTTATTCGCGCTTCCTGCTTCGCCATGCCGACGCGGATGCCCTCATCACCAGCTTCGATCTGTCGCCCCACATGCTGCGCCGCGCCCAATCCCGACTGCACAGCCCCCGCGTAAGTCATGCGGTGGCCGATCTGACGCAGCTGCCTTACGGCGACGCCTCCTTCGACGCAGTCGTGTGCGGTTGGGTGCTGGAACATCTGCCCGATCCACGGCCCGGGTTACGAGAGCTGGCACGGGTGCTGCAGCCGGGAGGGAAATTACTGCTTCTGTCCACCGAGGACACTCTGACCGGGGCCATGTGCAGCCGATTGTGGCACTGCCGTACGTACAATCGGGTCGAATTGCGTCGGGTCTGTGGCGAGTGTGGCCTGCGCTGGGAACGCGAAATGTGGTTTTCCCCCATGCACCGACTGTTGAAACTCGGAGGCATCATTGTCGAATTGCGGCGCCTTGAGCTATAGTGAGTAAAGGAGGACAAGTTAACCCTTTTCACCTTGCCGCAAGAGGTACATCCTCGCCATGCAGCGAATCGCGCCCGTCTTTTTATTGCTCTCGCTGATCTGCGCGGGTTCTGTGTTGCTGCTAACTCGACAAATAGCTGCCGATGGCCCGCTCGGGGGAGACGATTGGAAATACGATATCGTTTATCCGAGAAAAGGAGCGTCTTATCGCGGGTTGGTCGATGAGCGTGGCGGCGGCGTGCGAATGTGGTGCATCGTTCGCAATCCGGGCAGACCCGCCGTTTTCTACCGTGTCAGCTTCACGGAAGAGGAAATCGCTCGTGTCGAGATGTTGCCCGATGACGAACACGAGAAGCTACGACAGCGCTTCGAGGCCCTGCGGGAAGAGCATCGTCAGCTGCCCGACCCCTGGAAAGCGATCGAATACGACGAGGCCGCCATTCCCGGCGCCGATAAGATCAAGCTTCAAGAGACGCCGTGGCGCGGGGACGGCAAGAGCAAAGCGCTGGCCTATCGCTCCACTCATTTCGAGCTGGAGTCAAATGCCTCGCGGCGCATCGTCCTTGTTGCCGCCGGTCAGCTCGAACAGGTATATGCCGCCTACGCCCGCTGTCTTTCTCCTCGAAGCAATGGCCGCCCTACAACTATCCTGCTGCCGCAATCGCGCAGTGACTATCAGGCGCTTATTCGGGGTCAGGGCAAAACCTTGCTCAACCCCGCCTTTTTTGATCCAGTCAAGAATCAAATCGTCTGCGCTTTTGACTGGAAGCAGATGAGCGAGGAGTTAGCCCGCGTGCATGAAGAGCACGTCAAGCTGAAAGAGAAACTGAATAAGTGCGAGGCAGAGCTGCGGAAGGCCTACAAAGGCGACATTCCCGCCGAGATTAAGGCGACTTTGACAGAGCAGAAGGGCTGCATTCAGGCCGCGGAGACACGCAATCAAGAGACGTGCGCTCGCGCTCGCCAGCGTCTCTTTCAGCGGTTGTTCCACGAAGCATTTCACGCTTACCTGTTGAATTTCGTCTATCCGCCGCGCGACGGCGAACTGCCGCGCTGGCTGAACGAAGGTCTGGCACAAATCTTCGAGACGGCTGTATTCGAGGTAGGCGAGCTGCGCATCGGCCATGCGGATCGAAGTCGCCTCGACGCCGTGCGCCAGGCGTTGGCCAAAAACAGTTTCTTGCCCGTGGCCGATCTGCTTCGCAGCAAGGCAGATCAGTTTCTGGTGGCACACGACGGTGATAAGCGCGTTTCCGATCGCTATTACTTGGCCTCGTGGGCTCTAGCGTTTTATTTGACTTTCGATCGTAAACTGCTAGGCACGCCGGCCCTCGATGCCTACGTGCGTCAGTTACAGCGTGGCACCGATCCACTGGAAGCCTTCCGAGAGCTGACTGGCCAGCCTCTCTCCGCGTTCGATCGTGATTTCTGGAGCTATCTGAATCGCTTGCTTCCCGATGGCCGCGTCGCCTCGGGATCATCCAGTTCAAATCAGTGACACTCTGCTGTCAGCGGTTCGGCCATCTCGCGCAAATAGAACAGGCGCCCCGGCAGCGTCGGCATGTAACTGCTGGGAATCCAGGGAGTTGGCTCATGGAGTAGAGTCATTCGCAACGACAAGCCCTGCCACTGCATGCCGCGGCCCAGTATGCCATCGGCGCCACCGATGATTCGATCGGCGGCCAGAAACAACGCCGGCCCGATCGTGTTGGCGAAGGCTGGCACCAACGTAGTGCGGCTACGGAAACTTGTAATCGCGTTCTGCTCGATCGTCAGCGGATGCAATCTTGCGCCGAGGCGGTGCGTCTGCTTCTTCCACTCCGCCTCGCCGGCAAACTCGGCCGCGAACTGCGGCTCCCAGAAGGCAATGTGACAGACTCGGCCGATGCCGAACACGGTCACCAACTTCGCGCCCTGTTTCTTCAAACCGGCAATCTGATCGCCATACGTGGGAAGTTCCGACTTCACGGCGAAATGTCGTTGCCGAGGAGGCACCGTGTTCTTGCCCAATGGGCCATAGAACGCCTGTTCCATAGCGTGCTGGAATGCACCCGCCGTCTGCGGAGGTAGCGTCGCGCCATTGGCGTCGGACCATTCGTCCATGTTGAATCCGTGGACGTGATCGCAGGAGATGCCCCACTCGTTGAGAAACCACACCGTCCAGCGATACATGCCCATCGGACCAACCGGCAAAATGAAAATGAGGGACCGGCCTGCCTGCCGTGTCAGCACTATCTCGCGGGCAATCTCGTGGCCCAAGTACGTATCGAAATCCTCGAACGAGGCACACGGCACCGGCTCGAATTGCGGATGCCACCACGATTGACGAGCCGTCGCCTGTTCGGCCGGCACCGAGGCAAGGCGATCGATTTTCGCCAGGTCCCAGCCACGTGGCAAAAAGCCTTCCATCATTGAACCGGGAATGGTCGTAAGAAGATCCATTTTTTTCGTTGCCCTCTACCGTCCACTTACGGACATCAGCGGCGCGTCGCAGCGCTGGCTCTTAACCTCGCGTCCATTCTTGTCCAGTTCCACATAGAAGGTGTTGCAGTAACCCGCGACCAGTGTGCGACCGTTGGGCAGACGCTGGGCACAAATCGGCTGGGTGTACGAAGCCGACCAGACTTCGCGTCCTTCTTCGTCGAACTCAACGACTTTATTGTCGTAATACAGCGGCACTAAAACATGGCCGTTTGGAAGTCCCTGGATATGCGTGCCGTTGGATCGAAACATCCGGCCGACACGGAACGAAGCCAGCACTTTCCCCTTCTTGTCCATGCGCACAAATTCGCCGCTTCGATAGCAAATGCCGATTTCTCCCCCGCGAAACGGACAGGCGGCTGCGATCGTGTCGAGAGGGTTGCCGCTTGTTGTCCACACTTCCTTGTCGTTGCGGTCGATCTCGAAGATCCGGTTGCTCGTTGTGATGAGCGTATTGCCGTTGGTCAGACGCCGCGCCTCCATGGGTAGCTCCGAGACACTGATGCGGCGAAGGATATCGCCATCGTGATTTCGTTCGGTCACCTGCGCCTGACGATATTCCGTCACCAAAACGCGGCGTTCATCAAGGACCTGGGCGTCAACCGGATAAGACAAGCCCTTCAACTGCCAGCGAATGCGTCCCTGGCCATCCAGTTCGAGAACCGAGCCGAACTGGGCTCCACGCAGTCCTCCTCGTCCGCCGCGGAAGGCTGTTGTGCAGATCGCCAGCGTGTAACCGCGCCAGTGAGGGGATAGATCGACTTTCGCCAGATCGAGTCTGTCGCTGTGCTGTTTCCACCAATCGGACCAGGCATCGCGGTATTTGCCGCGCGCGGCCGTGCCGACGTCTCGCATATCGTTGAGACTGCCTTTTGGGGCCGTGTCATTGGC
This sequence comes from Gemmataceae bacterium, assembly GCA_036557565.1. GTDB lineage: Bacteria > Planctomycetota > Planctomycetia > Gemmatales > Gemmataceae > JAJPHU01. The sequence continues at coordinate 85,383 of DATBHJ010000067.1, forward strand.
TACCTGTAAGAGCATTGATTCGACGTGTTCCGCCTCGGAAAGCGGCAGCTCTGCAAGAAGTTCGACTAACACGGAAACCGCTGCTTTGTCGCGCGCCTCCAGGAGCGCCAGAGCTACCCGGCGACGAACTTGAAGATCGGCTTCTCCCAATAAGCGGCGTATGGCGGGGAGTTGTTCACGGCAACCGGCGCGACATAGGGCCGTGGCGGCGACGGCTCGTTTGATCGATGACTCATCGGCCAAGGCCCGCACCAACTGCTGATCGACGACCCCGCCGCGATTAGCGGACGCCGCCAAAGTCAGGCACAATTCCTCCGTGATTTCGCCATCTCCGGAGTGCGGGGCATAGTCCAACAGCACTTCGATCACTCGCGCCGGTTTGCGTCGGCCAAGAACGTGCAACGCAGCGACCAGGACATCCGTGGATAGATCGTTCTGCTCGATGATCGTCAAGGCGTCGCGCGCACGCCGGCGAACTTCGAGATCGGAGTGATGCGTCGCCGCTCGAAGCAACCCGACGGCCGCAATGCCACAACCCGCCAATTCCTCACTGGATTCTTCCCGCTCGGTAAAGGACTCGCTTCCCAGTTGTGAGATCAGCGACTTGATGCGTGCTTGAGAATCGACGTCGGGAGTGCGTTTGCGAAAGAGATTCAACAAACTGGGTGCATCGGCCGGCAGGGCCGCTCGGCGCAACACTTCTTCATCCGCGTCCATGTCCGATGGCGCGGCGGTTGCCGATGCGCCGATACATGCAAGAACCATCAAGGGGATCAGGGCGACGTAGCGAAGCAGCATGGCGGCGTCCCCACCCAGTGGAAGTCTCGAGAAGCAATCCTTGGACGAAACCACACGAGTCTGCAATGCGAGGGCGTTAGCGTCGGTAAGCGCGCGTGACCTTCGAATCAGCCTTGAACTGCCATACTTCCTTGCCCGCACGATCCACTTCAACGGCCCGGTTCTCGCGCATCAAGGTCACCAAGGTGTTCCCGTTGGGAAGCCGCACGGCGGCGATCGGTTGATCGAGCGCCACCTCCCAGCCGCTCGGGTGGCCGTCGGCATCGTATTCGATCACCCGGTTGTTGTCCATCTCCGGGATCAGAACATGGCCATTGGGCAGGACTTCGATACGGCCTCCCGAAGTCCGCACCTGCACGCCCCAGCTTTTGACCTCCTTGAAGTCCTTGCCCGACGGCTCCAGACGGACATACCGCGACAGGGCGACGCCCAGTTTCACAACGCAGGCTATGCCACCGTCGCGCAGTTTGGTCGCTCGCATGAATTCGCCGCCGTCGGGACGGCTGTAGGTGAACACTTCCTTACCGTCTTTATCGACCTCGATCAGCTGGTTGACCATGGCGATGAACGTGTTCCCGTTCGGCAGACGCTGAGCGACCAGTGGGCCGTTGACCGGCATCTGCCAAACGATCTCTCCTTTGAGATTTCGCTCGCTGACTCGGTTTGCATTGTACTCGGCGATGAGGACACGCTCTTCGCCTGGAAGCAGTTGAACATCCAGCGGCTTGTGCGCATCGGTGATTTTCCAGCGAACGTCCTTGGCGCGGTCGAGATATTCGACTGTATGATCATCGAGCAGGGCGATAAGCGTGAATCCGAGCGCACGCGAGGCTTGTTCGAGACGCGAGGGCGAGATCGTGTCTTGATGGTCTTTCCACCACGCATCCCATGCCTGAAAGTACTTGTGGTTCGCCTTCTGATCGGCGACGGGCATCTCCTTCGGAGGGGCACCACGAGCCAGTCGATCGAGCAGCTCGAAAACCAGGCCGTTTCGCTCCAGGGGAACCTCATTAATCGAGCGAATAAGGACGGGCATGGCCTCCTTGTCGCCCTGCGCCACCAGGGCCAGACCGACGCGCATGCGAACGTTCTGATCGCGGTCGTGAAGTAGCTTGCCCACAATCGGCTTTACATCGGGGAGAGGTGACCCAGCAAGCGCGACTGCGGCAGCGGCGCGCTTATCAGCCGATGCGTCCTTGAGTGCCTCCAGAAAAGCAGGTTCGGCCTTGCCGTCGCGCACGGCCAAGAATGGGAGAACCTGGTGAAGGGTCTCGGTAACGCGCTCATCCTCGGCCGAGGGCAAATAATTGAGCAGAACAGCGGCTGTATCATTCGGTTTGAGACGTGCCAACATACGAACCCCGGCGGCCAACGCGGTCACCGACATTCCCCTGGAGATGCGCTCCAAACAATCTTGAGCGCGGCGGACGATCTCGGGATCCGAGTCCCGTAGAGCAGCCTGCAGGAAGGGACGAGCCCTGGGACCGAGCATCATCAAGTGCCGGGATGCCTCTTCGCGCGCCTTGAAATCATCATCGCCTAGCTGCCGTACCAACTGTTTAATGCGCTCCGCATTGGAGACTGTAATTGTGCGCTGCTTGAAGTAGGCCACCAGCCCCGGTCCATCGGTGGGAATGCCCGCTGCCTTGAGCGTGGATTCGTCCGTGTGGGACGAATCGAACCAATCACGTACGGGATCCTTGGAAAAATTGGCGGGCTTGGACGCAGGCTCATCCGCCTGCGATGACGCTACCACGAATTGAATCCCGGCAGGCAGAAGCAAGCAGACAATCCATCCGAGTAGAAAACGGCGCATTGTCGATTCCTTCCATTAAAGGTCTCTCGTCGAGGCCGCACACGCGTTTAGCGCGTGCGGATTCGATGCGGGAAATTCGGGAGATTGAGCTTGCTCAGCTGTTTTCCCGAGGAATCCGTTTCGATCAGTTCGGAGGGCCACTGCTGCGGGGCCATCAGGAGATTGCCGTTGCGCAATCGCGTCGCGGCATAGGGCTGATTCGCATTCAGATCCAGTACCGTTTTGCCTTCCGCGTCGTACTCGGTGACTTTATTCATCCAGGTTGCCGGGATGACGACATGGCCATTGGGAAGGATATCCACACCGGTTTGCCAGGCCCATTGCAGCGGGAAACTCTTGAGCTGCTTGCCTGTGGTGTCCATGCGAATGCACTGTCGCATTGTGCTCACCAGGATGATCTGGCCGTCGCGCATGCGGCGGGCCATGATCACGTCTTGCGGCCGGCTAATGGAATAGATTTCGTTGCCGGCACGGTCCACTTCCATCAGCTTGTTGTTACAAGCGATGAATGTGTGGCCGTTTCGCAGGCGTTGGACCGCCATGGGAAACGAACCCTGCGTTTGTTTTTGCCAGATGATATCGCCCTTGCGATTGCGCTCGGTGACACGTTGGGAGCCCCACTCTGCAACAAGGACTCGATCGTTGCCGATCACTTCCACATCGCGAGGATTCATCAGTCCGTTTAGTTGCCAGCGAACCTTGCGGTCTCGATCCAGCTCCATGATCTCACCGCTGTTGGCCAGCACCAGGAGTACATGGCCGAGATAGCGTTCCGATCCGTTGGGAGGATAGCGCTCGACAAGGTGTATACGCTCGCTGTTGGCTTTCCACCACGCGGCCCATCCTTCTTTGCGCTTCTTGCGAGACGAATTGTCGTCGCCGCTCGGAATGTTCGTCGGAGCGCGATCGCCCGCAAGACGTTGCAGATACTCCTCAGCCGGCTCGGCCTCCGTGATGGACATCTCTCCCAGGAGATCGATAAGCGCCGGCACGGCATCGCGTTGTCCTGTGCCCGCCAGAGCCAGGGCGACTTTCAGGCGGACAGTCGGTTCAATGTCCGTGAGCATTTTTCGTATAGCGGGCAGATGCGAACGATCGCCGCCCAGGCACAATGCCTCGGCCGCTGCCGCGCGCCGCGATCCCTGGGGATCGCCCAGGGCCCGAACCACGTCCGGCTCTGGTTTGCCGTTCTTGAACGCAACCGCGTTTAATGCCAGTTGTACCTCGGGCAGTGTCGTCTCTTCGTCTGCATACGGAACATACGCCACCAGAGCCTCGGCGGCCCCGGCTGGTTTGCGCAGGCCAATCAAACGTGGTGTGATAGGCGATAAAGGTACGTTCTTATCGCGCTCCATGACGCTGAGGCAATCGCGGGCACGGTTGCGGATTTCGAGATCGGGGTGCCGCGTGGCATTGCGCAGCAGCGGCACAATGATTGAGCCCATCGATTTGACCTCGGCCTGTGCCTTCTCGCGGACGGAGAAGTCGCCGTCGCCGAGCTGCCGGATGAGGTCCTCGCACCTCTGGCGAACTGTTTCGGTCACGGTCCGTTTCCGCAGCTCGTCAAGCAGACGGTTGTCGTCCTCGCTTGCTTGCCACCAGGTGGCCCAGGCATCGCGGCACTTCTGCCGTGAGGCCGCGTCTGTTCCCAGCGTCGTTTTGGGCGCTTGATCTCCGGCCAATTCGGTTAAGTACTCCTCAGCCTGACGCGCTTGCTCCAGCGGCAGCTCCGTCAGCAAGGTAATGAGCGTCGAGACGGCCTTGGCATCACGACTGCCGGACAGAGCCAGTGCGGCACGCAGACGGACCGTCGGATTGAGGTCTTGCAGCCGTTGTCGCAGCGGCACTTGCAGGAGCAGTGAGGGAGTGACGCCGTTGTGGCACAGGGTATCGATGGCCAGGGCACGGCGAATGGGCGACTCATCTGCCACCGCTTTGTGTAAAACCGGATCGAGTTTGCCGCCTGCATGGGCCACGGCTATCAACGCGAGGCGGATTTCCTCGACAACGCCATCATCCTCTGCTTCCGGCGCGAACGCCAGAAGCACTTCGGCGGCGCCGAGGGGCTTGTGCTGGGCAACGAGGCGCGCGGCCGCGGATGACAGTTGCCCCGGATTCTGCTCCAGCGCCAGCAGGCAGCGCTGCGCCAGCCGGGCAATTTGTTGCTGATCGGGATCCTTGACCGCTTGCCGCAGAGCTGGGATCGCCGGTGCTCCGATGGCCGCTAGCTCGCCGCACGCTCTTTGAGCCGCGATCACAGATTTATCTCCCAGCTTTTCGATGAGGGTGGCCAGGCGCTCCGGACCAACTCCCTTGTTACTTCGCAGTCGGAAATAGGTCAGCAGGTTAGCTCCGTTTGGAGAAATGCCCACCGAGCGTAACAGTCCCTCGTCGCCGACGTCGGATGGCGCTGGGGTGGCCGACATAGTGGAAAAGTCCTCGACGTCCATCGCCATGAATCCACCGGCGCCATTCCAGATAACCGCCTGAGCACAGAGGGGACTGTATCCGGACAAGAGTAAGCCGGCAGCGAATAGCAGTGTCCCAATAATGCGATACATGATGCATTTCCCATGAATCTTGGATTCTGGTTTGCGACCGAACCTCTGCGTGAGTCGGCATGCCGTCGGGGAAGCGACGGCTCTGCTTTTGGTCAACGGCGTCGAATACGCCAAGGGCGATATTCCAGGTCTTTCTTCTCCGCGATAACTTTTCCTTTGCGATCCAGCTCGTACAAATGGTTCATGCCGTTCTGCGCCACCAGTGTGTGGCCGTTTGGCAGACGGTGGGGGACCGCCGGGTTGTTGACATTGCTTTCCCACACGGCCTTTCCCTGATCGTTGTACTCGGCGACTCGGCTGGTGTTGAGCGCGGCCAGGACACGATCACCCGGCAGAACTTCGGCGTTGGTGAGAACGGCACCGGGTAGGTTTAGCTGATAACTCTTGACTTGCTTTCCAGACGCATCGAGGCGGACGTATTGTCCTTGCTGCGAGACGAGTCCGGTGTGGCCATTGGGAAACTTGAAGCCGCCAACGATCCAGTTCAGATGGGCCAGCTGCGTCGAAGAAACTTCTTTGCCGTTGATGTCGAACTCGCTGATCTGTTGGCGGCAGGCGACGAAGATGTTGCCGTTGCGAAGCTGCTGGCAGTAGAAGGGCATGTTACACGGGCTTTTCCACAATTCCTTACCCTGCCGACTCCACATCGAGACCTGGTTGGTATTCTGTTGCGTGACAAAGATGTTGCCGTTCCGGCAAACCTCGGCATCCCAGGGCCATTGCAATCCCTGAACTTGCCAGCGAATACGGCCGTCGCGGCTCACTTCCAATATGCGGCCGCCCTGATTATCCACGACCAATAACAGGCCGCTGCTATGCTCGGCCTCGTTGAGTTTGGCCAGGTCCACTTTTTTCTCTTCCTTGCGCCACCAGGCTTTCCAGGCATCGACGGTGGCGGTGCGGCTGGCCTTGTCGCTGCCGACACGCTGGTTGGGTGCGGCATCTCCCGCAAGGGACGCCAACAGGTCTTCCGCCTCCCAGACCTGATCCAGAGGCAATTCGCCCAACAGTGCTATGAGGACCGGCACGGCATTCTTGTCGCCAGTATGCGCGAGAGCCACGGCCGCACGCAACCGGACCGTAGCATCGCCATCGGCCAACAACTTACGGACTGCCGGCAGTTCTTCGTCGGCTTTGCCTTTGCAAAGGGCGACGGCTGCGGCGGCTCGGCGTACGCTCTCCTTGTCCTTTAAAGCACCGACCAGGGCCGGATAGCCCTTGCCGTCAGAACAGCCGACGGTAGCAAGCAGGTCAATGATCTGAGCACTGATCGTGTCGCTCTCGGCGACCGGGATATAAGCTAACAGCGTCTCGATGGTGCCGCGCGGCCGCCGCAGAGCGAGAAGACGGGGCGCGGCTTCCGGCAAGGGTTTACTTGAGCCTCCCTCGATGGCGGACAGGCATTGCCGAGCCAGTTCCGCGACCTGGTCGTTATTGGGGCGTACGTCTCGGCGGTCCATGATCTGACGAAGCAGGGACGCGATTTTTGGTCCCATACCAATGAGATCCTCCGCCGCCCTGGCGCGGACATCGGGTGAGGGATCTCTGAACTTGCCGATCAACTCAAGGGCCCGGCCGCGCTCCTCTTCGGTGAGAGTGCGATTGCGAAATTCGTCGAGCAGTTGATTGTCGTCGAGGCTCTGCCACCAGGCACTCCACAACTCCCGGCGGAGACGGCCGGACACGGTGTCGCTACCCTGCGGCGTCTTGACCGCCCATTCTCCGGCCAGTTCGGTGAGATACTCCTCCACTCGCCTACGCCCATCAGGCGGCAGCGCAGCGATCAGATCGATAAGTACGGTCATGGCCTCAGCCTCATGCATTTCGCTGAGGCTAAGAGCAGCAAACATACGCACGGTCGGCTTGGGATCTTTGAGCAAGTGACGTACAGCGGCTCGTTCCGAGCTACCTCCAACGCGGCATAGTACACGCGCGGCAACGCCTCGGCGGATTGGGGTGGCATCTGTCAGGGCGCTCAACAGCGCCGGGTTTGGTTTGCCGTCGCGTATGCCGATGGCGAGCAAGGCCGTTTCAATTTCCAGAATGACAGTCTCATCGTCGGCGAACGGCAGGTACTGTATCAGTGTATCCGCCGTACCTTCCGGGTTTTGGGCGGCGAGTGCGCGCACGGCGCTCTGGACCATCGCCGAACCCCCGGTGCCTTCGATCGCTTGTAGGCACTTTCTCGCACGGGACAGCGTTTCTTCATTCTCGGCCTGGTTGACCGTCTGCCGCAGCGACGTAACCGCCAACGATCCCAGGCCGATCAACTCGGCCATCGCCCTGGCGTGGACTTTCTCGGATCTATCGCCTAGCTGCCTGGTCAGCTTGGAGAGTTGCTCGGCATCGGCGCTCGACGACATGCGTTGACGGAAAAACGCTAATAGGCCGGGACCGCTGACATCCAGCCCGACGTTTTTGAGGATCTGGTCGTCGTTTAGAACGGTGGCCGTGGCAGGTCGGGATGGAGGAGGGGCGGGTTTCTTGGCGACCGCCTGCGCGATCAGCACGAAAACCAGCGGGGCATGCAGCATGGGTGCTTACTCCACAGTCGAGATAATCGTTCCTCCTATGATAGACGATTCCTGGATACAGCGGGAGCGGAAAAGTGATCCGCGCCCAATACACAATGCATTTCGTCCGAGCCGCGCAGGCAGCGCAGCGGAGAGGACGGCACTCTCTGCGGCGCAGACAGGAATGTCTGCCCCACCATACTCTGAATTGCCGCTTTCTCCGCTGCGTTGCCTGCGCGGCTCGGAGCGTCTTTCACTTCACAAAGATCTTGATATCCGCCGCCTTGTGCTGTTGTTCGAGGATGGACATCTTCATTTGATCGACGCACAGGTCCCGAACCTCTTGCTTGACCTTATTGTAATCGGACGGATGGCCTGGATCGCGCTGCGTTACTTTAATCACGTACAAACCATACGGGCAATCCAGTACCTCACTGACTTGTCCTGGCTGCATGCGAAATGCAAGTTCCACCATGTCATCGGGCAACGGCAGCAACCCGCCTCTAAGATGGGGCAACCAGTCCAGATCGCCGCCGTGGTCCTTCGTCGCCGCCTGCGAATACTGCTTGGCGGCTTCCTCGAAGGAGATTTGATTGGCCAGAATTCTTCCGCGCACTTCTTGAAGCTGCTTTCGCACCAGTTCCCGTTCGCTCGGGGCGGCCTGCGTCGGCACCCGGAACAGGATTTCGCTAACCCGCACTCGGACCTGGTCGAACAGATCCTTGTTGTTCTGATAACAGGCCACCAAATTCTGTTCGGTGACGTGCTTCTCAGCGTAGGCATACATGCGGTGAACGGCGGCGATGTCGGCTCGCACTTGCTCCTCCGACTTGCTCAGCTCGCGGCAAAAATCGCTCATGCTTCTTCCTTGCTGCTGCAATTGGGTCGCCAAAGCTGACATTCGCGCGTTGATTTCCTTCTCGTCGATGGGAGGCGTGTTCTTCTCCAGGAACTGCCGCAACAACGCCGACTCAATGAGCGCGCCTAACACCATCTGTTGGCATTCCTTGCGTTGCGCTTCCGGCAGCGGTGCGGCAAACGTACCCATTTTCTTCTGCGTCGCCTCCAGCTCGCCCATCGTGATGATTTCGCCGTTGACTGAGGCCGCTGGCGCTTTCGCATCCGTCTTCTGTGCCCGTGCACCTCCTGCGGCGACCAGTAGAGCAAGTGCGCAGGCCATCCCCCCGACCGTCCACATTCGCCCGTTCATCCGGACCTCCTGTTCTGCCGACCCTATCGGCCAATAGGAAAGTTTGGGCACGGCATATAGCAAGTGCCGCTCGTTAGGGGGATAGCAGTTTTCTTTGCACACGTCTGAGCGAGAAAGCAGACTTGTTGGTGCCGGGCTGGCAGACGTATAATTTTTTAGTTCATGCCCCCAGGCATGAGAGGAGCGAGAGGATGGCCGTCAAATCCGAGCCGTGGAACCTGACTATTGCCAGTGACTTGCGCTTGTTGCCGCTGGTTCGCGCCTTCATCGAAGGAGCCTGCCAGGTGGCCGGGTGCGATGCCCCAACCACCGACGCCGTGGTCATGGCCACCGACGAAGCGGTCAACAACATCATGCGCCACGCCCATCGGGGACGCCCTGATGCCACTCTCCAGGTGCAGTGTTTTCTCCATCCCGACAGCATCGAAATCCGACTGCTCGACGAGGGCGAGCCATTCGATCTTGCCTCGGTGCCCGACCTGAACCCTGCCGAGCTGCGCATTGGCGGCCGAGGTGTCTTCCTCATGCGTGCCTTGATGGACGAATTAAGCTGTCAACCGCGCGGAGAGCATGGCAATACGCTGCGCATGGTCAAACGCCGACCTATTACGCCTCTCCTTCGCGGCGCCTAATGCGCTGCCCTCTTCTCATGTTTTTTTCATTCACCTGTCGTTGTCCTTCTTCCCGTTGTTGTCCTAGTGCCAAGCATTCCAGGTTCGCCGCATCTTTCAGGACTGTCCGCCTCCCCAGCCTCGCGTCGTCGCATGCTTTGCCTGAATCTTGCCTCGTGGCTGGACGATAACTGAATGTGTAAGGGGGGAGTGAGCAACCGAACAGGTTGCGCCTCACTCAACTCTGGAAGATTCGGAAAACCCGTCATGATCGGGGCTGACATTTCCTTTCCGGAAGGCCCCGTGGGTTGATTCGAGCAAATCTCAACCTTTATGATGACCTGTCGCCGTGGCGCGGTTACCCGCATAAATCCCACGTCGTCAGGAATGAGGACCCAATGTACCGAGATATGCCAACCTGTCCACACAAGCCCGTCTCCCACAACCGTCTGTACTGGCTATTCAACGTTCCGGCGGAGCCAGAGAGCGAGACGTTCCGCCACGACCTTGTGGCGCGAGTTCGCCGTCAGATTGCGGATGGAGTCTACGAAACGCCGGAGAAATGGCAGGCCGCCCTGGATCGATTGGCCGAGGATCTGGAGTGAGCGAAACAGGCTACCCGGGCCTGGGGCGTAAGCAAGGAGCGTTCGCTTACGCCTCAGGCTCGGTGTAGGGCTTCTCTATGCGACACATCGATCTCCCCTTATAATACGAATCAAGAATCATTCTTGATTTCGGAGGCAGAGGAGAGAGGCCGTGGAATTTCCAGCCGTCGTTGTATCGCAGAGCCCGGAGGCCAAGTTCCGCGAGTATCTGGCCAGCCGTCCACGTCCGCAACGCTTCACAGACCAGCAGCGCGACATGGTACAGTTCATCTTCAGCCAGCATCACCATTTCGATGCCGAGCAACTCATCGATGATATGAAACGAGCGGGTTTTCAGGTCAGCCGGGCCACAGTGTATCGTACCTTGACCAAGCTCGTTGATGCGGGACTGCTACGCCGCCTGGAAATAGGCCCGCGCATGTACTACGAACATGACTACGGCTACCCTCAGCACGAACACATGCACTGCGAGCAATGTGGCAAGATGATCGAATTTCAAAGTCCGGCCATCGATGCGACCCTGCAGGAAGTATCTCGCCAGCATCAGTTCCAGGCCAGCGGCCACACCTTCATCATTCGCGGCACCTGTGCCGAATGCAATCGCGCCCGGATGACCAAACGCCGACTCGATCTCGTCTAGCCGCACCTTGACTTTTTTTCCCTATCCTGTGGCGAAAAACCTCCTCGTCTGATAGGTTATCATCTCTGCCCAAGCGCGCGAATTACCGGGCCGTTTGCCGGCGCAGGCGGCAGTAAGGGGAGGACTATACGGATGACGAAACGACGTGTGAATCGACGCAGTTTCTTGAAAACTTCTGCGGCGGGCGCCTCCGTAATGGCGTTGTCGGCCGCATCTTATGCGAAAGTGGCTGGCGCCAATGGCAAAGTAAGAATAGGCTTTCTCGGCGTCGGCGGCCGCTGCCAGCAGCACATCGACGTCATTTTGCAGATGCAAAAGGAAAGCAAAGCGGTCGTGCCCGTCGCCGTCTGCGACGTGTGGGACGGTGATCCGGAACTTGGCAGCAAAAAAGGCCGCGGCCTGTATCCCTCGGCCAAGCGTTGCGCAATCAAGGAAGACGACAAAGATCACGTTACCAAGGACTATCGCAAGATTCTCGATCAGAAGGACGTGGATGTTGTCGGCATCGCCACGCCGGATCACTGGCACGCGCGCATGGCCATCGATGCCATGAAAGCGGGCAAAGACGTCTATTGCGAAAAGCCCATGACCCGGACCATCGCCGAGGCGCAAGCCATTGTCGATGTCGCGAAGGAAACCGGCCGGGTCATGACTGTCGGCGTCCAATCCACAGCCGATCCCACCTGGAGCGAGGCGTACAAGTACATCTGCGCCGGCAACATCGGCAAGGTGCTGCAAGGCCAAACCAGTTACTATCGCAATTCGAGCGTGGGCCAGTGGCGTTATTATCCGCTCAAGAAGGACATGACGCCCAAAACGATCGATTGGGACATGTGGCTGGGCTACAAATTCGACGTCAATGGCGTTCCGCTTGGACCGGTGCCGGAGAAGATGGCGTTCGATCGTGCCGTATGGGCGCAATGGCGCTGCTATTGGCCATTCGGCGGCGGCATGTTCACCGATCTGTTCGTGCATCAAACAACCCATCTCATCGCTGCGATGGGCGTGCGTTATCCGGTGCGCGTGGTCGGCGCGGGCGGCATCTACATGGAGTACGACAACCGTGATGTGCCGGATACGGCCACGGTCGTCGCCGATTACGGCGAAGGATGCCAGGTTGTCATTGCAGCAACCATGTGCAATGACACGCAGCTGGGTGAGATGATTCGCGGCCATCTGGGTACGATCAAGTTTGTCGGCGGCGGTGATTACATGAAGGGCTTCGAGGTGTACGAGCAGTATCCTCAAGGACGCCCGAGCAAGGCCGCCGACAAGGCCGCCAAGCCGACCTACACCTTCGACAACCCAAAGAGCGGCAATGCTACCTACGCGCTGTACGAGAACTTCCTCGAATGCGTCCGATCGCGCAATCGTGAAACGCTCTGCACTCCGGAGTTGGGGGCCGCCGCGTTCACCACGGTCAACATGGGTGTGTTAAGTTATCGCCATGGCAAGGTGTTGTTCTGGGACAAGGAGCATCGTAAGACCACAGACGTTGATCCGGGCTGGGCTCGCAGTTGGGAGAAGCGCAGCAAGGAACGCGGCAAGCCAAGCCACGTCATCGGCTGGGAAGGTGGAGAAAAGGGGAGCACCCTGGAACCACCGGACTATCAAAAACTGGAAGGACCCTGGAAGAACGGTCAGGACCCAGCCGACACGCGCGCTGGATAGAACTGAGGGACAGATCCAACGAGCCGGGAGCGTAAGCGACGGGTGCTCTGCTGTCGCTTACGCTCCCGGCTCGTTGGGTTCTCCTTAACACTCATCGTAATCAATGCAGCAGGCAACTTACTGGGATCGTGATCGTTTCTGCAGCCGGCTGTGTCAGGTGGACGCGAACGGCGGCACGCAGGCGATCGCCTGGAATTTGCTTGGAATCGACGCGAATCTTGAGCGTCGCCTGATGGCCTGGTCCCTTTGCCCATTTGCAATCGATTGCAGGATGATCCGTCTCTACACGCTCGATTCGCACTTCTCCATCTTCTGCCGCGCTCAGGAGGACAATACGCGCCGGCAAGGGTTGATTAGCCTGCTCGGACAGCACCACAGTTGACGGGGCTGCACTGACGAGGCGGTGAGCCCGCTTGAAGATCGTGAACGGAACTTTCAGCTCGGAATAAAGCGGATCGGAAGTGCAGATACGCAGAGTTTCCGTGTGCGTGCCTTCGGGACAGTCAGTGGACACCTCTACCTGAATCGTGCGGCGCCAATGGCCGGCATCATCGCGTCGCAACTCTCCCAAATGAGTGCGAACGTAGGGCGAGGAAGTCGGCACCGCCCGAACGATCAGTGGCTCGGTCCGACGGTCAATCACCGTGATTTCGTGAGCGATTGCCTTGTCCGTGTAGATGGCTAAAGACGGCGGCTCCACCGTGATCTCGGTTACGATTCGCGCTCGAATGAACACGGACATCTCCTTCTCAACAGCGCCGCTCTTGTACTGGAGGGTCAAACGCCAGCTGTGCATCCCCGCGGGCTGCGTCAAGGTGTTGACTTCCAGCACCAATTCGGCGGACTCACCCGCTTGCAAGATCCGCTTCTCCAGTTTGGGGACGAGACAACCACAGCTGGGGCGAACATCCGTGATCTCGACAGTCTCGGTGGCTCGATTGCAGACAGTGAATCGATGCGAGAGCGACACGCCGCTCTTCACTTCGCCCTTATCCACAACAGGTTGCGCACATTCCAGTTCCGCGCGGACGGACTCAGCCTTCAGGAACAGCATTATTGGCACAGCCACGACAAATAGCACATGCAGCTTGCGCGACATCAGGACCTCTCCCTTCGAAGCATCCTGCTTCCCAGGCAGCGCCTGGGAGTGAAAAACACTAGAAATGGGGATCGACCTCATAGTCACTTTGGGCGGCCGAGGCAACTGCAACTGCCGGTCGTGTGAAAAAAAGTGAACGAAAATCTGCGCTCATCGCCACTATTAGAGGTGAGACATCATCAATGATTGCATGTGAAGGAGATGCTTGTGCGCCTAACTTTGCGAACCTTGCTGGCTTACCTGGACGATACTCTCGAACCGCTGGAGATCAAGACTATCGGCCAAAAAGTGGCTGAGAGCGAGACTGCGCAGGAATTGATCGCCCGGATCAAACAAGTGACTCGACGACGGCGGATCACCACGCCGCCCGCAACCGGACCCAATTCATTCGACCCCAACACTGTTTCCGATTATCTCGATAACGAGCTATCCTCCGAACAGGTCGCCGAGGTGGAAAAGCTCTGTTTGGAGTCGGACGTGCATTTGGCCGAGGTCGCTGCTTGCCATCAGATTCTCACGCTGGTTTTGGGCGAACCGGCCGTAGTTCCGCCGACTGCCAAGGAACGAATGTACGGCTTGGTGCAGGGACGTGAAGCCATACCGTTCCGCAAAGCCAAGGCAGGTACTCATAACTCGTCCTCGACATCCGGGGACGCCGACGATGATGACTTATATCTGCTCGGTCTGCCTTTCTACCGCCAAGGCGGTTGGCTGCGCTGGGCTTTGCCGATCGGTGCCGTTCTTCTCTTCCTCATTGTGGGCGTCGCTCTATGGCAATTGATGAGTGGAGAGCAACAACCTGTCGCCTCACATCAAGTCGCTCAGAAATCGAACACCGAAGAGAACGCCCCCGATAAGTTGGGCAAGACGCCCGCCAATTCGCAGGAAAAGGTGGTTACTCCGGACAACAATGGTCGGTTCGCTGCCGATCGCGGCAACGAGGATAAGAAACAGTCCGCGGCAGCGCAGCCTTCTACATCCTCGTCAACGGACACCAAACAACCTGCGCAGACCAAAACGGAGCAAGGAGCACCGACGAATTCTGGCGGCGGAGCGCAACCTGTCGCCAGGGCAGACGTTACCCCGTCGCCAGGAGGTCTGGAGAGAACACCGGGCCGAGCGCAAGGAACCGGCAGAGAAGCGCCGCCGAGCAAGGAACGAGCAGTTGTCGGCAAGTATTACGTCGCCGACAACGCACCGCCGAGCTTGCTTGTGCAGCGCAAGGAAAGCGATGCTTGGACCCGGGTCAAGCCAGGTTCCGCCGTATCCACAGGCGACCAACTGATGAGCTTGCCTGGATATGCAAGCGAAGTGCGGCTGGATAAGGGCGTCAACTTGTTGTTGCGTGGCCACGTCCGCGAGTTTACTCCGTCCGATCGCGAGGCCAGGGCGATGGACCACTTGCAGGAGAGCGCCATCGTGCTGCACAGCCCCAAGGACACTGATGTCGATCTGACACTCCTCCGCGGAAGACTGTATCTATCCAACCATAAAGCGAATGAATCGCGCGGCTTAACGGTGCGTCTGCGCTTCGAGAACAAGGCCTGGGATCTTACGCTCCAACCGGACTCCGAAGTGCTTGTCGATCTCTTGAAATCACGAATGGCCGGGACAGGCGAGCCGCTGACTTTCTTGAAATTGTTCCTTCTGAATGGCGATGCCGGTATTGCCCTCGAACGCGAGCGCTATCCCGATCTGTCCGATCCAGGTCGTGCTCAGTTCTTCTGGGTGAGTTTGAATCCTTCCACGTACGATCGACCCAAACTCAGCGCTCAAGAACTGGATTTCGCCAAGCGCGTTTTGTTCCCCAAGCGGTTCATGGCCGATACGCAGCAAGCCAAAAGTATGGAGCTGGCCTTGAAGGCCATCCGAGATCGCATGACGGTGGACAAGCCACCGCAAGTTGCTCTGCAAGAGACGCTCAACAACAATCAGTATTCCGAGCATCAGCTCGCTCTTTATTGCCTCGCCGCCCTGGATGAGGCCAAGGATCTGCTCGATGTACTCGGTAAGGCCGACCTTCCGCATGGCCTGGATCGCGACAACGCCATCTTCGCTCTGCGCCGATGGCTGGATCACGGACCGGGTCAAAGCGAGAGGCTTTTCGACGAGAAGTCCGGCAAGGGACTGCTGCGAGCCGATCTGGGCTACACGAGCCAAGAGTCCAAGCGAATCATCGCTCTGCTTCGCGATCCTACGGATGAGGACATCTTTAACTCGAAGTACTACTCGGCGATGGCCGAGGACCTGGCGAGCGACAAAGTGGCGGTGGCTGAGTTGGCGCGATGGTGGCTTTCTCGAATCGCACTCTTGTTGTTCCGTCTCGATCTGCCGAATCTGAAGAGCTTCAATGCTGCATGGCCCCAGGACAAACGCCTGAAGGCCAAGCAGGAAGTCGATCAAGCTATCCGCGACGGCCGCCTGCCTCCTGCCGAAGGCGGCAAGGCTCGCGCGCCCGGAGGCGCGCAGCAACCTCCCAAGAAATAGGAGCCTTTCGAGCCGCGTCCGCTGTGCTGTGGACGCGGCTCGGAGTGTTTTCGGCTCAGCGCTTCAAAGCCTCTCGGGTGAACGTGTCGCTTGCGAATTCCGGATTGATCTTCACGTCGCGGAAGAAATACTCGCCGATCAATTTGCCCTCTTGACCCTTAAGTACCGTGCCAACCTGCAGCCAGGTGTCCTTGTCGATGTAGAAAGTTGCCTCGGTGATGCCATCTACTTCTGGCGCGGCATAGCGCGTCCGTTTGACGACCCAACAGGGCCGCTCGCCTAGTTCCTTGATTTTCTTCACACCCAGGTATTCGACGTGAAGCGCATTATCGTTCTGCGCGCTCTCCCAGGATGAGAGTGTGCGCTGCATGCCGATTTTGATGCCGAATTCGGTTAGAGGATAACGTCCTGCTTGTTTGGCGTCGTCACCCCTGGGATCGCGAGTCACGATTCCTGCGAAGGCCAATAGGCCCGATGGCCGCACTAGCAGCTGATCTCGATTCTGTCCTTTGACATACAAAACCGTAGCAGCACGTTTGCCGCCCTCCGTCCAGCGGAGGAGCACACTAAAGGGGTTCTCGCGAAAAAAGACATCGATTACTTCGCTGCGCTGCAGTTGGCCCTCATGACGCTCCTGTTTGCGTAGGGTTGCTGTGAACCCCTCCACTTCCCGATCATATCGACGGATGCAGTTGCGCATGAAGGCGATCGGATCATTCCTGGCCAATCGCTCCATCTCCGTCTCGCTGGGCAGAGGGCTGCCGCTGTCCGCGACATCGCGGTAGATCGCGATCGGAGGCGCAGCAATACTGGGAGAATCCGAAGTGCACAGGAGACAGAACGGAAGACAAATAAGTGCGCGTTTCATGGTGATCTTCTCCTTGCGACAACTACTGCGAAGAATACGCAGCCAAGGACACGTCCCTCTGTCTTTATTTTAGGACAGCCTGACAAGCCTGCCCATGAGAGGATGTCCATTTTGAGGGATTTAGGAAAGACAGGAAAAAGAATCGAAGACATATCATCAGGGGAATGTGAGCGATCACGCGGAGGAAACCGACTCTGTTGGCGCTGAGCCGAGTTTGAAGGAACCAGTAGGTAACCTTCTCTGGAAGTTGCCTCCCCCACTGACCGAAAGGGCACATGCAGGGTCTGTCCTTGCGAGAGAGATCTGCCATGACGGGACGTACTTGCTTGTGCTGGGCGATGGCAGCATTTCTGTGGTCTTCGGGCTACAGCGCCCTCTGTCCGTATGGACCCGTTTTTGCAGACGATTCGCTTTCCCCGTCTGCGGGGATGTGTCGTGTCACTCACTCTCTCGAGCCACAAGCGCAGGCGACTACCTGCCCGAAAGCACCCCTCGTTTTCATCCTCGACGGCGCCGGCGGATTCGGATATGCGTCCCGTATTATCGGCAGCACCATCGCCGAAGCGAACTTGCCGATAGAGGTTCGCAGCTTCAGCTGGACGCACGGATACTGTCGCGTGCTCTCCGATCAAATGCATGCTTCGCACTCACGGCGTGAAGCCCGAATACTCGCGAACGTGCTCTGGCAATGCAAGCAAGCAAACCCCGACCGTCCGATTTCCCTGCTGGGCCACAGCGCTGGATGCGGAGTCGCTTTACTGGCCGCTGAGGAATTGCCCCCCAACACGCTGGAGCGAATTGTTCTCCTGGCCCCAGCCGTCTCTTCTGGGCGCGATCTGCGGGGAGCGCTGCGGAGTTCCTGCCAGGGAATCGACGTTTTCATCAGTAGTCACGACTGGGCCTGCCTGGGTCTGGGAACGACACTGATGGGTACCACAGACCGTCGCTGGACTGTCGGAGCGGCCGGCAAGAATGGGTTCCAACCGATCGTCGCCAGTCCAGAAGACGAAGCGCTCTACGCCAAGCTACGTCAGTATCCGTGGGATGCGAGTCTAATGTGGACCGGGCACAAGGGTGGCCATTACGGCTCCTATCAGCCGGGATTTCTTCGGGTCTTCGTGCTCCCGCTGCTGCTTCAGTAGCAGCGGCGGCCTTCGTCGGCTGCTCCTAAGTTGCTGGATGCATGACGGATTCAAGGACAGAAAGCAACTCGCTAATATCGAACGGTTTGGACAGGGTAGCCGAGAAGCCAGCCTTGGTCATTTGTTCCTGTTCATTACTTCCCACGTACCCTGTGGCAGCGATGACGGGCAAGTGACGCAAACGCTCATCGGCACGAATCAAGCGCAGAAGATCGTAACCGTCCAGTTCGGGCATCCCAATGTCGGTGATGATGACATCGGGCGGCTCCGCGCGTGCGGCGTCCAGAGCTTCGGGGACGCTGGCCGTCTCACGGACTCGCAGTCCCCGGGACGCGAGCAGCCAACTCAACACCTGGACCGTGTCGAGTGAATCATCGACGAGAAGAATACTCAAGGGTGCGAGCACGCGCGTTGACTTCGGAGTCGGCGAGGACAGTTCGGCCTCAACGACGGGAAAGTGGAAGGTAAAGCGGGCGCCCGAGCCCGGTTCGACGTTGGATACTTGCAATTCGCCGTCGTGCAGCAAAGCGATCTCACGCGCAATGGCCATTCCCAGGCCGGTCCCGCCGTACTGTCGCCTTGAGGACAAGTCCGCTTGCCAGAACGGCTCGAAGACACGCGACAGATGAGCCGGAACGATGCCTGGTCCACTATCCACGACTTCGAGAAATACCTGTTGATCCGCCAGCCACGCAGTCAAGCGAATTCGACCGTTGCGGGGAGTGAATTTAACCGCGTTGTCCAGCAAGTTGGCGATTACTTGCTGCAAACGCACTGGGTCAGCGAGCAACGGAGGAAATGTGTTTCGCAATTCCAAGCTGAGCATTTGCTCCTTGGCGGCGGCCCGTGGTTCAATCATTTCCACAGCGGTTCGCAGGCAGTCAGTCAAGTTGACGGCTCGTTTCTCCAGCGACAACTTGCCGGAAGTGATTCGCGCCATGTCGAACAGATCGTCGATGAGGCGCGTTTCCTGAGCCAGGTTGCGATCCATGGCGTCGAGAATGGCCTGCCATTCTCCGCCGGGCAGCCGGGTGCGGAGCAGATCAATGCCGGCCCGTAAGGGAGTTAACGGCGTCCGCAACTCATGCGAAAGTGTTGCCAGAAAGCGATCCTTGGCAGCATTTGCCTCGGCCAGTCGCTGATTGGCCTGCATTAGCTCACTGGTACGGGCGAGGATGCGCTCCTCCAGCTGCTCGTTCAACTCCCGTAGCTGCTGTTCGCGCTGGCTGGCCAGCAGGCTCAGGCGCCGCTGATCAATAGCCTGGCGGATGGTCTGTTTCAGATCCTCGATCACGCAAGGTTTAACGAGGTAGTCATAGGCGCCCCGGCGAAGCGCCGCCACGGCCGACTCCAGCGAGGCGTAACCGGTCAAGACTATGCACCATGCCGATGGCGCACGCTGGCGAATTTCGGCTAGTAATTCCAAGCCGTCGGTCTCGCCAAGGGTCAGTTCCAGAAGCACGACATCGTACCCGCGCTTGTCCAGAGCACCCAGGGCCTCGGCAGCATCCCGCGCCACGACGACATCATAGCGTTCCTGGCGAAGAATGCTCGAAACGGTGCGAGCCGCGTCGGCATCGTCGTCCACAAGAAGCAGACAGGGCCGTTCTTCCTTGTTCGACGGCGAATCGCAGGATCGGCTGGCTGCTCTGAGCATTATCGTCCTCTACTCGGCGTTCATCCGGTTCGTGAACTGAGGATAGTCTGTCCCAATCTCCGGTCGGTTGGGACATGCTTGAAGCGAAGTACTCTGAGGCCGCGGCGATAATTCGATGAGACAATATGGTTCTATTCTAATTCGTCCATGCCCGGCTCGCTAGAGGTTCGTTCGGGTGAAATTGGCCCGTCTTGACGCCCCGGGTCAAAGTATCTACCATCGCTCCGCCTGTCAGTCGCAACGCACCGAGGATGGCGGAAGCATCGCCCGCATCCCTCAGAAGCGGAGACGCTCGTGCAAGAGCAAGAACACGTCGCCAAACAAAATCCTTGTGCATTAGACCTGCGCTGCCTAGTCATCCTGGCCGTGCTGGTCGTGGCCATACGCGCCTGGCAGATCACGCATACCGAAGTCGCATCGCGGGACAGCATCAGTTACGTCCGCATCGCCTGGCAGCTGGAGCGCGCTCCGTGGCGCGAAGTGATGCCGGCGTCTCCTCAGCATCCGGGTTATCCATTGGCCGTCCTCGCCATGTCGTATCCAATGCGACACATCTTCCCGGACGATCTTCCGCGTGCCTGGCAGTTCAGTGCCCAACTGGTAAGCGCCCTGGCCAGCGTGCTGTTGCTTGTGCCCATGTTTTACCTCGGCAAAGAGATTTTCGATCGCCGGGTCGCTTTCTGGGCTTGCCTGTTGTTTCAGTGCTTGCCTACCAGTGGCAAAATCATGGGCGATGGCCTATCGGACACGCTCTTCATATTGTTCGCCTGCACCGGCTTGTGGCTGGCCACTGTCGCCTTGCGTCGGCGTACAACGTGGCTGTTCGCGCTGACCGGAGTGGCTGGCGGACTGGCGTACTGGGTACGGCCGGAGGGAGCACTCATCGTCGCCGCCACCGGTCTGGTTCTCCTGGGAATGCAGGGGAGTCAGTCCTGGCGACAAGAGTGGCGGAAGAACCTGATACAGGCGGCAGCCCTCTCGCTGACGGCTCTGGCCATCGTGCTTCCGTACATGCTTATCATCGGCGGCCTGACTGTCAAAAACACTGCGAATCTGCTGATTAATCAGCAGCGGCCCGATGCAGATTGGGAGAAGCGCTTGCAGCCGATGCCCCAGAAACCGGAGCCGCATGCCCAGACTTCGCAAACTGGCTCGGTGCTTTTTGCCGCCTGGTTTGGTCCCGGAGATCGCACATTCGAAAAGCTGGCGAGCAAGATCATGGACCCGCGCGACTTGCAGAACTATCGAATGCCCTCGCGTTACTTGTGGGCGCTCAATGCGTTCATTCTTGAGGCCGGCAAGGCATTCTTTTATGTGGTGTGGATGCCCATGCTGTTGGGCCTCTGGTGGTGGCGCGAGCGCTTCCGGCTCGTTCCCGGCCTTTGGGTAGGTTTGTTGGTTTGTCTGGCCTTGCTAGTCTTGCTCTTTCGCATGGCTGAGAAGATGGGCTACCTGTCCGATCGGCACTTGCTCTTCGTGATCCTCTGCGGCACTTACTGGGCGGTGGCCGGCACTTTCGTGATCGGCGAAAAACTTGCTCTGGGAACGGCGCGGCTGTTGCCGAAGCTGGCTGGAAGCCGCTGGATGACTGGGTGGAATTGTTCGCTCGCTCTGCTGATCCTGTTGATTCTGGCACCACTGCCGCGCACATTGGCTCGCTTACACGCCGAACGCGCTGGCTTCCGTTCACTTGGGCAGTGGCTTGCACACCACACCCACGCCGGCGATTTCATCGATGACCCGTATTGCTGGGCTTACTACTACGCGGGGCGCGTTTTTGTTGAAGGCTGCCGGGGTCTGCCGATAACAAAGCCGAGTTGTTTTTATGTCGTTTTGGAAGATTCGAAGAATCGGCATCCACGATTGGAGTTCTTGCAGGAAATCGTCCGATGCAATCTTCACCAAAGACACGCCAAGATGGTTCACACAGAAGAGGTGCGTCGCGGCAAGGATAAGGCGTCGCTCCAAGTTTGGGAAGTCCCAGGCCCGTTTCATCACGCGCCGAAACCGCCACTGCCGGCCCAGCAAAATAATTAGATTCATTCGTCACCACGAATAACACGAATAACACGAACAAAAACAAAACATTCTTGTGTTTTTTGTTCGTGTTATTCGTGTTATTCGTGGTGATTTCTTTCTTCCCTTTACTCGTTCGCTTTGAGCTTCTTTTGCACTTCGTCTTTGCGTTTCTGTTCGCGCTTGGTATCGCCGGCGGCGGCCACGCCCTTCTTCCAGACTTCTACAGCCTCTGCTTTCTGGCCCAGCGCTAACAGCACGTCACCGAGATGATCGTAGATCTCGATCGATTCGTTTTCGTCTTCCTCGACCATATTTTGCACGGCTTGTCGTAAGTAGCGCTTGGCCTCGACGTATTTCTTCTGCTTGTACAGCACCCAGCCCAGGCTATCGAGATACGCTCCCGTGTCCTTGATCTCTTCGGGCTTCAACTTGGGATTGGCTTCCTGCCTCCGTTTACGATCTTGTTCGAGGGCCTTGCGGACCATTTTCTCCGATTCGGCCAGGTTCATGTCATGGTCTGCCCAAACGTATCCGAGATCGTTGTTGTACGTCGGATCGTCCGGGTGCTTGGCCAGTAGATCCTTGAGCTTCTCGACAGCCTTATCGACCTGGTCCAGCTCGATGTACACGCCGCTTTCCGCATAATTGACGCTATCGATCTGGTCTTCCTTTTCCTTCTTTTTGAGATCGTTGTCCTCTTTTAAGCGTTGGATCTCGTCCTCGTATGCCTTGATCGCATCCTCATTTTTTCCAGCAAAGCGGAAGGCCCGGGCCTTGAGATCCAGGCCTAACCAACCGTCGGACTGGTCGCGGAGAACGTCATCGATTAACTTCACGGCCCGGTCGGCATCCCCCTGAAGGGCCACGGCGTTGATCTGAGTCTCCAACATCGTGGAAACGAAGCTCTTGAGTTCTTTGACTTCCGGATCTTTGTCTTTCTCCCCTGCCAGGCTCGCAAGGGCCCCCAGAATGGTTTCATTTTTTGTAGCTTCCGCGCACAGGCGCTCGGTCTGGGCATACTTGCGTTTGGCGTAAGCCGAAGCGATCAGCCCTCTATAAGCGGACATGAGCCCCTTGGCGCTGCGCAGTTTCTTGGCCTGATCCATGTGGATTCGATAGAACGTCTCGGCCGCGCGGTAGTCCTTGACCCCGATCGCAACGGCGCCGAGGATAAGCGTGGCATTGTAGTTGAACGGCTGCGGCTTCTCCTCGGCCATGCGGGCGGCTTCGGCCAAGAGTTTTTTGGTGGTGGGCTTGTTTTCTTTCTTGAGCAGCTTCTCCTGCTCTCCCAGTCGAGCCTCTGTGCCTGTAATTTCGTTGAGCCTGAGGGCTTGCTTCCGCAGATCGGCATCCTGGTCATCCGCGTGAACTCGTGACACTGTCAAAGATGCCAGCACGCTCAGTGCTACGATCGCTCCGCACAATTTCGTCGCTTTGGTTCGCATGGTTCGCTCTCCGCATGGACCCTGCTTTCTGATGGCCCTCCCGGCCGCTCCGGGACGCACAAGGGCCCGCTATTTGCCCATCGTAGCCAAGATGCCGATTTGACGCCACTGGAACCGCGGCGTTAGTGCGCGTCAGGCGGCAAATTTGGTCTATAGTTACAAAGGACGGCGAACCGATACTTTCCGAGACCCTTTCCCGGAGGAGGAGCGTTTCATGAGCCACAAAATCCACGACAATCACAAGCACGTCCACAGCGAACACTGCGGGCACACGCGCATTCGACACGACGGCCATGTCGATTACCTGCACGACGGCTGTCTGCACTCCGCTCACGACGGCCACTACGACGAGCACGTTCTGGCAGTGAATGCGACAAATCCGGACCACTGTGCGCCGACGGAGTGCCACTGCAATCACGAGGGCTGCGGACACGAAAAAGTGCCGCACGGAGACCATTTCGATTACCTGGTGGATGGACGCCTGCACCATCCGCATGGAGACCACTGCGACGACCACGGCCCCGTTCATGTAGTGTGATGACCTGGCGATGCGAACGAGCCGAAAGGGTAAGAGACGGCAGAGCATCCGTCGCTTACCTTGCCGGATTGTTCGCATCGCCGAAGCCGGAGTTACTGCAGGGCCTTTGTCACTTCCGGCAACGATTTGCTGTTGAACACATCGCCTTTCTCCAACCAGCCGCGCCGCGCCACGTCCACTCCATATCGATAAAGAGCGAGTTCGTCCGTGCTGTGAGCGTCGGGATTGATGACGATTTTCACGCCTAGTGCTTTGGCACGCTTGCAGTGAATCCAGTCGAGATCGAGCCGATACGGGTTGGCGTTTATTTCGATCATCGTTTCGCTCTCGGCCGCCGCCTGCAACACAGCTTCGAGGTCCACCTGGTAGCCCTCGCGGCGCATCAGCAAGCGGCCCGTGGCGTGACCGAGCATTGTGACGTGGGGATTGCGAATCGCCTTGATGATGCGGGCCGTCATCTCTTCGCGCGATTGCTTGAAATGACTATGCACACTGGCCACTACGTAGTCGCATGTGGCTAGCAAATCGTCGTCGTAATCCAGCCGGCCATCGGCAAGGATATCGCATTCGGTGCCCTTGAAGATTTTGAATCCCTTGAGCTTTTTGTTGACTTTATCGATCTCCCCTTGCTGTTGGCGAACGCGCTCGGGACTGAGTCCGTTGGCCACTGTCAGCGACTGCGAGTGGTCGGCCAAGCCGAGATATTTCAAACCCAGCGCCTGGGCCGCCAGCGCCATTTCTTCAACTGAGTTGTGGCCGTCACTGTAACTGGTGTGGTTGTGGAAGACTCCTTGGATGTCGTCCGCCTCGACGAGATTAGGCATTTCGCCACCGGCAGCTGCGTCAATCTCGCCTGTGTTCTCGCGCATCTCGGGCGGGATGTAGGCCAGATCGAGCGCGCGGAAAATGTCGGCCTCGTCGCGGCAGCTTATCCGGCGATCTTGTCCGGCTAATTCGTATTCGTTCAGCTTGAGGCCGTAGTGCTGTGCGCGCTGGCGCATGGCGATATTGTGCTCTTTACTACCGGTGAAGTAGTGCAGGGCAAACGGAAACTGCTCATCGCTGACGATGCGCAGATCGGCATTCATCAGCAGCCGGCCATCGCCCTGGACGATGACGCTCGATTTTGTGGGACCATGGCCGATCACTTGCGTTACGCCCGACAGAGCCACGAAACGATCCATAATTGGGCCGGGAGCATTGGAGCTAATGAGAATGTCGATGTCCCGGATTGTCTCGCGCCGTCGCCGTAAACTTCCGCAAAGCTCCATGCGAATGATGCCGCGGGCCGATCGTAGTCCATCAATGAGCCTGTTCGCCATCGTCAACGCCTGATCGATGCGCACGCGCTCGCCCATCTGACGCAACGACTGAATCCCTTCGAGGATTTTTTGCTGCGATTTCTCGCCCATCCCCTTCAGCTTGGCTACACGTCCGCTTTCGCAGGCTTCCGCCATTTTTTCCAGCGTGTCGATGCCCAGCGTGTCGTACAGCAGCTTGACGCGCTTGGGTCCCAAACCTTGGATGCGCAGGATGTCGAAGAGTCCGGGCGGTGTCTTCTTGCGCAGTTCCTCGTAAAAGGGGAGTTTGCCGGTATTAACGAGCGTGGTGATTTTTTCGCGCAGTGTCGCACCGATATTTTGGATTGCTTCGAGACGCCCTTCACGAACAACGGTGGCAAGATCTTCTTCGAGATTCTCGATTGCCCGGGCGCCGTTGTGGTAGGCATTGCAACGAAAGGAGCTTTCGCCTTGTAGTTCCAGGAGAGTGCCGATTTCGTCGAGGATAGTAGCGACTTGATGTTTGTCCATGAGACACCGTAGTGGAATCGAAGAGGGATCAGCAGTAGTGAAGATACTAACCAGCCCGCAGCGCCAGCAAGGGCGACAAACAAAGCCTTGCTGACGCGGCGGGCTGGCAGGAGGTCTTAGGCGGCGATAGCGGCAGCGCTCTGAACGTGCCGCGAGGGATGCAATAGCAGTTCCAGTGCCGTTACCAAGCGATCTGGCCCGCGACCATCGATCAGCTTGCGACCGCAACGCGCCATCGCCTGGCGTTCCAGGGCATCGCCGAGCAAATCGGCAACAGCTTGGCGGATGGTTTGCGGCGAGACGTTGGCCTGCCAACCGAGACAGGTAGCCGCCCCTTCCTCTTCCAGTCGTTGGGCGGTCGGCCAATGCGTCTCCGCCTGGACGATGAGGATCTGGGGCACGCCGACGCAAGCTAATTCCAACGACCAGGAGTTGCCGGCACTGACAGCGAAGTGACAGCGGGCGATGCGGAAAGGCGCTTCGCCTGGCTCGTGAATGATCTCAAGTCGCTCCTGGGAAGTCTCGGCCAACATTTTCAGTTTGTCCAGGTCGCGGTGGTAGGGCCGAACCAACACATCCACGCGATCGACCTTGGGACAGTTGAGCAAGCACTTGGCCAGTGCGCCGGACTGATTGTGCGGATCATCATCGCCCAACGCGACAATGACACGGAAAGGTTGGGCGGGTTCCTGGGCTCGCGCCGGTCTCTGTCGGCGAATCTCCGGCCGGACCAGAGCGTATCGCGGTCCCAGTAGCAACTGAGAGCCGCGCGACACTTCGTAGGATTCTCGACCCAAACCGAGCAGTGGATTAATGACCATATGCGAGGAGAAGACCGTGTGCGCCAGGCTGTCCAGAGAGACGACCAGGACGCCGGTTGCGCGCAGAGCGCTAAGGTATTCTTCCTTGGCATCCGGCGAATCGACGATGACGGCGGCGGGCCGCAGCCGGCGAACTTCCTGCACCACCTCGTCCAGATCGTCGGCCGTGCCTGCCGAGCTGCCGGCTTCTAACCAATCATTGCCGCCTCGCTTGATGCTCAGACCCAGCGAGTTGGGTTCTAGCTGCGAGAGGAAATAGGCCGGACGCCTACGCCGCTGGATCGCCGCTGCGAGGGTCATGCAGCGAGAGAGGTGTTCCCAGCCGAGGCGAGGCGCAGCATCGACGCGGAAAAGAATGGGAGCGCGTATCATCTTTTCTGTTCCGTGAGAAAAGGATTATTTATGGAGCCGGGCCGGCTTCCTTCGGACGGAGGTAGTCGTGGGGAAATGCATTGAGATGAAATCGAACTCCTCTTCTCCGCTGGCCTTCCTGGCCCAACGCGGACGGTTCCGATTCGTCCGCGTCCCGAGTCCTTTCGTCGGCACACTGGTGCCAACGAGGCGAATCTTACTCCAGGTTTGCTTCTCATGAAAAGAGCAATCCGCGACAACTTTTACCGCGTCGTTAACAGGCCGTACTCGCCTCCCTATAACGACACAATGGCTGCTGCTCCTCCGCCTCTCGATGTCGTTACTGATGTGCCGCACCTGCCGCCTCGGCCTCTGGACTCGAACAAGGGTACGTTCGGCCGGGTCCTTATCGTTTCGGGCAGCCGCGGTATGTCCGGAGCCGGCGTGTTGTGTGCCAGCGCGGCGTTGCGTGGCGGAGCTGGGCTTGTTCGTCTGGCTGTACCCGACGGAATCCTGAACATTGTCGCCACCGCCAATCCTTGCTACACAACAGCGCCTCTGCCCCAGGATGAGCTTGGTCAGGTAAGTGTTTCGGCTCTTCCGGAATTGCTGGATCTCGTGCGTGGCAACACCGTCGCTGCTATCGGTCCTGGATTGGGACAGAGTCGCCACATCGGCGACATGATCGTTTCCATCCTGGAACAAACTTCGACACCTCTTGTCCTTGACGCGGACGGCCTGAACGTGTTAGTAGGTCGGCTGGGTGCTCTGGGTAGGCACCAGGCCCCCGTCGTCATCACTCCTCATCCGGGCGAGTTTTCCCGCCTGCTGGGCTGCGACATTGCTGCCGTCCAGGCCCATCGCCAGGAGCTGGCGGCGGAATTCGCGCGGACACACAACATCGTCGTTGTGCTGAAGGGCTATGGCACGGTGGTGACGGATGGCCGACAGGTCTACACCAACACGACGGGCAATCCGGGCATGGCCACTGGCGGCACGGGAGACGTGCTTTGCGGTTTGATTGCCGCTCTCGTCGGACAGAAGCTAGAAGCATTTGCCGCCGCACAACTGGGAGTGTATCTTCATGGTCGAGCCGGTGATCTTGCGCGGGACCAGGTTGGCGAAGCTTCGCTCATCGCTACCGATTTGCTCGATTTTCTACCGCGCGCCCTTCAGTGCCAGCCTTGATGCCGTTGGGCCGCCGTCAGCCGTATAATCGAGGCCCTTGACCAACCGTTTTCAGGATAGAACGCATATGAATCTTCTTTGTCCGAACTGTCAGAAACAGGTAACGATCTCGGACGACTTCGCCGGACAGCTCATGAATTGCCCGCTGTGCGGCGGCCTCTTCACCGTTCCTGGACTACCGGGTGCTGCGCAACTTCCGCCGCCTGCCCCCGTCCAAGGGACGGATGTCTACTCAATTCGCCCCGAGCCTTCTCCACCACCTCCACCGCCTCCGCAGATATCGACCGTGCTGCCGCCATCACCCGAGCCGGCGGCGCCACAGACTCCGTCCCTGAAACCGTCGCTTGGATTGCAAGACTATCAAATGACCTTGGCCGCTTCGCTCAGCCCAGGGGTGCTACCGTGGATTGCGCCGGCGTGTCTGATACTCGTGTTTTTCTTACAGTTCTTTCCCTGGGACGGACTCTATCCCGGTGGTGAGCCGGCAGTGACGGGAAACGCCTGGTACGCCGCCTTCGGGGCGTACTCAGTGGATGGCGATCTGAAAAATTACGTGCTGTTCACCGAAGATGAAAAGTATCAACCGGGAGTAAGCGTTCTGACAATCTTCTATCTGCTGTTGTTCTTCCCCTCTCTCATCATAACCGTCGGTAGCGTGGTTATCCTGATGGTTCCTGTAAAGCTACCGCCGCAAGTGAACAACCTTCTGCCCTGGCGCTGGGGGATCGTGGCGGCGGTCAATCTTGTTCTCTTCCTCTTTCTGGCGCTCCAGCTGCTTTTGGGCTTCAGTCTCGATAGCCGTTATCGAGAGTGGGTGGACAAGGAGACCAAGCTGGACGCCAAGAGCAATCCAACGACGCAAGCACGAAAGGAATCCGATGTCAAACGCGGCGAACTGTTGGAGAGGCTACAGCACACTGTCTGGCTACGCCTGGTTGTGCTGCTGCATCTGATCGCAATCGTAAGCTCGGCCCTCATGTTTTGGATGGACCGGCGGGGCACGCATCGCCCGCGGCCGAAACTGGAGCTAAAGTGGTGAGCCGTTCAGCCCCACAGAGCCGCCTCTTCGCCGTCCAGGCGCAACGTCAGGCACTTGGCACTACCGCCGGACTTGATGAACTCATCCAGTTCCACAGCAATCGGCATGTAACCGCGCGTTTGTAAATCCTCAGCCAGCTTCGTGCATCCGCTGTTGAGAACGACTGACTTGCCTACCACGACCGCATTGCAGCCGAAGCAGCGTGCTTCCGCCTCGTTGGCCGCAACGAGGCGCGGGATGTGTTTTTCGATCACACGCCGGCCATAGGCATCGAAGGCATCCGGATACCAAATGGCCTCGCCGGGAGCCAAGGGACAAAAGCACGTATCAAGATGATAAAAGTAGGGGTTCACCAACTCCAGCGGTAAGACCTGTTTGTTCAGCTCACGGCCAAGATACTGATGTCCTTGAACGTCGCTGCGAATGCGATAACCGGCAAACAGCGTCGGCCCGCAGAAGAGGGCATCACCAGCTCCCTCAAAGTACATGCCTTCGGGCAGATGCTCGACAGTAAATCCGTGACCATCGAACCAGGCATCGAAATGCGGCGTCTCGCGGGCCCGCTCCTCATGGCGGAAGCGCGAGCTGAAAAAACGCTTGTTGAACATCAGCCCGGCGTTGGCCGTAAAGACCAGATCGGGCAGCCCCGGTTGCGGTTCGATCAATTCAACGATTACTCCAAGTCGGGTTAGCGTCTCATGCAGTTTCTCCCACTGCTGCCGTGCTCGATCGCGCGAGCTGCCGCGTGCCCTGTTCATCCACGGATTGATCTCGTACTCAATCCCGTAGTAGTCAGGCGGACACATCAAGATGCGTGGCTGCCGCTGCATGGCTTTCTCGAGCTTGAGCTGCCGGCTGATTACTTCGATAACTCTGCGACCAGTGCCCGAAGGAACGGCTCCGCATCGGTAACGACGCCGACCGTTTGGATGCTGCCGCGATCGGTGAGCTTGGTCACAGTGGACGGATTGATGTCCACGCAAGCCACCTTGACCCAGGCCGGCAGCAGATTGCCGGTCGCGATCGAGTGCAGCATGGTGGCGATCATCAAACAAAAACCGACGCCGTGGATCATCTCGCGCATGCGCCGCTGAGCATCCAGGACATCGGTAATAACCTCGGGCAGGGGGCCATCATCGCGAATACTGCCGGCCAAGAGGAAAGGAACGTCATGCCGAATGCATTCGTACATGACACCGCTTTTCAGCACGCCGCGCTCCACGGCCCGACGGATGCCGCCTAAACGCCGAATCGTGTTGATGGCCCGCAGATGATGCTCGTGGCCTTCCTCCATGGGTAGGCCACGATCGAGTGAGATGCCGAGACTCGTGCCGAAAAGCGCCTGTTCGATGTCATGTGTGGCCAGGGCGTTGCCGGCGAACAGGATGTTGATGTAGCCATGACGGATGAGCGCGCAAATATGCTCGACGCTGCCGGTGTGGACGATGGCGGGACCGAGGACGGCCAGAATCTTCTCGCCCGCCTCCTTGGTACGTTTCATGGCGGCTGCGATTTCGCGCACGGTCACGCCTTTGGGTTTTTCGCTGGATACCGGACTGGCCATGAACTCGAACAGGTTCGAGCGGGCTGCCGTCTCGGCAGGGAAGACGCGCAAACCCTGTCGGCCGACGACAATGCGATTGCCGACGCGCACATCCGTCATGGGAATGCACCGTGCGGCCGTTCCTTCCGGATCGACGAGAATCCCACAGTCCATCTCCTGATCTTCCACATCAATCCATTCGCCACCCAGACGTACCTGGGTGCGGAAACTGGTCGTGCTGTAGAATCCTTCGGGGAAGGCGCCGTCCATGTCGGCAGGGACAGTCTGACAATCGCGGACCGCAACCGGCGCGGCTCCGTGATCGTGGATGGTGTCGAGGATCGTACGCAGTCTCTCGGCGCTATTGGCCCGGACCTCGATGCGGGCGTAGCTGGGATCGGTCTGTCGCTGACCGACGCGGATGTCCTTGATGACGTAGGAACCTTCGTGCGTGAGGATCTCATCCAGCACTTTGGGCAAAATCAGCGAGTCGATGATGTGCCCCTGGATCTCGACATCCTCGACGAATCCTTGCTTGCCTGCTGTGGCAGAAACCATGACCGCCTCCATGACTTGGTGCTGATCCGCGGCGCAACGGGCCGCGTTGCTATTCTATTGATACGGCAGCTGATTAGCCGGGACGCCGAAGCAAGCCGCGCCCCTTGGATGCCGGCGGATCTGCCATAATATGAAGAACAACCGAGTCCCTCTCAGGCACGACAGCGAGGAAGCCCGCACAAATGCCGCGACGCACAGACCTTCACAAAATTCTGCTCATCGGCTCTGGACCCATTGTCATTGGTCAGGCGTGTGAATTCGACTATAGCGGCACTCAAGCATGCAAAGCATTGCGCGAGGAAGGTTACACCGTCGTCCTGGTCAACTCCAATCCCGCCACCATCATGACCGATCCGGAGACGGCCGATCGAACCTACATCGAGCCGATCACCTGGGACATGGTTGAACGCATCATCGAGCGCGAACGGCCCGACGCCTTATTGCCGACGCTCGGCGGACAAACCGCGCTCAACACCGCCATGCAGCTGCATCGTCGCGGAATCCTCGACAAATACAAGGTCGAGATGATCGGGGCGACGCCCGACGTCATCGATAAGGCCGAGGATCGTGAGTTGTTCAAAAGGGCAATGCAGGACATAGGCATCGACGTGCCCAAGAGTGGTGTCGCCCGCTCATTCTCGGAAGCGCTTGATGTGCTGGATCAGGTCGGGTTGCCGTGTGTGCTACGGCCTAGCTTCACACTCGGCGGGACAGGTGGCGGCATCGCTTATAACCGCGAAGAATTCAACCAGCTCATTGCCCGTGGGCTCGATCTCAGTCCCGTAAATGAAGTGCTCATCGAGGAGTCCGTTATCGGCTGGAAGGAGTTCGAGCTGGAGGTCATGCGCGATCGGGCCGATAACGTCGTCATCGTCTGCTCGATCGAGAATTTCGACCCGATGGGTGTTCATACCGGCGATTCCATCACGGTCGCGCCGGCCCAGACGCTAACAGACAAGGAATACCAGCGGATGCGCGATGCGGCCATCGCCATCATCCGTGAGATCGGCGTTGAGACCGGTGGCAGCAACATCCAGTTTGCCATCAATCCCGCCAATGGCCACATGGTGGCCATTGAGATGAATCCGCGCGTCAGCCGCTCCAGTGCCCTGGCCTCGAAAGCGACCGGTTTTCCCATCGCCAAGATTGCAGCCAAACTGGCCGTTGGCTACCGCCTCGATGAACTTCGCAACGACATCACGCGCGAGACGCCAGCGTGTTTCGAGCCGACCATCGATTATGTCGTCACTAAAGTGCCTCGCTGGGCGTTCGAGAAATTCCCCGACGCCGACACGACTCTGACGACGCAGATGAAATCGGTTGGCGAAACGATGGCCATCGGCCGAACATTCAAGGAATCGCTGCAAAAAGCCCTTCGCGGTCTGGAAACCGGGAGCTTCGGTCTGGGTTGTTATCGCGGCGATCTGTGGGGCACAGCGCGGCAGCCGACGCTCGAAGACATTTACGCGCGCCTTGCGACACCGACAGCCGAACGCATGTGGTACATCCGCTACGCCTTCAAGGCAGAACTGTCGCTGGAGGAGATCCATCAGCAAACGAAGATCGATCGCTGGTTCTTGCACAACATACAAGAAATCATAGTGCTCGAGGATCGCCTACGGTCGGCGGCGGAGCGAGTGCGGGCCCGCTCGTATGATGAGGAGCTTCGCAGTCTCTTACTGGAGGCAAAGCAACACGGATTCGCCGACAAGCAGCTGTCTTATCTGTGGCGCGCGACAGAGATGGAGATTCGACGGCTGCGCAAGGAACTGGGTGTCGTGCCAGTCTACAAGCTCGTCGATACCTGCGCCGCGGAGTTTGAAGCGTACACGCCCTACTATTATTCCACCTACGAGGCGCCTATCGCGTGTAGCCGCGAGCCGGATGCAAGCGCGTCTTCGCACAGCTACGAATCTCGGCCCAGCAGGGAAGACGAAACGAAACCGGCCAGCGGCAAGGATCGCATCATGATCCTGGGCGGCGGACCCAACCGCATCGGCCAGGGCATCGAGTTCGATTACTGTTGCTGTCAAGCAGCCTTCGCGCTGAGGCGAGAGGGTTACGAGACCATTATGGTCAACTCGAATCCGGAGACCGTTTCCACGGACTATGACACGAGCGATCATCTCTTCTTCGAGCCCCTGACGACCGAAGATGTTTTGAACATCTGTGACGTAATGCAGCCCAAAGGTCTGATTGTACAATTCGGTGGTCAAACGCCTCTCAATCTGGCGCGAGGTCTGGCGGCGGCTGGAGTGCCCATTATCGGCACGAGCGTAGACAGCATCGACCGCGCCGAAGACCGCGAACAGTTCCAGGAATTGGTCCAACGACTCGGACTCAAACAGCCTGCCAATGGCACTGCTTTGGATTTGCAACAGGCCATCCACGTCGCCCGTCGTATTGGCTATCCCGTATTGGTGCGGCCCAGCTACGTTCTCGGCGGACGAGCGATGGAGATCGTTTACGATGAAGCCGCATTGAGCCGCTACGTTGGCTATGCGATGGAAGTCTCGCCGGGTAAACCGATCCTGATCGATAAGTTCCTGGAGGCGGCCGGCGAGGTCGATGTCGATTGCCTCAGCGACGGCGCCCGGACACTGATCGGCGGCGTCATGCAACACATCGAGGAGGCCGGCATCCATTCCGGCGACTCCGCATGCGTGATCCCGTCGTATAGTCTGCCGCCCGCGGTCGTCGAAGATATAAAACAGCAAACCCGTGCGCTGGCCCACGAGCTGAACGTTCGGGGCCTGATGAATGTCCAGTTCGCGGTTCAGGGCACGACAGTATATGTCCTCGAAGTCAATCCTCGCGCAAGCCGGACGATCCCGTTTGTCTCCAAGGCCGTTGGCATCCCCCTGGCTCGCTATGCCGCCCTGGTAATGGTCGGCAAAACACTCGAAGAATTGGGGCTTTTCGAGGAAGTGACGCCCAAGCATTACTCGGTCAAGGAGAGCGTCTTCCCGTTCAGCAAATTCACCGGCGTGGACATCATTCTTGGACCGGAAATGCGTTCGACCGGCGAAGTCATGGGCATTGACGACAGTTTTCCGTTGGCCTTCGCCAAGAGCCAGATGGCGGCCAACAGCGCTCTGCCGCAACCGGGCGACGGCCAAGTGTTCATCTCCGTTGCCGAACGTGACAAGCAAGAAGTGGTCCCGATCGCGCGAGCGTTGGCCGAGATGGGGTACAAGCTGATCGCGACTCGAGGCACGGCCAAGGCATTACGAACCGCGGGTATAAATGTAGATGAGATCAGCAAACTCCAACAAGGGCGGCCCAACCTCATCGACTTAATGAAGAACAAAGAGATCGCTCTCATTCTCAACACACCCAGCGGCAAGGGAGCGCGAACCGATGAGGGCAAGATCCGTTCGGCGGCGGTAGCCAGCGGCGTAACTTGCATCACGACACTGTCGGCGGCGCACGCTGCTGTGGAAGCCTGCCGAGCTAGTCGTCAGCGCCCGTGGACCGTGTGCGCCTTGCAAGACCGCTTTCCGCCATCTGACGCATAGTTACCCCGAGATGAGAACGCTCTTACCGATCGTGATCTTGGCGGCGGTGATGACGGGATTGAACGCCATCAAGCCCCTACACGTCGATGATGCCACCTTTTATTTCAATGCGAAGCAAATCGCATCCCATCCCCTTGATCCCTACGGCTACGTAATGCTGCGCTGGAGTGACGCCGAGCCGGCATTACATGCCCTGGCGCCGCCGGGTCTGCCGTACTGGTGGGCGGCCGCTATCCGGATGTTCGGCGAGCGGCCCGTAGCGTGGAAGTTATGGCTGTTTCCCCTTGTGCTGATTTTCGTCGCTTCCCTCGCTGAACTTCTTCGTCGCTTTGGTCCCAGCGTGGCCGGCCCCCTGCTCGTTCTGTTGGTGCTGTCCCCGGTGTTCTTACCGAGCCTGAATTTGATGATGGATATTCCTGCCCTGGCCCTGAGCACCTTGGCGCTCGCGCTCTTCTTCCGGGCGTGCGATAAAGAATCTCTGATCGTCGCTGCCCTGGCAGGATTGACAGCGGCGCTAGCCGTGCAGACGAAATACACAGCCTCTCTTAGTCCCGCTGTAATGCTCGTCTACGCCTGTCTTCATCGAAGACTGCAACTGGGATTGATCGCCGTGTTCGTTTCCGGTTTGACCTTCGCCGCCTGGGAATGGACGCTTTTTCTCCGCTACGGAGAATCGCATTTTGTTTATCAGATTCTGCACGGCGACAACGGCGAACAACCGAAACCTATGCTTCTCGTCAGTCTCTTCTCTCTTTTGGGCGGCGCAGCTTCCACCCTCACCTTGCTGGCCTTAACGGTGTTGCCTGGTCGGCGTTGGCTGTTGCTGACCGCAGGCCTGATTGTGGGCTTTCCTTTCCTTCTTCTCTTGTGGCCGGACGATTTCAACTGCGACGAACGCGTCTATCAGCTAGCGAGCTTTCTCTACACTTGCAATGGAGCACTGGTGTTGCTGAGCATGGGATGGGTTGCCCGGCGTGTCGTGAGTCCAGGTTCGCTACCTACACACCCAAGGCAGGCCGCCTTGTTCCTTGTACTCTGGTTCGCACTCGAGCTTGTGGGATATGTTGCCATCAGTCCATTCCCCGCCGTGCGCCGAATCATGGGCACGACCGTCGCTGCGACTTTGCTGATCGCCTACTTGGCCGAGCGGACGGGATTAGAGTCGTGGCAAATCAAGGTGCTGCGAGGAGTAGTCATCGTCACGGCCCTCCTCGGTGTAGGTTTTTTCTGCGTCGATTTGCTAGAGGCACGGGCCGAGCAACAGGCGGCATACGAAGCGGCTCAATTCATTCGTCGAGAGGATCCACGAACTACGATCTGGTACTCGGGCTACTGGGGGTTTCAGTATTATGCTGAGAAATCCGGAATGAAGCAAATCGTTCCTCTCCGAGACATCGACGGCCGGGCTCCGTCCTTGTTACAGCCGTCTCGACTTAGCGGTGGCGACTGGCTGGTCATCCCCGATGAAAGCATCCCGCAACAGGAAATGGACGTGGACAGACCAGAGTTGGAACCTAAAGGTGAACTCACCTTCGGCGATGCCGTCCCGTTTGCCACTCTGATGAACTACTACGCCGGAACACTGCCGCTTCGACATCATCGTGGTCCTCGGATCGTGCTGCGACTTTATCGCGCCAAGGACGGGTTCATCGCCCGCTAGTCCGATCCCTCCGGAGTATCGATCACGGCTTGGGCGGCTCGACGCCTTGCAGTTCCAGCGTGCTCACCGCCTTCGTTTTCATGTCGATCACCTGAATGCGATGGGCGTTGGTATCTGCGACATACAGTTTGCCGTTGGCAGAACTAATGCCGCCAGGTTCGTTGAACAGCTTACTCCTCCTGTCGCCGCCTACAAAGGTCTTGCAATCGCTTGAGGTCGGATCGAGCATCTTGATCTTGCTGTTGTAGGTATCGGCGACGTACAACTTTCCATCGACGTACGCGAGGCCCAGGGCGTGTTGCAGTCGGGCCGTGTGCCCGGTCCCATCTACGTCGCCGAAGTCGAACAAGCCCGCGCCTACGAGCGTGGAGACATTTCCTCTCCCATCCAGAGGAATCGACCGGACAGCGCTAACCTCGCTGTCAGCGACGAACAGATTTCGTCCGTCGCTGGCCAGTCCGCTCGGTTGAGCAAAGCAGCTGCTCGACCGGGGGCCATCAACGAGATTCTCGAAAGCGGTGCCGGCGAAGGGAGCGACGATGTTTCTGGTCAAATCCATCTCCCAGATCTGATGGCAGCCGGCCATGGCGATATATAGGTCGTTTCCATGCACGAGCAGATCCCACGGACTGTTGAGTCCCGTGAACCGAGCCTGACCGCCGCGGCGGTAGTCCGTTCCCTGATGGCCTATACCGGCGATAGTATGAACACTGTGTATTTTCAAGTCCACGGCGCGTATCAGATGGTTCTTGCGATCCGCCACGTAGAGAAGGTCGCCTTTCAGCGCCATACCCTGCGGATCGTTGAAGGACGCTTTCGCAAAGTCGCCATCGGCACGGCCTGGTTTGCCAGTGCCCACGATTGCCATTTTCTTGCCGTCGAGGTCCGTAATAACGATGCGATGATGAGTGCTATCGGAGATGAATAGTCGCTTGCCCGGCCCGTCAGCCAACACCTTGCCAGGAAACCACAAGGGACTCTTGGCCGCCTTCTCCTCCTCCTCCTTGGTGAAGAAAATCGGCTTCTCGTTCAGGGTTTTGTTCGCTCTGTGGATTCGGATCAATTGTTCGATCGCTTTGTCCGCCTCATTGTAAATATGTTCCTGTCCCGGAAGTGCCTTGACGAAGTAGCCTTCCGGATCGATGATGCCGACCGAAGGCCATGACTCGGCGCCGTACGCCATCCAGATTTTGCGATCGGCGTCGTTGAGCACGGGATGGTGCAACTCGTAGCGTTGCATCGCTTTTTCGATGCTCTTGGGATCTTTTTCATTATCGAATTTGGCAGTGTGGACACCGATGACAACGACCCGGTTGTGATACTTCTTCTCCAACCTGACCAGATCGGGGAAGAGGTGCAGGCAGTTAATTCAACACAATGTCCAGAATTCGAGGATAACGATTTTACCGCGCAGATCCTTGAGCCGGATGGGCTTGTCCGAGCCGAGCGTGGGGCCAACCGCGCCGTCAAAATCGGGCGCTTTCAGACGAGCGGTCTGCTGGGCGTGTAGAGTAGTTGCGGGCATTCCAGCAAGGAACAAACCGAAGCAGCAAAGCAACACGACACCACGGCGTCGTAGCAAGAGGTTCGAGGTGAGGAGATGATTCAACATGAAAACTCTCTCCTTTGAGATTGGACGAATAATGTCGAGCTTCTCTCACTGTACCGCAAAAGCGGCACCCCGACAATTTGGGTTTGCGGCGACTCCTACCCAACCGGCGTATTACCAAGCCATCCTGGGCGAGTCTCGACATCGGATTAGGGCAGGACCCAATTCTGTGCAGCTAGATCCAGGATGAGTTCAGCCGGCGTTTGATAACGCTCATCGGGGCACTTGGCCATTAACCTCGTCACGATCGAGCACAGTTGCGGCGGAGCTTCGACACCAAGCGTTTGGATGGGCACGGCCGATTCTCGGGAATGGGCGATGAGTTTGTTCATCGGCTCAACCGTGGGAAAGGGCACCTGGCCTGTTAGCAGGTAGTAAAGTGTGCATCCGAGACTGTAAAGATCGGAGCGGATATCCGCACGCCTTGAATCGAGCGCTTGCTCTGGAGAGATGAAGTCCACAGTGCCCATAACGAATCCCAGCCGCGTCAGCCGATCTGCATGTGCTTCCTCCTCGTCCTGACGGAAGCGGGCCAATCCCATGTCGAGGATCTTGATGGCATTGCCCGGATGGGCTCGCATCAGGTTGCTCGGCTTGATGTCACGATGGACCATGCCGTTTTCGTGAATATGTTGTAATCCCAGCCCCGCTTGACGAATGTATTCACATGCTTGCGGCACAGGTAGCGAACCACATTGTTTGACAAAACGAGAGAGGTCGATGCCCTCGACGTACTCCATTGCGAAGACGTGCGTGTCGCCGATTTGTTCGGCATCGAAAGCATGGATGATGTTGGGGTGTGACAGACGGGCGGCAGCCTGAACTTCGTGATAGAAACGGTCAACCAGCTCTGGATTGCTGATCCGCTCCTTGCGAAACACTTTGAGTGCGACAGGGCGGCCCAGGCGCATTTCGCGAGCCTTGAAAACCTGTCCCATGCCGCCGACTCCTAGACGGTCGAGCAGCACATAGTGACCGAGGACAAGTTCGGAGGCACAGCCCTTGAAGATCCGATTGAGTTGGAACGCTGTCAGCCAGCGGAGGTGGAGCAACTCGCCGGCAAGAGCCATGGGATTGTCGGGCAGAGACTGGACGATGCACTTAAGCTCCGCGAGTTGATCCGCCTCCAGCAAACGATAGCGTCCGAGTTCTTCGACAAGACAACCAACGGATGCGATAGTCATCGGCGCCTCCGGCGGGCGTGTTCCGAGTGAGACACCTTTGTCCTCCCCATCCTCCTCGATAATATCCCGACACTTGCATTCCCGCAAGCACGGAACAATCCTCCACATGCCCTGTTCTCCCGGCGATTCTCCGTTATGCTTAGGGCATGAGCAAAGCCAAGCCGACGCCGATTCCGCTGCACGAGCTGACGCCCGGCCAGCAAGCTGACTTCTTCGCCCTCTTGGCCGAAAAAACACGTGGCACCACAAGCCAGGGTAAACCGTACTTTACGTGCCGCTTCCGCGACGCGCGGCGCGGCGTCGCCTTCATGGTTTGGCAAGACAGCCCTTGGTATGAGCCTTGCGAGCAGGACTGGCAGGTTGGTCAATTCTACAAGCTCCGGGCAGTGTACGGCGAACATGAACGCTACGGCCCGCAGCTGATCGAAGTGCAAGCCATCCGCCTCGTCAACGAAGAGGATCGCGAGAACGGGTTCGATCCACTTGTCTTCGTCGAGCATTCGCGCTACGACTCTGCCACGATGTTCGCAGAACTGAAGACACTGGCGACAACACACATTGCCGACGAGCCTCTGCGCCGTCTGGTACTGACACTGCTCGACCGCAATGCGGAAGCCTGGCAACGCCTGCCAGCGACGCGCGATCGTTTCTATCCATTCGCCGGTGGCTTACTGGAACATACGCTATCCGTCTCGCGCTCCTGTTTGCAACTCGCGGAGCGATACATGGCCCACTACACTGAGCTGCGGCCGCCGCTGAACCGCGACTTGATTGTGGCCGCGGCGGTCTTGCATGACATTGGGCGTGTCCTGGAGTTCGGCCAGGCGATGCCTGGCGTTACTCCGGCGTACACGGTGCCGGGACGATTGGTGGGCCACTTGATCCTCGGCCGCGACTTGGTGCGCGACACGGCCCGCGAGCTGGGCGATCTGAACCCAGAACTCGTTCAGATGCTCGAACACATCATTCTGAGCCACTTGGCCCTGCCGGAGTGGGGTTCGCCGCGCCTTCCACTCGTACCAGAATGTCTCATTCTCCATCATGCGGACGATCTCGACGCCAAGCTGGAGATGTATGTGCGTTGCCTCAGCCGCGACCGCTCCGAGGGACAGTTTACGGAACGTGATCCTGTGTTGAATCGTCACTTGTTCAAGGGGCGGAGCGTGTAACAGCGGGCAATATGAGCGATGAGCAATCGAGTCAAGAGAGGGTAGTCCCCGTGCAAGAGGAGAAGGAGCAATGCCGGAAACATCTCATTCAAAGGAGTCGCTTGTGGATTTGGTTCGCAGCCGGTTTCCTTCTTGTGTTTGTTTGCACGAGCTTTACCGTCACGATGTACTCGATGCGACCATCTGGCGAGGGAGTTGTCGCTTGCAAGCTCTGGAAGTATTATGCAATCGAAATTCCACGCGCATTGAGTTCCGGTAACGCTGTTGGCCCGGTAAGTGGCAGCTCATGGGCGACCGCCACCACGGCGCTCCAGCATTGTCTGTTCTCAGTGGCAGGGGGTTTGGTAGTTATGGGGATAGGATGGTCGTATTACAAACTAAAGGGTCATTAAGAGCCATTGAGTTCCCCGGACAGTCCATGGTGTCGTTAGCTCGGCTCGTCCTGAACGAATTCGAACAGAGCCTCACGCCCAGGGAAAGGACTTGCTTATGCCGCGATTGTTCCTGTCTTATTGTTCGCTACTTGGCCTGGCTCTGGCGGCTACCGTTTCTGAGCACGGGAAAAGTGAGACTCCTAAACCCCGCATCACGAATGAAACTTTGACTGAGCTGTTGGGCAAGACCCGTGTTCATCACGACGTACCAGCTCTGGCTGCCGGATTCGTCCGCGCAGGCGAGACGCCTCTCGCGGCTGTGGTCGGTGTGCGCAAGCGCAGCACCGACTCTAGTGCGACATTAGCCGACAAGTGGCACCTGGGATCCAACACCAAGCCATTCACGGCTATTCTAATGGCTTTGCTGATCGAAGAAGGTTTGCTCGACTGGGACACGCCCCTGGACAAGGTCTTTCCGGACGAGGCCGAGAAGTGGAACGAGGAGGTGAGGAAAATCACCCCAGCGCATCTGCTGACTCACACTTCCGGCCTGCCCGCAAACGGACCCATAACTAGCTTTTTGCTCTTCCGCAATGATGCAGCTCCTATAGACGAACGCACACGTTTGGTACGAACATTGCATACCATCAAGTCGATAACAAAACCGGGAGAGAAATACGAGTATTCAAATTTGGGTTACGTGGTGCTGGGAGCCATCATCGACAAACGCGGCAAGAAATCCTGGGAAGAGCAACTGGAGCAGAAAATCATCAAACCGCTCGGAATCAAGGCGTGGGGCTTAGGCCCCCTTGTCGATAAGGATGCCGACGTTCACCCCTGGCCGCACCGAGCCGATGGAAAACCGCTCCCTCCGAAGAGCATCTCGGATAATCCGCAAGTTATGAACTCGGCCGGCCGCCTTCGCCTGTCCGTCACGGACTACAATCGTTTCCTTGCTGAAGTCCTAAAACAGTCAAAAGCACAAAAGTGCTTGCTCAAGCCTGCAACTGCAAAGAAGTTGTTCACCAATCCCTATTCGGTGAGTCCGCACACGCTCAGCGGCTGGGTCACGATCCGCAAGCAATCGGACGCCAAAGCTTTCTTCCTGGCTCACGACGGCAGCAACTCCTTTAATTACTGCACTGCAATCGTCGAGCCTTACAAGGACCGAGCGTTTTGCGTCCTCACGAACCAGGGCGGGCCGGGAGACGCGGGCGCCAAAGCGTGTCAGCAAGTGGCAAAAGATCTTCGGGAAAGAGAATGATGAGGTAGCTGAAGATCTAGGCAAGCAGAGCAAGTGGTGTCAGCTTGTAGGGGGAGTAAGCATGACCGCACAGGAGATCGTGGAACAGCTCAAATCGTTGGGCACGGATTCCTATAGGAAGGTGCTACAAAAGCACGGCGTACAGGAACCTTTGTTCGGCGTGAAAGTCGAAGACCTGAAAAAGTTTCAAAAGCGCATCAAGAAGGATTACCAGCTCGCGCTCGAGCTTTACGACACGGGCATTTACGACGCGATGTACTTGGCCGGCCTCATCGCTGACGATGCCAAGATGACGAAGAAGGACCTTCGACACTGGATTTCAAAGGCCAATTGCCCCACGATCTGCGGATACACAGTAGCCTGGGTTGCTTCCGAGAGTGCGCATGGCCGCGAGTTGGCCTTGGAATGGATCGAGTCCAGAAAGGAAAACGAGGCTGCCAGCGGTTGGGCGACTCTAAGCAATCTCGTAGCGATCGAGGACGACGCGGATCTCGATATGGATGAATTGACGCAACTTCTTGAACGCGTGCAGAGAACAATTCACAAACAGCCGGACAGGGTTCGCTATAACATGAACGGCTTTTTGATTGCAGTG
Source organism: Gemmataceae bacterium (assembly GCA_036557565.1). Lineage (GTDB taxonomy): Bacteria > Planctomycetota > Planctomycetia > Gemmatales > Gemmataceae > JAJPHU01. Next base: position 127,747 of record DATBHJ010000067.1, read on the forward strand.
GGTTGTTATGTAAAGGAGTTAACGCAACTGGCGGTAAAGACCGCAACCCAGATTGGTCCCGTGACAGTGGACATGGGCGACACTTCATGCAAGGTGCCGTACGCTCCCGATTACATCCAGAAGGTCCAGAAGCGTGGGGCCATAGGCAAAAAGCGAAAAACGGCGAAATGTTAAGGCCTCTTTCGCAATCATGGGTGACTCTGAGGCGATATGGTGTCAATGCCGAAAGTGCCGGATACCGGTGAATACCATCGCCAGGTCGTGTTCGTCGCAAGCCTGGATCGAGTCTGTATCCCGCACGGATCCGCCAGGCTGGATAATCGCAGTGACGCCGGCCCGTGCAGCTTCATCAACATTGTCGCGGAAGGGGAAAAAGGCATCCGACGCCAGCACGGCCCCTTTGCTCCTCTCAGCGGCTTTGCGAACAGACAATTTCACGGAATCGACACGGCTCATCTGGCCGGCGCCGACGCCTACTACCATGAGATTTTTTCCCAGCACGATGGCGTTGCTCTTGACGTGTTTGCAGACTAGCCAGGTGAATCGCAGATCGCGCATTTCCTCCTCGGTCGGTGGGCGTTTGGTTACGACCTTGAGTTGTCCAAAATCATCGCTGCCACAATCGCGGTCTTGAACCAACAGACCTCCATCGACGCGCCGATAGTCCCGTCGGGTCGAGTGTTGACGGCGGACGTCGAGCGAGCCGGTTCTCAGCAAACGAACATTCTTCTTCCAAGTCGGCCGGGTCGTCAGGACATGGAAGGCGGAGTCGGTGAAACCGGGTGCGATGATGCACTCGACGAAGCGATTAGGCTCGCTGATCTCTTGTGCCGTCGCTTCATCGACCTCTCGATTGAACCCCAGGATGCCGCCAAAAGCGCTAAGAGGGTCGCCCTCGTACGCTTTGCGAAACGCCTCAACAAGTGAGTCCGCGATGGCGGCCCCGCAGGGATTGTTGTGCTTGATGACGACGGCGGCCGGTTCCGAGAACTCGCGCACGAGATTCAGCGCACTATCGAGATCGAGCAAGTTGTTATAAGACAATTCTTTTCCGTGCAGCACTTCGGCGCGGGCAACTGAAGCAGGAGGAGCATCCGCCTCGACGTAGAAGGCCGCGCGTTGATGGGGGTTCTCTCCATAACGTAAAGACTGCCGACGCTCCAGACGGAGATCCATAGAAGCAGGGAATGGTTCTTCTGCAATGCGCGCGGCAAACCAGGTGCTGATCGCGCGATCATAGCCGGCCGTGCGAGCAAAGGCGGAAGCCGCGAGCCGTTCGCGAGTCTGGAGGCTCAGAGAACCGTTATGTTGTCGCATCTCTGCGAGAATTGCCGCGTATTGATCCGGACTGGTGACGATGGCCACATCACGGAAATTCTTGGCAGCCGAGCGCACCATGGATGGGCCACCGATGTCGATGTTTTCGATAATTTCCTCCGATGTCGCCCCCGAACATGCCACCGTCGCCTCGAACGGATATAGATTGCATACGACCAGATCGATGGGCTGAATGCTGTGTTCCTGTAGGGATTTGGTGTGTCCGGGATTGTCGCGAACGGCGAGAATCCCGCCGTGGATGCTGGGATGCAACGTCTTGACGCGGCCATCGAGCATCTCGGGAAATCCGGTGACTTCCGAAACATCGCGCACGGGTAACCCTGCATCGGTCAGCGTCTTGCGGGTGCCGCCAGTTGAAATCAACTCGACTTGGAAGTCGAGGAGGCCGCGCGCAAGTTCAATCAATCCCGTTTTGTCACTGACGCTGAGCAGCGCGCGGCGGATGATACGAAGACTCATGCGATCTTCCTAACAACAATGCCCGCGACGCCAGGAATCGGGGCTGGCGCCGCGGGCAGCCGAAGGCGGAGGAAGCATTATTTCGCAGCTGGCAACGGGGTGCTCTGACCGCCGAGCTGGCCACTGACTCCGTTGCTGGGCAACGGCAACATAAAAGTCATATTCTTGTCGCCGAGGTTCGTCCAGAGGGTGCCGGTCCCACTGTGATACAGGCGAAGCACGATTTTGTCGTTTAGCTTCTCCGCCATGGTGTAACGCAAGTACGCGTTGCCGTCATTTCGGAAAAGATCCATCTTCATCTTGTAGATGCTGCTCTTGGCCGTCTCGGTCATGGTCTTGGCCTGAGCCTCGGCCTGGCCGAGTACCTTGGTACGTTCATTGTCCAGCTGAGCGATCTGGGCGCCATAGCGGGCTTTCAATCCTTCGACCTCGGCCTCTGTCTGGACCTTGATGTTTTCCGCCTCGCGATCGATGCCGGCCACGAGGCGCTCGGTTTCCGCTTCGACCTGAGCCACGCCCTGTGCAATCATGCTCCTGGCCTTGGCCACCTCCGCCTCTGTTTGGGCCGTGGCGCGTTTTGCCTCGCTGGTCAACTTGGTTTCCACGGCCAGCTGGCGAGCACGCTTAGGCTCCAGGAACGTCTCGGGAATGATGGTATTGCGGATGAAAGCCGAGTGGATGCCGACCTTCTTCTCGGCACAGGCCCTGTGCAACTCCTGAAAGAAGTCGCTCTGGAATTTTTCGCGCGTACCGCCTTCGAGAAAATCCTGCACCCGGTAGTTGAAGCCACGTTCGCGGCTGATCTTTTTGGCGTGCTGATCGACGACCTTGAGTTCAATATCCATCAAGCTGTCGTAGACCGTGATCAGGTCCGGCCAATCGGAGGGCTTGACTTCCCACTCGATGGTGCAATCCATGCTGACGAGATTGCCGTCTCGCGCTGGGAACTTGATAGCGGTGTTGCGCTCGGAGTGCGTGGCGTCGTAGTGATAGGTGGTTTGATAGATGCCGATCTCGCGCGGCAAAACCTCAAACTCCTTGGTGTTGATGTAGTAAAGGCCGGGTTGGAGTACTTCGCGCAGGATGCCTTTGCTGCGGTCGGGGCCGCGGGCCACGTCGTCACCGAGCAAGCGGCGCACAACGCCGACGAAGCCCGGCTTGATCAGCGTCGCCGGCACCTCCTCGACCTTGTAGCCGTAGGGATTGAGTCGATAGGAGCCGGGCGTCAGCACTTGACGGCGGATGCCCCGCTCGTCGTCGGCGTCGGCCAAGATGCCGCCGTTCTTCGGCGTCTTGCCGCCCAGGGCCGTGACGATGCCGACGTGCCCGGGCCGGACAAAGAAGTTGGGTTTTAACTCGGTGGTGTAGATGATGGGAGTAACGTAATGCCATCCTTCGCCGAGCACTTTTTCCTGGATGCCTTTCTGATCCTCCTTGGCAAGGACTTGTCCCGCCTCCAGCGGCTCGCCGTTTTTCGCGGTGATGACCAGTAGGGAGCCGGGCGGAACATAGTGGAAAAAGGTGTGCCAGAGCAAGCTCCCCAACAGGAGCAGTATCAGCGACAAACCGAAAATCGCACCCAGCAGAACCGGCCAACGTATTCGGCGGATCGGCACTACGGGCTGATCGGACTCTTCCTGGTGATAGCGAGTAGTCATCGTAAAACCTCATCGGGTTGAATTCCACGGGAATCCACGACAGTAGGATCGCACGGCAACCGTCGGCGATCACTTCGACGCGGGGGACTTTGCCACGTCCGGCTCCTTGTCTTTGGAGGCGGCCACCGTGGGCATCGCCGCGTTGGGTGTCAAGTATCCCGAGAACAATCGAGCGAATTCGCTGTTGTCCGAAGCGAAGATCTCACGCAGGGCCGGCCCAATGCGGGAAATAATCTGATATTGGGCGTAATGATCGGGACTGGGAAATCCCTGGATGGCGGTGCGCAGTCCGGCCACTTCCGCATCGTTCTGAGCCGCGAGGACATCGGCTTCGTTCTTGCCCTTGTTGAGGGTGGCCTTGGCCCGGTCGCGCGCCGCTTGCAAACGAATCTCCGCAGACTTTAGCTCGACTTTCAGCTTGGCTTCCTCGACTTCCTTCATCTGTTCGGCCTTGGTCTCCTGCACTTTTAGCCGTGTGTTCGCCAGCACGACTTCTTCATTCTGTTTCTGGAGCGCTTCGGCGGCTTTCAGCTTCTGATCCTGCTTGTACTGCTCGATCAACTCCTGATTCTTCTCGCGGGCCAGCCGGGCCTGCTCTCGTTGAGAGATCTGCTGTGCCAGCTCCCCCAGCTCCTTGGATGGGTCCATGCGACCGATGCTGAGCGATTCGATGACCACGCCCAGCTCCTCGCAGGGAGGAGTCACCTTTTTGGTTAACGCCTGCTGGAGTTTTTCCAGCGGATTGATGGCAACTTCGCCGGCTGCGTCGGCCTTCTGCGTGATGAAGTCGCGCGCATCGTACTTGCTTCCTTCGATGCGGACGTATCCCTTGATGAGCGGCAGAATCAACTTCTGCAAAATCTCATTCTCGTTCTTCTCTTTCTCAGTAACGTCGCCCTGGTGCATCACGCCGTCGTTACTCAGAGTGACAAATAGCAGCGGCGCCTTGTCGGCCAGCACTCGGTAGACGACTTTGATGTGTGGGTTCAAATGAAAGCCGTCGGGAGAAGGAAAATCGATGTCCGTGAACAGCACTTCATGAGTGCGCGTGTCGATCGGAACGATGCGCTCGACGTACGGATTCGGGTAATACGTCTCTGGATGCAGTGGTTTCTCCTGAACGCCGCGGTAACCCTCTTTGACAATGTAGAGGTCTGCATCGGCGGCTCGTTTGAGTTCGCGCGGATCTTTCCCCGAAAGCAATGTCCGCACCCCTACCTGCCCGGCGCGGATGGGTACGGCCTCATTTTCGGCGATGTCGTACGCGTGGGGGTTGATGTAGTACTTACCTGGTCCCAAGATCTCCGGCACGATGCCGCGTTCACCAGGGCCAGCCAAGATTTCTCCCCGAGCAACGCGGTCGGCTGGAATGGGGTTGCCGAATCTTCGCGTCAGCACCAGGAACTTTCCGGGCTGCACGATTGTAGCCTGGTGAATCTCGTGGTCCCAAATAAGGGGATTGAGGAAATACCGCCCCTCCTTGTACACGTCTTCCATTACGCCTTTGTGTTGCTCGTCAGGCGCGATGATCTCGTCCTCTGCCAGATTCTCGCCCCACAGGTGAATGCGGACGAGAAATTGATCGGACGGCACTTCCACGCGCTCGACTTCCCAGTGCCAAAACTGCTGGGCGAGGAGCAGGGCGAGAAAGACGACTCCGGCGATGAGCCAGGTCTGCGATTTGTTCCAGAATGACATGAGTCTCTCCTGTCAGCATGGGCGATGCCCCGTCCCAAGAACGGAGGCAATCGTGGGAAACACACAACAGTTACGAAACATGTCCGTCCCCGCTGCGACGGCGCAATTGTTCTTTGAGTTCGGCCAGCTGCTCATCGAGCATCTCAGGGTCGATGACGACCGGCTGAGCGTTGAGCGGCAAATCAGCGGTATCGTCGAAAACCTGCCCCGCGGCGCGAGCATCGCTCGTCGCTTGCCGCACATCTCCCTCTGCGCGTACCCAGGCCGCCACGGCACTGAATGGATCGAACTGATTGGCCAGGGCATATTGTTGTTCGACCGTTCGCGCTTCGGCGAGTTGGCTCAGAAGTATGCTGCGACCCACTTCGTATTGGCGCAGTTGCAACTCCAGCAGGTGCAGACGACGCCGTGCCTGGTCAATGCGTGTCTTCTGCTGATCGAGCTGTCCTTGAAATCCCTGGACGGCAAGCCGCTCGAGGTTCACCTTGTACAGGGCGGCGCGGGCGCCGAGATCGTCGCCATTCCGAACAGCATCGCGCGCTTCGCGCTCCAGCACCGCAATGTTGTCCTCGCTGCGGCGGCTGTTGCGGACGATATCCGCCTGTGCCGCCTCGGCCTGTCGAAGAACTTCCCGGAGCGCCTGAATGTTCTTTTCGTGTTCGCGCACCACGCGATTGAGCACAGCGGTCGGCTCATGGCGTCGGTCGATGAACCAGCCCCAGAGCTTTTGCAAGAAGCGCCAGGATCGAGCCGGGCCCACAGCCAAGACTATCAGCACTAGCGGTACAATCACCCACACCAGTGCGCGTAACAAGAACAGCGCCATGACACTCTCCCTTTGCCAGCTCGGCTCCTGCTGTCGGATGCAATGGTGAAAAGGCACGACATGGCAAAACCTCAAGTGGGTTCTGTAACATTATTCGTTGCCGGCCTGTCCCTGTTTCAAGAATGGCTCCTTGATGCCTCGGTCCAGGGAAATGGCAGAACTTGTTTTCAGTAATTATCCCTTGCGGCACAGGCACTTGCATCAAAAAAGCCGCAGCGACTGAAGAATTCGGAATGGGAGCCGATTTGCCGCATAGAATGAGAGTGAAGCAACCCTCGTCCCGCTATTGAACGCAAGTTCAGGGCAGAATACGGCCATGTCCGAACCATCCTTACTCGACCTGTTCTGTTCTCGTTGTCTGGAAATAGCTCGCGAGATTTGGCCGGCGACGCCGCGGGAACAGCTGGAGTCCGAACTGGCGTCCGTCGATGCGGAACTGTCGCACAGACAGAGCCGTCTTCTCTTTTGCCGCAGAAGGATCGAGAAACTGCACGACCGTCTGAAACGTCGTGAAAACCGTCTTGCCCGTCTTGCTGCTTCGGTGCAAAAGATCCCAACGGATGCCAGCTTGATTGAAGTCTTGGAGCGCATACAGCGGGGCAACGGCCGGCTCCGCGAACGCTTGCAGGCGCTTGAGCACGGTTATGCCCGACGTCTCGAGCGCTTTCGGCAAAAAAAGCAGAAATGGTCCGAGTTCCGCGAACGGCTTCTGTCTGGATCACTTCGCAAGCCGGAGGATGAGAAAAGCGATCCGGACTATCCTTTTTGAGACTTTCGACCAATTTGAACCACTCGTTCGCAGCGTCGAACATTCACACTGCCAGGCAGATCCACAGCCGTGAGATCATCGAACACAACGCTGGTCAGGCGCTCCCAGGCAGCGCGGTCCATGCCGCCCAGCGGCCAGTTCTCGCGCAGCCACACTTGATGAAACATCTCACGCACACGGTGACGCGGCGCCCTCAACAGATGGCGGGAATCGAAAATGAGGAGTTCGCCGGCGTGCGGTAGTTCTGCCTGCAAGAGCAGCTCCAATGCTGCGGATTCCTCGATGCCATAAAGATCATTCACTTGCTCGGCGAGGCCGGCCAGCGTGGAGAGGATCGCGGGATTGTAATGCTCTGTCAGATGCGGCAACAATTCATGCCGGATGCGATTACGCGTGAATCGTGGATCGAGATTGCTCGTGTCCTCGCGGTATGCTTGATTCAATTCGTGCAGATAAGTAAGGATCTCCGTGCGCGTAGCCCTCAACAGAGGCCGGATCAGTGTAAGTCCGGGAACCAATTCGCGGCGTGGTGCGATACCGCGTAAACCACGGAGCCCCGTGCCGCGCATCAAATGATGCAGCACCGTTTCAGCCTGATCATTGGCGGTATGGCCGGTAGCGATGTACTTGATGCCGTGTTCCCGCGCCACTTCTGCCAGCCAACAGTAGCGTTCGCGTCGCGCCAACGCTTCCAGGTTGTCACCCTCGGCCCGCGCCTGTGATGCGATGTCGCGGCCAGTCCGACACAGAATCAAGTTTGGCCGGCCCGCAGCAGTTAGCTGAGCGTGCAACGCAACAACGAATTCCTCATCGGCGTCGCTCTCGCCACCCCGAAGTTGATGGTTCAAATGGGCCACGACGAGGGGACTCGGTGCAGAAGGATTGCGCGAGGCGTCCAGCGTGCGTAGAAGAGCAACGCTGTCGGCGCCGCCAGAAACAGCGACGACGATGCCGGACGAGATGGCCGCGGGCAATCGCAATGCATCGGTGCAGATCGCAGGAACGCCGGATTTCTTTTGCATCGCCACCCCCGGCGATTTGCTACAATCTTTCGGAGCCGCGACCGTTAGGGAGCGGTGAGTGTAGACCGCTGCCTAACGATCGCGGCTTCACAATACTGACTCAATTGTACACACCGATCTTATGCAGAAACTCCGTCTCCTGTTACAGCCGAAGGTGCGTTGGGTGATTTGCTGGCTCATCTTCCTGGTATGGGCTGGCTTTGTTGCGGTAGGAGCGTGGAGAGCTTTCAACGAGCCGGACCGCGCCGACGGCAATCGAGGACATGCCACTATCGATTTTGGCGGCCAATGGCTCATGGGGCGCACGATTGTTGAGCGGCAAGGGCGGCACCTCTACGATCGTAATACTCTCCGATCCATCGCCCAGCAGTTTTATCCCGCTGGTGTCGAAAGCCGCTCGGAGAACAAGACCGATGTGGAATCACTGATGGGCTGGCTGGCTGGGACGGATGATCCCAAGGCGCCCGAGGCCATAGCATCTCTGCTGGCGCCTTTCGCGGCGATCACGCCGCTGGATGCGAGCGTTACGCTCGTTTCGGCCCAAACGACCTGGACGGAGGAACGGCTCAGTCACGTGTACACGCCGCGGATTGGCGGGGCCCTCTATCCACCGATCCACGCCTTCTACTACGCGCCGCTGGCGTTTCTTCAGCCGCGGGTCGCCTACCGCGTCATGCAGTTTTTCATCCTCGCACTCGTTTTTTTTGTCGGTTGGATCGCTCAATGCATAACTCAGGGCCGTGTGTGGTGGCCGGTGGCGTCGCTGTTCGTGCTGATGTTTCCTGGTTTTGCGGGCGGAATCACCCTGGGCCAGAACGGCTTGTTAATTCTCATGCTGGTGCTTGTGGGCTGGTGGCAGTTGATGTGCGGACGCGAAGGCCTGGCCGGGTTGTGCTGGGGATTGCTTGCCTTCAAGCCTGTGTGGGCAGCAGCGTTCTTTCTGGTCCCGATCCTGACAACGCGATGGCGAATGGCCGCGTGTATGGCCATCTCGGGAATCGTGCAGATCCTTGTGACGTTTCCCATCGTCGGTCTGGACGGTTGGTGGAACTGGCTGCAAGTCGGCCAGGAGGCCGTGCAAGAATACAAGCGACAAGAGAACTGGATTGTTCTCAGCCGCGATCTTCTCGGCATCCCGCGACGATGGTTGCTCACATTTGAGGATGGCCTGGCCAAAGAGGTAGTGTGGACATCCGGGAATCCCTCTGCGTCGCAAATCGGAGCTACGGACAAGCCTTGGGACCATACTTCACTGGCGGCCCTCAGTTGGGGCCTATGGACCACCGTTTTGGTCGGTACGCTGTGCGTGACGTGGCCGTGTCGGCAGCGGCGCAAGGAATTGACAGGAGCCTTCCCTTCTTTTGTGCTGTCGGCGGCGGTGCTGACCTGCTTTCACTTCATGTACTACGATTTCGTTGTCGCCGCTCTGCCGGTGCTTTTGCTTTTCACCGAGCCGCGGCGATACTTACGATTTCGAGTTCGGACGCTGGTGGTGCCCTTGCTGCTCTTGCTGATGCTGGTCCTGCCGTTCCTTGGCTATCTGTACGATTCGTCCTACCGTTTTCCGCCCTGGGACACCATTGTGCTGCTCATTCTGTGGACTTGGTGCGGCTATCGTCTGCTGAATCCGAACAGGGCGGAGGATTTACGCAGCGAGTCCACGCAACTCGCGGAGCTTGGCCCCGATGTCCGGAGCGCGCATAAGTGTCTCGCCGACTAAGACAGCGCGGACGCCGGCTGCCTCGAGACGTTCGATGTCGCCGCGACTGCGGATACCGCTCTCGCTGACGAGACAAACATCGGACGGCAGATCCGCGAGGACATCGAGTGTATGTTCCAAACGCGTCTCGAATGTGCGGAGATCGCGATTATTGATGCCGATCAACCGCGCTCCACTGTCGAGCACTCGCGGCAAGTGGGGGCGATCGTACAATTCCACGAGAGCCTGAAGACGTAGCTCTTCCGCCTGGCGCAGCAATCGAGGCAGGGCTTCGTCATCGAGAATCTCGGCGATCAGCAAGACGGCATCCGCTCCGGCCAGGCGTGCTTCCAGCAGTTGATAGCGGTCGAGGATGAAGTCCTTCCGCAACAGCGGAGGTGCTACGGCGTTGCGGATTTCGTCGATGTAGTACAAACGTCCCTGAAAAGATGGTTCGTCGGTGAGGACGCTCATGCAGGCAGCTCCATTTTGTTCGTAGATGCGTGCGATGTCGGTGTGGTTGAAGTCCTCTCGGAGCAAGCCTGCCGACGGCGAGGCTCTTTTGACCTCCGCGATAATTGCGCATCCCTTGGCATTTTCGAGTGCGGCGCGGAAGTCGCGGACGGGCGGCGCGATTCCCATTAGAATGGAGTCTTCCAGTTCCTTATCCGGTATCCGAGTGCGCGCAGCGGCGATCTCCTGATGTTTGTAGGCAACGATGCGATCCAGGATGTTGCTCATCTGTGCCTTCCTATCCGTCCGGAGCGCAGGCGACGAGTCGGGGTCATTTGGTGTACAGTTCAGGTATGCAAGACCAAAGCGTGAACGTCAACAGCGAAGCCCGTCCGGTGCCCTGGAATGGGATAGAGATTCTCGCTGCTCTTTATCTGGTGTGGTTCGTCTGGCCCCTTACGATTTCTTTTGTTCTCAAAGGCGTTGGCGTGGAACATTGGTATTACGGCGAGACCGCTCCGGAGATGCCGCTGCGTTTGGGGCTGTGGGTCCGTACTTTCGCCCTACCCTTTCAGGCGATCACCATACCGCTTCTTTTCTCGGCTTTTTCGGGTACACGGCCGAATCAGCTCGGTCTGACGACGCAGCATTTGAGCCGTAACGTGCTTGCGGGATTAGCGAGCTGGCTGGCACTGACTCCGCTTGTGTTCGGGATTTTCCTTCTCCTTCGCTATCTGTACTCGCAGTCGGGCGAGAATGTCGTGGAGCAGCATGATTTGGAAACGATCGGCCGACAGTCGTTATTTGCGGCCGAGTGGGCCATGTTGATCTTCAGCGCGATGGTGGCTGCACCGCTGCTGGAAGAATTGACCTTTCGCGGTGTGCTGCAACCGTGGCTAGCCGTTCGCAAATGGGGTGGTCTTGCGGCCATGCTCGGCGCGCTGACGTTGGCGATCGCATTCCGATGGCAGCACATCTGTGAGGCCTGGCCGCAAGGATTACCTTCATTGGTCGCGGCGACAACGCCGGCGCTGTTCGTTCTGGCCTTGTTGCCCATCTATTTCTTCATCTGGTGGCGCAGTCGCACTCCGCTGGGACCAGCGATCTTCGGCACGTCCTTGCTTTTCGCCTACATACACGCCTCCGTATGGCCCTCGCCGATACCGCTGTTCATTCTATCCCTGGGATTGGGTACCCTCGCTTCTCGCAGCGGAAGTCTTGTCGGGCCGATTGTATTGCACTCTCTGTTCAACGGCGTAAGCTGCGCGCAGTTGCTCATGAGCTTATAGAACCGGGTTTCACAAGGGCAACTTCACCACTTGCGCCGCGGCTCGCTTGCCGGACGCCTCAACTTCCATCTTCGTTCCCGGCTCCTGATGTCCGCGACGAATGTAGGCCAATCCCAGACCCTCGCCCAGTTGCGGCGAATGTACACTGGAAGTGATGCGGCCAACTTCCTTATCCCCCACAAAGAGCCGGCTGCCATGCGGCACCGGCCCATCGGGCAACTGGACGCCGACCAGGGTTCGATTGACCTGGCCACGATCACGGGCCATGACGATCGATTCCTGTCCGAGATAACACCCCTTCGTGTAGCAAATGGTTTCGGCGATGCGTCCAACCTCCGGAGCGAAGGTGTTTTCGTCGATGTCGATACCCTCGCGCGGCAGCCCCGCCTCGATGCGAAGCACCTCGCAGGCCACGCGACCAGCCGGACGCGCTCCGGCCTGGATCAGACATCCCCAGATACCGGCCGCTTGTTCGGCCTGACAAACGAGATCGTAGCCCATCAGGCCGAGTGCATCGTGCCGACGCAGCCAGCCGTTCTTGTTCGGGCCGAACTGAACTGGCCCATGTTGTAGAGGAACCGCCGGCAGGTTGGCACCTTTGATAACGTTCTGCAATGTGTCTGTTGCCAGAGAGCCTGCGAGGTGCATTTGGGCGAACGCTACCGTATGATCGGCAAACTCGACTTGCTCGCTGATGAGATGGCGATCGAGATGCTCAAGAACCTTCTCGGAGGCACCGGAAGCAACATCTAGCGAGAAGCCTGGCGGATCAACGGAAGCACCGTGACGATAAATGACAAGATAAGCGATAACCTTGGCCTTGGCCGTGGTCAGAAACGTTTCGCAACCCGCACCTGGTGCGAGGTTCAGAATGTCATTGGTCGTCAGATTATGCAGAAAGCGAGCTGCGTCGGCGCCCCATACCTCGATTTTGCCGCGCGGCGAGTTATCAACAACCACGGCGGCTGTTCGAGCGGCGTTGTATTCCGCCATAGCATCTCCATAGTGAGCGGGCACCAGGAAGCCACCTTCTGCTATGAATCTTGCCCCTGCCGCGTTCGTCACTTCGTGCAAGGGTGTGTGCTCAGTCATGCGGATTCGCCTCTCCTTCGTAGAACTTGCGATCTGCTTTCCATTATAAGGGCGTGGACGAATTCGTTGAGCCGCGAGACGCTTGCTTTGGGCTTGCGGTGAGAAGCTGTTCGATTTTGGTTGCTACCAATGTTGCGTTCCCCCATGGTCGTCGGTAATGTAGAAAGTATGAGCGGTTCCGAAGTTCCTTCCAGATGATTCTCTTGAGGGAGCGCGATTTATGAAAGGCACCGTGAATCCCTTCGAACCCTGGCGTCCGATAGAATCTCGAATTCCCCCACCCCTGCATGCTGGGCGGCCCTGGCGTCCGCCACCTCCGCCGCCTAAGCGACCAGCTGTGGAGGCGGCTCCGTTCGTCGAACCTGTCAAGCCTTCGAGGAGGAGCAAAGCGCCGGTAGCGCCCAAGAGAGCGCAAGGTCAGACGAGGATGCCCGTTCCGAAGTCCTTCTCGCAATGGATGGCGTTCATCGTCCTTTGCGTGCTGGGCATATTCTGCATGGATAGCGTGGGCTGGTATCGCACTTCTCACATACCGCGCCTGGCTGTTCTGGGCATCAGCGCGGGTGTGCTCGCCGGCATGGCATTCAGCCGGCGACGCAGCTGGTATACGCGCTTAAGATGGATGGCAGCAGCTCTCGCTCTTGCTGGAATTGCTCTGTGGTTTGTGCCAACGACACATGGTGTTACACTATGGTCGGCGTACGGCAGGATCGAGGAGCTGCGCAATCTTCCTGCGGGTGATGTCGCAGACTATCGCCAAGGCGAGGAAGCCCGGAAAACACTTGTCAGAGAGTTTCCATTCTTCGCGGCAGATGTTCGCGGCGCAGAGCAGACCTGGCTTCGTCGAACCGTGGAGAAAGCTATCGAAAAATCCGACCGTCAGCTCGACAAGGATCCGGACGCGGCACTTACCTATCTCCACCAGTTGGACCAAGAGCTGTCGCGGATGGAGCATTACGCTTTGGTGCGCAAGGATATGGAAAGCGCCCGCCGTCGAGCAGTACAGTCTTGCCTCAAGGTCGCTCAGCAGCCCTAATCTCCACTACATTCGAGCCGCACACGCAGTAGAGCGTAGTAAGCGGTCGTCTGGGCAGCCGCTGGTATCTTATCACTGTCGGTTGGTTTCCGAGGTGGGGAGGCCGTTGGCCGCTGGGCGTCTCAACGCCGTGAGTAAGTGGGTTGCCCCCCACCTCGAAGCCTCGCCAGAGCCCGAACAGTCGCTCGGCTTAAA
>DATBHJ010000068.1:0-51431 GCA_036557565.1 Gemmataceae bacterium
GTGCGCGGCTCGGAAAGAAGCGCTGCCCGCGGCTCGGATGACTAATGGCTGTCGCTGTACCACACCGTCAACGGTTCGCCGCGACGCAGCCAGTGTTGGCCTCGCTCGCCTCGGTCCCAGTCGCGGCGCTGCCAGGACCACACTTCAATGGTCGCACACGGCAAAAGTCGATCCTTGAAATCCTCATTCCACATCGGTTGCAAACAAACGACGTGTTCTCCGGTACCGTTGTGCCGCTGGCCCGCACCGTCAAACAGCGGCACGCCCGCCCCGCCGAACACAATCCGGTCAGCCTCCTGCCGCGCCTCGGCAAGGCGCTCGGCCAACTCCGCCGCATGGGCACAAAGCGTGCCCTCCGCCGGAGCACCCGTCTGTACCAGTGCCTCTACGATATCGCCGAACAACAAGACATCCTCGGTTCCCGTCTCGGCCGTGCTGTCACGCTCGCCGTCCCGGGTCGGAACGTCCTCGCTCGAAGCCGGTCGAAAACCCGCATCGTGATCGATGGGATTGCGATGACAGAAAAATACCAGGGCGAACGGCAAATCTTGGATATTCCAGGCGACGTGACGATCGCGGTAGATGGTATTGAAGGCGATCGAGTCGCCGGTGGCGACAACGCTCTGCACACGTTTGGAAAGCGACGGCATCCCGCGGACCAGCCCGCGTAGAAATCGACGCGACGGCTGCACCTGTCCGGCGACGATCAACAACGGCCGAGTTTGCGATTGAAACAGCAAGGCGTCGAGCATGTCGCCGGCTGCCCTGGCCTCGTAGGAATTGGGCGTGTCGAAGGAACCGACGCTGGAAGCGATGCGGTATGGCGCCGGCAGAATATCGAGACGGAACGTACTGGCGCTACGCTCCTCGTTGGGATCGGTCGGCAAGCGCTGCTCCGGAAAAATGCCGCCGGCCCAACCTGGAGGGAAGTTGAAGAGCAGCTGATTGACCGTCCATGTCCACTGATTCGCCACATCCCGCGCCATCACCTGCCGCAGCGCGGTCCCGAAACCGTCGATCAGATCGCGCGAGTATGAATCATCGTTCCACACGGCCATGTACACAGGGTCTTTATCGGGGCGGAGATCGTCGCGCCACCAGATGAAATCGCTAACGGCCGTGGCCATCTGCTCATTGGAAAAGCAAAAACGGAAGGTGCGTCCAGGATACAGCCGTGTCATCGGCACGGCAGCCGCCTCCATCGCTGTGAGTTGAATTGCATCGTCTTCGGCGTAGGGAGTGACGTTATCCGCCGTCGCATTGGTTAGCAACAACAGAGGATGGTCCTCGGCAGATAGCTCTGATGCCGTGCGGTTCAAGCACGTCGCCAGCTCACGGGCGCTGTCACTGGAACTGCCGCCGATGATGGCCAAGGGCGGCGGTTGACGTTGGAGCAGTGCCTCGATCCAGTCGCGTGTCTTCCAATCGCCAGTCAGCTTGTACCAGCGAAAGACATAGCGGTCCTCTGCCCCGTTCCAGGACAACGACACCTCGGGCACCGCCGCCGTCTGCTGAGGGAAGGCGAGTTTATCATCGGCCTGCACACTCGGACGATCGCGCCGCAAACGCTTCGCGGTTCGTCGGACGGCCTCCACGAAGCGTTCCCAGGAGGCGGCGTCTGTTGCGGGGTACAGCCAGACGATCTCGCGCTGGCCGGCAAGAACCGGCACCGGCGCCGGCCGACCCAGTGCCGGCGGCCCCTGGAAGACAACGACGACGGCCCCCACGACCACCGCTGCCGACAACGCGATCAGAATCGACGGCCGGAAAATAGCTCGGAACATACCTCCAAATTACAGTGGGAGACCGAGAACACGCAAGTCGGCGAGCGGGGCGTGTTAACGCTCCGCTCGCCGACTTGCCGATCTGCTTGCCGTTACTCGCGTGTCAGTGTCACAGCGTCCCGCACCTTCCACTCGTATCCTTTTTTGCTGTTAACCGGGTGAAGAGTGTACGCCACTCCCTTGGCCATCCTGGCGTATTCAGCCTCGGAGATGACCACTTCCAGCTCGCAGAGATTTCGAGAACGATGAGTATAAAAACTCATCGAGATCCGGCAGGATACGTCGCTTTGACCTTTCGCTCGCAGCACAAAGTGACTGTCGGCCCGTCGCATGAACAGCTTATATTGCAAGTAGTCTCCCGCATCGTCGAACCACTCCTCACAATGAACGAAGAAGCGGCCGTCTCCTGGATTCTTTCGCCATTTCAATTCACGAATATCAACCGGCGCAGCCTTGGATTCGGGCCAATAGGCTTCACTGATCGTGATCTGTTTGTGCTCTTTTCCCACAGGAGGATTGGGCACGTTGGCGTATTTGCCAAAGTGGTCGCTTACTTCGAGCAGGCGATAGGGGTTGCTATAGGGGAAGATCTCGTCGCGCTGGCCTTTGGCGTAACGGCTGCCCCATGTCGCGGCCAGGTTGGCATCGCTCAGATCGTGAAATGTGTGGACGTGGATCATCAGTCCCAGATACTTCGGCTCAAGGACGTTCTGCCCCAGCTTTGTGTAATTAAGCCGACGCCAACGGCCGCCCACGAATACCTCGCAGAACGTGTGGCTGGCAAAGCTATCGCCCCCGGAGATGGCACCCAGGCTGGCATCGTAACGCACACGGTGGTTCGTCAGGCCCTTGTCGATCATGGCGACCTGAGCCGCATCGGAGCCGTCGGCCGTCGGAATGCACAGGATGATGCGCGTCGGGATACCCAGGGAGCGCAGCACCGTGGCCTGGAGCACCGCAGTCGAAGTGCAAGAACCGTGCGTCTTGTTGGCGAACATTTCTTTGCCGAACAATTCATGCTCAAACTGCTGCTGAACTGTCCATTTCGGATCGCCCTTGTCTCCCGCGAACGCCTTTACTAATCCTGGTAGCACTCTTGGCTTGCCATCCGCGAAGCCGACGTAGAACGTGCAGAACATTCTGCGGTAATGAGATCGCCGGAATAGCCAGCTCGAGACGCGCTCGACAACTTCCTTGTCCGTCAGCGTGTCCGGGTCGATTCCATCCCTGGCCAACTCGCGGAGCAGCTCCTTTCGCATCTGGTCATCCCAGTTGGTTGTGATTCCAGGGGCGAGATACTCTTTCATCCCGGCGTAGTCCGTCTTCCAGTTCGGGTTGCCGTCGATCGCTTCGAGATTGCTGTTGAATGGATAGACGATCACCTCCAGTTCCGCATATTGCTTCGTCTCGGCCCGGACGCGGACGTCCTGGTAGTCATCGCTCATCGCCTGGAGGTTGTAGGGCGGCATCACTCGGATGATAGCTCGAACGCTGTGCGCGAACTCTCGCCGCTGCTGCCAGCCTCCGTCGGAGACTCCCTTGCCAGCCGTGTCCCTCTTCTTGGGGTCGGTGCGATACTTGTGGATTTCCTGATAATCCGAGAGGCCGTCGCCATCCGAATCGGGCTCGGATGCTTCAAAGCGCTCTCCGGCGCAAACGGCCCCGAACCCCATAAAGACCATCAGGATCAACGGCCAACCAGACGTTCTCACGATGCACCTCCGGGGGATACTCGATCCGAGCCGCGACCGTAAGGGAGCGGTAGTTCCACTGCTCCCTTACGGTCGCACCTCTGCTTTGTTTTCTCCGTCTACTCCATTCATTACCCGCATGAGCGAGATTGGATGCATGAGTTTGGCTTCTACCTGCGGACTGTGAGCGCTAGAGATCAGAGCCTGCACCGCTTTCGACTCGGATTCCGTCGCGCTCGCAAGTTGGTCGCTGCTAGGCTTTTCGCCCCAGAATGCGATCCAGCGCATCGGAGGTCTGATAAATCAGCGCCTCTGGATAATGCAGGAACGGATGGAAATACTCGAACGTGAGATAATCGCGATAACCAATCTTGTCGAACGCTTCCATCACCGCCGGCCAGTTGGTCGTGCCGTCGAGCAGCGGCCGGAACGATTCCAGAGAATGATCGGTCCCCTTTTTGGTGAACTCTTTCAGGTGCACATTCTTGATACGCTTGCCAAGCAGGGTGATCCAATCTTCGGGGAACTGAAACAGCATGATGTTGCCGGTGTCGAAATGAATGCGGACTTGCTTGCTCTGGAAGCTGTCCACGAATGCATTCATGTCCTGCGGACTTAGCAGATAGCCATTGAAGAAAATGTTCTCGATGTTCAGGTAGACACCGAGCTTCTCCGCCTTGGGCGCGAGCTTGGCGATGGCTTCACGAGCACGGCGATCGCACACATCGGCGGCGACCGGCTCGGAATCCTTGATCCACGGAACGTACACGGCCCCCGGCACCACCAAAACATTCTCTGTGCCCAGATCGTGGGCCGCCTGCATCATCAGTCCGGCCAGTTCCATGCCGCGCGCTCGCTCGGCGGCCTTGTTGCTAGTCAGCGAATACGGCCAATACAGAAACGAACAAATGCCGCTGATGGCGATGCCTATGTCCGCCGCCATCTTGCGAATGGCTTGATATTCCTTCGTGCCGGACTTCGGCGAGAGATCGTTTTCCAGATCGTAGTTCAACTCGATGCCCTCGAAACCCGCATCCTTGGCAAGCTGCAGGCACTCCTTGAGCGACATGCGCTCTGGATAAGGAAAGGCCCAGAGGTTGATGGATTTCTTCATGTCGTATCGTCGCGGCGCAGCGCGGCGCGGATCGGGACCGGCGGCCGTTGATTTCTCATTCGCGGCCAGGGCGACAGCGCTGCTGGCCAGAGCCGAGAGCAGCGCGTCACGGCGGTCGATACGAGGCGGATCGGACTGCGGTTGATTAGCGGACATTATTATCTCCCAGGATAATGGAATCTCTTCCTTACTCGATCACATCGCCCAGTTCTTCACGAAGTCGCTGCAAGACTCGCGATTTGGCGACGCGGACGGCGCCGGCGCTCATGGACAGTTCGCCCGCAACATCTGGCGCGGATCGGCCTTCGATGGCGGTTCGCCAGAATGCCTGCCACGTGCGCTCGGTGAATTCGCAGCGAATCAATTCCAGCGCTCGCGCCACCAGGCCACGCTCGCCGTTCTCCTCCAAATGACTGCTATCTTCGCACGGCTGAGGCGCGGGCAGCTGCACCAGACGGTCCTGGGCCTCGCTGCCTCCCACGCCTTCTGGCTGGCGGTTACGAAGGCGGAAAAAATCGTGGACCTTGTTGCGTGTGATGGTCCGCAGCCAGCCGCGAAACGTGTCGCCCTCCCGCTCCTTGCGAAAACCGCTGATGTGGGCGGCTACAGCCTGAAATACCTCCTGGAATATGTCGGCGGCATCCTGCTCGCGCAATCCCCAGCCGCGACACCATCCCAAGACCAGGGGAGCGTACAAAGCCACCAGCCGGTCCCAAGCCGCCGGTTCGTCGCTCCTGACTCGCTCCAACAAGCTGCGCGACGTCGTCGTCGAAGGTTGGGAACCTTCTCCGCTGCCCGGATTCTCTCGCAACGCATTCATGGAACACGGCGGGACAAAAAGAATGAGGTACTTTCCATCAGTCTGCCGCAAATAGACTGACATGTCCAGAGGCACAGATATCGGCGGTGAAAAAAAGATTGCCAACGCGGCTTTGGTGTACGATGAATCGAGTATAGAAGATTCTGTAACACTTTCCCGTTACTTTAATAGATAGGGATCGACGATCGTGGGCTCCGGCCAACTCGCAGCAGAGGGCGGGAGGCGCGATCAGAGGAAGGGTCTTATGCACCCCACGGGTTGCCCGGATTCGGCCGAGCTTGCGGAATTCGCCACGGGAGCGCTACCGCGCACGGCACTGACGCGAATCGCCAGCCATCTTGAAGACTGCGCCACCTGCGCCGCGGCCCTCGGTACGTTCGACGACGTGGCCGATTCCTTCCTTTCGCGTCTGCGGCAAATTGCAGAGCATGAGGACGCGAACGACTCGGACGTGCCTCCGCAGCTTCTCGAAGTGGCACGCTCGTCGCGTCGGCCGCGTCCGCAGACAGCGGGACCGCGCCGCCTGGATCGCTTCGAGTTGCTGCAAGAGCTGGGAACCGGCTCCTTCGGCCAGGTGTTCCAGGCGCGCGATACCGAACTGGACCGCACGGTGGCGATCAAGATCCTGCGGGCCGGACGATTCGCCGCCGCGGAGGAAGTGGATCGCTTTCTTCGCGAGGCACGGAGTGCTGCCCAACTCAAACATCCCGGCATCGTCTCCATCTACGGGACTGGCCAGAGCGAAGATGGCACCTGCTACTTGGTCGAGGAGTTCGTGCCCGGAACGACGCTGTCGGCGCGGCTCAAGGCGGGTCGATTCGGCTTCCGGACTGCGGCCGCACTGATCGCGGACATCGCCGAGGCGCTGGACTATGCCCATCGGCACGGCGTTATTCATCGCGACATCACGCCCTCGAACATCCTCCTCGACCTGGAGGGGAATGCCCACCTGATGGATTTTGGCCTGGCCAAGCGCGAAACGGATGAGCCGCCCATGACCCTGGATGGCCAGGTCCTCGGCACGCCGGCCTACATGTCGCCGGAGCAGGCGCGCGGCGAAGCGCATCGGGTGGATGCCCGCACCGACGTGTATAGCCTGGGCGTGATTCTCTACGAAATGCTGACGGGCGAGCGACCGTTCCGGGGCACGCGCCGCATGCTGCTGTTGCAAGTGCTCCAGGATGAACCGCGCATGCCACGCCAGCTCAACGACAAGGTGCCTCGCGATCTGGAGACAATTTGCCAGAAGGCGATGGCCAAATCTCCCTCGCGGCGCTACGCCACTGCGCGGGATTTGGCCGACGACTTGCGTCATTACTTGCGCGATGAGCCGATCAGCGCTCGGCCTGTCGGTCGAGTGGAATGGCTGGTTCGCTGGTGTCGCCGCAATCCACTCGCGGTTGGCTTACTGGTCGCCGTCACACTGGGATCGGCCTCCGGGTTGTGGCACCTGACCTCGCTGTCCGAGGACCTGGTTCGTTCGTCCGCCCTGGAGAGCGCCGCCCAGCAGTCGGAGATGCTCGACGAAATGAACGATTTCTATAGCTCCAAAGTCGTCGATCGTCTCCAGGCACAAAAGATCGAGGCGACGCACGATTATATAAAGCGCCCGCATACCGTCCCTCTGCCGGCGACCCTCATGATCGACCTGGGCAAGCAGCTGAGCGACAAAAGCTCCTCGGGAATGCAGGTTCGGATGTACAGCGATTACCCGTTTCGCTCGCGCCGCGACGGCGGGGTCAAAGACGATTTCGAGCGCGAGGCGTTAGAGCGTTTACAGCAAAACCCCGAAGTGCCGGTATATCGCTTCGAAGAGTTCCAGGGCCGGCCCGCCCTGCGCTACGCCACGGCCCGAATTATGCAAGAAGCGTGCGTGCGCTGCCACAACGGTCACGACGACAGCACCAAGAAAGATTGGAAAGTGGGAGAACTGGGGGGCGTTTTGGAGATCATCCGTCCCCTGGACCGCGACGCAGAGCGGACGCGAGCTGGGCTCCGCGGGACGTTCATCCTCATGGCGGCGATTTCCGGATCGCTCCTGGCGCTCTCGGTGTTTGTGCTCGTCGCCGGCAAGCGTCGCCGGGCTACCTGGACACGAGGATAAACCATAAAATTATCGACATCCCCTTTGATGTTCGACGTTCGGTCACATTTCGACTTGAATACCAGCCCGTCCGGCGGACGAGGGTGCCGGCCGGGAAACTCCGGTTCCCTCGGTGGAGTCCGATCATGAGAAACAGTAATCGTCGAGAATTTCTGGCGGACGTTGGCCGGGGCATGTTGGTGGCCACCGTCGGCTCGGCCGTGGCGACCGACCTGGGGCTTGCTCCCGCCTGGGCTGGCGACAGCGCCGAACGGCTGACGTTCGGCAAAATGGAACCGCTGGTTGCACTGATGCAAGAGACGCCCATCGACAAGCTGCTGCCGCTGCTCGTTGAGAAAGTCAAAGCAGGGACCGACCTGCGCACGCTGACGGCGGCGGGGGCGCTGGCCAATGCTCGCACCTTCGGCGGACACGATTATACGGGGTTTCACGCACTCATGGCCCTGGCGCCCGCCTATCAGATGGCCGTCGAGCTACCGAAAGAGCTACAGCCTTTGCCGGTCTTAAAAGTCCTCTATCGCAATTCCAACCGCATCCAGGAAGAGGGTGGACGCAGCCACGAGGCGCTACACCCGGTCAAGCCCGCAGAGCTGCCCAAGGATCGCGACGGCAGCGAGTTGCTCCGCGAGGCAACGCGGCGCTGCGATCTGCAAGGGGCCGAGGAGACGTTTGCCGCCCTGGCACGTGGGCCGATCGGCGAAGCGTTCAATCACCTGCAATTTACCGTCGAAGATGAGATGGACGTGCATCGCGTCGTCCTGTCCTGGCGTTCCTGGGTGTTGCGCGAGTTCACAGGTGAGGAATACGCTCACACCTTGCTTCGTCAGTCGGTTCGTTTCTGTGTGGATGAAGAGAAGGGCATCGTTCAACGCAATCACACACCCGGCATCCGGACCACGCTGCCGAAACTGCTCGATCAATACCGCCTGGTTGGGCGCACGTCGGGAACGCGCCGGGCGGAGGACAAATGGATCGCACAGCTTTGCGAGACGGTCTACGGCGCTGGCAGGGAGCGAGCCGCCGAAGCAGTGGCCGCGGCGCTGGCCGAGGGCATGTCGCCAGAGGACGTTGGCGAAGCCATCTCGCTAGCGGCCAACCGCCTGGTATTGTGCGATCCGGGCCGCAAACGCCCCGAGCCGGGCAAGCCGGTCGGCAGCGTTCACGGCGCTTCCGTCGGTGTCCATGCCTCTGACTCTGCCAACGCCTGGCGCGATATTGCTCGCGTCAGCAATGCCCGCAATACCTTCGCTAGTTTGATTTGCGGGGCGTACCACACTGCCGGCCAGAATGGCGGACTAAACAAGGAGCCGCATCCGACTGTCGATCAGCTGGAAAAAATCGAGACAAAGGACGCCGATCGCTTGCTCCAGCGGGCCGAGGCCGCGATCAAGGAAAAGAACCAGGCGGGAGCGGCCGCCTTGGTACACGCTTACGGCGAGAAGGGATATCCGGCTCGTCCCATATTCGACCTGCTGTTGCGCTACGCCGTCAGCGAGGATGGGGCGCTGCACGCCGAGAAATACTATCGCACTGTGACCGAGGAGTTCGCGGCGACGCGCCCTGCCTTCCGCTGGCGGCACCTCGTTGCCCTGGCTCGCGTCACGGCCAGCGAGTACGGTCACCCCGCCGCCGGCTTCGCCGAGGCCAAGCGATTATTGAAGGTGTAAGGAGTCCTCCCGGCGCGGGTGATTTATCGTTTCGCGCGAAACGAGTAATCACCCGCGCCGACGGATCAGTTCGTCTTGCCCTGTCGATCCACTGTCAGCGTGGTGTGAATGCCGTCCTCGCGGAAGCGCAGGTCGGCCCGGATCGATTGCAGTTGTTCCAGCAACGGCCACAGCTGCGTGTCCTCTGCCAGCAACTTGTTCGTCTTCGGCCGTGCCAGCGAACCATGCCGTTCATTGCGCACTTCATCGGTACGACGATCGTAGAGGTAAGCGGCGCCATCGGGACTGACCGGCACAAAGCCGTACCAGCGTTCGGCCAACTTCCTCACATCAGCCGCATCGGTTTTCTTCGTAATCAATCCGGCGTGATAAAGCGGATACCACAGTGGGGCGCTGGCCAACGCCTGTTCGTGCATTTGTTTTTCCAGCACCATCTGGATCAGACCGCGCGACAGCTTGGCCGCACCGGGTGAGACGTACAGCGAGCTGTTGACCTCGACTAGCGCGCGTTTGCCCTCTCGCTTCTCTTGCGAGCGCTCGATCAAGTCACGCAGCATCGCCTCATTGAATGTGACATAAAAAGCGCCGTCGATAGAGGCATAAAAGACGGCCGGTAGAAAAGGCTTCTGCCCTGCTCGCTGCTCGATTCCTAATATCCCCCCATACTGCCGCATCCCGGCCGGCGTGGCCTGAATACGCACGATGAACACGTCCTTGTACGGCTTTTCCAGCGGCTCCCAGGTCAATGCGCCCGGAAGCGCCTTCATCACGCTTGTTCGCGCCGTCGCCAAGGCCGCCGCGAACGTCAACGGGTTCTTCACATCCATGCCGACCAGGATCGGCATTTGGAAAACCAGGCGGGCGATGCGCTCGACATTCACCTGTTCGCCTTTCTCCTGGCGCTCGAACAAGTCCATCAATTCGCCGTAGACGCGGCTGTCATCGGCGCGCACCAGCACCCACTGGCCAACCGGGTCCAGTGCCCACGCCAGGAACGAAGCGAAATCGACGATTCCACCGCCGAACGAACGGCCCAGACCGAGTACATTGCCGCGATCGCCGACATTGGGCGACAGGTGCATCAGGAATTGTCCGATAGTCTGTGGCGGAATGCTGTTCAAATCGAGTTGAACGCTCCCCTCGCCGGTGACTCGGCGCAGCTCGTTGTAACGGCTGTTTGCCACCAGCGGCAGGATATAGGTGTCGAGCTTCACCTGCTTGTCGTCCAGCGCGATACGCATGCCGATGGGATCGAAGTATTGCCGCCACAATCCCAGGTATTCCAGGCGGAACTGCCGATAGGCCTGTGCCTCTGCTTCGGTGACTTGATCGATGGGCAATTCCACCAGTGGGGTGGCGAAATGAATCGTGTTATACACGTCGGAGATGGCCGTGTGCGTCCGAGCATCCCAGGCGAGCGGCCTGCCTTCCGGCACATAAATCTCTGCATCTCTTAATGCCGTTGCGGTCAGTAGAGCATCGTGATCGGCCGGCGGCTTGCCTGTCTCCCAGGCGTGGTAGAGTGCGGCTTCATGCAGCATGTACATGCTGGTTAGCGCTTCGAGTCGGCGTTTCTCCTTGATCTTGCTGGCCGGACCCACAAGGTTGCGGATGAACGCATCCGACAGATAACCGAAGCCGGTCTCGTCCTTGTCGTCGGAGCGGAAGATAGTCCGCATGTACTGAAAATCGCGCGCCTCGGCCAACGACTTGTGTTTCCCGCCATGAGTGTCGAGAATGCGCTGGAGGCCGACGCGCGAGTTGGCGTATATGACGTAATCCTGCACGACGACTCTGTGCAGGCTGACCTCGCGCTCTGGCGTCACGAAGCTCTCGATGACGATGCCCCCTTCCTCGACCCTGCTTACCTTGAGACGATCGCCGAACTTCCGGCGTGCATCCTCCAGGAAGGGCTGCACGGCGCCGAGAAACAGTTCGCGATTGACGACATGAAAGACGATCGCCACATCGGAGCCTTCGCGCAGATAGGCGTCGCTGCCGGTGACGGCCAGGCCGCGCAGCACCAGCGGCCCGAACTTCTTGCCCAATTCCGTGCTGCGCAGGCAGAGCTGCTGTTGATAGCGCTCCTTGAGACGATAATCGCGGCTGTGGACTTCGTAAGCGCGGATCAGGTTCGTGCCCCATTGATCCAGCAGCTCGCTGAACTCGATGAACTTGCGAATGTTCTTGAAGGAAAGGTAGTAATTATCGTCAGGGATGAGCTTGGCCATCGGTTCCGGAGCTGGCTTATTATCGCCCATCATCTTGTCCCACGGATGCTCGGCGATGTCGATGCCCTCGATTTTGCCGATGGGGACAGTGCGTTTCCCGTCGTCGCGGAAATTCGTGTTGAGCATGCGATGCAACTGGAGGGATTCCGCGACGGCGGTTGCTCCTGTGGTGGTTTCGTACAGCTGATGATCGAACAGGCCGTCCACTCTTGGGCCGCGAAGCGGCTCGAAACGCTGTCCCAGTTCCGGGCCTAATGGTATTTGATACTTGCGGCCGGCGGCCTGGATGGCGAAGCGGTAGAAGCCGAACTCACTGACTTCGTTCTGCAGGTGGCCGAATTCCTCCATTTGGGCGACAGCCCATAATCCTTCGAGATCGTCGCGCACCGGCCATTGTGGCGTCTTGGTTTTCTGGTCGGCTTTCGCGCCTGACTCCGCCCGCCGTTCTTTTGCCTCAGCGGGTAGGGCGACGTTCTCGGCCTTGTCCAAATCGAGCACGACAGGCAACTCGACCCAGTGGCTGCTGGACCGAGCGAGCCTTTGCGGCATCCGGAAACGTTCGAGGCGCGACGGTTGGCGTTCGCTGTTGTAGATCAGAAGAAAATTGACCTCGCCTTTACCGTGCAGCCGTCCGGTAAACTCCATCCCCTCTACGGGCACTGGCTGGCGAGGTGCTTGCTGAGACGTCGCCTCGGCTCTGCCGGGCCGCGCCGGCACGGCACCCGGACGATCGATCAGGCTGCGTTCGTCGGCAACACGTTGGTAGACATGACTGGCCTGGTTGTCCTGCGGGACAAGACGCGCCGCACTGGCAGCTGTCATTCCCTTCGGCGTGGCGAACTGTACATGGAAATAAGTTGTATCGCCGACTTGCTGGACGCGCAGGCCACGAACTTCTGGCGCCGCTGCTCGAAGAGTTCCGGTGGAAAAAACGGCCCCCAAGAAGAAGGCCATCGGGAAAGCAAGCGGACGGAGGTGCAAGTGGCCCATGAGCAGACTCCTTTCGTGTGTTCATCACAAGAGACGGAGTTGATCGTAAGAGATACTACTGCTCAAGGCACAAATAGTTTCTTGCCGTCACGCGATAGGCGAAAAAACTCTCGTATGGCAGGTTTGCCTTGCTATCGACGCCGGGACGGCTGCATAATAGTTACGGTTTGTATCCGGCTGCGCGGCCGGGACCGAATTGACCCGCCTCTCGCTAGGAGTTTCCGCACATGGCCGGGCTGCCCCGAAGATTGCTCTCCCTTGTGATTGCCCCGTCCGCCCTGGCGCTGTTGATTTCGTTCGTCCATGCGTGTCCCTTCTGCGGCATGCAGGGGCCGACCCTGACTGGAGAAGTTGACCAGGCCAAGCTCGTCCTCTATGGCCAGCTCACCAACGCCAAGGAACAGGCCAACGGCGATGGCACCACCGACCTCGTTGTCGAAGCCGTCATCAAAAACGAATTGGCCGGCAAGAAAGACGATCCTCTCCGCGACTTCAAGGCCGCGAAGAAAGAAGATGCTTCCCGCAATAGCAAGTCAGAAAATGGGGCCACCCACGTCGATTCCCCCGTCCGGCTCGATCGTTATCTGCCGCCGGTAGGTGAGGCCGATAAATATCGCTACCTCGTTTACTGCGATTATTTCCGCGGCAAGATCGATCCCTATCGCGTCGTTCCCGTAAAGGACGGCGACATGGCCAAGTATCTGCTGGGCGCGCTGGAGCACAAGGACGAGTCGATCAGCAAGAAGCTGCGCTTCTTCTTCGATTACCTCGACAATCCCGACCTGGAGATTTCCAACGACTCCTACAAGGAATTCGGCAACGCTGATTACAAGGACTACAAGGACATGGCCAAGGATCTGCCGGCCGAGCGCGTGGCTGGCTGGCTCAAGGACGAAAAGACGCCGGCTTTCCGCTATGGACTGTACGCCTCCATGCTGGGCCACTGCGGCAAGGAGGACCATGCGGCGCTATTGCGGAAGATGCTCGACGATCCGGCCAAGCGTCTGGGCAGCGGCGTCGATGGCATGTTGGCCGGCTACGTCATGCTCAAGCCCAAGGAAGGCTGGGGTTATACCCTCGACATCCTCAAGGATGGCAAGAAAGAATTCATGGTCCGCTATGCTGCGCTCAGGGCTGTGCGCTTTCTGTGGGATTCACGGCCGGACCTGGTGAATCAGAAGGAACTGAAAGAAGGCATGGGCGTTCTGCTGGATCAGGGCGACATCGCCGATCTGGCCATCGACGATCTGCGCAAGCGACAGTGCTGGGACATGGCCGATCGTGTTCTGGGTCTGCGGACGAGCAAGAGTTATGAGATACCGATTGTACGTCGTGCCATCTTGCGTTTCGCTTTGAGCTGCAAGGGCCAGAACAAGGTGGCTGCGTCGTTCGTGGAGGAGCAGCGTAAGAAGGACGCGCAGATGGTCGCTGACGCCGAGGAATTGCTGAAACTGGAGCAAATGCCGCCCTCGCCCTCCACACCGGCTAAGTAACGGGATAAGAACTCAAACCGCCAAGGACGCCAAGAAAAGAAAGAGAGAAGAAGAGAAAGGAATGGCAGGTATGTCGAATCGATTGTCTTCTTTGTTTCTTTTTTCCTTCTTTGCTTGGCGTCCTTGGCGTCTTGGCGGTTTAATTCTTTTGTGCCTTATCGTCTTGTCCTCTTCGGCCATTGCCTGTAGCTTGTGTGGCGCCGCGCTGCGGCAAGCACCGACTTTCAGGCAAGAAGCCGCCCTGGAGACTGCCCGTATTATTCTCGTCGGCACGGCCGAGAACCCACAACTGGCCAGCCGTACCACCGATCTGCGCGTCGCAGAAGTCTTGCGTGCAGATCCGGCTCTGAAAGACAAGAAAGTTATCTCCGTCAAGCAATATCTGCCCATCAGCGATCCGAAAAATCCGCCGCGCTATCTCGTCTTTTGCGATCTCTATAAAGGCGAACTCGACCCATTTCGCGGCGTGCCGCTTAAGAGCGCCGATTCGATGGAATACGCCCGCCAGGTGCTGAAACTCGATCCCAAGGACCAGACCGGCAACTTGCTATTCTTCTTCCGCTATCTGGATAATCCTGATCCAGAAATATCGCGCGATGCGTTCCTGGAGTTTGCCAAGGCGACGGATCAAGAAATCGCCAGTGTGGCCCGCCGGCTCGATCCCGCCAAGCTGCGCGCCTGGCTCAAGGCGCGCGAGACTCCCGCCGAACGGCTGAGCGTCTACTCACTGCTTCTGGGCGCATGCGGTGGCGACGACGATGCGCGTTTCCTCAAATCGATGCTCGACGAAGCCAGCGAACGCACGGTCAATGCCTACGACGGCTACCTGGCCGGCTACATCCACCTGCGTCCGCGCGAAGGCTGGGAGCTGGCTCTTTCGCTCCTTCGCGATGGCCGCAAACCGATGCTGATTCGCTTGGCCGTGGCCCGTACTCTCAGTTACTTCCACGGCGCCCAAACCAAGGACAGCGCAGCCGACGTGCAGAAAGGGCTGGATGCCATGATCGCCCAGGGTGAACTGGCCGACATTGCCATCGAAGACATGCGCCGCTGGGGCATCCGCGATCGTACTCGCGACATTCTCGGCCTGTACGGCAAGAAGGGCTTCGATGCTCCACTGATGAAGCGAACCATCGTGCGTTACGCACTCAGCTGCAAGGACAATTCCTCCGCAGCCGCTTTCGTCGAAGAGCGCCGCCGCGAAGATGCCGAACTGGTCAAAGGCGTCGAGGAAGAATTGCAGTTCGAGAAATAACGGCTGTCACCGAATTCTTTACTTCTCTTCAAACGACCCAATCCGATCTTGACCACTGCTGTTGTCACACTTATACTTTGTAATGCAAAGTTAATCGTATAACAAAGAACTTGTCGAAGATGACTGCCAAACAGTAAAGTCCCAGGAGGTTGCAGGATGAAACGCTTGTGGATTCCTCGTGATCTGCGGATCGCACCGCGGCTGAACCCGGCACGGAAAACTCCTCCGACTCGACCGCGCTTCGCCCTTCTCATCAACCCGTTCTACCCAAAGGATCCTCATGCAAGTTTCGGCAAGCACGTGCTGACACCGAGCCTGGCTTTGACCAGCATCGCCGGAGCAACGCCGCCGGAATGGGAGGTCCGCTACTGGGACGAGAACTTGCTGCAAGGTCCTCCGCCCTTCGATCCCTTTCCGCAGGTGGTCGGCATCACCGTTCACTTGACGTTCGCGCGTCGCGCTTATGCCCTGGCCCAGTGGTATCGCCAGCGCGGGGCCAAGATCATCCTCGGCGGCCTTCACGTACTGTCGTGTCCAGAAGAGGCGGCTCCGCATGCAGATGCCCTGGCGATCGGTGAGGGCGTCCATCTGTGGCCCCAGATTCTCCGCGACGTGGAAGCCGGCACTCTGCAAGCAGTCTATCACGGCAGCTATCGACGGCCCTATCGCGACGATCCGCCGCCGCGCCGCGACATCCTGCCGCGGCGCAGCTTTCTGACGCCGACGAGTCTGATCGCCACGCGCGGCTGCCACAATCGCTGTGACTTCTGCTATCTCTCGACCGAGGGATTGCACATGCCCTACCTGGTGCGCGATGTCGAGCAGATCGCCGCGGAATTCGAGGCCGGCGGACAACCCTACGGCGTCTTTATCGACAATAACCTGGGATCGCGGCCGGACTACCTACGTCGGCTCTGCCGCGCCTTGCGTCCTCTGGAAAAAATTTGGAGCGCGGCCGTCACACTGGATGTCACCGATGATCCGTCTCTGGTGCGCGAGATGGCCCTGGCCGGATGCACCGGCGTCTTCATCGGCTTTGAATCGCTCCAGGACGAGAACCTGACCGATGCTCGCAAGAAGTCCCCGCGCGGCGAGGATTATGTCCGGCGCGTCGAGATTCTTCACCAGAATGGCATCCAGGTGAATGGCAGCTTCGTGCTCGGCTTCGATCACGACCGCCCAGATGTGTTCGAGAAACTGGTGACGTGGATCGAGCAAGCCCGGCTGGAGTGCGCCACTTTCCACATCCTTACGCCCTATCCAGGCACGCCGCTGTTCCGGCAGATGGAGACAGAGGGACGATTGTTACACAAGGATTGGGAGCAGTACGACACGGCACACGTAGTGTTTCGGCCACGGCACATGACGCCGGAGCAGCTGGCCGAGGGTTACGCTTGGTGCTACGAGCGACTTTTCTCGCACGCTTCGATTTGGCGGCGCCGACCGCTCGACTGGCGGGCCGTCCCGCCGTACTTGGCGATGTCGTACTTGTACAAACGAGCCAACTGGCTGTGGCCGCTGCTCATCCGTGCCAACCTGACAGGTCCCATTTGGCGACCGCTCATCGAGTGGTCACGCCGCCGTCATGTCCGATTCCGCCGCCGACTTGAGACATGCTGCACTGCAAATCACGAGCTATCCGGCATGGTCGTCGCCTCGGGAGTATGAGCGAAAAGGGAAACGCGAGAAGAAAAACGACTTGACATTTCCTCCGACCTATCTCGTTCCCAAGTTCTGCCTGGGAACGCCTTTTGGGTAGCTCTGCTTCCCGTCCTATCCGCGGCTGGCCGCGGAGCAGAGCTTCGCAAACGTGCGTTCCCAAGCAGGGCTTGGGAACGAGAAGCACCAAACGCTCTTGACACAGCATTTACTCATTGTATTATTGACTTAATACAATGATCCAGTGAGGGGAACCTCATAGCGGAGCGAGTCGTGCAGATTCACCTTTCGCGCCAAGATGGGATGCCGACCTACTTGCAGATTGTGCAGCAGGTGAAGCTCCTCGTCGCCTCCGGCCGGCTACAAGAAGGCGAAGAGCTGCCGCCCATCCGCGTTCTGGCTCAGCAATTGCTTATCAATCCCAATACGGTTGCCCGCGCTTATCGCGAGCTGGAGACGGCGGGCATCGTCGCCAAACGGAGCACGAGCGGCACCTACATCTCCAACGCGGGTTCGCCGCTAGCTCGCCGCGAACGGCTTCGCATTCTCAGCGAACGCATTGACTCCTTGCTCGTCGAGGCTCGTCAACTCGGCTTCGACACCGACGAAATCATCGACCTGCTTCGCCAGCGCGACAAGGCGCTGCATGCCCAATCCTCCGGAGAGCGAAAGCCATGATCGCCACGAGTTCTACACCGCGCGTCATCGACATCCAAGGCGTTACGCGACGGTTCGGGCCAACGGTCGCCCTGGAGAGCGTGTCGCTGCGCGTGCCGCGCGGCTGCGTCTTCGGACTAATTGGCGTCAACGGCTCTGGCAAGACGACGCTCCTCAAGCATGTCCTTGGCCTGTTGAAGGCCCAGACCGGCAGCGTTCGCGTTTTCGAGCGCGATCCGGTGGCCGATCCGGTCGGCGTCCTTTCGCGGATCGGTTATCTCGCCGAAGAGAACGACCTACCGCCGTGGATGACGGTGGCCGAGCTAATTCGCTATACCAAGGCGTTCTATCCGAGCTGGAGCGACGAGGATGCGGAGAAAATGCGGCGCCAGTTTGGACTCGATCCCAACGGGCGCATCGACACTCTGTCGAAGGGACAGAAGGCCCGAGCGGGATTGCTTGCCGCTATGGCGTATCGGCCGGACCTGTTGGTATTGGATGAACCGGCGTCGGGTCTCGATCCATTGGTGCGGCGCGACATTCTCGGCGCCATCGTTCGCACTATCGCCGACGAAGGACGGACGGTGCTGTTCTCCTCACACCTTCTGGACGAGTTGGAGCGCGTCGCCGACTATGTTGCCATGATCGATAAAGGTCGCATAGTCTTTTCGACAGCGCTAGATGATCTGCAGGCGACTCACCGCCGTTTGACGCTGCGCTTCGCGGTAGCGCGGTCGCATCCGCCAGAGGTGCGGGGTGCGTTGTCCTGGGAAGGCGCCGGCCAGGAGTGGACCGCCGTATGTTACGGGACTACCGGCGAGCTACAGGCGGCCGCGTCGGCTTGCGGCGCCAGTATCGTCGCGGAACATCATGTCGGTCTGGATGAGATATTTGTGGCCCGCATGAGACAGACCAACGCGATTCTCGAACAGGAGTGAGTCATGACTCCCACGATGGCCCTGGCCTATCTTTTTTGGACGCGGCATCGCCGCGGACTTACCCTTGTGGGCGGCTACTGTCTGGCCGTCTTGCTCCTCTGTGCGGTGGCACCGGCCGGGGTGTTCGCACTGTCGTCCGATGAATCTATCTCGCTCTTTATGACGGCGTCTATCGTCCTCTGTTCCGGCTCGGGCGTCGCTGTGGGTTATCTGGTCCTGATTTTCACGTTCTCGCGGGAAGCGCAGCTGGAGACCTGCGAATCCAGTTATCCTGCGCGGTTGTGGACGCGGCCGTTGCCGACATACGCGCTGGTGGGTTGGCCGATGCTGTGGGGAAGCGCTGCGCTGATGCCGGTGTGGTTGACGTATGCGTGGGCCGAGCGTCAGCTGTGCAGTCTCGATCTGCCGCTGGCATGGCCCAGTTTGATGGCTGCCGTTCTCCTGGCGTGGTGCCAGGCCATCCTGTGGACATCCTTTCCGATGCCCTGGCTGCGTTTATTATTGCTGATCCCTGGGGGCACAATTTTCTTTTTCACACCGATGATTATGCTGGATTTCGACGAGAGTTCGACTGCTTTATGCGGTTTACTCGCCGGCCTGCTGTTGGCCGCTTACGGGACCGCCCTTCGCAGTGTCGCCCGCGCCCGTTGCGGCGAGCACAGACGATGGGGCTGGCCGGACTGGCTGCGTTGGCCGTGGGCAGCGCGATCGCGCCGGCCTTTCTCCTCTCCGGCATGGGCGCAGCTGTGGTTCGAGTGGCGACTGCACGGACTTGGATTCCCCATGGCGATGGCTATCCTTGCAATCCTCGTGTTTCCGATGATGCCGCTGTTAGTCGAGGCCCTCAACAGTTCGGACCAGCTCCCGCCCTCTCTGCGGCAGGAAATCGGCAGTCTGTGGCTGGCCGCAGCCAGCCAGATGCTTGTCCTACCCCTCTACTCCGCGATGTTAGTCGGCCCGCAGCTGGGCAAGTGCAGTGGGAAGTCCTTCGTCCTTTCCTCGTATTTAGCAACGCGGCCGGTCCCCGTGGCGATGCTGGTCCGTGCCAAGTTTGCGATGACAGTGTGTAGCACGCTGGCCGGTTGGGGTGCGTTGATTCTCGGCTTGTTGCTTTGGCTCACGCTCAGCGGACATGCGGTCGAGGCAGCGCAGCAATTTGAGACGATGCGGCAAAAGCACGCGCCGGGAGTCTTCTGGGGGTGGCTGACGCTGCTGGTGGTCGGGGTCATCCTGCTCACCTGGGTGCAGATGGTTCAGGAGATGTGGATAGGACTGACAGGACGAACACGAGCGATAGAGATATGGAATTTCATTAAAGTCGGCTTTCTGATTGGACTGATCCTCCTGGGCCTTTGGTTCGGTTTTTGGTTGGCGAAGCACCCTGAGTGGTGGCCTCTCCTCGAACGCCTGCCGCCCTGGCTGGCCGGCACGGCGGTCATCCTCAAAGGTCTGGCAGCCGTGTGGTCGCTGAGCGTCCTGAAACGACGCCAGCTCATCCCGTCCGGAGTGTTGTGGGGAGTGTTGGCGATCTGGCTCGCCCTTGCTGGTGGCCTGTTTGCCGCGCTCTATGCACTGCTTCCGTACAAATGGTTCTATTGGCCCGGTGTCATTCTCGGTATTGTGCTGCTGTTGCCGCTGACGCGGTTGGCGCTGGCGCCTTTGGCCCTATCCTGGAATCGTCACCGCTGAGAGCCGCCATTTGATACACTGGCCGAGAGGCAAAGTGATCGGATTGACCAGGCGGCGCGAATAACTGACATGCGGTTGTCATCAGGATCGATTCTGGCATTGCTGTTGCTAACCGTGTTCGCTGGGCTGGCGCTGTTGGCGCCGTCTGGATCGCGGACACCGAGCATCGAAGGGCGGGTACTCGATGAGAATGGGCCGCTTGCCGGAGCACGGGTGCGCTTCAAGGGCACCGCGATCCACAGCCACACGGATGTCCACGGTCGGTTCCGGCTGCCGCTTTCCGAGTCACCCCAGCGAGTGACGGCGTGGAAGGAAGGTTATTTCATCGGCGGCTCGCGGCTGAGTTCGTCGCCTCTCATTCATCTGACACGTTTGCCCGCCAAGGACAACACCCTGTACGAATGGGTCGATCCAACGCCGAACCCGGCCGAAAGCCTCAACTGCGGCAGTTGCCACGCCGAGATTCATCGCGAGTGGTCGCAGAGCAGACATGCGCGCTCGGTGACAGGACGCCACTTTCGCAATCTTTACGAGGGCACCGATTGGTACGGCAAGGCCAACGTCGGCTGGGGTCTGCTCACACAGTATCCCGACGGCGCCGGTGTCTGCACTTCCTGCCATGCGCCGGCGGCCAAGGAGTTCGATCTTCGTCAGGTCGAAGGCGTGGCGGCTTACGGCGTTCACTGCGATTATTGCCACAAGATCCAGAGCGTCGCCGATGGGACCATCGGCCTCTCGCACGGCAAGTTTAACCTGCGTCTGCTGCGTCCGTCGCTGGGGCAGGTTTCCTTCGGCCCTCTCGACGACGTGGATCGCGGCAGAGAAAGCTATTCACCGTTGTATCACGACAGCTTATACTGCGCATCCTGTCATGAAGGCGTTGTTTTCGGCGTCCACGTCTACAGCACGTTTTCCGAATGGCAGGCCAGTCCCGCTGCGCGCCAGGGCCAACAGTGCCAGGATTGCCACATGAAGCCGACCGGACACCTGACCAACTTTGCCCACAGCCACGGCGGCATCGCGCGCGATCCCTCCACATTGGCGAATCATCGCTTCTTCGACGACAGCCAAGAGACTATGCTGCGCCGCGCCGTCAAAGTGGCGGTGGACTTCGAGCGCCGATCGGACACTGTGCGAGCACGGGTGCAGCTCTGGACCGAGGGCGTCGGCCATCGTCTGCCGACTGGATTTGTCGATCGCCATCTGCTTCTGGTCGTCGAGGGGCAGACTGTCGATGGTCGGACCGGCTCTCTGAAAGAGGGACCGAAATTGCCACCGCTGGCCGGCGACGAACTGGCGGGCAGGCCCGGTCGTTTGTATGCGCGTGTATTGCGCGATTTCGAAGGCCACAGCCCCGTACCGTTCTGGTTGGCCTCTCCCGATTCGCCCCCGGACACGCGCCTGATTCCGGGGAAGGTCGAGGAGGACATTTTCGACTTCTCCACGACGCTTACGAGCTTGCGGTTACGTGTTCTCTATCGCCGATTTTGGCCGGAGGTGGCGCGTAGCAAGCATTGGCCCGACGACGATCTGCTCGTGCTGGAGCGAACTTTTGCACCCCTGCCACAGTGACAGACTGCAACCGCAGCATTTTCAGCAAGAATGTCCAAAAATCGAAGTTCGCTGTCCAATTCTGAAACAAGCGCTTTACTCCGTTTACATCTCTGGACGATAAAGAGAAAGTGCATCCTTCTCTCATTCGCCATAAATTATTGAGGAAAAGCGACTTGCGCTTCTTTCTGGCTTCAAGCTCTGCAGTATCGCTTGCATGGCATGGAACGTGCATGTTATAGGGAAGGATGGGGTTGAAACGCCAGCGATGGCGAACCCTACGGTACGGGTTGAGGCAACAGAACTCTAAGGAACGGAAGGCATCGACGATGAGCCTTAACACACATTATCAGGTTCTAATCACCCGGGGGCGGAAAGCGGGTTTAACGACCCGCGAGTTGTATTCCGCCATGGCCGGTCGCCCCATCGAAGGCTCCGACGATCTCTTGGGACGAGCCGACTGCAATGGCTACGTGCCCAGCATCAGTCCCCAAGGGCAGCGCATCTACCGTCCGCTCGGCGGCGGTAAGCGGCCCTGAAAACGTCCGGAATCGGAACAGTTGACGTAAGAGGAACAGCTGAAGTCTGGAGACCCGCGGGTCGATGGATCTTTTCTTCCAAGAAAAGGATCATCGGCCCGCGAGTTTTTTTGGAAGGCCATTCACTGGATGAGCAGTCGGTAACTGTTCACGACTTTCCCAGAATCAGATCGCGGCAAGAATCCCATTCGCTGTTATTCCTAGCGGTCATCCCTCGTCGTTTTTCGTAACTCGACCCGGCCAATAGCGCCACATCAGTGCCCCAAGGATGCACCCGCCGCCGATCAGTGTCCCCACTGTCGGCGTCTCCGTCGCGGGGGACGCCAGGTATGCCCATATAGGATTCAGTACCGGCTCGATCAACGTCAGCGTGCCGGCCTCCTGCGGACTGAGGCGGCGCAATGCCACGGCTAGAAGACAGTACGGCAGCGACATTTGTACGCCGCCGTACAGGAACAGCACGCCGAATTGCGGCCAACTCGGCAGCGGATGATGCCAGATGATCGGCAAGAGCACGATGGCGCTGAGCAGATGATTGAACGCCGTCACCCAGCGCGGCGACTCGCCGCGCTGCACGCGCAGACCGATCATCACAAAGGCGTAAGCCAGGCCGCTGCCCAGCGCCAGGCCGAGAGACGGGAGTTGGCTCCCTGTCCAGCCGCCGCAAAGTAGAATGCCGACGCCCGCCAGGCCGATCATCAGCGTCACTGTGCCGCGTGGTTCCGCTGGCTCACGCAGGAGACCGACGCATATCAGATACACCCACATGGGCGCTGTGTACTGCAACAAAATCGTGTTGGCCGACGAGCCCAAGGCCATCGCCGAGACGAACAGTGCGTTCATCAGGGCAAAGGCCAGTCCGGTCAACCACAAGGCCGGACGAAAAGTGAATTCCTGACGGCGTACCATCGGCAAGAGAACCGTCGCCGCGAAGACGACGCGCCAAAAGGCGATCGACAGCGGATCGATGCTGGGTTCGTTTAGGCCCAGGCCAGTGTTTTCGCGCAGGACTTTCGTGAAGGCGCCGCTAGTGCTCCACAAGAGCGCGGCGAGCAGAACGCACAGACGCGCTCGCGCAAGCGAAGCCATCAGACGCCGCTCTCTTGACGTGCGCGTTGCAGCAAATCGCTGACGCCTAGGTCGGCGGCCCAGTGATCGAGATAGCCTTGATCGAGCTTGCCAGTCTGCACTTTCAATATTCCCAGAACATCGGTCCATTGCTGCGTGGCGGATTCCTGGCCCAGTCGATACGGCCGTAGCTTGAAAAGGATCATGTCCTCTGCAGTATGCAGCATCAACGGTTCACCCGGAGCATCTGGCAGATCGACCGTCAGACGCCGAGCCATCGCCGATTGCTCAAACGGTCGATCCTTGCGAATGAATACATCTGCTTTGAAGCCAGTGCTCGTCTTGATGATATTGAACGAGGACCTCTGATGCACGGCTTGCCGTATGGCTGGCAAACTGAGGTAGTAATCATCTCCGAAGACTGAGGCCAGCTGAGCTTCCTTTCCGGGGAATGGCTCAGCCGTTATGTCCGCATCCAGCGTATCGCGTCGAATACCGTGAATCGAACTCGCCATCGATCCTCCCAGGGCATAGGGGATGCCCAGAGTCGTGAAGACACGAAGGACTTCGCGCAAATCGTGCATCCGTTGCATGGGCCGATCCTTTGCAGGTTCTGGGAGCGGAGGTATATCGATCAATCCCAATTGGGTTCGCATCCAGTCTTCGAGTATGTCACGCGGCGTGGCAGAAGGATGTCGCAGGCGAACACCGATGGCGTGCAGCAATCGACCATCATCGTATGTTTTGCCCATCAAGAGCCATTTGCGCCCAATCGGCATCTGCCGAAAGACGTTTACAAGCACCTCTTCGGCTTCCGGGGAAGTATCGTTGAGTAGAGCCATCGCTTTGTGTTCCCTTGGTCATTCCAGAGTCGCCAACGCCTCGCCAATGCTCCGATCCAGCAATTCTACCATCTCGTCGATTTGCTCGCTCGTGGTCACCAGCGGCGGGCCGAAGGCGAGCCAGTGCGGATCGAACCGGCACAGCAAACCCTTGTCGAGCGCGCGCCGGCCGACACGCAGGCCAAAGCCCACTTCCTTCGAGAACGGCTCCTTCGTTTTGGGATTGCGCACAAATTCGATCCCTTGTAGTAGGCCCTTGCCGCGAATGTCGCCAATGATGCCGTGCTTCTTGGCCAGACGCTCGAAACCCGCTCGGAGACGTTCGCCTTGTTTGCGAGCATTGCCGCACAGATCGCGTTCCATGATCTCGCGCAGAACGGCGAGGCCAGCGGCGCACGACAGCGGATTGCCCTCGAAGGTATGACCCTCGACAAAACCGGGATTGTCGGCGAGCGGTCCCCAGAAGGCGTCGGCGATTGGCTCGCGACAGATCATCGCCGATAGCGGGGCGTAACCGCCGCTCAGTCCCTTGGCCGTGCAGAGAACGTCCGGCGTCACGCCAAATGTCTCGGCGGCGAACAAGCGTCCCGTGCGACCAATTCCTGTGATGATCTCGTCAAATATCAATAAAACGTTATGCCGGTCACAAATATCTCGCAATATCGGCAAGTATTCCGGCGGCGGATCGATGATGCCGCCGGTGTGGCCAATCGGCTCGACGATGATCGCCGCCACCGTCTCAGGATCTTCCATATCGAGGACGTTTTCGACAAGCGTTGCGCAAGTGATGCCGCAATCGGGGTAGCTCTTGCCGAACGGGCAGCGATAACACGTTGGCGGAAAGACGTGCACAAAACCCGGCGCGAGTGGTTCATTGACTGTCTTGCGCGATTTCAAACCGGAGGCAGACAACGAGCCAAGCGTCGAGCCGTGCCACGATAAGTAACGACTGATGATCTTGTATTTGCCGGGTGATCCCGTGAGCCGGTGATACTGCCGGGCGAGTTTGATGGCCGCTTCGGTGACCTCGGCACCGCCGCACTGGAACTTGACCGCCGACAGATCGCCGGGCGCCAGCTCCGCCAGAAGATTCGCCAGCTGCACAGCAACCGGATTGGTGCCGTGCATCGGCGGCGAAAAATGCAGCATGTCGAGCTGCTTGTGCATGGCCTCGATCACGCGGCGATTGTTGTGGCCGACGGAGACAACATAGATACCGGACAGGGCATCAAGATAGCGCTTTCCGGTGACATCCCAGTAACACACGCCATCGGCGCGGGTCATGATGAGCGGATGCTTGCTCCACTCGGCCATCTGATCGCGGACGAAGATGTGGCGGAGGAATCGTTCTTCAGTTGTCTGCGCTTCAGAAATCAGATCGGGAAGGCTTGCGGTTGTCATTGCGTCTCCTGACAATAAAGCACCGCGGTCAGTGCATATAAGTGCGCGACGCGGACCATATCATCGATGTCCACCCATTCTTTCACAGTATGTTGTCCGCCGGCGCGTGGACCGTGTGTGATGGCCGGTATGTTTTTCAGTCCATAAAAACTGTTGCCGTCATCGACGAACGGTTTAGGTCCAAACGACAGGGGTTTGCCACAAATCATCGTGTACGCTTGCTGGAACGCCTGTACGATCGGATCGTTCGCTTCCAGGCGGAAAGCATCGCGGATGAACGTCCATTCAACATCGACAGTCGTTCGCGTGTCACGGGCCAATTCGGTCAAGACGGCGCGGAAGTCCCGTTCGACTGCGGCAGGCGAAGTGCCGGGCAGCCACCGGCGCGTACCTTCGAGCCAACATTCTCGCGGGTATTGATTGTAGATTTCTCCTCCGTGAATTTGACCGATGAAGACACTGGCGCGGCCGGCCATCGGGTCGGACTGCGCCGCCAGTCGTTCTTCGAGCCGGCCCAGGCGCGCGATCAGTTCGGCCCCAGCGGCGAGGACGCTCGGCTCATCGGGCGATCGCATGACTTCGTGGACGGGCGCGCCGGTCCGTCGGATGTTCGTCTTCCAGGTGGCGTTGCCGCGGCCGGCGATCGGCAGATGATCACACAGCGGCTCCGGCAGAAGCACGGCATCGCCGACGCAGCCGGCTGCGATCAAGGCATTGAGTTGCTGGCCAAGCCCCCAGGGCGCTTCGTGCAGATCGTGGGCCGTGAACAACACAGTGCCGTCCCTCAACTCGTCTGTGTCGCGCAGGACGCGCAGCGCCTCGATGGCGGCGGCGGTTCCGCCCTTCATGTCTGAGGCGCCGCTGCCGGTGAGGTTATTGTCCTCAATCGCCGGCGGCACAAACGGCAGATGCACCGTATCCAGATGGCCGTTGAATTGCAGCGTGCGGCCGGGCTTGTCGCTGGCGAAGCGAACGACGACTGCCGGCGCGGTTGGATGATTGGCGTCTGGACGTTCAACGACGAAACCGTCGCCGCGCAGCAGCTCGGCGAGGCGATCGGCGACGGCGCCACCCTCGCCGGTACGGCTGGGGACGGCGATGAGCTTCTGGGCCGTGTCCAGTAATCGCTGTCGATTGACAGCCTGACGTAGACGTTCGGAGGTGTGGGTGTCGGTGTTCATGACCACGCATTGTAAACGCCAACACTCGCTGTCGCCACGGAATATCCTCCCCTATTTCAGTTCCTTCTTCATCACCTCGATGGCCTTGAGCAGCTGCGTGTCGTCGCTGCGAGCCAGTTTGTCCGCGGTCAGCTTCGTGTCGGACTCCGGCATCACAATGGAGGCATCCGGCGGCAAGGACACCTCGATATCGGGCGTGATGCCCTTGTGCCAGATCTGTCGGCCCTTGGGCGTCAGCCATTCGTAGATGGCTAGCAGGACCGCCGAGCCGTCGGTGAGCTGGAAATGGCCCAGCACTGTTCCCGTGCCGACAGTGCGCGCGCCAATCAGCTTGCCGCGCTCGTGGTCCTGAATGGCACCGGAAAGGATCTCTGCGGAGCTGGCCGTGTTCTCGTCGATCAGTACGCACAAGGGAATATCCGGGGCCACGCCGCCCTTCTCGGCCAACATGGGTTGGGTCTGGCCCTTGGCATCCTTCTGCAGGAAGACCACTTCATCGGGCTTGAGGAATTCACTGGTGACTTTCACCGCCTGCTCTTTTATTCCGCCCGGGTTGCCGCGCACATCGAGGATTATGCCCTTGGCCCCTTGCTTCTTCGCTGCTTCGAGGGCCTCGCGCAGCTGCTCGTCGGTGCGTTCTCCGAAATTGCGTAGAGACACGTGCGCGATGGGAACGCCCGGAAGCATCTGCCATGACGCATCCGGAACTTCGACGCGGGCGCGCTTGATGTCGAGATCGACTGTCTGAGGCGGTTCGGGGCGTTGAACCTTCAGATGCACTTCGGTGCCGGCCTGCCCGCGCACGCGCTGCAAGATCTGGGCAAACGACAGGCTTTTCACGTCCTGGCCATTCACCTCTTCGATCACGTCTCCCGGCTTCAGCCCGGCAGCACGGGCCGGTGAGTTCGGTAACGTGTAGATGATTGTCGGGCGCTTCTTGCGCATG
Organism: Gemmataceae bacterium; assembly: GCA_036557565.1. Lineage (GTDB taxonomy): Bacteria > Planctomycetota > Planctomycetia > Gemmatales > Gemmataceae > JAJPHU01. The sequence continues at coordinate 27,621 of DATBHJ010000068.1, forward strand.
CCGAGGCTGGCGCCGATGCCGTACAACTCGCCCTTGAGGTCCTCTTGTAACCGCTGTACTTCTTCTTTGGTCAAATAGGTGGTATGGCCAATGTCGCCCAGCGACGCCAACATACCGAGGATCGCCATCTGCGTCATGCGCTCGTCATTGACGCTGCTTTGATCGACGTACTTGTCATGTACCAGATACCAGGTTTCCCAAAATGGACGAAAGGTTTGCCGGACATCGGCCGGCTCATGCCAGGGCGATATCCAGCCGTGCCGCTCCACCTGCAAGCCCAGGTAGAACGCCGCCAATATGAGGAAGATGCTAACGAGACGATTGCGACGCTGGATCCGTGGATCGTACATGGAGCAGCCTTCCGAGATCGAGAGGTCAGACGAGCGCGATTCGCCTAATGGAGATGATAGAGCAGAAGCGGTCCTATCGCAGCACCAATCCACACCGCGCGATCTCAGGCGCGCGGCGTGCGCGACAAGAGCACGACCGAGAAGATGATGACAAGCGGGAAAAACACACCCATCAGCAGTGCCGGGTGTGTCTGAAGGAATCGCCAGGCCGTGTGCAACGTTGATACGGAGAAATCGCCGTCGAACAGTTTGAACAGCGAGGGCAGCCTGAACCGGCCGTAGTACCAGTACCACAGGGCCCCTCCGGCCGGACTGAGCGTTAGTAGCACCAAGGCAAGAACTTGGCGGATCGTCCAGGGCGCCTTGCCGTTGTTCAGCTCCACTTCAATCTGGCGGCAGCGGCGGAGCAGGCAATGGAGCATGGCGGCGTCGGCCAGTGCGAACGTCTGCAGCTTGAGCCAGGGCTGAGCAATCGACAGACATTCTTCGTAGAAGGTACGGCGTTCCGGCGCAGGGCAAGCATCAATAGCACCGCGGCAGGCTTGCAGCAACAGCGAGTGAATGGTCCGGTATGCACCGCTGTTGACGCGCGAAGGGCCGCGGCCAACGATGATTGTTTCCAAGAATCCCAACCAGCGGCGCCACAGACGAAAGATCACCGGATCGATCGCCGGTAAAGTTCCAGATGGTGGGACGCCGGTGCCATCGGGGATGGCCATCTCCTGAAACGTGGTGTCGGAATCGAGACGCCGAGAGGTAGGCGCTGCGGGCGGGATTATGCCGTCGGCCAGCGCCTCCGCCGTGACTTCCTCAGTATCTTGCGGGCGCGAGAGGTTTAGAGTATCGCGCGTCTCCAAACGGTGTTGCTCGTCCTGGCCCTCGCCCCACAGTGACTCAGACAGACTCGGTCCCGACAGCTCGGCCCTATCTCGAGAGAGCGCGAAAACGTTAACGTTGTTCACAACGCACGTGTGCAGCGTCTGTGGCTCGGCATCGATGTGAGCGGCGACCGAATGGGAGCGGTCGGGATGCCGCTCCCTTACGGTCGCGCCTCGGATTGTATCTGTGGGGAATTGTTCGAGTTCGCGAGCCAGTTCGGCCGGCGTTTGATAGCGGTCGGCTGGATCCTTGGCCATCAGACGGCGAACAATCGCGGCCAGCTCCGGCGGAACATCGGGACGCGCTCTTTCGAGTGGCTCCGGCTGTTCCATCAGGTGCTTTATGAGTTTCTCCATGGCGTTGTCGCCAGGAAAAGGTACGTAACCGGTCAGCGTGAAATAGAAAACGCAGCCCAGACTGTAAAGATCGGAACGAATGTCGGCGGCGTGGATGTCGCGCGATTGTTCTGGGGCGATGTAGTCGGGCGTACCCAGGACGCCGGCCTCGCCGCGCAGCGCGATGGTGTCGTCTTTGCTTTTGCCATGCAAGCGAGCCAGGCCAAAATCGAGGATTTTTACCAGCACATCGGCTCCTCCACCCCCACCCTCCCCTACAAGGGGGGAGGGAGTTTCGGTGCTCCCTCCCCCCTTGTAGGGGAGGGTGGGGGTGGGGGGGATCGGTACAATCAGGTTGCCCGGTTTGATGTCGCGATGCACCATGCCCTTCTCGTGAGCGTGCTGTAAACCGAGAGCGGCCTGTCGCATCAAGGCGCAAGCGTAGACGATCGGCAACGGCCCTTGTTTTTTCACCAGAGCGTCGAGCGTTCGGCCGTGGACATACTCCATGACGAGAAAATACAGTCCGTCGGCCTCGTTGGCGTCGTAGGCCATCACGATGTTGGGGTGGTTCAGCTGCGTGCTTGCGCGTACCTCGCGGAGAAACCACTCGACGGCGACCGGATCGGAGACCAGTTCCGGCGAAATAACCTTGAGGGCCACCTCACGGCCCATGATGGTATGCAGTGCTTTGTACACGCGGCCCATGCCGCCGCGGCCCAGTTCATCCAGCAGGCGATACTGTCCCAGACTCAGGATCTGGGTATCACTTTGCTGCAAACGGTCGAAGACGATGGAGCGTTGCACGACTTTCCCTCGCACTACTGCGATCGTCCGAGCCGCGCACGCAGTGCAGCGGAGTAAGCGGTCGCCCCGCGCCGCCGCTCACTCCGCTGCGCTGCGTGCGCGGCTCGGACAGACACCCCCATTGCGAGTATAGAACGCAAATCGTCCCGACTCGGCCGTCGTTACTTCATTCGGGAAAAAATGGCAATGAGCTGGAAAGCGGCTGGACCGAGGATGACAATGAAGGCGGCCGGAAAGATACACAACAGTGTTGGGAACAAGATCTTGACGGCGGCCTTCTGAGCCAGCTCCTCGGCGCGCTGTTGGCGCTGCAGTCGCAACGTGTCGGCGTGGATGCGCAAAGCCTTGACCACGCTGGTGCCGAACCGTTCGCTCTGCACGATGACCGAGGCAAGATTGCGCAGCTCTTCGAGGTCAGTTCGAATGGCCAGTTTTTGTAGCCCCTCACCAACCGAGACTCCGAGCATCATCTCACGCTGCACCAGGTCCAGCTCGGAGCCCAAGAGCGGATGAGCGCTGCTCATCTCCGCCGTCACGCGCTGCATGGCCCCGCTTAGGCTGACCCCGCCCTCGACGCAGAGAACGAGCATGTCCAGTGCGTCCGGCAGAGCGCGTCGCAGGCTGCTCTGGCGTGTTCTTTTGCAATAATCCAGCCACAAGCCCGGGGCGATCATGCCCAGGCCGATGCCGAGAATGCCAGCCATCGAGGCACGACTCGGCGTCAGCACGCCGCTCAGCGCCAGCGTCGCCGAGAGCACAAGCGGCGCGGCCATCAACACCATCTTCACGCTCATCATCAACGCCAGGGCATTGCGATCGTAGATGCCGGCCTCGATGAGCCGTTGCCGCAGTCTGCCGCGTTGCACTTCATTGGTCGGCAAGAGCGGCGTTCCGAGATCAGGAAGGCGCGCCAATAGCAGCTTGCTCAATCCGCCAGCGGCCGGTCGTTCTCGCGGCGCCGTCCCCAGGCCGCGCATCCGCGCCGTGGTCTGCCACAGGTCGCGGTTGCGCCAGATGAAGAATGCCAGGACGAGACCACTCGTGGCCAGGAAGACTGCCAGGTTGATCCACCCTTTGTCGAGCATGGGCGTCACCTTAATGTTTCTTTCTCTCAACCAGCCCGGAGCGCTGGCGACGGGCGCTTCGGCCTGTCGCCAGCGCTCCGGGCTGGTTGAGTGATGTAGTTCAAAAGTCGAACTGTATGATCCTACGTATCCACAGCGCCCCGATGGCCATCGACGCCATCATGGCGGCGAGCAGGCCGGTATGATCGAGCAGCACATCGGCATAGGGATGATTGATAATGCGCATGATGAAAAACATAACTGGCGGCAGCACCAGCAGCACGACGGCCTGCATGCGTCCCTCGGCCGTCAGCGTGCGGACGTGATTGCGCAGCCGCACGCGCTCGCGGACCAGGGCCCCAAGGCGTTCCAGCACTTCGGAGAGATTGCCGCCGGTTTGCCGCTGGATCATCATGGCCATGACGAAGATCTTGATCTCCAGCACCCCAGTTCGTCGGGCCATCTCGCGATAGGTCACTTCCGGCAAAAGGCCGAGGTTTTGCTGCTCTTGACACTGGGCGAATTCGCCGGCAATGGGCGGCTCGAAGGTGTCGGCAACGGCCTGAAAGGCCTGCGGCACCGAATGCCCTGATCGCAACACGCGCGCCATCAGATCGAAGGCGGAGGACAGCTGCATCAGCAGGCGATCATGCCGCGCTTTCTGGCGATGGCGAACGTAAATCAGCGGTGCCAGGCCCAGGGCTAGGGCGCCCAGTCCTGCCAGGATAGGTCCATGCAGCAGCATGCCCAGTGTAACTCCAAGCAAAGCTGTGCCGCCGGAGATGTACGCCAGGTGGGGCACGGTCAGCGGAAGCCCGGACTGCGTTAACATTGCTTGCAGCTGCGATCGCCAATCGCGGCGCTCCGGCTCGGGTAGCCCCGTACCCGGAGCGTTCGGGATCGCAGGAGGAATGAGGTCGCCGAAGTCGAAATGGCTGGGCCTGTTCTTGAACAGGCCGGTTCGCGTCGCCGGCTTTGCTTCCGGCTTCTGGAATTCACTCTCGATGCGCCTCCGTGCGCGCGAAGAATCGCGCTGATGCAGATCGCGCCAAATGGAGTAGCCGGCCGCAATGCCGAGGGTCGCGGCCAGGAACATCAGCATAAGTAACAGAGGCAAACCCACGCAATGTCCTCCGTAGCACGATTTATCGATTCGCGCAAAACGATAAATCACGCACACGCACTGGTCAGGATGCGGCGCTCGAACATTTGCGGCGGCAACTCCACACCGCAGGAAGCCAGGCGATCCAGATAGTGCGGGCGAATGCCCGTTGTGTGGAAATAACCCTGGGCGCGCCGCTCCTCATCCACCCCCGTTTGCTTGAACGCGAACAAATCGTGCATCACGAGATTGTCGCCCTCCATGCCGGTCACCTCCGAAATTTTCACCACCTTGCGCGCGCCGCCAGACAGACGCGACGTCTGGACAATGACATGGATGGCTGAGGCGATCTGTTTGCGAATGACCCACATGGGCACATCGAAGCCGGCCATGCCGACCATCATTTCCAGTCGTCCCAGGGCATCGCGCGTGTCATTGGCGTGGATGGTGGTCAAGCTGCCTTCGTGACCGGTGTTCATGGCTTGCAGCATGTCCAGCGCCTCCGGCCCGCGACACTCGCCGATGACGATGCGATCGGGCCGCATACGCAGAGCATTTCGCACCAGGTCGCGGGTCGTCACCTCGCCTACGCCCTCGACGTTTCGCGGCCGCGTCTCCAGGCGGCCGACGTGCAACTGTTGCAAGCGCAGCTCGGCGGCGTCCTCGATGGTGATGACACGCTCATCCGCTGGAATAAAGGCCGATAGCGCATTGAGCAGTGTCGTCTTGCCGCTGCCGGTGCCGCCGGAGATGAGCAGATTCAGTCGGGCCCGAACGCTCGCCGACAGAAAGGCAGCCATTTCCTCTGTCATGGCTCCCTTTTGTACCAAATCTCCTGCCAGCAGGGGACGCACACCGAAGCGGCGGATCGACACCAAGGCGCCGTCCAGGGCCAGGGGCGGAATGATGGCATTGATACGGCTGCCGTCGGCCAGCCGACCATCGACCATCGGACTGGTCTCGTCCACGCGGCGCCCAATCTGGCCGACGATTCGCTGGATAATGTGCAACAAGTGACGCGCATCCGTAAAGGCGACGTCGGCGCGCTCCAGACGTCCGTTGCGCTCGACGTAAACGACATTGTGGCCGTTGATGAGGATGTCGCTAATGGTCGGATCGGCCATCAGTGGTTCCAGCGGCCCCAGGCCGAACGTCTCATCAAGCACTTCGGCGATCAGCCGTTCGCGCTCGGCGCGATTGAGTAGGTTGGAGCTGCGCTGGCACAATTCCTCGGCCATGCGGCGGACCTCAGAACGCAAGTCTTCGCGGCTGATTCCGCCAAGCATTGACACATCCATGTTGGAAATCAGCTGTTGATGTAGCTGCGCCTTGAACCGGCGCCGGTCTTCCGATCCCTGGGCGGACGGGGCGGAAGGACGTCGAATTGTTTCCACATCGGCCCAGGAATCGTTGTCCAGATCCGTGACATCATCGGGAGGAATCTGGGGCATCGGATTCTCCAAATTTCACGGCGAGCGGGGCGTTAGCACGCCCCGCTCGCCGGGTAACGGATTACCCATGAAACACGGCTAACCAGCCATTGACGCTTCGGACCGCTTGACGAACGGGAGATTGCTTCGCGTCCTTTGGATTGACCAGCGCATTGGCCAGCTGCACGATGCTCTGCGCAACTTTGGTCGAGGGCGTACGGAACACGACCGGCTCTCCCGCATTGTTGGCGGCGTTGATGTTCTTGGGATCGTCCGGGATGAGGAAGGAAATCTTGTGGCCCAGTGCCTCCTCGGCCTCCGACAAGGGCAATTCCTTGGCCTGCCCGAAGCGATTGATTACCAGCCGAACTCGCTCCTCGCCGATGCCTGCTTGCTCCAGATTGGCGAGGATGCGTTTGGCGCTGCGGAGTGACGTGAAATCGAGGCGGAGCACCAACAAAATGGAATCCGCCTGGCGTAGCACAACAAGTTGCTCTTCGTGGAAGCAATCTTCCAGATCGACCACGGTGAATCGGAAGGAGTCGCGGGCCAGGTAAAGCGTCTTCGTTACGCCCTGGGCTGTGACGAGACGGATGTCCTCGTACAAGAGCGGCGGCGCCAGCAAATGAACCCCATTGGCGTTGGGCACCAGGGCGCTCTCGAACATGGCACGGTCCATGCGTCCGATATTCAGGCACAAGTCGGCGAGGTTATGGGTCGGCTTGAGATCGAGCAAGGCAGCCAGGTCGCCGACGCCCGGCTTGAGATCGATGAGAGCACAACGGCCTAAATCGCGGGCCAACACACCGGCCAGGTTGACGGCCAGAGTACTGGCGCCGCTGCCGCCGGACGCCCCCAGCAGGCCGATCACATGCCCCGCCGGTTGCCGGGCCGCTTCTTCCTTGATCTGCAAACGCAGTAGCACGGAATCCAGCTGCGCCTCCAGGTCGGTCTCATCGAGATAATGATCCGCGCCTTCGTGCAGGGCGCGCAAGATCAGCTTGGAATCGGAAGCCAGGCCGACGGCGAGGACCGGGCCGGCTGCTTGAACGCGGATTTTACGCAAGAGTTTCAACGCGCGATCGGGAGAGGGTGAGAGGATAACCACCAACATGCTCACCCGGCCGCGCGCCAGCGATCCCTCGGCTTGATCGAAGGCGATCAACTTCGGTTCCGGGCATTTGAGGCGGGCTTGTAACATCTCGCGAAGCTGGAGCCCCAGCGGCTCGGAGATGTTCTGGGTGAGCACCGCTACTTGCATGAAACGTCCTCTTTCCCCGAATCGCTTCGCTGTTGGCGGCCCATCATTGCCGCTTTGCCGCACCAGGGCGTGAGCAAACCAGAGGGGGAGTCTCCTTACGCGCTAGACCTGCGCGACAAACCTACGGAGGGCGATACCAGTCTCTTAGGTCATGAGCGGCGGCGAGTCAAATTCCCATCAGGAAAGGCCGTTTTACGGGAACCTTTTCGTTGTTCGCCGGTATAAGACAGTGGTGGCCAAACAAGGGAACCTGGACGGGCGGACATGGACGAGGACCAGGATGTGATCGGGCGCGTTCTCGACGGAGACGTAGAGTCCTTCCGTCTGCTTGTAAAGCGCTACGAGCGGCAACTGTATCGCCTGATTTGCAATCTGGTTCCGGACGCCCACGATGGCGAGGACATCGCTCAGGAAGTGTTCCTGACCGCGTATCGCCGGCTGGCCACCTACGACTCCTCCCAGGGAGCGTTTTCGACCTGGCTGTTCACCATCGCCCGCAATAAATGCTTCAATGCCCTGAAGAAGCGACGGCCGGTATTTCTTTATCCATTGCCGGAAACGCCAATGCCGCGCACCCCGGATGCGGAGTTGAGCGAGGCGGAATGGTTCCGCTCTTTGAATAAGGCCCTCGATGCACTGCCCTTCGTTCAGAAGACGGTGTTCGTCCTGGCGGAGATCCAGGAATTGTCGCTACAGGAGATCGCCCAAATTGAGGGTGTGCCGGTCGGAACGGTGAAGTCGCGTCTTGGCCGGGCGAAGGAGAAGCTGCGAGCCTTGCTGCGTCCAGAGGAGCAACCCGATGGCAGACCCTGACCTCTACGAAGCGTGGAAGCGGTGGCGGAGCGAGGCTCCGGTGCCCGACGATTTCGCCGACCGCGTGATGGCTTCTCTTCGGCTGGCAGAGCAGAAGCCGGGCCGGCGGTTCGTCCATATGCTGCGCGGCCTACTTAGGTCGCCGGCGTTCCGAGTGGGTATCTGTTCGCTGGCGTGTATCGCCGGCCTGCTCCGCGTCCTGCAAGTGATTGTCCTTTTGTTCTCCGAACAAGCCTGTAGATAGGGAGTTGGATCATGAGTGCAAGTCCGGTTGCCGGCCGGGAACCGTTGCTGGCGGTAGTGTTGTCCCTGTTCGCTCCAGGTCTTGGGCAGATTTACTGCGGCGAGATCGTGCGCGGCCTCGTCTTCTTCCTAGCGTCGCTGATATTCGTTCCGCTTGTAGTGCTGGCGGCGCTCGTATCGCCGGCCACTCCGGTGCTGGTTGTCGTTCTCTTGAGCGCCCTGGCCGTGCTCGGCGCCTACCTCTACGCTGTGCTGGCCGCCTACGGCTCCGCCCGCAAGCTACGCGAACATTACGAGCTGCGCGAGTACAACCGGCCACTTGTCTACGTCCTATTTCTCCTGGTTGGGATGCTGTACTCCGTTGGCGGAGTGTTATATCTGCCGCATATCTTCGAGGCGTTCTATCTGCCAAGCGAGAGCATGGCTCCGAACTTCCTGGCGGGCGACCGTATCCTGACCGACAAGCTTGCCTACAGCAAGGCGATGCCCAAGCGCGGCGATGTAGTCGTTTTTCGTGTGCCACGAAAGCCGGGGTTGACGTGGATCAAGCGCGTCATTGGCCTACCGGGCGACACAGTCGAGGTGAAAAACAACGAGGTCTTTATCAACGGCAAACGGCTGGATCGGGATCGGATGCCGGAGTCGAGTCTGAGTGGGAATGCCGGCAGTTGGGAAGGCCAACTGTTCGTCGAAAGTAACGCCGGCAGTCGTTACGCGATCCTGATAGGCAAAGGGAAGGTTCTCGATTGTCCCAAGATGACGGTGCCCGATGGTGCGTTGTTCGTGCTGGGAGACAACCGCAATAACTCGACGGACAGCCGCGACCAGGAGTTGGGGTTCGTTCCGCTGGGCGGCATCCTGGGTAATGTCCCGTATATCTATTATCCCGCCGGGAGTTGGGACCGGTTCGGAGCCGTGCGGCCTGGGGCCATTTGAGTTCGCCTTTAGCCGCATCGGCTTCGGCTGTGCCACAAACGCAAAATCTCGGCGAGCGAAGGCCACAGGCGCTCCGGCGTCAATTCCGCCATGCACTCCAGACGCGAACATTTTTTGACGTAGCTCCCGCGGCAGTGGACTGTCGTTTCGACTGCGCCGAACTGTGCGGGAAAAGGGCCATTGAGCCGGACGCGCGTGCAAGTGTAAGGAGCGACGATGGGCCGTCCCAGAGCGGCGGCGAGGTGCAACGGGCCGGTATCGTTGGCCAGCATCAGGTCGGCGCGTTCCAAAAGTGCGGCCAGACACGGCAGCGTGGTTCGTCCGGTCAAATCGCGGGAAGGACCGCACAAGCGCCGGCGAACGGCGATTGCCGCCGTTGTCTCTTCCGCGCCGCCGACGAAGAAGACAGTGCCGCCGAACGCGTCCCAGGCGCGACGGGCCAGGGCGGCGAAATGTTCCGGCGGCCAGCGCTTGGTCATCCAGCGTGCGCCGGGACCAAGCATCAGCCACGGCCGCGGATAGCTTCGCGTCGTTGCTTCGGCCCAGTGTCGCGCTTCGTCCGGGATGGGAATGTGGAATTCCTTCGGCACGTCACCGATGCCGAACGCTTCGGCCACGAGCCAGCATCGATCGACGGCATGGATAGCGTTAAAGTCGGCCACAGGTACGACATCGGTGTACGTCCATGTCGCGCCCTCGCGGGCTGTGCTCAAACCGACGCGCCGTCTCGCCCCAGTCGCCGTCATCATCACCGCCGTCCGAAATAATCCCTGCAAGTCGATGGCCAGGTCGAAGCGGCGGCGTCGCAATTCAGCGAGGAACCCCAGCCATGATCCGGCCGCTGCTCGCCAACCAAGATGCGACGCCCGGCGATCAAACGACAGCACGTCATCCAGATCGCGATGGCCCTGGAGCAGAGGTGCATAAACCCGATTGACCACCCAGGTGATGTGTGCGTGAGGATAGCGTCGTCGCAGGGCCGCCAGCACCGGAAGACAGTGAATGATGTCGCCCAGAGCGCTCGGCTTGATTATGGCGATCCGCTGGGCGTCATAGGCTGACATAGGAGGGCGGTTCCGTCCGAACATATGCGACATCCTCACATTCGGCGAGCGGGGGGCGTAAGCTCCCTGTTTGTTGGCAACAGGGGGCTTACGCCCCCCGCTCGCCGGGTGAGTGAATTTGTCGCACAATCGACGTTGGCGGGCAAGCGCGAATTGCTCTTGGCTTGCAGACGCGTCTTTGTTATGTATTCCGCCCCGTTGGTTCGCTGGGAAATTGCGTCAACTACGCAAGGAGCGGCGAAGCATGAAACGATGCAGAGAGACAACGGCGATCGTCTTGGTTCTGGCTTTGGCTGCCGCCGTCCACGGACAACAAATGATCCAGTACGGCTTCGAAGGGCGCAGCCCCCTGTGGCTGCCGGGGCCGCATGACGCCGGCTATAAAGAAACACTCCATGAACTCACCGATAAATCCATCCACGGTGGACAACGCTCCGAGACCATCCAGTTCGAGGCGGAAAACGGCACGTACATTCACTACACCTACAACCTCGGCCGCGCCCCGGTGACGGACGATCTCAACATCAGTCTATGGGTCCGGGCCAATCGTCCGGGCGTGCAGCTCCTGGCCCGCGTCGTTTTTCCCAAGGAGTGGGACCCCAATAATCCCGGCCATCCGCTGACGGCGCTCCTGCCCGGCGATCGTTACCAAATCGTTCAGCACTGGCAGCCCCTGACGGTGCCTACAGCGGTCAAACTGCTGCGTCAACAACAACAATTGCTGGCCGGCACACTCAAGCACGAGATCAACGCCACCGACGCCTACGTCGATCAACTGGTACTCAACGTTTACACCGGGCCAGGCGAAACGCACGTGTGGATCGACGATCTGGAAGCAGGTCCGGCTTTCGATACGTCCGCTGGGACTCCCGGTGGAACTGCCGGTGGAACCGGCGTCTCGCCGGTCCCGGGCGCAGGCCGGCGAGACGCCGGTCCAGCGGGAAATCTTCCTGCGGACCCGGCCAGAGAGATGACGCCGGGGCGGCCGGCCTTCAACCAGCGGCCCGACGAAGTCCGGCTGGAGGGCGGACATCTGAAAGTCGGCAGCGAACGGCTCTTTCTGCTGGGCATCCGTCATACCGGCACGCCGCTTCCGGTACTTCGCAATGCCGGATTCAACACGGTCTGGCTCGACGAAAGCGCCCCGCCCGGCCTCATTGAAAGCGCCGCCAATCTCGGCTTCTGGATCGTTCCGACGCTGAATGCGCCCCAGGTGGTTGAGCAACCGAGCGGCAAGATACCGGGGCAGCTTGTGTCCAACGAGGCGTTGGGACGCACGGTTAATCGTTTCCTCCGCGAGCAAGCGGTGCTGTGCTGGGACCTTGGCGGCAACCTGCCCTGGGAGAAAAGCCGGACCATCATGAACACGGCGCAAGCCATCCACACTGTCGATCCACTTCGCCCGTTGGCCGCCGATGTCCGCGATGGTTTCCTCACCTACTCGCGAGCCGGCAGTCAGCAACTGATGATCGGCACGCACCGCTGGCCGTTGTTGACCACGCTCGAGCTGGATGACTATCGCCAATGGTTGCAACAACGGCGGCGACTCTTGCCGGACGACGCCTTCTGCTGGACCTGGATTCAAACCCACCTGCCCGATTGGTTCATGACCGCTGCCTACGAGCGCACTACCGGCCAATTCAGCGAGCCGGTCGGCCCCCATCCGGAGCAGATCCGCCTGATGTCGTACATCGCCATCGGCTGCGGTTATCGCGGTCTGGGCTATTGGTCGGATCGCTTCCTGGCCGACAGTCACATGGGCCGCGATCGCCTGTTGGCCTTGGCCCTGCTCAACCAGGAATTTCGCTTGCTCGAGCCGCTGCTCGTCGCCGTCAATAAAGAGCCGCAGTGGATCAAGGCATTGATGCCGCATATCCCCAATGTTCCGGAGATGCCCGATCCGAACGTCATGGCCGCCGTCTTGACGTGTGATAAGGCCGTGCTGGTGCTGCCCATCTGGATGGGCCCCGGCTCGCAGTACGTGCCGCCGCAAGGCTTTCAATCGGTGGTACGTTTGAAGGTCATGGTTCCGGAGAATTACACAGCCTGGGAAGTTTCGCCCGGCGGACTCCACTCCTATCCGAGTAAGCCCATCCTCGGCGGCCGGGAAATCATCCTGCGAAACTTCAACTTGACCAGCGCCATCGTGTTCACCGGCGATGTCGTGGGCCGCGGCGCCCTCGTGCCTCGCTTTCAGGAAATGCAGCGGTCCATGCGCAAGGACGCCGCGCAGTGGACGCACGATCAAGCCCAGGAAGAGATCGTCAAGGTGACGCGCATCCACGATGAATTGAAGGCTATGGGCAAGAAAATCTACGACGCCGACGCGCTCTTGGAAACCGCCAAGCAATGGTTGGAAAAGAGCAAGAAGCACCGGCTTAACGGCGAATTCAGCGATGCCTACAACGACGCCCAACTGGCCCTGCGGGCCGTGCGCATCCTCATGCGTCAACACTGGGACGCTGCCATGAAAAGAGTAACCACGCCGGTGGCGTGTCCGTTCGCCCTTAGTTTCTATACACTGCCGCGCTTCTGGCAGTTTTGCGACGAGATGGCCAAGCTGCATCCGGGTCAGAATGTTCTGCCCGAAGGCGATTTCGAATGGCCGCCCGACAAACGGTCTACGGACTGGAGCCTGGAAGAAATCCCGTCGCTGGATGACGTGCAAGGCGAGGCCAAGCGCGTGGCCAACGGCCCGCGCGAGGGCAAGCAATGCCTGATGCTCAGACTCAGCGCCAAGAATGCGCTGAGAGCGTCGTCGATTCTGGAGCGAACCTTCATCGCCATCCACAGTCCGGCCGTGCATTTGCCGCCCGGCACGCCGGTGCGCATCAGTGCCTGGGTTGCCGTGCCGGAACAGATCACAGGCTCCCCCGACGGAGCGCTCCTTTACGACAGTGCCGGTGGCGAACCGATGGCGGTGCGCGTGACGCAGCCATCGATCTGGAAGCAGTTCATCCTTTATCGCACCGTGCCGGAATCCGGCACCATCCACGTGAGCATGGCGCTAACAGGTCTGGGCGCCGTGTATTTCGACGATGTTCGCATCGAGCCGATGACGGACAAAAAAGAGGAGCCGGAGATTACCACGACATCGGCAACGGCGCCGAATCATTCCGGAACGCGACCGCCACAGAACAGTTGGACCGACAAGATCTCCACTCTCTTTCGACCGAAGAACGGTCAGCACTAGAATTGTTCAACCATTCTATCTCCGCCAGCGCACCGTGAAACTGCCGTCCTCGGCGAGCGTGGCCTCTCTCTGAGAATAACCGTTCGCTTCCAACCAGTCCAACAGCCGCTCTGCTTCACTCTTGTTCAGACGTTCGCGACGTTCCCAACCTTCGGCGTCCGCACCGCGGCCTTCGGGAGTCGACTGGGACGAATCCTGGGGATGCGAACTCATGAGCGATCTCCTTGGCAACCGCGTGATTTATCGTTTCGCGCGAAACGATAAATCACGCGCGACAAAGCGAATCTCAGCGTTTGCGATCGGGTTTGCGATCGAGATTGCTATTCAGATCCTCGGGACTCATTTCAACCTTGGCGCCATCTTGCGGCACGTCGAGCTTGGCTGTCCACAGGATGGCGTTGACGACGAGACGGCGGAAGTTCTCATCGCCCCAGTTCTTGTGGAAGTGCGCCCCGGTGAAGCCGAATGAACGTCCGCCGTTAGCGCGATCGAAGGTCCAGGCAAGGGTCTCCTCGCGGCCCTTGTTTTCCTGTATGACCTGGGGCGCTCGGTTGCCGCGCACGGAATCCGGCGGAACGGCAACGAGGATCGGCGTCACGCCCTTGGACTCCGGCTTGAAGCGCATGTTGAAGTACCATTCGTCGTTGATCGAAAACGGCTTGACGCCGCGCGTGATGGGATGTTCCGGTAGGCTTTTGATATTGGCGACCCAGTGCGGATTCCATGAAAAGGCGGTTTCGTAATAGCCGCCCAGCCATTCCAGGACGTGATCGCTCTGGCTCTTGGGATATTCCACAGCGTAGTGCAGATTGACGAAGCCGACGCCTTGATCCATTAGCTTTTGCACAACATCACGATGGTCCTTTTGGATGATCGGATGCCCCCCACCGCCGTCCATGAAAAAGACGACCGACTTCGCGCTCTCGAAAGTCTTGGGGTCTTTCGGCCAACCGTCGCGGGCCATGACGGGAAAAACGTCGGAGGTTTGCTGAAGCATTTTCATCAGCAGCGCGCAACCGGCGAAAAACTCATGCTCGCCCTTGCCGTGGCTTTGACGGCCGGCCACGAGAACAATCTTGGTTACCTTGGCGTCCTCGGGCGGCTGCTTTTCCAACGGCACCCCGGATTGATCGTAAGGATCGACATCCGCCGCCGCGATCAACCAGCCAGTCGCACCCAGGACGAGCGCGACAGACAGGATCGTTCCGCGACGCGAAAGCGTGTTGCCTCGCATGGTGTTCTCCTCAGTTGGATTCGCGGGTGCCGGTCCCTACCCCCTGGACCGGTCCACCTGCGTCGAGGATGATTATATGAGAGAGAAGAGAACGCGGATCGTCCTCGTTCCCAAGCAGAGCTTGGGAACGAGAGGTGAGCCCTGTATAATAATTGCGTTGAACCCACCGAACGCACGCCCCTGGCGTCCCACCTTGGAGCTTGTCCCTCATGTATTCAACGCATCGTTGCTTCTGCTTTCTCTGCGCGGCTCTGACGGCGATTTTGGCCCTGTTGATGCTGGCCGCGACGCATCCCGCTCGCGCCGCCGATTCTCCACAGCCCGTCAGCTTTATCAACGACATCGCTCCCATTCTCAAGGAAAAATGCTTCGGCTGTCACGGAGCCAAAAATCCCAAGGGCAAGCTGGACATGACCAAGTACGCCAGTTTCCGCAAGGGCGGCACAAAGGACGATCCCATCGTTCCGGGCAAACCGGACGATAGTTACCTCCTGGCGGTGTTGACGGCAACAGACAAGAAACGCATGCCGCCCAAGGAAAGCGGCGCTCCACTGCCGCCAAACCAGATCGCCCTCATCGAGCATTGGATTGGGCAAGGCGCCAAGTTGGACGCGAATTTGAAACCGGAATCCGATCTGCTGCGCGAATTACGCCTGCGCTGGACGCCGCCGTCGCCGCCTGCCGCCTATCCGTATCCCGTAACCATCACTTCCCTCGCCTTCACGCCGGACAGCAAGAAAGTCGTCGTCAGTGGCCATCACGAGTTGACCGTTTGGGACGTCGCCAGTGGCAAACTGGAGAAGCGCATCTTTACACGCGCCCGCCGCGCTTTAGCAATGGTATTCCTGCCCGACGGCAAACTAGCCGTGGCCGGCGGTCGGCCCGGCGAAGAAGGAGACGTGCGCATCTACGACATCAACCGCGGTATGGCGAAGAATGTCAATGGAATCGCCGTTCTCGACGGCATACACGACAAGGGAGTCATGGTAAAGCAGCTGCTCGACGCCGATGATGAAGTGCTGTGTCTGGCTCTCAGCGCCGACGGCAAGAAGCTGGCCTCCGGCGGCTGCGACCGTCTCGTTCATGTTTGGGATCTCAGCAGCGGATATGCCAACGTCCAGGAGCTGCCGTCGATCGAGAATCACGCCGACTGGGTGTTCGGCATCGCCTTCACGCCGGACGGCAAGCGCCTGGCAACCGCCAGCCGCGACAAAACGGCCAAGCTCTGGGACATCGCCGCCAAGGAGTCGATTTTGACGTTTCCGGATCATCAAAATCCGGTTTACGCCGTGGCGGTCAAGGCAGACGGCAGCGTTGGCTACTCGGTCGGCGAGGATAATCAACTGAGGTCGTGGAAGGCCGCGGCCGAGGGCAAACAGATCCGCGCCTCCGGCGGACACGGCAAGGTCATCCTCAAGCTGGCGCCGCACCCCAAGCAACCCCTCCTGGCGACGTGTAGCGCCGATCAAACGGTGCGGCTGTGGAACGCCGACAACGGCGCAGCGGTGCGAACGCTGAGCGGACACGCCGATTATGTGTACGCGGTCGCTATCAGTCCGGACGGCGAGTTGATCGCCTCGGGATCTTTTGACGGCGAAGTGCGTATCTGGAAAGTGAAAGACGGCAGTTTGGTGAAAGCGTTCAACGCTTCACCGGGATTCGTGAAGAAGTAAGCCCAGCCGTTCGCAACAACTTGGCAAAATGTTCGGCGACAGGCCGGCCGCCGAAATCGAGACCTTCGCCGGAATGATACGTTTCCAGGGCGCGCGCGAAGTGTGAGCGCGCCATCACAGTGTCGCCGCGCTCGAGTGATAACAGCCCGCGCATTACCATAAAATCGGCGAACCGCTGCATATTCTCGGAGAGTCCCTGGATGATGAGGCGAAACATCCCCCGGTGATCCCAGGTTGGAGCGCGACTTAGCTGCCATTCGGAGCACATAATGGCCGCTTGCAAAAAGGCCGATTGCTTATCCAGCCGCGTTTGCAGCACTTCATTGGCCACACTCAGGGCGACATAGGGACGCGGCGGCTTATCGTCGTAGAGCGCCGCCAATTCAGCTAACTCCTCGTCGGCCTGCTCGTAATCGCCGGTCGCCGCCGCCAACTGGAGTTGATATTCCAGGTAGACATCGTCGCCAAGGGTCTCACGGTGATCGGGCGACATCCACTCGCGGACTTCGCGGACGCGCCCCGTTCTCAGAAGCAGGCTCAGCTCCAGCATGATGGCGCGCTGGCCCATCGATCCCGCGTCGGAAGCAAGCAGGATCTCAAGGGCCTTTCCTCCCAGTCCATTACGGGTGGCCCTCTCCACGCGATCGATGGTTTTCAAGCTGGCTGTGTCGGCGTCGAACTGATGTTGTATCCGCGTCCATTCTTTGCCGAGCCGCTCTTCTTCCTCCTGGAGACGAGCCTGGCGGTTTTCGTATTCCTTCACGTTCTCGCTCTCGGAACGGGGCTGGGCGCGAAGGAGACGAAGGACTTCGCGGCGGTGCTTCAAACCCAAATCGCCCAGGCCCATGTCCTGATAGAGCCGGGCAAGGCTATCGTGCGCCGGGATCAAGTCCGGTTGCACGATCAGGGCTTGATTGAACGCGGCCGAGGCTTGCACTTGCCGAACCCGCGTGAAACGCGGCAGCCGTGATTGCCAGATGCGCTCGCGCGTATCGCGGAGCAAACGCAGATACGCCTCTCCAAGGATGAGGTAAGCGTGGGCATCGTCGGGATTATCATGCAAGGCGCGGCGAGCGGCTCGGACAGCCAACCACAGACATTCCGGCGGTCCATCGTCATGATCGAGGAGATAATTCATGCGCTGGGCGAAAGCCAGGGTCTCCAGACTTTGCTTGGTTTGATCCACATTAACCGGCGTGGTGGCGGTGGCTAGTTCGTAGCCATGCAGATCGAGAGCTTGTTGCAAGGACACCGACACTGCGGGCAAGCTCGCGCCCGCACCGATGGGTCCGACAAGGCGACTGGCACCCCAGGCTAGAGTGCGTTGGAAGCGATTTTGCTGGCTGCGCGTGTCGAAGTACAGCAGCAGCAAGGCCGCCTCACCACGATCGGCGGAGCTGGCCGGCCGAGCCGTAATAAAGGCACGCCACCATGCCGGCGGCTCCGGTTCGCGACCCGGCCAATGCGGCGGCGCCTTGCGCGTTTCGCTCGGTTGATAGGCTTCTTCCTTCAAGGGCAACGCCATGTCGAGCACATGCACTTCATGTTGCGGGTCTTTCCAGCTGAAAATTGCCGTATGACCCGTCAGGCCGATCAGCTCCCACTCTTGCTCGTCACGGACCAGGCGCCCAAAAACCGTGTTCACACGTTCGGAATTGCTGTCATAGACAATGACGTGATTGATGCGGCGAGCACGAAGGATGTTCTGCTCCTCGTTCCGCTCAGCGATTGACGAAGAGCGACCGAGTAGATGGCGGCGAACGGCCACATAATCGGCGGCGGCCTCGGGGGAGGCCAACAAGCGGGCATCGAGTATGCCTTTCTGCTCTGGACAGAAGTAGGCGAAATAATTGGCCTCTTCCGGTGAGAAGTTGAAGCCGCGGTCCTCCGCGGCCACTCGGCCAGTCTTCCGCCACTCGGCCAGTTTCTCGGCGGCTTCGCGCAACGAAGGGTCGGCGAGGACGACCCAGCGGCGCATCTCGTAGGGCGGACCTTGCAGCCAACCCGGCCACGCCGCAACCAATGCGGCCAACATCAGGAGGACCGCGGCGGCTTTGCCCAGGCCTGCGTAGGGAAGCCCAGTGGCACCGGCGTCTCGCCTGTCGGCGGGGCGTGGGAACGAGAGGTTCAAGGCGAAGATAGGGCCGGCCACCACGGCGAAGAACGGCATCGCTCGAGCGCTCCAGGCACTCAGGCCGAACAGTCCAAGCCACACCGGAAAACGCCAGCTGCGCCAGCCGTCTCGGCTAACCAGAAACGACAATCCGCTCAACACGGCCAGGACCAGGTACGCCACGCCCGGGATGCTCCGCGTCAGAGCGGAATGGAAATACGTTTTCTCAAAGGGAGAGACGAAGAGATTGCCCAGTACAGGATCTTGTCTCAGGGCCGTGGCCGTCGCGCTCAGCCCCAGCTCCGCCGGTAGAGTGAAGCCGTGAATGTGGAAGGGCGTCAGCATGCAGGCGAGCAGTCCCACACCGAGCGTAAGGGCCAGGCCAGCCAGGTCAGGGCGAGTTGTGTCGCCGCTGCCCGCGAACGCTGCCGTCGCTTCTCCGAGCAGATAAAGTACTACCGTCAGCGGGCCGAGCAAGAACCAATCGTCGAGGTTGGCCCACAACGCGAACAGGATTGCAATTGGTCCATAAGAGATTAGCCATCCGGCTGCACGCTTGCTGCGCAAATGCCGGCCGTGTTCGAGCAGCCACAACGTCATCGCCAGCAACAGAACGGAGAGCAGCGCCGGTTGCAGCAGCAGCCGGCCACAGAGCGCCACCACCGATAACGCCGCGGCGACGGCCGGCCAGGCTCCTCCGTGGTCGCGAGTACCCAGGCGCACCAATATAGCCGCAAGTCCAGCGACGAGCACTGCCTTGAGGATCACCAGGACTGTGCCTCCCAGGTTGGTGAAGAGAGCATACGCGACGAGATCGAACAGCCAGGAATGCGCGATCCAGGAAACGTTTGCTTCCGAACCGAACGGATCGCCTTGAAATCGATAGCTGCCATCGGCGATCGCGCGTCCGGTCGCCAAATGCAGCCACAGATCGCTGTTGCGGGCCGGCGTCGAGGCGACGAGGAAGGCCAGCAGCACGACACCTGTGGCCAGAATAAGATCGATCCGCGTATGCTCCGGCTGTGTTGTCGGCGAAGCCTGCTCCGGCAGAGGTACACGCTCTGGCAAAGATGACTCTTGTGCCGACTGCCCAAACGGCGCATTCCCGGTGTTCATGGGTTCTGTTTCAAAAAGAAGGTAAAATGAAGAACATTTGATTATTCCATCTATACGAGCATCGTTTGTCTCGGTCAAGCGACGGCGCGTTCTGCGCTTTTCCGATTTTCGTGGGACGGCGACGTTCGGCCGGCATCAAGAATTATGATGGGACCGGAGCAGCTAAGCCGACTGGTGGATGACTACGCGGCGGCGCTGGTGCTGTACGCCCGTCAGTGGTGCGCCGCCGCAGAAGATGTCGTGCAGGAGGCGTTCGTCAAACTGGCTTCCCAACGCTCGCCACCGGAAAACGTCGCCGGTTGGCTGCACTGTGTCGTCCGTAATGGAGCTCGGGCCACGGCGCGGGCGGAACGCCGGCGCCGCCGACACGAATCGGCCGCCGCGCTGCGGATTCCGGACTGGTTCGCGCCCTCCGAAGCGACCCGGCTTGACGCCGCGACTGCCGCGGCGGCTCTGCAAGAACTGCCCCTGGAACAACGCGAAACCCTCGTCGCGCATCTCTGGGGTGGTCTGACGTTTGAACAAATCGGCGAGCTGACCGGCGTATCGTCGAGCACGGCCCATCGACGTTACTTGGCCGGTCTGGCCGCTCTGCGTGAAAGGTTGCGTGTGCCGTGTCCGAAAGATCCGAAAACCGCGAATTGACGGCGCTTGAATCCGCGCTGCGCGAGTTACAGCCACGGGCGCAGGCGATGGATCGCGCCCTGCTGATGTACAGGGCCGGCCGCGCCTCGGCTTATTCGTGCCTTTGGCCGTTGGCTACGATGGCAACCACGACATTGGCCGCCGTCTTCGCTGTCTTCCTTTTGATCCGCCCCGCGCCTCCTGTCGTCGAACGCATTGTTTACGTCCCCGCGCCGGCCGTTGAGCCGCAATCGTCGGTCGTGGAACAGCCGGAAATCACACTTCCGACCGGGATGGAACCGCTCGTTATGGAGCCAGCGGCTTCGGGTCCGCGGGCCCGCTATGTCCAGATGGAGGAGAGCGTGCTCCGCTGGGGACTCAAGGGCATTCCTCCTCCGCCGCCCGCTCCACCTCTGCCCGATACGCCTACTATTGAGCAATTACTGCAATCCTTGTGATCGCTACCTTCCGTTTTCGCTCGGGAGAATTGCCATGTTACGATTTCTCCTCTTCTCGATTTCGGCCGGAGTGCTCGCGCTGGGGGCAAAGAGCCGCGCAGCGGACGACAACCCGCCACGCAAGGCAGAGACGCTGCAACCCCACACGATCCTCCTCGCCACACAAACGGCCGCCAAGCCGCCCAGCGCGTTGCATTATCGACTCTTGCCGAACTCGGGAGAGTCGATCACGGGCAACGCGGCGCCCGTTTGGCACAAGGGCATCGATGCCGAACGAGATGTTACGCACAAGATCAGCCAGGAAGAATATAAATGGGCGGAATCCGATTTCCCTCTCCGCGATTTGCCGCGCGCGAAGGTCCAAGAATTCCTTGCCCGCTATTCCTACGCTCTCCGCATCGCTCGTCAGGCGTCTCTACGCGATCATTGCGATTGGCAGCAGCCGCTCGTGACGTGGCAAAACATGGGAGATTTGCCGTTTCCGAGCATCCAAAGTTTGCGGCAAATCGCTTTCCTTCTCGGCATCCAGTGCCGGCTCCAGTTGAGCGAGCGTCGGTTTGAAGATGCCGCCGACACGCTGCGTATCGGCTTCGCCCTGGCGCGCCACGTCGCCGAGGGGAGCACGTTGATCGAAAGCCTCGTGGGCAGCGCCATTGCTCAGGCCATGTTATCTCGCATTGAGGAGTGGATGCAGATTTCGGACTCGCCTAACCTCTATTGGCCGCTAACAGCCCTACCGCAACCGTTTATTGACGTGCGCCGCGTCCTGGAACTGGAGCTGAACACGATTTACCGATCGTTACCGCAGTTGCGCGAGCTACAAAACGAAAAACTAAGCGTACGGGAAGTCGAGGGAATGATCGAGACCTTGTTTCGCGCCATAAGCGGTTCACCCTCACCTCAGGATCTCAAGAAACGGGACTGGATCGCCCTGCGAAAACTGAGAATAGCTACGCTGGCAGCCAGCATCTATCCGGATGCCCGCCAAGCACTGCTCGATCGGGGCCAAGCCATGGCTGAGGTAGATGCTATGCCGGTTGTGCAAGTGGTTCTCGTCTACGTTCTCAACGACTATGACCGTCAATGCCAGGACGTTGTCAAATGGTTGACGTTACCACCCTGGCAAGCGATGCCTGGATTGGCCCAGATGAAGAATGAACTGCGCAATGCCCCATTATCCAATCCTTTAAATCTACTATTCCCGGCCGTCTCTAATATATTCGCTGCGCGGGTCCGTCTCGAGCACCACATCGCCGCGCTTCGTTGCGGCGAGGCGTTGCGGTTGTATGCCTCGGCTCACCAAGGCCAGCCGCCGGCGAAGTGGAGCGACATTACATCTGTGCCGCTGCCGATCGATCCCTTCACCGGCAAGGGTTTCGATACCTTCTACGACAGCAAGGACGGCCGGGCGCTCTTGAACATCCCGGAATTGCCCGGCCAGGGCTTAAGGACAAGATGGCGGTTTGAGTGGTCTCTCAAACGCTAAACAGATACTCTCCGGAGGAAGTGAGCATGACTCGATTTCTTGCTACGATTCTTGTCGCCGTAGCCGCCGCATTGCCTGTCGCGGCTGCTGACACGAAATTCGATCCAGAATACCTGGCAAAAACAGTGGCGCCGTATCTCGATGACCGCACCTTGATCGTCGCCCACATCGACACCGAGCGTCTGGAGGCCAAGTCGATCGTGCGCGCGTTGGCCAAGCTCTTCGGCAGCGAAGAGCGCGATTTCGAGCCGGTCCAGAAGCGTTTGGAAGCCCTGCTGCCCGGATTCCGTAAGGCCGGAGGAAGGGATCTCTTTGTCGTTCTCAGTTTGATCGATGTGAACGAAGGGCCGTTTTTCATTGCGCCAATGAAAGAGGAGGGGAAAGCACTGACCGCTTTGCTCAGGGGCGCGATGAGGCAACCGAATCAAGCCACGATGAAGCTCGGCGACGCCATCGTCTTCGGGCCGAAGACCACGTTAGTACGATTGCAGAAACTCAAGCCGACGGCTCGATCGGAGCTGGCAAAAGCCCTGGCCGCTGCCGGCGACGGCGCGGCCCAGGTTTGCCTGCTGCCCCCGGTAGCGCTGCGCCGCGCCCTCGAAGAGATGCTGCCCCAACTGCCAGAGGATCTCGGCGGTGTCTCGATCAAGGAACTGACGCGCAACTGTCATTGGGCTACGGCGAACCTCGAAATCGCACCATCCGTCCAGGTCCGTCTGACGATGCAAGCCGCGGACGCCGAGTCCGCCAAGACGTTGCATGGCGCGCTGGTCCGTCTGCTCAATTCGCTCGGCAAACACGAACAGATCCGTGCGCTGATGCCTAACGTCGAAAAGGCGATCCCGCTGGCCACGCCGAAGGTGTCTGGCGATCGACTGATACTGACGGGCGATGAAAAGGAACTGACAACCCTCTCGCAGCCGATCCTTGCCCCCTTCGCGCCGTCGCCTCGCAGCGACGCCACGATTCGACTCCATCAAATTCTGCTGGCATTACTGAACTACGAGAATGTGCACCGACACTTTCCCGCCGCCGCCAGCTACGACAAGCAAAACAAGCCCCTACTCAGCTGGCGCGTCCACATCTTGCCCTACCTCGGCGAGCAGAAACTGTACAAGGAGTTTCACCTCGATGAGCCGTGGGATAGCGAGCACAACAAGAAGCTGATTGGACGCATGCCGGCGATGTTTCGCGCCACTGATAACGCAGCGTTGGCCAAGGAGGGCAAGACGACGTTTCTCGCTCCGCTGGGCGATGCCACCATGTTTCCCGATAAGCGTGGTGTACGCATCGGCGAAATCACGGATGGCACATCGAATACTATCTTCCTCGTCGATGTCGAAGATGCGCGGGCCATCGTTTGGACCAAACCGGAAGATTGGCGCTTCGATCGGAGCGATCCGCTGAAAGGACTGACTCGGCGATCGAAAGACAGTTATCTTGTCGGCATGGTGGACGGCTCTGTTCGATTGCTTCAGAAGCAGATTAGCAACTACACCATGCAGGCTCTATTCACGCGCGGAGGCGGAGAAATAGTTGGACCGGACTTCTGATAGAGCAACACATCTCCGTATCGAGTGGGGAGCGAGAGCGTTTCGCCGGTTTCGCAGAAGCGTCGTTGCTCGCGACG
>DATBHJ010000069.1:0-13328 GCA_036557565.1 Gemmataceae bacterium
TGCTGCGCGGCCAGCCGCTCGTGATACCGGGGCTGCAGAACAAACTGATGGTTTTCGGACAACGGTTCCTGCCGCGGTCGTGGGTGATTCCGATCGTTCGCTGGTTGAATGAGCGGTGATTACGCTCGTTCCGTCCCGGTGTATCGGTGGATGTACGATTCGATGTTACACGAGGACGGGCCGGCTGTCAGCCAACGAGCCAACAACGATGCGATGATGAAAAATGAGAAAAAAGTGGGAGGCAAGGCTTGACAAGATGTGCAAATAGCCTTAACCTCAACAGATGAATACAGATCCAAGCGAAATCGCTTGTGTCCGAGCCAAGTAGCTCTCAAACGTAACGACGATATTCCCGTTTTTGTCCCCTCTGATCGAGGCCTGAGGAGATTCACACATGGAACAGATACGCATCCGCTCGCGATTGCGTACCGCCTTCACCCTGGTCGAATTGCTAGTGGTGATCGCTATCATTGCCGTCCTGGTCGGCCTGCTGCTGCCGGCCGTACAAAAAGTACGCGAAGCGGCCAATCGTGCCGAATGCCAGAACAACTTGCGGCAAATCGGCTTTGCCACGCAAAACGCTCACAGCCAGTACCGCGAACTTCCGCCTGCTTGCGGAAATTACCCCAGCAAGCAGCTACCGGGGATGGCTCCTTGGCCTTCGCCTCCGTACATCGGGGCGACTCCGATGGTATGGATTCTTCCCTTCATGGAACAGCAGGCGATATACAGCCAAATGGGTGCGATCTGGTTGGGCGGCAATTCCTTGCCGGGCATGACGATCATCAAGACCTATCAGTGCCCAAGCGATCCAACAATCAAAACGGCTCTCGCGGCCATGCCAACCGCCCCCCAGGGCGCATTCGCTTCCTATGGCGCTAACGCGATGGTTTTCGGGAACACCATCACAACCGCCCCCAACACGCCATTGGCGGCAACGAATCTCATGAGCTACTCCGGAGGGGTCAAGATGCCAACGGACATCCCCGATGGCGTCTCCAACACGATCTTTTGGAGCGAGAAACTGGCGTTCTGCGCCGGCAACAATACTCAAGGCGGCACCTTATGGGCAGACAGCAACCCGGCCAACCCGATATGGTTTCCCTTCCTTCCTCTCGTCGGCCTTACCGCCGGGATCCCCTCCATTCCGAGTTATCCAACTCACGGAATCGCTTGGGCTACACCAGCAACCTTCATCCAGCCTCAGTACGCTAACAACGCGGCGCTCTGCTTGGCTCAGAACGCATCTACCGGCCACGCGGCCGCGCTGCTGGTGGGCATGGGAGATGGTAGTTCCCATATCGTCAATCAGGGGATCTCTGCTGGTACATTTACTGCGGCCATGTGCCCGAACGAAAACCTCCCTTTGCCCCAAGACTGGTAAACATCAGCGCCGTATCGTCGCTATTTCCGCTCCGCAAACCAACGGGTCTGGTCTCCAAGTAGAACTTGGAGATCAGACCTTTTTTCATGTTAGAATCAGGGTGATCCATTTGTCCCTCGACGCGGTCGCTGGGAAGCAACGAGGATTCGCCATGACCCAACCCAGGAACCCGTCTGCCGCCGCTTCCGTTCGCGCGGACGATTTGAGCATCGTTCTGTTCGGCTTGGCGGCGGCCGGCAAGTCGTCGTTGCTGGGTGCCTTGGCCCAGGCGGCGGCTCAGGAGCACTTGCTCAACGGCCGGCTCATCAATGTTTCGCACGGTCTGGACGAGCTACGGCGGCGCCTGTTCGACGAGGGCGCACGCCGCAAGAAGATGCGGCTTAACCCAATGCCAATAGTCCAGGGGGAACACCATGACGACACAAACGCAATTCACCAATCGGCTCCTGCACGAAACCAGTCCCTATCTGCGGCAGCACGCCCACAACCCCGTGGACTGGCATCCCTGGGGCGAGGAAGCGCTCCGGCGCGCCAAGCAGCTCGATCGACCGATTTTCCTCAGCATCGGCTACTCGGCCTGTCACTGGTGCCATGTGATGGAGCACGAGAGCTTTGAGAATGAACAGATCGCCAAAATCCTCAACGATCACTTCGTCAGCATCAAGGTCGATCGGGAAGAGCGGCCGGACCTCGATCAGATTTACATGGCCTCGGTGCAGATGCTCACCGGTTCGGGAGGCTGGCCGATGTCGGTGTTTTTGACGCCGGACTTGCAGCCGTTCACCGGCGGCACCTATTTCCCGCCGGACGATCGCTACGGCCGGCCCGGTTTCCAGCGGCTGCTCTTGCACATCGCCGAAGTCTGGCACACGCGCCGCGCCGACGTTCTGGAAGCCGCGTCGCAAATCACCGGCCATCTGCGCGACTTCGGCCGGCTGGAAAAAGAAGAGGGGGAGCTGGACGCATCGCTGTTGCAGCAGGCGCTGGGCGGTCTGGCACGTGCCTTCGACTCGCGCTACGGAGGCTTCGGCCAGGCGCCCAAGTTTCCGCATCCGATGGACCTGCGCGTGCTCTTGCGCTGTTGGAAGCGCTTCCAGGATCCGCACGCCCTGGAGATGGTCCGCGTCACACTCGACCACATGGCCAAGGGCGGCATCTACGATCATCTCGGCGGCGGCTTCGCGCGCTACAGTACAGACGAGCGCTGGCTGGTGCCGCACTTCGAGAAGATGCTCTACGACAACGCCTTGCTCGTGCCCTGCTACCTGGAGACGTTTCAGGCCACGGGCGAGCCGGCTTACCGCGAGATCGCCGAGGAAACGCTCAACTGGGTGCTGCGCGAGATGACCAGCCCCGACGGCCCCTTCTACAGCACTCTCGACGCCGACAGCGAGGGTGAAGAAGGCAAGTTCTACGTCTGGACAGCCGCGGAGATCGAACACGTGCTTGGTAAGGACCAAGCCGATCTCTTTAGTGATGTTTATGGCGTGGAGCCCGAGGGCAACTGGGAGCACGGCAAGAACATCCTGCATCGCGTCAAGACGTTCGAGCAGTATGCTCGCTTGCGCGGCCTGAGTGAGGCGGACCTGCGTACTCGACTCGACGCCAGCCGACGCCAACTCTTCGAGGTGCGCTCCGGGCGCATCGGACCCGGCCGCGATGAGAAGGCGTTGACCTCGTGGAACGGCCTCATGATCGGCGCGCTGGCCCAGGCGGCGCAGGTGCTGGAGCGCCACGAGTACGCCGACGCCGCTGCTCGCGCCGCCGATTTCATCCTCACGCGCATGCGCCAGAGCGACGGTCGCTTGCTCCGCACCTGGAGCGCCGGCTCCGAGCCGAAGCTGAACGCCTATCTCGAAGATTATTCGTTCTTGCTCGACGGCCTGGTATCGCTGTACGAGGCCACGTTCGCGCCGCGCTGGATCGAGGCGGCACTGGAGCTGGCCCAGGTGATGATCGATCAGTTCTGGGACGCAGCCGACGGCGGTTTTTTCTACACCGGACGCGATCACGAAACGCTGATCGCCCGCGGCAAGGATCCGCACGACAACGCCATTCCGTCGGGCAATTCGCTGGCCGTCACGGCGCTTTTGCGCCTGGTAAAGCTGACCGGCCGCATGGATCTGCAAGAAAAAGCCGAGAGGACGCTCGGTCTGTATCGCGGCCTGCTCGCCGCCCACCCACTGGCGGCAGGACAGATGCTCCTCGCACTTGATTTCCATCTCGGACCCGTGCAGGAAATCGCCGTGGTCGGCGATCCCTCGGCGGAGGATACACGCCACGTTCTGCGCCTTCTGGCTGGGTCCTACCAGCCGCATCGTGTACTGGCTCTCAAAGCGCCCGGCGGCGAGGAGAAGAAGCTTGACGAATTGTTGCCGCTGCTGGCGGGCAAAACCTCGCAAGGCCCGGTGACGGTCTATGTATGCCAGAATTTCACCTGTCAGGCGCCGCTTGTCGGCAGGGAGGCCGCGGAAGCGGCACTTCGTGCTCCGGCATCGTGAAAGCACCTCCGGTAAGGTTGATGCCGCTGTCCGCAGTCGTAGAATATACCGAACCTTCGCTCGTTTTGAGCTAAATCCTAACAGAAAGTAAGACAATAAGCTCTGAACGTCATCACGCACAATCAATACGGACTCGCCCCTTGGTCACTGGGAGGATCACCATGAACGTGCTTCAATGGCGCAGGAGAAACTGTCCCCGGTGTGGCTGGCCACATACGCGACCATCGACTCGGCGTAAGCGGCTCGAGCAAGTCCTCAAAACGATACTCATTCTGCCCTACCGCTGCCAAACGTGCGGCAAGCGGTTCTGGCGCTTCGCTTGAAAGGGCACGCCGCCAGCGTTTCTTTCCGTCGTCGCCACGCGCCTTCTGCCTTCTGCATTCGCTGGCAACTCTCTATGGTATTTTCATGACTGACGCCATCCGCTGTACCAATCTTGTCAAGCGCTACGAGGGCCGGCCGCCCGTCGAAGCCGTCCGCGGGCTGGACTTGACCGTCGAGTCGGGCGAATGCTTCGGACTGCTTGGCCCCAATGGGGCGGGCAAGACAACCACCATCGAGATCATTGAAGGGCTTTCCGAGCCGACCGCCGGCGACGTGGAAGTCTTCGACAGGCGCTGGGGGCGCGACGACGACACCATCAAGCAGCGCATCGGCATCTCTCTCCAGGAGACACGCCTGTCCGAAAAGCTGCAAGTGGACGAGACTCTGACACTGTTTCGCAGTTTCTACCAGCACGGCCTGGAGCCAGACGAAGTCATACGCCGGGTGTCCCTGGAAGAAAAAGCTACCGCACGAGTAGGCAAATTGTCCGGTGGACAGAAGCAGCGCCTGGCCGTGGCCTGCGCTCTGGTCGGCGATCCCGATTTGCTTCTTCTGGATGAACCGACGACCGGCCTGGACCCGCAATCGCGCCGCCAGCTCTGGGACCTGATCCGCGACTTGCGCGCCCAGGGCCGCACGGTGCTTCTGACCACGCACTACATGGACGAGGCCGAACGCTTGTGCGACCGCGTGGCCGTGGTCGATCACGGCAAAGTCATCGCCCAGGGCACGCCGCGCCAGCTGATCGCTGAGCTGGGTGGCGAACACGTCGTCGAATTCACGCTGGACGAAGAGGCAGCGCCGCCGCCCCTGGAGATGGCGACATTGGCCGACCTGCCCGCCGTGCGCTCGGTTCGCAAGGATGCGGACCACTTCTGCCTGTCGG
This sequence comes from Gemmataceae bacterium, assembly GCA_036557565.1. Taxonomy (GTDB): domain Bacteria; phylum Planctomycetota; class Planctomycetia; order Gemmatales; family Gemmataceae; genus JAJPHU01. Next base: position 5,096 of record DATBHJ010000069.1, read on the forward strand.
TCGTCGAGCCACATATCGCATTGCCGGCGCTCCTGGAGCGATTGCGACAGACGGGACATCAGCTCGCCGGATTGACCACGCGCCACGCCAGTCTCGAAGACGTTTTCGTCACGCTGACCGGCCGACACCTGCGCGACGGAGAAGCCCAAACATGAACCGCGAATCCCCCTCGCTGTCCTCCACGAAACGCCATTGGCCGCTGGCGCAGCTGATGCTGGCCCGGCTGCGCGAATTCTACCGCGAGCCGGAGGCGATTTTCTGGGTGTACGGCTTTCCCATTCTCATGGTCGTGGCCCTGGGCATCGCCTTCCGCAACAAGCCGGTCGAGTTCATCGTTGTGGATATCCAAAAGGATGGCGCAGACGAAGCCAAGGTGCAGTTCGTCCGCGACGCCCTGGGCAAGGAGGAAACGTACAAGGTGCAGGTCAACAATGCCGAGCTGTGCCGGCTGCGGCTGAGGACGGGCAAGACGGCGCTGATCATTGTACCGCCGGCGTCGTCGGGCGGTGCTTATGAATATCTTTTCGATCCGACGCGCGAAGAGAGCCGACTGGCCCAGAGCAAGGTGGACGACGTTCTCCAGCGGGCGGCCGGGCGCGTCGAGCCGCTGCCCATCGAAACGCAGACCGTACAGGAGCCGGGTGGAAGGTACATCGATTTTTTGGTGCCGGGCCTGTTGGGCATGAGCCTGATGGGCGGCGGCCTGTGGGGCGTTGGCTTCGCCATTGTGGACATGCGCATGCGCAAAGTGCTCAAGCGCTTTCTGGCGACCCCGATGCGCAAGTCTGACTTCTTGCTGGGCATCCTGCTGAGCCGCCTGATTTTTATGATCCCTGAGATCGTCGTGATATTCGTGTTCGCATGGCTGGCGTTCGGCGTGGTGATTCAGGGCAGTCTGCTGGCGCTGCTGGTGTTGATCTTGTTGGGATCGCTGACGTTCGCGGGTATCGGTTTGCTGGTAGCCAGCCGGGCGCGGACGCTGGAGGCCGTGTCGGGATTGATGAACCTGGTGATGTTGCCGATGTGGGTGTTATCGGGGATTTTCTTTTCGTCAGAGCGTTTCCCTGAGGCGATGCAGCCGTTCATCCAGGCTCTGCCGCTGACGCCGTTGATCGATGCTTTGCGCGCCGTCACCTTGGAAGGGACGCCGCTGACGCAGTTGTGGCGGCAGACGGCCATCCTGATCGCCTGGGCGCTCGGCAGTTTCGTGTTGGCCCTGCGCTGGTTCCGCTGGAATTGAGAAGCCGTTTCGAGATTAGCCTGGACCGCCAGCGACGGGCATTTTCCTCGTTCCCGGGCTCCGCCTGGGAACAAGAGAAATCGCCTCATATCCAGAAATATGCTCTAATTGAGCAGACAACTCCTTCGACCGCGTGACAGCGTGGGCCGCGGGCGTGCCTTGATTATCAAGACGTTTCGCGCGTTCCCTGTTTTGGGAGAGCCCCACAATGGAGAGTTCCTTCGCTTTCCTCATTTTCGCGGTGCTGACTGTTTTCCTTTTGGCCCTGATCGGGGTGGTCATCGCCGGGGCGATCCGCTTTATGATTCGCTTTGTATCGCACACACTGCAGCAACCGCCGGCAGCAGTCCAAAAGCATCCTGTCAATGCGGAACTGCTCGATCTGGAGGCGACAATCCGGACGATCCGGCAGCTGCTCGTGCGTGGCGAACTCGACGTGGAGACGGCCCAGCGCGTCGGGCGCTGTGTAGAAGCTCGGCGTAAGGCGCTGCAGCCCAAGCCTGCCGCGCCCGTTGTGCAGCCTGCCCCTGCCGTGCGGACACAGACAGCCAGGGGGACAGTCGTCTCGCCGCTCCGAGTTGTCCCGACCGGCGAGACGCCGGTCCCACCGCTCACGGTCCTACCGGCCACCGAGCCACCGGCCACCGTCTTGCCGGTCGCCGTGCGTGTGGCGCCGGTTGCTTCCGCGCCGCCGAAGTTGCCGGCCGTCCTGCCGGCACCACCCCGGCCGCGGCGATCGCTGACGAGTGTGTTGGCCGCCTTCATGGAGGAGCGCAACATTCTCTGGGGCGAGCTGGCCGGCGGCCTGCTCATCGTCGGCTGTTCCATCGCCCTGGTCATCACCCTCTGGCACAGCCTCGAAGAATTGCCCTATTTTCCGTTTCTCCTCTTCGCCAGCATTACCGCTCTTCTGTTCGGCGCCGGCGAGTACACGCTGCACCACTGGAAACTGGAATCCACCAGCCGCGGTTTGCTGGTCATCGCTCTGTTGCTGGTGCCGCTCAACCTGCTCGTCCTCGCCGATCCCTCACTGGGAGGCGGTAGCCCTTCTCTTGAATGGACCTTCAAGGCCGCCGCGCTACTTTTATCGCTGGGCATGGTGCGCCTGGCCGGCCGCGATTTGATCGGTGTCGGCGCACTACCCGGTCCAATCGACCATCGCTGGTTGTTCGTGCTGGCCGTCGTCGGGGCAGCCGGCAGTCAACTTCTCGTCGAGCATCTTCTCGATCCAGAGCATCCACACCTTCTCGTCGTCCTGGGCTGTCTGCCGGTGGCGTGTCATCTGCTGGCTTGTGGCGCCGTTGTCGGTGGACTCGCCCGCGCTCGCGCGCGGAGCGAAAACCAGTGTCTGGAAGTACGGCAAGCCAATGCCCTCTTCGTTTTCCTGGGACTGTCCTCGTTCGCGTTGTTCGTCGCCCTTGGCTTTCAGCTGTCGCGGAGCGGCGACTTCGGTCTGACGTTGCCGCTCTTGGCGGAGCCGTTCGCCCTGGCGAGCGTGCCCATTTTTGCCGGTGGACTGCTCGTGGGCCGCGGCTTGCCGCGCGAGGAATCGGGGCCGCGCACGGCCGGCGTTGCCGTCGCCTTCACCGGACTGGCGTTCATGCTCTCGGCCGTGGTCCTGGCCTGGCCGCAACCACTGCCGTTGCTGCTTGTCTGTCTGAGCAATACAGCTCTTCTGACTTTCCTCGCCTTCCGCTGGCGTATGCCGTACGCCCACGCCGTCGCTGTGCCATGTCTATCCCTGGCGGTGCTGGTCATTGTGCAGTTCCTCTCGGGACATATCGCCCTCGCGCCCGAAGAGGCCCTGGGATTGCGGCTGACCGAGCAGCTAACCTCGCCGTCAAGCGGCATTGTGTTGGCGATCCTCATGGTCTTATCAGCGCTGGGAGCCGAGGCATTGCTTCGCCTGGGCCAGCGTGACCACGCGACCAGCTATGCCTTCGCCTCCGGCGCGCTGGGCGTTTGCGCGCTCTTGACAACGGCATATCACGGCCTGGAATCGCCGTGGCCCGCCGCCATCGTCCACGGACTATCGGCGGCGTGCGCCCTGGGACTGTATGCACGCTGGCGACGCCCCGCATTGCCGTACATCGGCCTGGGCCTGTTCGTTGCGTCCAGCTTGTGGGCCTTGTGGGCGATGGTTCCCGATAATCTCGCCCTGTGGGGTTTCGTGCTGGCGCTGGAATCGTTGGTCCTGGCGAGCGCCGCCCTGGCAGCGCATCGTCTGCGCGGCGCGTGCCGTGCTGTCGCCATCACCGGCGGTGCCCTCGCTCTGGGATTGGCACTGTACACGCCGGAGTTTCCCGCGCAAAGATTACACACTGGCACAGCCGCCCTCCTCGCCCTGACGGCTTTTATGCTGGCACATCAGTTCCGCCGCCTGGAACTGACCTGGCTTGGCTCAGCGCTTCTGTTCGCTGCTGTGGCCCATCTGCTGATCTGGGATTTCGGCAATTCGGCGCCGCCGCGACCGCTGCTGATGGCGCTGTTGGCACATGCAACACTCGCTCTGTCGGGTGCGTTGCTGCTGCAAGCCCGTCGCTGGCGCTACTGGCTCGTTCTGTATCTTCCTTTGGTGCAATCGGCCGTGCTGACATCGTTGTTAGCCGTACCACTGCTGTTTATGCCCGGAGTCGTCGTGCGGGTGCTGGCGGGATACACTCTCTGGCTTGCAGCTGTGTGGCTGGGCATCGCCATTTTGCGGCGCTCGCCAGGTTGGTTCAGCGCATTTCAGATGGCTGTCAGCGGGGCCGTCGTATTGGCCGTCCGTGCCTTGTTGCCCGAACTCGAATGGTTCGATCCACGCAGCTTGCAGGCGTATGGCATCGGCCTGGGCCTGCTCGGTCTTGGCTGGATCGCCACGCGAATGGCGCTATCCGGCAATGCGCGGGTACGAGAGTTGTGGGATGCGTCGGGGCCAGCACTGGATCGCGTGATGCTCGGCGTGCTCGTCGCCGGGCAATTCGCGCTGGCCGTATGGGGGATCTCGCCCGGCGTGGATGCTGAACTGATACCCGCTGGCTACGTCTCTCTCCTTGAGTGGCCGTCCTCCGCCTCTGATGCCTATGGTCCGGGCGCCTGGGTGTTGCTGGGCATTTTGGCAATCGTGCTGCTGGCTGCTTTTCGCGAGAAGGGACGCACCAGCACACTCGTTGGGCTGCTCATTTTGGCGGTGACGATACCGATTCTCGCGGCAGGGCCGTTCGCAGTGGAGCTGGCGACAGCCTCGGCGCTGCGATGGGGATTGGCCCTGTGCTATCTCGCCTGTTCGGCGCTCGTGTGGCTGCGGCGTCACCTGACGCGCCTGGCTGCCTCGGCCGGTGTCTCGTTCGCAGAGGATGAGTCGGCGGCGCTGTGGTCGCAGGGCATTCTCGCCGCGGTCGCCGCAGCCGTGCTCTTGCTGACGATGCAGGTCGCGGTACTCGGTTTTTCTGGTTTGCGTCCCACCGGGCCGGCACCTTCCTCTCTCTTCGCCGAGATTGGATGGACGCTTTCGCATGTGTTGCCTCTGCTTGTTTTGACAGCGGGACTGGTCGGCCACGCACTGCGCGAACGTTCGCCGGTGTACGCATTTCTCGGCGGTCTGGTCGCTAACATCAGTGTCAGCGGAGGCTATGCCCTGGCCGTAGTGACATCAGGTCGTCATCTGGAGACGGCGGACCTCGTCTGCGTCGGACAGCTCGTGAGCCTGTCGGCGGCATTGTGGGCGCTGGCCTGGCAAGCGAGTTCGCGCTGGGTCCACGCCTGGCGTGAGGAACCTGCGACAGATGGCTACGTCCCATCGCCGCTGGCTGCGCCGCTCATGCGCGTGCAGCTCGGTTTGGCCCTGTCGGCCCAGCTAGTGCTCCTGACCGCGGGCGTCGTTTGGTTGAGCGATTTGTTCCGAGAGCGGCCGTCGTGGCCGGCGGCACTCGGCTCCCCGCTGGGCTGGTTCGCTTTGCTGGCGGGCCTGGCCGCCCTCTTCTTCCGTTATGCTCAGCAGCGCCGGCCGTTGCCCTGGGGTTGGCTGTACGGCGGCGGACTTGCCGTCGTCAGCTTGATGGCTTGCACGGCAGATCGGTTTGTACTGGAGACGGGATATTACTTCCTCCTCCTGGACTGGCCTGGTTACGTGCTGCTCTGGTCGTTCTTGCCCTTTGCGATTGCCCAATCCGTCCCACGCAATCGAGACTGGCTTTCCTTGGCGAGGTTCGAGGAGTCGGCGGCGCTGATCCTACTCCCGTGCCTCCCCGCCGTCCTGTGGGCGCTGAACACGGCGTTCTCGCGGCAAGAACATCTCTGGGCGGCGGAGGCAGTTGCTCTCTGTGCTGTCGCTTTTGGTATGTTCGGCGTGTGGACGCGCCGTCCTGGGTACGTGTGGATTTCGGGACTGCTCGTCGATCTCGTCGGTGTGCTGTTCTGGTCGGCGTGGGGACCAGACACGGTCCTTGCCTTCTTGCTGACGAACGCGCTGGGTCTGGCCGTGGCCGCCACGCTCTGGACCGTCATCGGCCAGACGTACTCGCGAGAGGCGCAGCGCGTCGCGTTGCAACCGCACTCTTCGTTCGTTGCTTTTGCGGCCAACGCCGCTCTGGGACTGGTCGTTCTGGTTGTGTCGTTACTGGTCGGTTCCGATCTGCTACTGCCGCCGCTCGCTGTCTCTTCGGTGCTCGCCTGGGGCGCCCTGGCAGTTGTCGCTACGGCGCTGGTCGTGGCCCTGTGGGACCGGCACGCGCGCTTCGCTCCGCCTGGACTATACATCCTGGGTCTGGCGGCAATCGGTTTGTTGCTGCACGAATTCACGCACAGCCCGTCCGACCTTGGTTTGTACGCCGCCTTGGCCCTGGCCAGCTATACCATTCACGCCGGCTTGCTGGCTCGCATGTTCGATCGCTCACGAGATCCCTGGTTCCTGCCGGCCCAGGCGGCAACAGCGGGTGTAGTCCTCCTCTTGAGCCTGTGGATGTGCCTGGATTTCGCTGAACGTCTTGATCGCCTGGCTGGACCGGGCGCCGTGCTGCTGCTCATCCCGGCCACGCTGTTGTTGATGGCCAGTAGGGCCGATTTAAAATCGGCCCTACAAACAATCGTGCTGATCCTCGGCGTTCTTGCCGCTTCGGAATTCGCATGGGCCTGTCCCGATCCCGGCGGGCCGACGCCGTGGCTGCATCGCAATGTGCTGCTGATGGTGGCCCTCGCCGGCATGACGGCGCTTTACGGCGTCGCTCTACCGCGCTGGCTGGCCGGCGATGGCGAATGGGTGCGCTGCACGCGCCGCTTCGGGCCGATCGTCGGTCTTCTGGCGTCGCTGATCTTGCTGCTTCTGCTCGTGCAGGAGTTCCGCCTCTACGATCCCGCCACGCGGCGCACGCCCATGCTGGGGCTGGAAATCCTCGTGGTGATTGCCGCCCTGGTCACGCTCATGGTCAGCGGCATCCGTTTCGCTGTGGTGCCCGGCCGCGATCCGTTCGGTCTCTCCCAGCGCGGGCGGACTCTGTACGTCTACGCCGTCGAGTTGCTGCTGGTGCTGCTGTTTCTGCACATTCGCCTCAATGTGCCGGAATTGTTCCGCGGCTGGGCCGCAAAATACTGGACCGTCATTGTCATGCTCATCGCATTTATCGGAGTCGGTCTGAGCGAGTTCTTCGAGCGGCGGAAGCTGTCCGTGTTGGCCGGGCCGTTGCAGCGCACCGGCGTCTTTCTGCCGCTGTTGCCGCTGTTGGCATTCTGGGCCAAGCCGCCTGCGCCGATTCTGACGTTTGCCGACGCGCATGCGCCCGGCCTACGGCCGCTCTTGGGCTATCTCGAAAAATTGCCACAGCACTTCGATTCCTATGCCTTCCTCTGGCTGCTGGTGGCCGGACTGTACGGCCTGGTTTTCTGGACGCGCCGTTCCTTTGTGTTCGCCGTCCTGGCAGCAGCGGCGAGCAACTTCGCTTTGTGGTCGCTGTTAATGCACCACGGCATCGCTTTCTTCTTGCATCCGCAGTGCTGGCTCATTCCGCCGGCCCTGATCGTGCTGGCGGCCGAATACGCCAACCGTGAGCGGCTGCGACCGGAGCTGAGCACCGGTCTGCGCTACCTCGGCATCAGCATGATTTACGTGTCCTCGACAGCCGACCTGTTTATCGCCGGCCTGGGCAATTCGGTTGTGTTGCCCATCGTCCTCGCCGTCCTGGCATTGGCCGGAGTTCTTCTCGGCATCCTCTTCCAGGTGCGGGCCTTTTTGTTCCTGGGCATCAGTTTTCTCTTTCTCGACGTGTTCACGATGATCTGGTATGCTGCCGTGGATCGCTATCAGACGTGGGTGTGGTGGGTTTCGGGCATCGTGCTGGGAGCCGCCATCCTGACGTTATTCGCCGTCTTCGAGAAGCGCCGCAACGACGTGTTGCAAATGTTGGAGAAAATGAAGCACTGGGATTAACCCAATGAACCGCCAAGACGCCAAGAACGCCAAGGAAAGAACAAGAGAAGAAGAGAGAAAAGGCGCTTAGGGAACAGAAATGTGGTTCTTCGATTATTACTTTTTCTCTCTTTTCCCTTGGCGCTCTTGGCGTCTTGGCGGTTCATTGGGTTAATGGAGGAGGTCAGCCATGACAATCACCGCTACGGAATTGACCAAGCGACATTGCCGGGCCTGCGAGGGCGGCATCCCAGCCCTGAGCGCCGAGCAATTGCGCGAGGACCTGCGAGCCGTGCCGCAATGGCGGCTCACCGACGACGGCAAACGCATTCGCCGCGAATGGCGCGTCAAGGACTTCGCCACCGCTCTTGACTTCTTCGCGCGCGTCGGTCAAGTTGCCGAGGCGGAGGATCACCATCCCGACCTGCACCTGACCGGCTATCGCAATGTGGCCATCGAGCTGTCCACGCATGCCGTCGGGGGACTGACGGAGAACGATTTCATCCTCGCGGCCAAGATCGATCAGCTGCCGGTGGAGTTGAAGAAGTAAAAAGTCGAGCCGCGATCGTAAGGAAGCGGTGTGGATTGATCGTTTCGCGCGAAACGATCAA
>DATBHJ010000070.1:0-15141 GCA_036557565.1 Gemmataceae bacterium
CCACACTGGTGAAGCGTATCGAGATCGGCATCGAAGAAGTGCGTGTGATCTACCGGGTGGACTGCGGCCCTTTTGAGTTGGCCCCCTCTGGGGGGCAGGTGCAAGATTGTTGGCGGCGTCGGAGTGCGACCCGAGCGCCCGACGGTCGGCTGTACGCCAGCAGGTCGGACACGCGTCTCAGCCGTCCGGCCTGCTTCTTCTTCCCTGGCGTCGGCCGCCAAAGCGTTAAGCTCCGGGGGTCTGGGGGCAGGGCCCCCAGCACAACTACCCGCCACGACTTCACCGTAATTCAGATAACGGTCTCGAAAACGCACTGCCATTGTCCCATCTAGTCGCAATTCGCTGACCACGCGGCCTCCCCGCAGCCCCGGATAGATCGGCTTGCCGACTCGATAGATACGATTCTGGAAACGCACGCTGTAGTCGTTCTGCACCACACGCTGGTATTGCACACCTAGGATCGCAGCCAAATTGTGGCCCGGACCCAAAGGACGGTGTGCATCGACCGTCCGCGCTGCCGCCACCGTGAAACGGCGGTTAAACTCCGGCACCAGTCGGCGATCCAGCAAGGCATTGGCTTGGTCCCGGCTGGCGACCTTGGCCAGGCGTAGCTCCTTGACCCAACGGTCGTGGGCGGTCTCGAAGAAGGGTTCCACCCGGCCCTTGGCCTGAGGACTGCGGGCCAGGATCAGCTCCATGCCCAACTCCTGCAAAGCACGGCCAAACGGCGTCTGCCCGTCCGGATCGCTGCGCCCTTTGTTCTGAGACTCGAAAATGCTATCGCGCTCGGTGTACAAGGCCAGCGGCCGGCCATAACGCTGGATCCAACGGCCCCTGCAGGTCGAAGTGGGCTTCGACGGTCTCGCCCTGGTAAAAGCCCGACAGGACACGGCTGGTGGCGTCGTCGATCATGTTCACCAATACCATCGGCTCACCACGACCCTCGGTCCAGTCGTGGATGGAGGTATCCATCTGTACCAACTCACCAAAGCACTGGCGACGCGGCCTGCGTTGGCGATGCGGGTCGCGTTGCCGCTGTGTCTGCCACAATCCCTCTGCCAGCAACCACTGCCCGAGGGTTTCCGGCGCTACCTCCAAGCCCTGCTCGGCCAATTTTTCACTGGCGAGAGTAGGACCGAAGTCGGGGTGGTTCCGTCGCTAGACTCGAAGGATTTTTTGTCGGTAGGCCGGGTTGATGCGGTGATTGGAGGGCTGTCCGCGGAGGCGGTGGACGACGGCTTGATCGCCTTGGACTGCCGTGCGGCGTTGAATGCGGCGGACCCGGCGTACGCTCAGGCGCAACAGGCGAGCCACCTCGCTTTGTCGCAGGTTGCCGGCGAGAACTTGGTGCATGACTTTGAGAACATCACGTTCGGGTTGGCTCATGGCGATCCGGTCGCTGCAGGATCCGCCGATCGACACGGCTCCTCCTTGGCAGGGCCAAAGAGGACATTTCTATCTGGGGAAGACCGGGCATTTCTATTTTGGTTTGACAGCACGGAAGAGCTATCGCCGCGAGAGCTTGCTGGTTATTATTTTTTCTTAATCTTTTGTTTTCTCATTGAAAGCAAGGGATTCAGACTGTAGCCTCAGCAGACTTGACCGATGAATCGCACCCAGAGGTTACTCATCTGCGAAGAGGTGGTCTCCCTTCGGAACCTTGAAACCGCGCTCGACGCTCACTGCACCAAACCTTGCTTGAGGGGCCAACGATGTCGCTCTTCTTCGCCTGCACGCCGCTTTGGCTACTCCTAGCGACTCCGCACAACGAAAGCAGACTTCGGTGATTCGTGTATCGTTCCGGCACTACCGACTTTGTGTTGGCGCGCAGCCGATTGTAGGATCTCATCCATTATGAGTGCCATCGATTTCGCAACTGTGTTCACCGCACTGACCGGCAACAATCCTTTTCCCTGGCAGTGGGCACTGTACCATCGATTCGAGGCAGGCGATATTCCGTCCTCTTGCAGCCTGCCCACTGGTCTGGGGAAGACCTGCGTGATCCCCATCTGGCTTATTGCCCTGGCGAACAGTGCAACTCGGCAACCATTCCCCAGACGCTTGGTGTATGTCGTAAATCGCCGCACCGTCGTCGATCAGGCGACGCGAGAAGCCGAAAAACTCCGGACTCGGTTGCTTGCGAACGACCGACCGAAGAGTCTCGCGCAACTGGCCCGGGCGCTTTCCGAGCTGGCGTGCGACACGGCATCGCCCCCACTGGCCATCAGCACACTGCGCGGCCAATACGCCGACAATGACGACTGGTGGAAAGACCCCGCACGGCCGGCGATTATCGTCGGCACCATCGACATGATCGGCAGCCGCTTGTTGTTCAGCGGCTATGGCGCCGGCTTCAAGTACCGCCCTCTTTACGCGGGCTTTCTCGGTCAAGATTCTCTGATCGTTCACGATGAGGCGCACCTGGAGCCGGCGTTCCAATGCTTGCTGACACGGATCGAAGCCGAGCAGAACGCACGATCAGCGAACGGCCGCCGGAGTCCGCGCGATCTTCGTCCTGTGCGTGTCATGGAGCTGACAGCCACTTCACGGGGCGAAGGAGAGCAGTTCCATCTCACTAAGGACGACATGGAAGACGCGACGGTCAAGAGCCGTATCGAAGCCAAGAGGGGTATCGCCTTTTTCGTGGTCGATGACGAGAAGAAAACCACTGACAAGACGGCGGAACGGGCGCTCCACCACAAGGACTCAGGACAGGCCATTCTCGTATTTCTCCGCAAGCTCGAAGATGTGGAGAAAGTGGAGGACAAGCTGCGGAAAGCAAAGCAGAAGGTCCAGCTGCTCACCGGGACAATTCGGGGCTATGAGCGCGACCGCCTGCTGCGCGATCCCAACTTCATGCGATTGTTGCCCGTTTCTGATCGTCCCCCCGACATCAACCCCGCGCAGGGTACGGTCTACTTGATCTGCACGTCTGCCGGCGAAGTGGGCGTGAACATCTCCGGCGATCACCTGGTCTGCGATCTGACACCGCTGGACAGTATGGCGCAGCGCTTGGGCCGAGTGAATCGGTTCGGCGCTGGCGACGCCCAAATCGACATCGTCCATCCCGCTTCCTTCGATGAAAAGAAGGAATACGAAATCCGCCGGCACAAAACGCTCGACCTGTTGCGGTTGCTGCCGCAAAGAGAGGATGAGCGGCGCGACGCATGTCCTGCCCGCCTTGCAGAACAACCTGCCGACAAACGGAGAGAGGCTTTCACACCTCTGCCGGACATCTGGCACGTGGGCGACATTTTGTTCGATGCGTGGGCGCTGACGAGCATCCGGGGCCAATTGCCGGGCCGCCCGCCGGTGGCTGATTGGCTTCACGGCGTTGAGGAACACACAGAGCTGGAAACCCATGTCGCCTGGAGAGAAGAAGTCGAACTCCTCCAACACACAGGCATTTCGAGCGATGAACTCGCCGACCTGTTGGATGATTATCCCCTCAAGCCGCATGAACTTCTCCGCGGACGCACTGACCGCGTGGCTAAGTCGTTGCAAAAGCTGGCTCAGGCTCGCAAAGATTTGCCGGTGTGGGTGGTGTCCCCGAACGATGAACTGACAGTTCTCACGTTGGAGGAACTTGCCAACACCGAAATGGATCGACTTGTCCACCAGACCATTATTCTTCCGCCCTCCGCCGGTGGTTTAACCGAGCAAGGGATGCTCTGCGGCACACCGGGCCGTGTCGCGGAAATCGAATACGACGTGGCGGATAACCTCCACGATAGGCAGGAGCGGCCACTTCGGGAACGGCGAACGATTGCTGCCGGTTCTGCCCTGGAGGTGCCGGCGGGAATGCACCTGGTGCGAAGAATACTGCTCCATCCACTCAGCGATGACGAGCCGACAGAAATGGAAAGGACCGATGCCAGCGTTACGATGAGTGGACCACAACTACGGCTCTTCTTCGTCCGCGCGCGGACTGCTGACGATCAGGGATCGATGACAGCGTCTGCGCCGCAAGATTTGCATGTCCATCAGAAGCGCACGGAGCAGGTCGCACAGGCCATTGCGTCCTGCCTTAACTTGCCTGCGGAGTTCCAGACGGCCTTGACCCTGGCAGCCCGCTGGCACGATCAGGGCAAGCGTAGAGCCATCTGGCAACGAGCCATCGGCAACCATGACTATCCAAAGATCGTGCTGGCCAAGTCGGGTCGTGGCGGACCTCTCCAGGAGCGGATCGCCTACCGCCACGAGTTCGGCTCGTTAATCGACATCGTGAAAGAGCCGGGTTTCCAAGCGCAGTCCGAAGAAGTGCAGGAATTGGTTCTCCATCTAATCGCCGCCCATCATGGCCGAGCACGGCCTCATTTTACAACTGAGGAAGCGTTCGATCCCCAGGCGGAGGAGGAGCGCTCCAATCGTATGGCTCAGCAAGTCTCCCGGCGCTACGCGCGTCTCCAGCGCAGTTACGGGCGGTGGGGGCTGGCTTGGCTGGAATCGTTGGTGCGAGCGGCCGATGCCTACGCCTCCGCCAATCCAGATGGAGGCGACCAATGAGTGCATCGACGTCTTTTATCAGAGTCAATGTAGACCCCCGCAACCCCGGCCAATTCTTCGCCTGCTGCGGTTTGTTGGAATTGGCCGATCGACTTTGGGGCGGTGTTGAGGGCTGGTTTGCCGACAATCAGTTCCACAGCGCGCACACAGGTGGGACACTCGCAGACGTGTTGCAGGCTGTTAGCCTGGCAGAGTTGCACCAAGTTGATCCAGACAACGATACTTCCTCAGCGATCTTGATTGGGCCGCCCTTCGATTTGCTACTGGATTGGTGGCAAGACGAACGATCGGGCGGCAAACAATTGAAAGTGTGGGCCGGCACGATGCAGAGTGTCCGCATTGCCAGGGCGATGCGAGGTACTTTCCAACGGACCGATTTGCAGAACGAGAATCTGTTCGATCAGGGCATGGTCGTTTACGACCCGGATGCCCAGGACAGGAAAGTCGAACCGTATTACTTCGACAGCCGCCGTGGCGCCAACGCTCAAGCCCTGGACATCGGCTTCGTCCCGGATGCCCTTCACATGACAACGACTGCTTACCCGGCCGTCGAATTTCTGTGCCTGGTAGGTCTGCAGCGCGCAAGGCCGGCACCAACCGATACCCCGCGCGTATTCACTTACTTTACTTGGTCCGTCCCGTTGCCAGCCCCCTTGTTGCCGGCCGCAACGACGGGGCAGCTCGGCCACGTCGGGGCCGCTGGGTATCGGTTTGAGAACGCATTCCGAACAAATCAGAAGAAGCACAAAGCATTCCTTCCCGCAACTCCGATTTGAGGTGACACATGAGTGATGTGCTGACCAAGTATGACCGCTGGTTGACTGATGGTGGTCCAGCGGCGTTCGTGATCCGCGAGCATCTGCAACCCGTCGAGGGGCCGGACGGTGTGATCTTCCCGGCTACATTTGCCTCCGGTGATGGTTTCCCAGGCGGCTACAACATCGATGAGCTTCCCAACGGTAAAAATGTCTGCCTGATCGACAGCGTCGGCTCCCAGGCAAACAGGATTGAGCCGCTCTTCGCCCAGGGAAAGTACGTCGGCTTGGTACCGCAAGTGGTCATTAAGGCCGGCGAGAAGACGGTCAACCTGCTAGAAGCCGGACACCGTGCCGGCGATGCCATTGTCCGCTGTTCGCAACTACAGAAGGAACTGCATGAGGCGTTCCAGGCCGTTCGCAACGGCAACGCAGAACCACTGGCGAAGATCGCGCCAACATCGCTGGTGTTCGGCGTGTGGGATTCACGAGATACACAAGCCAAACTCCCGCGGCTGATTATCTCAACGGTCCGTGCATTTGATGTGCGGAAACTCACGCGATCAGCGCAGTACGTCCCCGCGGCCGAATATGTGGCGAACGGCTTATTGCCCGAACCGGAGGCCAAAGCAGAGCGAGACGCTTACGCGGAACGTGGATTCGTCCATGTGCCATCCACGGGCACACCGGGCGGTGTCATCGCCACCGGTGGCATTCGGCGCGATGCTGTACTTAGTCTTGCGGCTCTTCGCTTGCTGGCGGCCGGGCGGGACCAACAGAAAACGACACGACTGCATCGATACATCCTGGGTTTAGCGCTCACCGCGTTCACACACACTCCCTCGGGATATCTGCGTCAGGGCTGCTTGCTGGTGGCCGATCCGGACAAGGCGCGGCAATTCACGGAGGTTTACGGAGACGGACGCCGCGTTCCCGCAGACGTTACGCACGAGGATGCCCTTGCATTCGCCACTGCTGCGGCGGTGGCGTTTAGTGTCGGCTCGGATCGCGAGGTTCCGTTCGATAAGGAGCGGGCGAAGACGGATGTCAAAGGTGAGCAAGCGGGCGACAAGCCGGCGAGGAAACCCGCCAAGAAGTAAGATCATGCAATCAGGAGCCAACACCATGTCATTGTCTTATTTCTGCGTATCGGTTGCCTTCCTCGACTCCGCATTCCACGGCCGGCGCGATGGGGGTGAGTTGGAATGGCCGCCATCACCGCTACGCTTGTTTCAGGCGCTTGTGGCAGCTTCGGCTGCCCGCTGGCGTGAGTCCTTGTTTCATGAATCTGCTGTTCCTGCCCTGAAATGGCTCGAACGGCAACCAGCCCCCGACATCATTACTCCGGAAGCGGCAGCGAGTTCCGCTTACCGCATCTCCGTCCCCAACAACGCGATGGATATTGTCGCAGCCGCGTGGGCGCGCGGCAATTACACAAGCAAGGACGCCCAGCCGGCCACGCATCGGGCGATGAAGCCCGTTCGGGCCATGCGAATGCTGGATGGCGAATCGGTCCGTTACCTTTGGCAACTCCCTGATCCACTCACAGAAGAAGTGCGCGGTTTTGTGGAAACCCTGTCGGCAGCTTCCGATAATTTAGTTGCTCTGGGCTGGGGGATTGACCTGGTGGCCGGCAATGGTCGCATCGTCGTTGCATCTCAAGCAGAGAAGCTTGCCGGCCAACGGTGGCGCCCGACCAATGCCCCATCAGACGATGCTCTGCGTGTCCCTGTCCCTGGCACCTTTGAAGCTTTGTTGGCTCGGCACCAGACTTTCCTCAGCCGGCTAGTCAACACCGACAACTTCATGCCGGTCCCCACCTTATCCGTATTCGATTCCATCGGCTATCGACAGGAGACCGAACCAGCCAGTCGGCCAGTTGCTGTTTTCTCCATCTTGAAGATGGACGCCTGTGGCTTCCGTCCCTTCGACCCAGTACGCCGAACGCACATCGTCGCCGCAATGATTCGGCACGCGGCCGCAGAGTCCGCGGTAAGCGCTGGTTGGTCGCGCGAGCGGATCAACACGCTTATCCACGGCCATACACCGGATGGAGCAGGAAAAAGTCTCAGTGAGAATGGTCTCCCTCGCTTGTCCTACATTCCGCTACCTTCGATCGAGGAGCGCGGCCACGGAAAAAACGTCGTGAGCAGCATCCGGCGCGTCCTTGTTGCCGGTCCACTTGGCAGCGCCGACGAAATTGGCTGGGCACGGCGCGCTCTCAATGGGCAGGAATTGATCGAGGAGCGCACGAAGCGACCATCCGCCCTTCTTTCCTTACTTCCGATGAACGATGGCCGCATCCGGCGTTACCTTGACCCATCGTCGGTATGGGCTACTGTGACGCCTGTGGTGTTGCCGGGTTATGACGATGGCAACCCGACCAAGACCGAGAAACGTCTTCGCACGGCAATCAAGCAAGCCGAGTTCCCATCGCTTTTGGCCGATCAAGCCATCCTGGAATGGCGGCAGGTCGGCTTCTTTCCCGGTTTGGACCTAGCCAGGCGTTCCTTGACTCCTGCTCACCTGGAAGCGTATCCGCGTTACCACGTGCGGCTGCGATGGCCAGCTGAGGTGAAGGTCAGTGGCCCGATCGTGATCGGAGGTGGGCGCTATTGCGGTTTGGGATTGTTCGCCGCCATGAAGTGAGGCCGATAGGCAGTTCGCCAGCTGCCATAATCTTCCAATACATAGCCGGCGGTATCCTCGCCGGTTGGCCTGCGAGCAGTTGGGTGCTGAAATCAGCCCGCCTGATTGTTCAGGCGGCAAGCTCTTTGACAACTAGCGTTTGGAAGAGCAGCCCGTATCCGCACCGCTCGCGTGTCGGAAGGTACGCGAGCACTTTCTGTTCGACATACTTGGTCGTACCCTAGCTGGAGCAGTAGTCAACAAAACGCGGCGTGCTCGCGTTGACCTTTGTAACTTCTACGGTGGAAAGCGATTCGACTGTGAGCGCTATCCACGGTGGCGACACTGTGGCCCAATTGAAGGTTGCGTCGTTTCTTCTTCTTGACGTGCTCGGGCAAGGCTATCCACGGTGGCGACACTGTGGCCCAATTGAAGGACCCTACCGGATGCACCGTGCGTGCCGCAGACGCGCTATCCACGGTGGCGACACTGTGGCCCAATTGAAGGAACGAACTCTCCGCCACGCTCGCCCCCGCCATGCGCTATCCACGGTGGCGACACTGTGGCCCAATTGAAGGGATTCGGTGCCAGTCAATGAGACCGGCCAACCTGGCCTATCCACGGTGGCGACACTGTGGCCCAATTGAAGGCTATGTTCTGTCGCTATCTGTGATCTGGCCGCTGATGCTATCCACGGTGGCGACACTGTGGCCCAATTGAAGGTTGTCTGCGCAGCCAGGTCGGAATGTCCGGCCCACGCTATCCACGGTGGCGACACTGTGGCCCAATTGAAGCAGTGGCTGCGCAAGCAAGGCTGCGGCGGCCCGTCGGGTTATCCACGGTGGCGACACCGTGGCCCCATTGAAGCGGACATGGCAGCACCGTAATGTAGATATTAGGCGGTGTTTCCACAGCGGAAACACCGTGGTCCCATTGAGGCTACGCCGGGCCGGTCTGTGGCTCAACCGCTACGCCATTATCCACGGTGGAAACACCGTGGTCCCATTGAAGTATCTGCTGAGGATAGGGCCGGCGCGTCCGGCTGCAACGTTATCCACGGTGGAAACACCGTGGTCCCATTGAAGCAATAGTCGAGGGGCCGACCTGAGACACGGAGGGAGGTCAATAATTCACCAAGGGGGGTCCATAAGCTCCTTTCGCATCTTCTTCTGATCTGCGCGGGCAAGCTGCCATGTCATCCCGGCCAGCGGCAAGGCAATCGGAAGCAGGCAGGGCATTGGGCAGAATGACATGGCACTTGCACACAAGCCAACGACGGCCAAATCGAGAGGAATCCACCGCGATGCGGCTCTCAATCCAGTCTGAAATGACCGGGCCTCTCCCACGGTAGAACAGATTTCTCGACTTGGATTCGATCTGCGCTCTTCGAGGCAGAGGCTGGCTTGAAAGCCTGGATGCCTGTTTGGTAGCCTGTTGCACTGTCTTGTACGTCCACGCCTCTATTCTTCCACGTCGCCGGGTCGCATACCATCGGAGGCTTTGTTGCAGAACCGACGGCACCATCAATCTTGATACTGTTGGCAAATTCGTCATGCCGCATTCGGTAGTGCCATCAACCTTGCAAAGGCGGAAGTTCGCGTCTGCTCGCGGGGCTTTTCCATAAGCCAGTTGCTGATCCGTATGACGTTGATGGCAGCCCCGGTCGCGACGTGCTGCAAATGCGTCTAGCCTCCCCGACATAACGCGAACGTCTCAAACCGCAGGTCCGCACCCCGTGCGCGATCGTGCCTTCTATCCCTGCTCGCTTGGCGTAAGATTGTCGGAACTCCTCCGTCTCCTCCCGCGCCCGCGCCGCTTGTAGCGCCTCAGACTGCTCACGCGGTCGCAGGGTCACCGTCCGCCGTTTCCCCTGTGTGCATTTCTCCCGGCTGGGACAGGTCCGGCAATCGCGCATGGAGAACTTAACCTTGATTACATCGTTGTGGCCCCGGTCCACCGCTTCGCTCCAACCGATGCTCAGGCGACCTTCCGGGCAAGTCACGCGCTGGGCTTCCCAGTCTACCTGAAAGTCGCTCGCTGCGAGGCCGTCGCCGGCCCGGGCCTGCCAGCGATAATCCGGCCGTGTCGGGCCGAGCAGGTCCACCCCGTATTCCTGTTGACTGTCCACCAACAGTTCTGCGTCCAAGTAGCCGGTGTCGGTCAGGTGCTGACTCGGCAGTAGATCCTTGGACCGGAGAGCTTCGTGGATCTGCGGCGTCGCATCCCCGTCTGCCATGAGAGCCGGGCTAGTCTCGACATGCGTAATCAGGTGGGGCGCGTCATCCTCACAGGCTTCTGTCAGGTGTACTTTGTAGCCGACCCAAGTCGTCGTGTGCTTCTTGGCGTACCTTGCCTCGATGTCATACGGTGAACTGATGAAGAGGGCCGAAGGCGGGATACCCTCGGCTTCCGTCCGCCAGCGGACTTGGCTGGTCTCCACGTAGAACTGCTGGAGCCACACGCGCCGTAGCGTCTCGACAGCCGGTACTTCCCGTAGCCAGGCGGGGGCTTCGGCGGCGGTGACCGCGGCCAACAGAGCGTAGCTGTCGTTGCCGACTTGGCGGGCGTAACCGCGTCGTTCCTCCTGACCAGCCGGCAACCGCGAGTCGTCCCGACGGCGGCCATAGCGTTCCAGCCACTCCGCTGAGCTATGTGCCAGCAGCCAGGCCGGGACGACTACGGTCAAGCTGTTCAATGCCGACCGCACGGTCTTCTGTGACGCACTCCAGGCGGTTGACGGCGCGAACGCGCGTCAGGCCCTGGGTCGAGTCGGTGCGCTGCCGGCCGCGGGCTTTGAGCCAACCCCGTTGGCGGCAGCAGTCCAGAACGGAGTGCAGCAGCCGCTGCTCGGCGGAGCCGCTGACCAGACGTGTGCGGAACTCACTGAGTACGGAGAAGTCGAAGCCAGGGTCCGTCTGTTCCATGCTGAGGGCGTATTTCCAATCGATGCGGGCGCGTACGGCATCGGCCGCTTGCCGGTCGGACAGGTCTTCGACGAACTGAAAGACGCTGACCAGGGCGAGCTGCCAAGGAGCTTCGGTGGATCGGCGCGGTTGGGGTAGTGGTGGGCGAAGTCCTCGTCGGTGAAGACCGTGCCCAGTTCATCGCGCAGGTTGAGATAGGTGTTGCCGTGGGGGAAGGCGGCGCGAGCGACACGGGCTGTATCTTCGGGGATGGGAACGTTCAGCTGAGCGCGCAAGGACATCAGGCTCTCTCCAATGTCAGTGAGAGGTGTAGTGGTGCAAAGATTTCTGGCGCGGTTCGTTGCCCAGAGATGGGATAAGCCACCGTGTTAGTCCAGGAACCTATGGGGAGACGGCCCAATCCAGAGCGAGGGCATGCACCGCGTTCAATTGCATTTTACGCGGCCAGCTGCGGGTGTGACGATTTTGCCAACAGTATCAAGAGTGCGGCAGAACCCATTTCTATTTTGGCTTAACACTTCCTTCATGAAAGTTGTCTCGGTTTGCAACTGATGGCGACTCGCGACGGGCAGAGTGCCCATTCATCATCTGCTCGCCAGTTCTGTCGACCGGTCGGCTTGAGAGGAACCGAGTACCTGCAGATCCAGCTACGATTCGATCCTATCGCGGGTGATTTTTTGCGTCATCGCTTCACATTTATTCGCCGCTGTACATCCTTTTGCTGTACATCCTTTCGCGCGGCTGCACATTTATCATCACGTTCCGCGAAACAGGTTACGCCCGCTTTCCTGCGGGTACTTGGGCTGGGTCCAAGGACCGGGATCCTGTCCATCAAGAATTTCCAACCGGCGGTCAAGCACCGCCGGCTCCATGACTGACTGTCGAACGCCATGTGCCATGGGGATGCCTCAGGATGATCGTTTGCTTGTGAATATCCACATCAGAAACGCACCGGGTCTACCAGCCCTTGCGAACGTGAGTAATCACCTGCTCGACCTCATCGTCGCTAAGGCCCTCATGCACAGGGATGGCAACCTGATCGGCATTGAAGGCGGCCTGGCCCGGAAGATCCTCGCGGGTGCCGCCGAATACGGAATGGCGGTCGATGCGCAGGTGGACCACGGAGGCAGGGATCCCATGCCCAGCGAGTTTACGGATGAAGTCCACGCGCCCTTCGACACGGACGGTAAAGACCCAGTAAGCACTCTCGCGGTCGGAATCTTCACGCAGAAGAGTCAGCCCGGGCGTGTCTTCTAACTCCTGGCGGTAGCGGGCAGCGATGGCTCGCCGGCGCGCCAGCCGGTGTGGGAAGTCGTGCAAGTTGCCCAGCCCCACGGCCGCGGCCAGGTCGTTCATGTGATACTTGTAGCCGACGTGGTCGATGTTGTAGACGCGCTCGCCAAGCACGTCCGGCTTGTCGTTGGCGCGGTCGATGCCGAACCAACGCCTCGTGAACGCCAGCCGCGAGTCTCTCTCGTCGAGACAACACAGGGCGCCGCCGTCGCCGGTCGTCAGCTGCTTGATCGCCTGAAACGAAAAGGCGGTCAGACGCGAGATAGCGCCAATGGGCTTGCCGCGGTAAGTTGCGCCGAGGGCGTGAGCCGCATCCTCGATGACCACAATCCGATTCTCACGAGCGATGGCGTTGATCTCGTCGAGGTCACACGGATAGCCGGCCCAGTGGACCGGCATCACGGCCCGCGTGCGCGGCGTGATCTTGTGGAGAAGCGACTCCGGGTTCAGGTTGCCGGTCATCGGGTCGATGTCGGCGAACACCGGCGTCGCGCGCTGCTGGAGGATCACCAGGCCGGTCGCGATGAAGGTTTGTGCCGGCAGGATGACTTCGTCGCCCGGCCCGACTCCCGCCAGGTCCAGGGCGAGATGAAGCGCACTCGTGCCGCTGTTGACTGCCGCGGGACGGATCAATTCGAGCTGGGCAGAAAGAGTCGCTTCAAACTCGCGGACCAGCTTGCCCTCGCTCACGAAAGTGGAGCGGAGAGCTTGCGTCACTCGTTCGATGGAACTCTCCGAAATATGCGTGTGAAATAGGTCCATGCCGTTCTCCGCTGGGATAGCGAGCGCTGCGCTTCGCCCTCGTGATCCCTACGTCGCCTCTGCTTTTAACCCAGACGCACGAGCAAATCGCCGATTACACTCTTGAGTTGGCCGACGATATCCGCGTCGAAAGAATTCTTCCGGTCGCCGTGGATGCCCTTGCACAAACGAGTTTTTTATCTTCCGCTGAACGCTTGCGTTCGGTCTGCGCTTCGAAACGGTGATCGCGTGGTAAATCCGCCGGGGCAGGCGTCGATATCGGCATATCTAAGTGGCTCAGCACAGACATCCACACCGCGCGATTCTCGGCAGCCCCAGGAGAAAGGGGCACTTTATTGGATTGGGCTGATCCTGGGCTGCCTGGTATCGCTTGCCGGCACGGAGTTTTCCTACAGCGCTTTCCCAGCATTTGTCAAGAGACTCCCACTTGCCGCCCTTCTTTTCGCGATGACTTTCACGGCCAACATCGTGCCTGCGGACAGGGTCTTCTATAGCCAAGGCATTTTCACGACTAAATCAGAGTCTATTGGTAGGGATTTGCTCGCGTAGGGGCTGATGGGCTCCATCCAGGACAACAAGGATCGCAATACTCTGTATCTTCTGCCCCGATGTCGTGGGCGAGGCGGCCGCTGGGCTATATCCAGCAGACGGATTTGGGGGAGCGCAAGCAATACCCTCCTGCCGGACAGCGAGGGGCGCGGTTGCGAGGATGATAGGCTCGTCAGCGGCAGGTGGTGCGATAATGCAATAGGGCCGGCCCGGTGAGTATCCGGCGCCGGCCCTTGTTGTTTCGAGCACGTCAATCCACAGCGGCGGCAAAGGAAAACAGCGCGAGCATAATCCAACCGATCGCTAACCACATCAACGAGCGAGGACGGGATGCGTAAGCCTCTTACCAATCTTGGGGTAGAGGGAGGTTCTCGTTCGGAACCATGGCAATGGTGAACGTGGCTGGCGAGATCCCCTGATTGACGATGTGTGAACTGCCGTCACCCATGCCAACAATCATTGCACCCGCGTGACCGGTGGACGGATAAGCGAAGTTACAAAGCGCAGCGTTGGTAACGAACTGAGGCGTCCCAGTCGGAGGAGGTCCCGAGGGATAGGTCATTGGGTTACTAAAAACGATAGGGGTAGTAACAGCGGTAAGGCCGACGAGGGGGAGTGTGGTCGGTGACGAAGCGTTGCTGGACGCCCATAACGTCGCGCCAGGCGGAGTTGTGGCGGCACAGAAAGCCAGTTTCTCACTCCAAAAAATCGTGTTGGAGGTCCCATCAGGAACGTCCGTGGGGATCTGAACACCCCCACCCAAGCTGACCAGACTGGAGCTCGCCAACGCGAAGTTGCCAGGACTGGCCGTTACCGTGTTCCCAAAAACCAGGGCGTTGGCACCGTACGAAGCGAGCGCACCCTGGGGAGCGCCCAGTGTTGCCATAGCTGTCTTGAGCGTGGGATCGCTTGGACACTGATAGATCTTGATAACGGTCATACCGGGCACAGCGTTGTTGCCCAACCAGATTGCGGCCATTTGGGAGTATACCGCTTGCTGCTCAATGAAGGGGAGCAGCCAAACCATCGGGTTCGCCCCTGTATAGGGAGGAGTTGTGGCGGCTGTTAAGCTCCACGGATTGGACAGCGACTTGCTGGGGTAATTCCCAATCGCAGGAGGTATCTGGCGGTATTGGGCGTTGGCGTTTTCCGTACCTATGCAAAGCTGCCTCAGGTTGTTCTGGCATTCGACGCGGTTGGCGGCCTCGCGCACTTTTTGTACGGCCGGCAGCAGCAGGCCGACCAGGACGGCAATGATGGCGATCACCACCAGCAATTCGACCAGGGTGAACGCGGTACGCAATCGCGAGCGGATGCGTATCTGTTCCATGTGTGAATCTCCTCAGGCCTCGATCAGAAGGGACAAAAACGGGAATATCGTCGTTACGTTTGAGAGCTACTTGGCTCGGACACAAGCGATTTCGCTTGGATCTGTATGCATCTTTTGAGGTTAAGGCTATTTTCGAATCTTGTCAAGCCTTGCCTCCCACTTTTTTCTCATTTTTCATCATCGTATCGTTGTCGGCTCATTGACTGACGGCCAGCCCGTCCTCGAGTAACATCGAATCGCATATCCACCGATGCACCGGGACGGAACGAGCGTAATCACCGCTCATTCAACCAGCGAACGATCGGAATCACCCACGACCGCGGCAGGAACCGTTGTCCGAAAACCATCAGTTTGTTCTGCAGCCCCGGTATCACGAGCGGCTGGCCGCGCAGCA
>DATBHJ010000071.1:0-29698 GCA_036557565.1 Gemmataceae bacterium
TGAGCGTAGCAGACAAGCCCCGCGCGGGGGCCAGGATAAGCAGCGCGGCATGTGCGCCGTCCTCGGCGTGGTGGGCGCGCTGGTGGCCTGCGCCGCCCTCGCCGAGGCGGGGGGGAGCGAGCCGACGCGCGACGAGGGCAAGCCCACGGCGGGAGACGCGGCTTTCCGTTTCCCGACCGTCCCTGCCGAGCACAAGCACGCGCGGGCGCTGCTCAAGAACGCGCTGCGCTACATCGCCCCACCGCACGGGATGATCGACAAGGCCTCCGGCTACCCGCTTGAGGGCTGGAACCAGGATCCGAAGCAGGCGATCTTCCTCCGCTCCTTCACCCAGCTGACCGCCATCGGACAGTGCATGGAACTGCTCGGGAACATCGCGGCGGGGCAGGCCGACACGCCCTTCCTCACGAGGGAGCAGGCCCTGGAACAGTTGACTCACCTGGTCAAGAGCCTGCGGCAGGATCAGAAGGACGCGCGCCTCAGCGCCGACGGACTGCTTGGGAACTTCCTCGACCTGGCGACTGGCAAGCGGTTGGGGCCCCTCGCCTCGGACGTGGACAAGCAGAAGTTCCTCGGTGCCTTCGGCCAGGAAAATGGGGAGGCGCTCTGGCGGGCCCTGCAGGCCAGGGGGTGGATCGTCCCGCGCGAGGGCGATCGCGAGGCCACAATCGAGCGCGGCCCCCAGTACGGCGAGGACTTCTTCGACGGACCCCTGAAGCCCTACGCCGACAAGGCGACCCGGCAGAAGGTCATGAACATCCTCGACCAGCGCGTGGTCATGGTGGTGCTCGGGGACAACGCGAATCTGTCCATGTCGGCCGCGAAGACGATCGGGGCGCTGCTGCTGCCGGAGGTCAAAGACCAGCCCGCGGCCGCTGCGCTGCGCCGCGAGCTGGAGGCGTTCCTCGACGGCCAGCGCGAGGGCTACGCCCGCCTGTACGACGCCGAGGCCGGCCTGTTCTACTTCGGCCGGGACGCCACCCGGGACCGGCTGTTCGGCTGGGTTGACCTGGAGGGAAAGTGGAAGACGGGCCACTCGGATTACCTGGTCAACGAGTTCCGCGCCCCGGCGACTTTCGTGATCGTGCGCTACGACCTCCCCGCCAAGGCGCTCGCCAATCTCGGCTTCAAGATCAAGCCTTACCGGATGCAGGACGGCCGGGAGGTCTATGCCCTGGCCCCGTGGGAGGGGTCCGCGTTTCAGGCCATGGGGCTGGGGCTATCGCTGCGCGAGCTGGACAGCCCCAGCTGGCGCAGCCTCCTGGAGAACGTGGTCGAGATTGAGATCGATTTCGCCACCCGTAAGAAGCTCCCCGGCTTCCTCTCGGAGTCGTACACCGGCCTGGGCGCGCAGTACACGGGCAACGTCGGCATCCCCGACATCGCCGTGACTCCCAAGCCCCGGATAACTGACGCCGCGTCTCTCTACACGCTGGGTACTGCTTATACGATTGCCCCGGAGCGGACCGAGCGGTTCCTGGCGGAGAACTGGTCGGTCGTGTCGAAGTTGCTAACGGACCACGGGCCGTGGGAGGGCTTCAACGTGACCCGGCAGGAGGTAATCCGCTTTCAAACGTCCGCGCACACGTTCTCGCTCATCCTCGGCCTGCTCGGGACGGGGCCGGCTCACATGAAGCGCTACCTGGACTCCCAGGGGCTCGGCGAGCGGCTCTCGGACCTCTTCAAATCCGGCGAGGAGGTGGAATTGCTGTCCGAAAAGGCCAACGTCGTTGCCTGGGCGGAAAAGGACGCTGTGCTACGATCGACGCGGGAGAAGAGAGTCTTCCACGCCAGGGGGGACCGGGTGAAACAGCTGGGAATCGCCCTCATCGCGGACCGTCCTGGGGGAGTCAACCTGTCGGGCTGCTTGCTGCGGCTCCGTTACCGCTCCGCCCAGGCGATGGATCCCGTCCTCATTGCCCTCAAGCCGGCGGGCACTGCCCCTGCCGAGGTCGGGGTCATACCCAAAGAGATTGTTACCCGCCTCGCCGCCACGGGCGATCGGGAGGCGGAAATCGCAGTGCCCCTGCCGGCCACGCCTGGACTGACAAACGTCCGGGAAGTAGTCCTCACGCACGAGCAGAAGGCAGGGCCCGTCGATCTCTCCCTGACGCGGTGTGGGTTCACGCCCATTGGCCCGGCCCGCGCAGCCCCGAGCCGTCCCGAGCGCTAAACGTGCCGAGGAGGGAGTACAGCGTCTCGACGAAAGCGCAAGCCGGGGGTCGCGTCCGAGCGGATCCGCGGCCGAGGTGGAAGACCACCAAAGAGAGGCATCGGGAAGAGAAGCGCAGGGTCGGAAGTCGATCCCAGAGAAGATTGCCGTGGAATCGACAGTCACCGCTCCAATGCTGGAACGGTAGGTTAAATGCCGACAGGTACGCCCTCTTCCACAGGTCGAAACTGACGCCGTCGCACAGGGAGTAGATCATCGTCGTGATGAAGTGAGCATCCGGAGTCGCGCTCCTCGTAATGGGTCATTTCTTCTCTGGCAGCAGCTTACTTTCCCTCAGCCACGATTCGTTGAACGCCACGCAGCCCATCTTCGAACCGAACAGGTAAATCACCCCGTTCGGTCCCTGCGCCAGCGCCATGTACCCGCCCACACTATCGACCGGGCGGACGTGCGGCCACGTCTTGCCGTCGTCCAGTGACAGCGCCGCGTAGGTTCCGCGCTGGCGAAGGATGCGGCTACGCGCGTCGATTGAACACATCAGCAGCGCCCCGCTCGACAGGCGCAGGGCCGTCGCCTTCATGCCGCCGCTGATCCCTGGAAACGCCGTCGGCTTCACCTCGAACGTGTCGCCTAGATCTTTTGTGTACGCCGCCGGCATCGGGTCGGGGCCGCGCAGGAACGCTACAATCGCCCCATTGTCCAGCGGCGCGATCGCAGGATGAATCACGCCCTTGCCGGCGCTCCGGCGCATGTCACCCCTGGCCACCTTCCACGTCTCGCCGTTGTCGCGGCTGACGAGAAAACGCTCGTCCTTGTGTTGGTCACCGTCACACGCCAGCACGATTGTGCTGTCCCCCGTCACGAACGCGGAGCACGGCTGGCTCATCGCGTCGGGGTCGTCGCGTGAAACCATGATGCGCGGCTTCGTCCAGGTAACACCGTTGTCGTCAGACCAGCGCACGATGTCACTCGCGTAGTCCCAGCCGTGCAGCGAGATGGTGCAGAAGTGGTAGATGCGTTTGTCGTGCGTCAGCAAAACCGGGGCATGGCAGTTGACATCCGGGACGCCGAAGAACAACGACGCTGGCTCCCACCTGTCGGAGCCGACGCGTAGCCGGCTGGCCGCCTGGGCCAGCTCGCGGCCGCGCTCGTCCACGCAGGTGTACCAGACGCTCAGCACGTCGCCGTTGGGGCAAACGCAGCAGGCCCCGAAGTGATTGTGCTGGATGAAGATCGGTCCCCACGCATCCTTGGGAATCGTCGGATTCGTACCCGCCTTGACGAAATCAACGAAATAGGGCTTCGCGGCATCGGGACCGTCCTTCGGCGCCGCCTGCTGCTTGACGTCCTTTTGATAGGCGACTTGCACAACGGGGTGCGGCTGCGTCGGCGGCATCTCTCCCCGTACCACGCGGAAACCCGTGTACGGATTCGCATCCTCTGGCAGGTGGCCAGAGCGGTTGGCGCTGCGGGCGTAACGCAGCGCGCTGCGCCGCGCCGGAACGAGCCAACTCCAGCCGCGTACCACCCGCGCGTAGCCGTCCACGCAACCGATTGGATCGCGCTGTTCGCCCACCTCATAAGGTCCGTACCAATCGTGGCACCACTCCGCGACGTTGCCGTGCATGTCGTGCAGTCCCCACGGGTTCGCCGAGTAGCGGCCGACCACGACTGTCTTTTGCGGCTGGTTGTCCGTCGATACCCCGAGGTTGGCTTGAGCCGCCGTGATCGTGTCGCCCGTGTGGTACAGCGTCGTCGTGCCGGCTCGGCAGGCATACTCCCACTCGGCCTCTGTCGGTAGACGGTACGGCGCGCCTTCCTTCTTCGACAACCACTGGCAGAAATCGACAGCCCGCTGCCAGGTGACGAATGTCACCGGCTCGTCGTCCGCAATCGATGCCCCTCTCTTCCCGCGGTACTTCTTGTGTTCGGGGGCGAACTGCTCGAATTGCGCGTTGGTCACTTCGGTCGCGCCGAGATAGAAGGTTTTCGTGATCGTGACCTTGTGGACTGGCGTTTCGTCACCGTCGCGGATGATCCAGTCCTCGCGTGTCTTTGGGGGCGCATCGCCCTGGCCCATCAGGAACTCCCCCGGCTCTATGCGCACGAACTTCATCGCGAGTGAATTGGAGAAGTGCTTTTCGGTCGGCTCGGCAGCGTGCGGTTCGGGCCGTGAAGCTAGTGACGCACCCCCGCACAGGACCACGACTATCCACACAATTCGTCGCATGATGATCCTCCCCAGGGTATCTGCGAGCCAAAGATGCGACTGTGGTGAGTATATTGTTTTCGAGACCCATCCCAGCCGATCGGGCGAGTGGTGCGCTCTCATCAATCCGATCCTGAGCGATCCGCTTGGGCGTAATCCTGCGGAAGGTCTGGGGCGGCAACCGGACGTGGGCCGAAGCGTGGGCGCAAGCCGTGTTGATGTCGGTATGGCGGACGTGCTGGCAGCAGCGGCGGTCGGTCCTCGACTTGCTCAGCCAACTGCTTCGCGGCGGGCCTGTGGCCCCGGCCTTGCCCCATGAACTACAGGGCTTTTCGCTTGCGTCCCCGCCGGGCGTGGGAGAATACCGGCAGCGGACAGGGAGCTATCCGAGATCCGGGCACGGCGCAACTCCAGCTGGCAACGCCAGTCGCGCGCACCGCCATGGTGGGTCTGATTAACCTAGACAAACGGCGCTGACTTTCCGAGGTTTCTATGGCTCAGATCGCTCACCCGCTACCCGCAGGTCCAACGACGGACGCACAAATCGCGGCCTTCGAGACGTACATCGGCCACAAGTTGCCGACGGATTACCGGCAGTTTCTCTTGCAGCACAACGGTGGCCATCCCGAGCCCGATGCATTTCTTCTGCGCGCTAATGAAATACCTCGTAACTGGGTGCCGGAACAAGTAGTTACGAGAGAGATCCTTTTCTAAGCGGAGAGGGCGGGATTCGGGGTACGGGGTATCGCAAGTAGCTGCCTGCCTGGGGATTACAACGGCAACCTCCAGTTGGGCAAGACCTTGCGTTCTGTCAGTAGCGACCATCGGCGCTCAGGGGTTCCCAGGAATGGTCAACAGGTTTGGCTCACTGTGCCAAACCTGGCCGGCATGTCGGCACCTCCACACGAGGAGGTGTCCATGCGATCTCATCGCGAAGCCCCACTGGAGCCGCGCAATGGCCACACGCTTGTCGTGGGCATCGTCGCCCGGATCAGCGGCTGCCAAAATCAGAAGGAACTAAGCCTGGAGGATCAAGAGGATCACGCCAGACAGGTCGTGGCCGAGTACTACCAGGAACCTGTGGATTACCGAGTCATCGCCACCAAGGGCAAGGGTGAGCGGCTGGATCGGCCCGAGCTGGAACAAATTGAAGCGATGCTCCGCACTCGCGAGCTGGATCTCATTGGTGGCTGAGGACATCGGTCGCATGATCCGCGGCTCTCACGCCGTGCTGCTCTGCGGCATCGCCGTCGATCACGGAACGCGAGTCCTTGCGCCTAACGATTTCATTGATACAGCGGATGACAACTGGGAAGAGGATGTGATGGATGCCTGCCGTCAGCATGTCGGGCACAATGCCCATACTTCCAAGCGGCTTAAGCACGAACTCATGAACCGTTTCACGAAGTTTGGGGGTGCGACAGCATGTGAGATTTATGGGTACATCAAGCCGCCGGGAAGCAGGACCTACGACGAGTGGAAAAAGGACCCCGCGGCTACGCCTATCTACGAAGAGTGGAAACGCAGACTTCTGGGATCACGCAATTGCTCGGCTGTGGCCGACTGGTTGAATCAGCAGGGAGTCCCGACAGGGAAATATGCTCGGAGGAAGTCTTGGGACGGTCCGATGGTGCGACGCATCACGGCCAATCCTCTGCTCAAGGGCATGCCCTCCCGGGGCCTTAAGCACACTGTCAAGCACCATGAGACAGGCCGACGGGTGTCCGTCAAGAACCCCAACGGGCCTTCTTTCTACGAATGTCCTCACCTGGCTTTCTGGACAGTGGCGGAGTTCGATGAGCTCAACGCCCTGCTGGATAGGTCGAACCAACACTTCAAACGCAAGTGGGTCAACGGTACGGATCCCCTCCTTCACGTTCCTCGTAAACGCACGCGCATTCCCGGCCAGCACGCACGCTGTTGGTATTGTGGCCGCCAGTACGTCTGGGGGGGGCAACGGAGTGACGGAAAACTTGATGTGCTGCGGCAGCCGCGAGTGGCGTTGCTGGAATTCCATCGGATTCAGTGGTGCCTTAGCTGCGCAGCGGATCGCCGCTGCGGTTACGCAAGAATTGATTCAGCTCCAAGACTTCGACGCCCAGTTTCGTGCGTTAGTTGAGCAAGCTCACCGAGAAGGTTCCGGCGGCTTGCGCCAGCGGTGGGAACAGCTGGAGCGTGAGGAGGCCGCGGTGTTCCAGCAGGAGAAGAACGTCCAGGATGCCATAGCTGCGTGCGGCGCAAAGCCGCTTCTTTTGGAGAAACTAACGGAATTGGAAGCACTCCGCCGTTCACAATCGCAAGAGCGGCGCGCCCTGGAGCAGTTGGCAGGTCGGCGGTTGCAGTTGCCCGAGTCCGTATCACAGCTTCACGAATTGCTGGATGAAAAGTTTGCGGCTTTGGCGCTTGATTCTCCCGAGTTTGGAATTCTATTGCGTCAGTTAGTGCTGCGCTTCCATGTGTATCTTGTGCGACTGTGTGATGGGGGACATCTGCTGCCGCGGGCCAACCTCACCTTAAGTCTGAAGAGCCTTGCCCCTGACACTAAGTATGTTTCGGGAATGGATGCCTTGTTCACGCGAGAGCTGACTTTGGACCTGTTCGAGCGGCCGCCGCAGCGTGAGCGGATCCGTGTCGAAGCAGTTCGTTTGGAGGCAGAAGGTTTGGACCAGCGAACGATCGTATCGCACTTGTCCGAGAAGGCGACGGTAACAGCGGTGCAAAGGGCGCTGGCTCTGGATCGACGGATGCAGAACCTAGGCCTGTCCACGCCTTACTTGATCATGCAGGGACCGCCGACGGATTATCCCAAGTTGCGCCGCCACAAGAATCCCAAATATCGGTTCGAGCCGTTACCGGACGATCAGCGGCCGGCCATTTGAACCCGGCAACATACCTTGCCCTCGCCCCAAGACCCCAGCGACATGCTGGGGTCTTTTTTTATGCAATGAAAGGAGGCGATTATGCCAGAAAACCCCAAGCGCAGAAACCAGACCATCAAGATGAAGAATGGGCCCGTGCAACCAGAGTCGGTGCTCTACCTTATCCTTCAGGAGATCGCTAAAGAGATTGCCAAGTCCTTGCCTGAATCGCGGAGCACTATGGATAGGACGAGGCTCCAATCGGGAGGCAATGAAAGCGATGGTTTCCCCGATAAGATCGGTAGGTAACGTCACCAGAGCGGATGGCGACAAACCAGGAGCTTCAATGGGTCCACGGTCCGAGAACCGTGGTTATGAGAACCGGGCGAACCTGATCCCCCGTAGTGCGGTGCTTCAATGGGTCCACGGTCCGAGAACCGTGGTTATGGACCCTGGGACTGACACGCCAGGGCGAGCGTTTCAGTGCTTCAATGGGTCCACGGTCCGAGAACCGTGGTTATGGATCCGGACGGCCCGGAGAGTGCCACGCGATACAAGGCTTCAATGGGTCCACGGTCCGAGAACCGTGGTTATGGCTCGCGTCTGGAAAATGTTTGGCTGCTGAGAATTACCTCCTTTCTTTCGAGCGGGTCTTGAAATGGTACGAGTATAACCGGCAGGTCAGAGTGGCTCATGATCGTTACTCCTTCTCTTCCTTGTTTTTCCAACACGCGAGAGGGTTCAACGAATCTACCGAGTAATAAGTCTAAGTTGTCAAAGAGCAATCGCGCGAATTCCACTGGGCGGTGGTTTTCAGCACGACTCCGCTCGCGGGCAGTTTGGCGACGAAGGCACGAATAGGCCGAGGCCAAAGTGGCAAGAATGACCCAGGCACAGCGGGCCACGAACCGGGGCCGTGAACGTGATCCGAAACACGCCGGCACGCCGACTGCCGCCGTCGTCGCCCGGTTTCTTGCGGAACCGCTGGAACTGAATCGATCGAAGCCTTTGCACGCCGAGAAACTCTTCTTCGTCGATCGACGCGACCGGCGGCAGGTCCGAGCGACGCTGCAACTCTTGTTGTAGTATATGCCGGCAGAAGGCTCGCGGCGAAGCGTAATCCTCCGGACGATCGCGCTTGGTGCCGCGTGTTTTTGGATAGCGGGTCACGATGAACGGCGTCTCGGAGATCCAGACGGTCGCTTCGTTCAAAAGCGGCGCACGAAAGTCCTGCGGGTCGCCCAGCCCGACAAGTTGCACGCGCAGCTCGGGCGACTCGTCATCCCTTTTCAATCGACGAACAGCGTTTAGCGCGGCCACCTCGTCGGGACCGAAGCCGCCGGCGGCCGCGATGGTGACATGCGTGATCCAGCGCGGATCGCTGCCCTCGCTTGGACTGCATGACTGTTTCTGCTCTTTCATGTGTTCATCGCGGCAAAAATCCCAAGGCCGCAGTGCCGTCCGGCACCGATTGCCAAAGGCCCCTTGATAGACTGCTTCCAACGAAGACGCACGTGGTACACACTCCAATGGCCGTTCTTCAAGTAATTTGGACGTTGGAAGTTCAGAGCCAGCTCGCCACCGGGCCAGAAGGACACATTGCGAAATTCAAGCTCCGCGAGCGCGTCGGGAGAATACCCCGCGTGGCGAAGAGTCTTGAAGAACAGCTTCTCGGCCTTGGCGAGTTTGCCGCCGCACCAGCCGGAACTGCCGGGCCGCCCGCCGGATCGCTTTCGCGCCCGCGCGTCCGAGCCGGGGAGAACGACCGGGGTCACCGTGGCCCAGATGTCGGATGGATCGGTGTATTTTCGCAGAACCCAGT
Source organism: Gemmataceae bacterium (assembly GCA_036557565.1). Taxonomy (GTDB): domain Bacteria; phylum Planctomycetota; class Planctomycetia; order Gemmatales; family Gemmataceae; genus JAJPHU01. The sequence continues at coordinate 9,063 of DATBHJ010000071.1, forward strand.
CTCCGCCGGTCAATGGAGTGAGCAACGCCCTGCGGTCACGAGTCTTCTCATCCATCAGGAACTGGCCCGGCAGCATCTGCCGGACCCAGGAAAGGTGGCTTTGACCGGAATCGATGAGTTCCGCCACCAGAACGCGTCGAATGGCTCCCAGTGCGAAATTAGCATTTCCGCGGTGTTCAATGGAAGGAAGAGGTAGATACGAAAAGCGTGGCAGTGCGGAGTCGTCTTTTTCGCGGTGGCCGTGAACGTAGCGGTCGATCCAGTGGTTATCCTGTCCTTGTTCCTGCGCTACCATTGCCGTCGCGTTTCGCATCATGGCGGCGACGTAGTTGGCGCGCGTCGAGGCGAAAACTGCTGAGCAATCCTCGACCGGGTGCCGCAGCCGAAAGGCGGCGTACCGACGAGTGGGCGGACTATCGGCCCGGCGGTAGCCGACAACGGCGAACGCGGCAAGGGCCGGCACCGGAGTAAAACCATCGCCATCCAACCGATGCAAGAACGCCTCATGCCGATCCGTGATAGCATCCAGCGTGCCTGGCCTCGGTACACGCAGCCCTCCCGGAGCGGGATCCGAAGTCGGTCGCCAGCGCTCGCCGGGCAATCGTTGTACATCCTCTGGAAAGAGGATACGGCCGCTGCCAGCTACAAGATCAATACCCCATCCGAGAGCAACCACGCTGCGCGAAGCGGCGGAGAGGGTTTCGATGTGTCCGCGAATCCCTTCGGGCAGAGGGTCAGGAAGTTCCCAGAGGTAGTGAACCGCGTCTCTTTCGCGGAGCCAAGTGGGGCGCACGGTCTTCATCGTCTTCAGGCGTTGCGGCGTTTTGTTATCGGGTGGTTCCACATGCTTGGCCCAGAACGCTGCCGGGATGTCCATGTCATTGTTCGGTACTGCGATCCGCATGGGAACGCCAGTGTGGATGTTTGGTGCGAAGATGTGCGGTGGATTCTGGGACTCCAGCCACCTCAGTGCTGGTACAGCATACTCCCTGAATTGGGTGGCCCGCCACCGGGCAGAGGAAGCGGCAAGAAGCGCCTGGAATAGGCGAAGCGGGGACGGTGGCCACTCGGTCCCGTCGCTGTCCCCGCGACCGTGAAACGCGGGCAACGGGTCGAGGAACACGATCGAGACGCACAAGTGCGAGGACATGACAAGCTCCCTCTACCCGCTTTACTTCCCAGTGACCTTGACCGCGACTCCGTTTGCCAATTCCACCTGTACCTTGGCCTTGGCGACGACCACAGCCTCAAATGTGGAGTCCGATTTACCTTTCAGGTACACTGTCGCGTCAGTCGTCGTGACCTCGACCTCTGGCTTCTTTTTGCCGGGCTTGAGGGTGAACTTCTTGGCTACCACGTCGATGGTGGTGATCTCACCTTTCATCTTTGCACTTGCTTCTGTCCTTTCCTGCTCGGCCAACTCCGGGACGAATGAGTAGGTGCCGCTCGGATGGACTTTGAAATCATCTGTCGCAGCTTTGGCGAACGTGAAGGGTTCCTCGTTGGGCAGGGAAAAATCCTCTCGTCGCCCATTAGCCTGGACAAGCTTGAACTCGCGCGGTTTCGCAGGGTCAGGAACAAGTTGACATCCTTGCCGAAGATAAGCCGATTGTGGGGCAGTGATGGCGATTAGGGCCAGGCCGAGGATATATCGGCGCAGGGCTGTAGTGCGGACGGTCGCGATAGCCCCGTCTGCCTCCCTGGCCGTGAGCAGCCGGAGGGCGGCAAGACTGAGAGTGGCATCCCGGCGGATGCCTCCTAGGGCAATCACCCCGCCGTGAGTAGCTGACGCGAGCGCGTTCAGGAAGCCCTTCTCCGATAGCTTTTCCTTCTCCGTTTCAGTCAGTAGATCCCACTGCGGCATGATTTCGTCTTTGATGTAATCTAGTTGTTGTTGAACGAGATAGTTCGCCGACCTGGTCAAACGCCGGACGTTGAACGCCCGGATGGTGGACGATACAAGCCGGGGCAGCTTGGCCTGGGTACCGCGCGAATCCCACACACCGAACACAAGCGATGTCGGCGCGATCTTGGCCAGTTCCTCAACGTTCCCCTTTAGCACCTCCCTGAATGCCGCTTGCAGTTTGTTTTTCAGCTCAGAACACCGGGCGATAGCGTCTCCAGCTCGGTGGCCAGCTTCGAGTAGATTCACACTCTTTCTACCGACGTTGATGACGATCTGCGGTACCAAGTCCGCATAGGGTGGATTGGTGAAGATGGGCTCGATCCGGTTCGCCTGTGACCCAACGCTGTCGATCAGACAGACGTTGCTGCCGTCATCGAAGTAATCGATATTGTAGCCGCCACCGAACCGCTGCTTTTTCCAGCTTAACTCGGCCTTCTTGTCCTCAACTTTTGCGCTGACGAGTATCTGCTCCTTCGTAACCTGATCGTCGGATGCTTGAGTAGGAGCGTAGGTGGCGGGGAACACAACTCCGTCTAGCCCCTCGACCGGCATCAGGTGTTCGCGAATCACTAGGGCTGCTGGCCCAGTGTCATCCAGCCAGGCATCGAATGGGGGATAATCACGCATACGAATCTCCTCGAAGGGGAAAAGAATGACTGACAGCAGCATAGCTGCCGCGGTCAATGATACGGCTCCGATAAGTCCTACATGAAACGCCCATGATCTCCCCGCAAATCGCTGCGGGGACTACCGCAGGGCTTAAGGGAATGCTCCAAGTAGAGTAATCAATTCCTATCGAGTGGATAATTGGCCGGCACCGCTGCAACCCAATCGCAGCGAGTAGTTCAACAGCCGCTGAAGCCTTCACGCTGACATTAGGATGTTCGTTGATGGAGAAGCCCACATCGAGTGCCGTCCATGCAGGACCAGCATCGATTCCGAAACGGCTTGAAATGAACTCGGTTGGTTCAAAGTAGTCCGCTTCGTGGTGGCTTGTCGGCAAGCGCATCGCCTTCTGGAGATTTCGAAGAATCAATCCCGATGATTGATTCCCGGCCCAGAACTTGAGATTGGTCTTCATTAAGCCTACACGGTCCTTCTTTGGCCTCTCCTTGAAGCGCGGCCAATCATCCCTAATCCACCAATTCAGTTTCAGATTAAACTTCTCTAGTTTGGCGGGATGAATCGACGGCTCACCTTCCTTGGTAGAGATGAAGAGCTCACTTTCCTTCAATTCCTTGATGATTTGTGGCAACCTACCTTGAGACGCTAGGCAAAAAATCTGTTCCTGGAACCATCCTTCGGCACCAGGCCAGAGACGGTCGGCGAGTTCGAGCAGGCCGCAGCAGGCGAAGAACTGGCCGGGGTTGGTCACATCGACGTTGATGCGAATGCTCGGTTCGAGACTGGTCATGGGTTGCCCTTCGTTCACAATAGCCCGGCGCTGGCAGCGTAGTCGGCGGCTCGCAGCAGCGATTCGAGGTATGCCAATCCCCAGCGGCCGTACTTACGCTGGAGGCGGGCAAAGCGCCGCGGCACCTCGGCGGCAATTCTCGCCGCATCCTTACCTTTCGGATCTGGATCGAAGGCTTCGTCCGGCGGAAAGTGTGGCCGACCGCGTCCGTGGTGCGCCGCGATCAGGTGCAAAACCAAGTCCTTCATGTCGTTGTTCAGCTGCTGAAACTCTGACTCGTCGGATACATCGAGCAGGGAGCCGAATTCATGGCGATAAGCATCATTAAGTTGGCGCGGTCGTAATCTCGATCCATCGGGCAGCAGGCCCGACTTGGCGAAGCGCCGTTCAGGATAGTGATCGTTGCCGATTCCCCGCTGCCAGACGTCACGCAGTTTTCCCCGGTCGTGGCAGCGAGCAGCCAGGATCAACGCGGCGTGAAGGTCGGAATGGTTGGCGAGCAACTTGTCGGCCAGCTGCTTCGCCGCCTGCTCCACGTCCCTAGTATGGTCATCCCAAGTGACCGCGATAGTGCTAGTTTTCGAGCCATCGTCGTCGGCCGAGAGCGGGCGGACGTACCAGTGCCAGTAGCGACGAGCCGCGGTTTCATCTTCTGGCTTCTCGTCGGCATCTGGATTGATGTCGATTGTGCGGACGAGTCGCATTCCTTCTGGCTCATCTTCACCATCCCAGATGCGCATGCGCCGCTGTTGACCATGCTGATACCACTGGTCGGCCACGTCTAACTGCTCGGCGGGCGCGCCATACCCAAGCGTCCCCTGCGGCGTTAAGCCGCCGACCGAGGGCGGCAGCACAACAGTCATCCAATTGATCCGTTCCCTCTTTTCCACCAACTCCCTAAGCCGAACCGTTTCGACTTCGCCGTAGTCATCCACCAGCCATACCGTTTGCTCGCCATGCTCTTGAGTCAACGAAGTTAGATGCTTGAATACGCGGTCGGATCTGTCGCGGAGCAACTCATGCGGCTTAAGGGGATAGTCGGCAAAGAACTCTCCAAGCTGTTTATCCGAGAAGCCGGCGTTGTACAGCAGTCCCACCTCCTCTCGCCAAGCGACATAGGTTTCCGGCAACTCCTGTTCTGGGATGCCGTGCAGGTAGGGCTCGACTGGGGGCCGACCGGGCAACTCTTCCCGAATGGTAGTTAAGGCCCATGAATCGAGCAGGACATCGGTGACGGGCAAAATTGTTGGCGGCGGTGCGAAAGCATCCTCAATCTTGCAAGGTAGATCGGAGTATTCCCGCAGCTCAGTAAGGTTCTTGGGACTGGCATCGTAGATAGGGCTCCCGGCTTCGCTTCGCCTGTCCGTGTCAGGAAGCTTACGCAGTAGTTCAAGCGTCTTGCTTCGTCGCTTGTCGATATCGTCGGCTTTCAACTCGCCTGTTTTCTTGTCGATCTTGCCGAAAGAAGTCGGATGAACCACGTCGATGCGAGCGACGCACGCGATCGGTTCGCCGTAACGATGCACGCGGCCCAATCGCTGGGCCATGCTGTCGAACGTGGACAGGTCGCAAACCATGTGGTCAGCGGAGATGTCGATACCTACCTCGCCTGCGGAAGTGCAGACGAGGTAGACAGTTTCGCCGGGCTCTGCGCCTTTGAAAAATCTCCGAAATTCCGGTTTATGCAACAGTTCGTCCCTCTCCTTGCCGCGCATCGTACCTGTGAGCGTCACGACCTCTCGTCCGGTCTTGTCCAACTCCTTTTCGATGGTTGAGACCGCATCCAGTTTTCGAGCAAATACGAGCACGGCGGCATTCGCGTCCTTGTAGCCGGCCGCAATCGCCCCGATCCTTCCGGGAACTTGTATCTCGTCTTCAACCGCATTAAGGCAAAGATGCTTTTGCGCTTTTAGCCGTCGCCAGACGACATGCAATGGCTCGGTAGGCGGATCAGGGATTTCCTGCGGTGCGCTTCTCTCGGCATCGGTTAATTCAAAGTCGTTGTTCCTGATCGAATCCTCGCTGCGAGACGTGGCCGTCAGTGTCATGATCTGGAGGTGTCTGTGACAACATGGCACCGGCGGTATTGGGCCGATCCATTCACGTTTGCACTGCTCCTGCTGAATTGTTTCGATCAACTCCTGAAACGCCGGTTCCAGGTGGGCCTCATCATGAACGAGCAGCACATCCTGCCCCAGAAAGCCGGCCTGGAGCGGTTTCCCTTTGAAGCCGACGCGGTATCCGCTGAAAAGCAACCGGCTACCGATCATGTCCACTGTCCCCGCAATGACCGCGGGGCGAGCTGGATCGGCGGACCACTCGCGGTTGTCGGCGAATTGTCCGCGCAGTGTGCTGATGGCCAGCGGCGGTTCGTCCTTCTCCAGCAGGATTGCGCACAACTGCTCCAAGGGTTCGGATAGACCAGCAGCCCGAAGATTATCCCGTAGTTTTTCGACTTCGGTTGTCGTTTGATCGACTACTGTCCGGCGGTTCACGACGTATACCAAGCGCCGCGGCAACCTGTCGGGATGGTTGGCGAGCGCGATCAACCAGAGCGCAATTACTGTAGTCTTGCCCAGCCCGGTCGGAAGATTACACGAGGGCGGAACCTCGCCCATCGCGAACTTCTGGTACAGGGCCCACTGCCAGGGGAAGTGCCCGTTCTGGTTCCCGGTCAAGGCAATGAAGGTAGATCGAAATTGGTCTTCAGTCACGGCTAGCACCTGGTTATGTCACGATCACCACATCCTTCGCAACCGCGGCCTCGGCCGGTCGGCCGAGCGATTCGTCGCTGTTCACGCACTTTGATCACAGCGGAATGAACAGCCCCTGATCTTGCTCCAAGTGGACAACATCATAAAATCGGGACCTCGAGCATACAAAGTCAGCAGCGGACAGGCGACAAAAAAATCGATTGTTTCGCATGCCGACTGGTACAATGCCCGTATATCCAGGGCCGCTTCCGCGGCGGTGAACCCATTGAAGGAAGCCCAGCAAGAAGGTGAAAGCCATGACTGCCATCGTCGAAGGCTTCTACAAGCAGGGCAGAATTGACCTTGCGGAACCACTCCCCAATTTGCCGGAAGGGCGCGTCCAGGTCATCGTCATCGCGAAAGAATAGCCCAAGCCGCCTTCCTGCTTGCTGACGTTCGGCAAGTATCGAACAGGCCGGATCTCCAAGCTTGAGGATTTCAAGGCGGCTCGATGGCACGGCGAAGCGGCGTTCGATGCAAGTGGTGATAGTTAACCTTGTATCCATTGAAACGATGTCCCGCATGGCAAATGGACGAACCATGACCACTGTTTCCCTTGAGGAAGCTCAGGCGCATCTGCCGGAGCTGTTGGAAAAAGTCGCCGGCGGTCAGGAGATCATCATCACGCGCGATGATACTCCGCTCGCCCAACTGGCACCGATTCGCAAGGCCAAACCGCAGCCGCAGTTCGGCAGCTGCAAAGGAATGCTCACCATCGTCAGCGATGACGAGGAGCACCTGGAGCACTTCAAGGAGTACATGCCTTGAGGCTCCTGCTCGATACGCATACCCTCCTCTGGTTCACACTCGGCGACCCACAGATCAGCCCCGCGGCACTGGCGCTAATCAACGACGCCGGCAACGACAAGCTGGTGAGTCCAGCCAGCTACTGGGAGATCGCCATCAAGGTCAGCATCGGCAAGCTGGTCCTGCACAGCTCCTACGAGGACTTCATCGATCGCGGAATCCGTCAGAACGGCTTCGATATTCTGTCCGTTGAGCCGCGGCATGCCGGACGCGTGGCCGTGCTTCCGTTCCACCACAAGGATCCGTTCGACCGTCTCCTGATCGCTCAAGCATTGGCCGACGACATTGCTATCTTGGGAGCCGATCCGGTCTTCGATCGTTACGGCGTAAAGCGATTGTGGTAGAGCAGACGCCCAGCCGTCACGTCTTACACCACCACAACCACGTCCTTCGCATCCGCGGCCTCCGTTGGTCGGCCAATCGATTCGATGCTATTCACACACTTCGGACACAGCGGAATGAACAGCACCTGATCCTGCTCCAGATGGATGAGATCGTACAACCGTGACCTCAGGCGCACAAAGTCAGTAGCTGACAATCGGCACAGAAAAACCGACAGCTGCTTTCTGTAGCCAAAATCTTCACAGGTTTGGGCCACCTTGCGCAGACGTTTCGGATCGCTGATGTCGTAGGCCACGATGTAGGAATCCAAGGATCCTCCCCCTCACCCTGCCCTCTCCCACAAGGGGCGAGGGTAAATCGGCTCACCGCACCGTGAAGCCCGTGTATGCTGGCACCGAGCCGCGCACGTACGCGGCGAGCATCCGTCCCTGTACCTCCAGCATGCGCGAATAGCTCATCTTGTAGCCGTACACCGGATGCGTCACCACCGTCGCTTTGCGCTGCTCGTACACCGCGAAGAATTTCCGACGGCCGGAGTCTGTCAACTGGCACGCCTCGCGCCACACCAGGAAGTCGGCTGGCGTCAGCATCTCGTTGTTGATGAGCGTCAACACCACCGAGTCGGCGATCACCGGACGGAATTCTTCCATCAGGTCCAGAGCCAGAGAGGGTTTGCCGTGACGGTTGGAGTGGAAGAATCCCTTGTACGGATCAAAGCCCACGGTGCTGACGGCAGCGAAACAGTCCTTGGTTAAGAGGGCGTAGGCGAAGGACAGGAGCGCGTTGACGGGATCACGCGGCGGGCGGCGGTTGCGCGAGGTGAACTCGAAGCCGCGTCCCGGTGGTTGCGCTCGCAGGAAGCGACTGAATTCGCCGAAGTATAGCGCCGCTCCCTGGCCCTCCAGACCCAATACCGTCTCCAATGTCGGGGCACCGTCCAGACGACGGATCAGTTCCGCCAGATCCCGCGCGGCCGGCTCGTCGCTGCCGCGGTCGCCGTCGCCGCGCAGGCTTCGCATGAGCAGTGCCCGTTGATTGATGAGCTTGCCGCGTACTACCGCTTTCGAAAGCATCAGACACTCTGACGGGTCGGCGAAGCGGCGGAACTGCGACTCACGCAGACCGACATTCTTGCGCTCCGACGGGGTGAATGTGCCGATGAATCGACCGTGGCCCGTCAGATACGCTACAGGGATTTCGTTCGTCACGAGTGTCTCCAGCGCCTGCGTCGAGACTTGCACGTTGCCGAAGATGACGAGCTGGCGGATGGCGTGCATGGGAACGCGCGTCACCTCCTGGCCGTCCTTGCGGACAACCAGGTGTTCGCTGCGTTTGCCGACGTGGCTGCCCGGCTCCTGAACGTACAGCACGGCTCCGTCGTCGGACTGCGGCAGGACGCGTGTCAGGCCGGCCGGCGGTGCGGCCGGCTCCTCTGTCGTCGGGGGCAAACCGATCTGGTAAAGCGTCTCCTCCGGCAGGCAGACCGGAGCCAGCGAGCAGCCGAAACAACGGTGCCGCAGCTCCGAGGGCAACGGGTCGGGCGGAGCTTCTAGCGTGGAGAGTCGATGACACTCGTCGATGGCCGTGCGCGTTTTCGCCCGCAACTCATCGGTAAACCGGACCTCGACGCGTTCGCGGGAGCCTGCGTAGAATTGGAAACCGCGCTTCACTCGAATGGTGAACGCCTCCTCCATCAACAGTGCCTGGCCGCACAGCTGCACGGCGTCGTTGTCCCAGGTTGTCGGCCGGCCGCCGTCGTCGCGCGGGGCGGAGCCGTGCTTGGTCTCCACTGGATACGACTCGCCGTTCTTCTCCTCGATCACATCGAGAATGCCACTGAGGCGGAGGGTTTCGGAGGAGAGGTGGATACCGCGGCTCTTGTCGGCGTCGCCTTCCTTGCGCGTCTTGTTGGCCAGCTCCGGCTCATCGACACGGCGATGATCGAACAGGCCCGACTCGACATGCTCGTTGGTCGGCATGACAGCATCGACGTATTGCAGATAATACAGACGCGGGCAGTAGGTTACCTGGTTGAGCGCGCGCAGGGGTATCAGGGCCGTTTCCGTAGCGGTCATGGGTCACCTCAAAGGGTACGAGAAAGGGTCAGTCCACCATCCGAAGCTTGCAGGGCGTTGGGTCCATCGCCACCAGCAGGGGCCGGGCCAGGTGCGGAAAACTCACGATGGCCTGCCCCGGCGCCAATCCTGGCAAGCGCTTCCATAACGACTCGTCGATGCCGCTGACCGTTTGTTGCAGCTCGCGGACGACTTGAGCGTCGGTGATCTTGTGCAGAATATAAGAGTTCACTAAACCGTAAATCTGCCGCGGCAGGTGTTGGGGCAACTGGGTGACAAAGGCGAGGCTCAGCCAGCGTTTGCGGCCACGCTTGGCAATGCGCGCCAGCTGTTGAAACAGCGTATCCATGCGGTCAATACGCTCCTTGCTGAGGAACTCGTGCGCCTCTTCGAGGATCAGCAACACGCGCGGCGGTGCTGGTGGGGTTAGTCCGGTGCGCTGCGCCGCCTCGAAACGACGGTAGGCGGTTTCCTGGACGCCCTGGATGCCGCGCAAAAGGTCGGCGATGGCGAAGTTGGCTAGCTGCGTCATGCCGGTGTCCGAGAGATCCACCACAGAGACGCGGCCCGGTTCGAGCATCTCCCCATAGTTGAGTGGGCGCGCAGTTTGACGCTTGACCAGGTGACGGTCGAAGACCTTCAGCCGGTGCAGACGCCACAGCGAACTCTTGAGCTTGCCCCAGGAGGACGCAATGGATGGCATGCCCTTGGGTTTGATGTGCTTCGCCAGTGCCGCCCGCCCGCTTTCTGTTCGCAGCTCGGCGTTGTACGGCTCGTAGTCGGTCTTGTTGACGACAGCCAGACACTTGCTCACCACATCGAGAAGCAACGAAAGGGTCATGCGCGGCCAACCCCTCTCAAACTCGTCTACACGTAAGAGCAGCTTTTCCTGACGATCGACTTCCTCTTTCGATTTGTTCTTCTGCGGACAAATCCCTAAATCACGCATGATGGCCTTGGCGGTATCGTAAGCGAAACGGAAGCGGTCCTCTTGGGCGTCGTTCATGTCCAGCATCTCGGCGACGGCATAGGGAGACAGCTGGGCGAATTGCAGAGAGAACTCGCATCGATGGGGGTGTTGAGGATTCGTCGTATCGCGGCCGACGAGGTGATACAGCCGCATGCGCTCGGCCGGAATACCCTTCGCCGCCAAGCCGCGTTCCGCCAAAGCATCCAACATCGTCTTCTCATCGGCCGGCTCGTGCAGGAAGGTATATTCGCCCTCTACGTCGAGCAGGATGACGGCCATTCCCGCGGCTTGGGCCTGCTCGATCAGACGAGAAACGGTGGTTGATTTGCCGCCGCCGGTGGTACCCAGGACCGCAAGGTGTCGCGGTAACACGAACTTCTTGTGGGAAGGCACGTTGATGAGGACATCGCTGGCGCCGACCAAGGAACCCAGGCGAATATCGCCGGCCGTGCGTAGAGCCTCGACTACCTCTGCCTGGGTGAGGGAAATGACGGGACTATTGGGCAGCGGCCGCAGGCGCGGTGGAATCAAGGTGCCGTTCTTGAGTTCCTCGCCGAGAATGGAAACCTTCACGCGGCCATGGTACGGCGGCAAGTAGATACCGCCACGCGCCGTTACCGTGACGAGCAAATGCGAGTCGGCCCGGAGCGTATCCGGCTCCGCGAACGGGCCCGCGGTCACGATCCCCAAGTATTTGCGCCCGTCGCGGCTTTTGATGCGCAGCAGCGATTGAGAGGGCGCTTTCTGAGCGTGCTCCCGCGGCAGCACGACGGTGACACTGTTGTCCTCGCTGCCCGGCAGATCGAACATCGTCGCCCCGATCGAGCCTACTCGGTCCTCGTCGGAAACCAGTTCGCCGCCGGCCTGGTTGACATCGGCTTGAACCTGCTGGAGCAGATCCTCTGGCGGACGCGCGATACCCAGATCTTCCTGGCCGTTGCGGCGAGCAGGTACAGCCCCAGATCGAGTTGAAGGTGTAGGCATGGCTTGTAGTCCTTCTCAATCGTGACGAGTGGTGCGTTCGCTGAAGTACCTCCAGGGAGACCCCGCTGCGGCGTAAGCCGCTTCGGTCAAGTGGCGCAGATTGCTGCCGAAAACGGATTTGCAAACGTGGTGCGCCAGGTCTATCAACAGCGGGAAGCCGCGCTCCTCCTGAAACATGCTGTCGGCCAGCACGATATGGGCGGCAAAATGAGCGTGATCCACATGGGCGTAGAATAGCTGCGCCGGGGCCAGAACCGACGCGCGATAGACTCCGACCACCACTTGCGAGGCCACGCGCTCGATGAAGCGCGGAATCCATTGGGAAGGAGTTAACTCCTCGCCGTCCCATAGTACGTCCCCGATAGGTTCCCTCGTGAATCGTCGCTGCTGGAACCAGGTTTCCAACCGTTCCCCCAGGGTGCCGAAGAAGGCGTAGTGCAAGGGAGGCAAGGCCTGGCCAATGGACAGCAGAACCGGCTCGCGTGGCTCGCTGGCCACAAACACGAACTTGCGGCGGACCTCGATCAATTCGCGCAAAACGCCAATTCCAGCCACCATGAGTTCGAGATTGTCGGCTCCGGTCAACAGTTCGTAAGTGATCGGATTGCCGTGTCCCATCCGCCATACCGCCTCCGAACGGCACAGGAGAATCGCTCGTTCAGCGTATTCCATGACGACTTTCCGGGCCAGTTCGCCCAGTTGATCGCTGGGCGTCTCATGATTCAGGGCGGCCCTTTGTGCTCGACGTTCAAGCACCCGATACAAATGCTCGATGGGATCTTGGCCTCGTTGCCGCAGATCTCGCCGAAAAAGACGCTGCTGCCAAGTTCCCTGGTTGCCTGCATAGGAAACCAGCGCGATGCCGATCTGGTAAATCGTCAAGGGCAGCGTGTCATGTACTTCAACCGTCCCATCGCACGCTTCAACGCCGCCATTGAACAACAGGCCGCGATGAATCAGGCGTAGCACGTCCATATTGGCTGCGAACACACCGCAGCCCGGCGCGGAGGCCGGGTCCATGAGCTTCGGAAAGATCTCGGTGCGAATACGCCGCTGATGTTCGTTCTCCTGGGCCAGCGCTTCGGTCACTTCCCGTTCGATGCGCGGATATTCCTCGGCTAAGTATCCTCCCAGCCGCCAAGTGCTTAGATCGAGAATTCGATGCAGTTCATCCCCGAAGCACTCCCGAAAGTCGATGGCGTTGGCCGATTCTGCAGCGGATGGCAGAGGCGGATGGACCTCGGCTGGCACGGAGGCTGCCGCATCGTTTCGGGATGTGGTGATTGCCATCGCTCATCCTCCGTATCTACTTCCCGCCGCGACCACGAAGTTCGACACTCATGACGAAATTCCCAGACGCCGTAGTAGAGGATCGTCGCAGGACGGATAGAGCCAATTCGCATACCATGTCGCCATCGAGGGCGGCAGGCCGAATGTCTTTTGTAACTGCCGCTCAGCTTCGAGGCGCGACGCGCGTGCGGTGCGCCGCTGGGTCTGCCGCAAGACCGTCTCCGCCGGGGCGAGTAATTCGCATCCGAGAAGATCCGCGTCAACCTCGGCAGAAGCAATGGCAGGCGACGCGATTCGCTGGCGATCGTCGCGCGCCAGCAAATGCGTTTGTTCGCCAATGCGGACGTTTCGCAGCAGCGCGTGGAGGCGTTCCGTCGGTGTCGGCTGGCGTTTGCCGTCGAACACATCGAGAATTTGCCGGCCAAACCTGGCGACCGCCCGGCGACGCGGCTCGTAGTAATGTCGGAGGTAATGAGCCAACTCGTGAGCGAGCGAAAAGCACTGCTCCGCCTCGTCGTCGGCAGCATCCAGGAAGATGAAACCGCAACCGCCGCGCGCGAAGAGGCAGGCACACAAGGGGCGGTCACGCTCGCCAGCCAGCGAAGAGACGCCCTGATCCCGCAACCACGCTGACACGCGCTGTACACTGAGTCCAGCAAGCACTTTCACGGACAGCAGTGCAGCGCGGGTGACGGCGCGGCGAAGATCGCGTGGGAACGGTCCCGCGTCGCCAGCCAACATCCAGAACTTGTTGGCCAGTTCCGTCGCCCAGAACGGTATGCTCACGATCGCGACTCCTCTTCGGCATCACGCGCAGCCAGCAGAGTGCCCCCCACCGCCGTTTGTCGCAAGCGTTGCAGCGCCTGGCCGCGGCGGACGGCCTCCGCTAAAGCGTTCTCGTCGATGCCAAATCGTTCGGCGATCCGCTTTACGTCGCGTTGGAAGCCAGTCGGTTCTTCATCCGGCGTCCGGCACAAACGCAGCATGGCAAGCGACTCCCGAGGGCAGCGCAGTAACCCGCACAACGCTTCGTCGTCCAGTTTTTCGCTACGGGCGTACAGCACCAGCGTAGATGCGAGAAAGAACGGCTCGTTTTCTACACGCCGAGCCAGCGTGTCAAGGGGATCAGCCACGCTTATCTCCCACTCTTTGCATACGTTTCTTTAAACGATCCTTCACACGCTTGACCTCTCGCCGTTGCTGAGCGACGGGCAAATGCGTGACGCCAATAATGACGGCGTACACCGAATGATGCCGTTCCCCCTGTTGCATCTGCTCCCAAACGCGCTGCTCTTCATCGGTCAGATGCTGCCACACGGCGTCCGGCGGAGCCTGTCGCTGTCTGGCTTCCTCGATCTGCAAGCGCAATGACGGATCGTGGTCCCTCCCAAGATACTTCCCATCACCTGGCATTTGTTCGACAACATTCCAGTCACGGCGGTTTCGTTGATGGCGTCGTTCCTTGCGTAGCAGATTCTGGAGATCACGCTGTGCGGCCATGCGTAGAAAGGCCTGCACTTCCAGACGTTGGGGATCATACTTGGTTAGATTGTTAAGGAAGCGGACGATTGCTTCGCCCGCAGCTTCCTCACACGCCATTAGATCAACACGTGAATTCGTTTTCTGCAGCCAGGCGGTCAACGGTTTGAGAAAGGCGGCGGCAAAGTCAGCCGGTGCCACCGGATCACGCTCGAGTAAGCGCCGATGCAAGAGCAGGGCCTCTTCCGCCGACAGTTCGGAATGAGGAGGGTCGTGCATGGGCGGTTCCTCACGGGTCATGCACCTGCTGCGAACGAACTTTGCATACAAAACGTGCTAGCTCTGTTAAACGTAGCAAGTCACTGGCGGCATGCATAGGATGGTAGATTCCTCATTGACGAAGTGGAATGCAGAATTGTGCCGGAGCCACGAATGCAATCGCGATTGATGCAGCATCTTGTCGCCGGCCATAACTCCACAGCCAGCCTGCGTCCCAAATCTCAAAGGGTTGAGCGACGGGCTAATTCCGCAATTTGATCTTCCGGCACTTGCTCCGTGCGCATGAAAGTTTCGTTCGATTGCACTGCTGTTACGCTGGACTCGCGGACGAGATAGAATTGTCCTGTTTCCTGTCCCGCAAGCTTATCGATGACGCTCCCCTTTGCCGCCATGAGCATCGGCTTGAGCTTCTCGATCGCTCGTGGCTCCTTGATCCGGCCGATCAGCCAGGTCCGCACGTTTTCTTTGCACTTGTAGTCGAAATCGCCCGGACTTTGCGTAGCCAGGAACACGCCGACACCTGCGGATCGAGATCTTTTGAGCAGGTCCTCCATTGGCGCTTTGGTTGCCGGCTGTTTGTTTCCGGCAGGCAGGTACATATCTGCTTCATCGAACAAGAATACCGCCTGGAGTCGTGCCTGCGGCGATTTCGCGCACCAACGCGATACCGCTACGAGCAGCTGCGAGACCCAGAAGTCCAACTTGGGGCCGTCCAGAAATCGGGTGCTGACTACCGACAGACGCACTCGACCCGGCCGGGCATGCGGACCGGTGCCGAGCAGGGCGTCCACATCCAGGCGCTCCTCTCCAGTCAGCAGTTGTTTATTGTTCAATTCCAGCGTGAGCAGCCGCTGCGCCAGGTTAGCGTAATACTTGTCCGGGTAACCACCGCCGATAGCATTCAAAAGCGCGTCATCCTGTTGTTCGATCACGTCGCGCAGTATGGGCACAGTGATCGCTGCACCGGGCACTGCCGCCACCGTCTCGATGGCTTTCGCCAGGATCGCACGCTGCCCCTTATCCGCATCGTTCGACTTGAAGCCAATCATGCTGCCCAGGGCAGAGGCCGCGTATTGAGCGAACCGTTCCCGATCAACTCCGGAGAGTTGATCGAACCCTGGTGGGACGATCGGGAGAGAGAGCGGGCGACCGTTTGGCTCGCCTGGAGTGAAAACGGCTACGTCAAGTTTGTGTCGTAACGCCTGGCACGCCGCGTCACGGGTCACATCAGCGAGTGGTCGATCCCAGGCGGCAGGGTCGGCATAGCGGCACAAGTCGCCTTTGCGGTCCAAAAGCACTGCGGGTACGTCAAGGGCGAGCAATTGCTCAATCAAGTTCAGTGCCGCCGTCGTCTTGCCGCTACCAGACCCGCCGAGGAAAGCCGCATGCTGTACGAATTCGTTTGGCTCAAATGTCACCGAGGTCTGCGTGTGACTGGCGGTATGGCCGAGGATGATCGAGCGGTTGTCTCCGGCCGGGATCAAATCCTGTGGCACAGGTTCGGGCGCAATCGTGTCGAAACGAGTTGGTTGAGCGGCCGGTGGAGGAGGAGAAACCGTCACTCGCGGGCCTGCAGCAAGCGCACTTAACTTCAGAATCTTTTGAAGCGAGTTGAGCTCGCTGAGAGGCTGGGATGCCTTTTGCCACACGGCGAAGTCTGGCCGCACTACGTACTGCTTGTGGAATGCCTCGAAAGCCAACATGCGCCGCCAATCAGCATCGGCCGCGACGACCTTTTCTCCGTGCCGTTTCAGCAGCCTGGCAATCTGCTGAATCGCTTTCCCTGACTTTGGGAAGTCGGTTGTACGTACGATCGCGACAGGGATTTCTCCGGCACGCTTTTCAAGGTCTGATATTTGCTTGCCGAACGCGATTCCGCGCGTATTCGCGTTGCAGACTGCCACGAGCCGTTTGTCAATGACGTTCTCCGGCTTATGAATTTCGACCTCCAGGTACCGTCCATCCGGCTTCACACCGCCAAAATGAAAGCCATCGGGTAACTCAGCGGTCAAATCGCGGATGGCATTGGCGAGGACATTCGCCAGCTCTTCTTCGTCGTCAGGCACGCTCGCCTGGAAGGTCGAATGGAAATCGTTCCAAAGAGCATCAAGATCGTTTTCGGGAGGCGGTGGGGGAGAAGGTGGCACAACTCCTGGATCTTCCCAGCGGCCCACCGTGATGCAATATTGATGATGTCGCCGCAAGTAATCGAGTGCATCGCGTGTACGCAAGTTATTCAGCTTGACAAGGATGTCGTCGCGGAACGGGTACAACTCGTCCTTCGCTTCAATAGAGACCTCTGCCGTGTCGTACAGGTAGGCAAGCCTTCGGGTAGTCATTGCCCGGATTTCTTCGAATGTACGATTGCCTAGCAATCGAATTGGTTCGGGGTCACGAACCAGTCGGTCCTTTTTGGCTTGGGTGAGTTTGCCGACGTTTTCGTTGAAGTAATCTTCCAGACAGGCCAGTACGACCACCGTGTTGGGAGTCGTGTCCGTGAAGGCGCAAATCGCATCGACTACCTTGAGAAACCGATCAATCGGTGCGGACTGGTTCGCCATGTCTTCTAATTGGTCGATGAGGAGCACCAGCGGCACGCCGTGAATGGCATCTACCAGTCGGGCCAAGTCCCGCAACATCCGCATTGGGTCAGCGTCGTCGGTGCGTGGAATCGCTCCCCCTATCCAGGCGGTGTCCTGTGGACGCATTGCCTGGCAGCGCAGCCACATCAGTGCCCGGCTGCGCACTTGAGGCTCGTTGCGTTCCAGGTGCAACAACACTCGCAGCAACTCCAGATCGCAGCGCTGATAGCGCGCCGTCCTTTGCAGCCGATCGGCGTAATCATCGACTAACTGTGTCAGGTCAATGTCCTCGTCAAAGAGCACCTCTCTGCCGTTCCCGGGAAGCCCAGGCACCGACTCAAGCAGGGCTGCCGACAGGCGGTCGAGGCCGGTGCGCGACGGGCTCGTGGGGTCGTACGGCTGCTCCAGGCTATCGATGAGATTGTTCAGAATGTATCGAGCGTAGTTCGTTGCCTCGGTGGTCATCTGGAGATAACCGCAGTATCCCCATCCCTGCGCGTGCGCATGTGTGCGAAAGGCCCGCATCAAGTGAGTTTTGCCGCTGCCCGCCTCGCCGAGCAAGACAAGGACCGCCCCGGATGGCGGCGGTGGAGTGCGACTTCCGCGGTGCAATAGGCGCTCGAAGGCCGATCGGGCCTCACTGTGGATGGTCTCCACATCGTACGGATCGGCTTTCCAAATGGCGGTTGGCGTGGCGACCGAGTGGAATATCTCCGGACAGTCCGGCGCGAGGAACGCCGCCATACGAGGATCGGTGACTGGAGTTCCAAGGGAAGCGACGACAGTACTCATGGGCGGTCCCCTTCCAACAAGACGAAGTGGAACGTCGCGTTCAGATATTCCGTCTCCGAGTCGGCTACCAATCGTGGATCCATCGCCTGCACAAGATCGGCACGACTTAAGTGGAGCAAGTTGCGAGAGTTCGCTTCCACCAATCGCTGTTTAAACTCTGGGAGGGAAAGCCGCGGGAAGCTTGGCTCCTGTTGCGTCGCCTGCCAAAGCGCCGCGATAAATACCTTGTTGTTGTGGAACCGATCCTGGGGCGGGCTTTTTCCTGCCAAGGTGCGCACGGTTGCGGCGAAGGCTATCAGGTCGAATGGCTCGGCAGAATGGGACTCGGGCAACCGCAAGGGTGTCCGGATGCCTGCCAGCCAATCCCGCACTACCTTCCGTCGCGCATCGTCAGCCTTGATGGCGGTAAGTCCGGTCTCGAACAGAGGAAGCTGCTCGGCGAGTTTCTTCTTTGTTAGCCGTTCAGACCCCATAATGCTGCTCAATACTGCGCATAGTAAGCCGTCGAGCGTGGTCTCTTCGGAGAACCCTAGCTGCTTGCATGCGACAGCTTCGAGCACTTGCATCACAGTGGAACCAGCTCCGGCCGGAAGCCCATACTTCCGTTTAAGAATGAAGGCAGCCAACTTGTCGCCATTATTCAGCTTGGAGGCAGCGCTCGCTGTCAATCCTGCCGCCTTGGGGAACAGATACTTGGCGAGTACCGTTGACCAATTCGTCCGTGATGCAAGTGCGTCGATGCCCAGGAATTGCAGTGCTCGTTCGCGACCAGCGTCCGTGAGGGCAAACGCTTTCCGTTTCTCTTTCGTTAGCAAGCCAGCGGAAGCCAGCTCGCTCCGCAATTCATCGAAGGCAGTGGTGGACAGTTCGGAGTCCAGTAGTTTACTGACGTCTTTCCGCACCACGGACGGCGCGACGGGCCTCTTGCTCGGCAGAATCATCCGAACCAAGATGAGGTCGGCGACAGCGGCGCTGGTGGCGAGCGGGGAAGCAAGAGCAGAGGTCAAGGTTGTACTCCGAGCGAGGTCAAGGCGATCGCATCGAGAATGCGGTCCCGAATTACGTCTATCTGAGGAATTACATCTTCGGCCAAGAATCGTAATACGAGAAATCCTCGTCGTTGCAACTCCCAATCTTTGTTGCGATCACGGCGGTAAGCTTCCGGTGCGAGAAAATGGAAGTACCCATCCACCTCGACGGCAATCCGAGGCGAGCGGCAGAGTAGGTCTACCTCAGCCGGCCGGGGGCCGAAGAGGAAGTCAAGGGTGGCATTCAACTCAAACCGCCCGGCCGTCTCGGGCAACGATTCAAGGAACTCGAACAGAAAGCGTTCGGCCGCGCTGCGGGCACGGTCATCTTCCTCTTGAGTCGTCGGTGGAGAGGCCATGCCGCGAATCGTGGAGACAGCCGATTCGAGTAACGCTACATCAACGCCATTGGCAGCGATCACCGCGGCCACGCTCTCGACGGCCCCAGCTTCGGTTAGAGTCTGCTTGACCGTCGTGGGATTGATTACAGGAACGGCGATTTCGCCTTCCCTTAGGAGCGCTTTGGTTCGCGACTCGGGTGCAGTGACTAGGTAGTGATCCCATATTTCCGCGGGCACTGCGAGTGCAATGGGCAAGGTGGGAACATGCATAGCCCATGTCACGGCCGCAGGGCCCACGGACGAAAAGTCCTCAGCCGAGCCTGCGACGAACAAGATACTTGGCCGCATGGTCGAGGGAGCCAAGCGAGCGATCACTGGTACGGCACGTTCTCCGAGATCGATCAACGACGCCGCTACCGTATCTGGCGAGCGTTGACCGACCGCTAACATCGCTATTCCGTGCACCAAATCATCATCGTCTTCCGGTGCGAGAGTGTTCCAGAACCTTTGACAATCTGCTGGAGTCTTGGCTTGCCATGCAGCGAGAAACTCATCCGGATCGCGCTTTGCGCGCTGGGCGAGAATTCGGACCGCCGCAGCCGGCAGATCCATTTGTTCAGCGATAGAGCTAATCCACTCGGCATAAGGGAATCGGTTTCCGTTTGCGACAACGACGCTCCATCTCATACCGGCTGACCAGCGACGCCAAGTCCTCCCGCCGATCCCGACCGGCCCGATCAGCAGCGAGACGGTGGGGACACCCTTGGTCCTGCGAACATTATGGCGATCAAGGATCGTTGCGGCATCGCTGAGCAAGAACGTGGTAGCTGCGATGTTCATGGTGGTCTTAAACTAGCACACTTCTATGTCGTCAACCACTGATGAGAAGCGAAAGCGGTAATTGATGTATCATGAAGTCAAGAGACTGCCCGAGCAGAAGCGATTGCAGTACCTGACCACGCCATCAAGGTATTGTGATGGTTCTCGGAAGAGAACCGTTACCATTCCTTAATAGCGTTTTCAAGTAGATTCATGCTTCATGCATATGCGGGGGATAATTGATTCGCGAGTTCGGGCTCTTCGGGATCCGAATCGCACGACCGCCGACGTAGCCGCGTCCCAGGTTGTCTCGCCTCAGACGAATCTGGAAAACGGTTCCGTTCGAGTTAGTCTAACCCGTTCGGAGGTTTTCATTGGTAATGAACTTCGTCATTCCTATCCACCTGAGAACGTAGCCGCCCTCAAACGGCATCTGCTCGACGATGTGCCCGTCTCTACGATCTGCGACCAACTCTGCATTGCCCCGGCTCTTCTACCGCTGGTAGAACGAACTCTTCGAGAATGGCCACATCGTCTTTGAGAATGGCCCAAAGACCAAGGCCATCGACGATGCACAGGACGCCATATTTTAGCACCTGGAAGCCAGCCTTACCAACTTGCTCCGGTGGTTCGGTCTCCGCGCGCCGGGGACTTCGGCTTGCGCCCTTCGGTCGAGAGGTCCTTTCCTGAAAGAGCTTGTCAAGCAGAAACGGTCTTCCTTCGGGTGACTGCGTAGTAGTAGCGCCAGGCGTACGTCCCCATCGATTGGGCCAGG
>DATBHJ010000072.1:0-3887 GCA_036557565.1 Gemmataceae bacterium
AGTTCTCATGGGTGCGATTCCTGTTGTCGAGCGCTTTGACGCTTTACTAGCCCGGAGCGCAAGCGACGGCCGTAGGTCCCGTCGCTTGCGCTCCGGGATAGTAAAGCGTGTATTCACGTTTGAACGAAAATTGGACGAATCTCATCGATGTGCCGCCTCCGTGTTGGGCTTGTCGGTCGCATTGGAGAGGAGCTTCTTCGTCGTGGCGGCGATGTCCTCCGGCTTGTGCGTATCCTTCAACATGACCTTGGGGCGAGCCTTTTCGCGCATGTCCTGGAAGGCGGTCTGCATCTCGCGCTGCACTTTCTGCTCGAAGACATCGCGCGTCAAGCGCTCGCGCACCGAATCCAGCGTCACGGACTTGTTGGGCGGATAGCGCTTGTCCAGCTTGAAGACGACATTGCCTTCAGGCGTTTCCAGAAGCGTGGTCATCTCGCCGCTATGCAGCTTGAATGCTTCCTCCTCGACATCCTTGTTGCCGAGCGAGGCGCGGCCAAATGGCCCGATCTTGCCGCCCTTAGCGGCCAGGGTGCTGCTGGCTTGATGGCGAGCCATCTCGTCGAACGCTTCGGGATTGTCGCGGATGCGCGTGTACTGCGTCATGGCGTACCTCGTCTGGTCCGACGGCCACAGGATCATGCGTCCTTCCAGCTTCTCGCCATACTCGGCCTCGAAGGATTGCTGCAAGTCCTGATCGGTGACCTTGACGCCGTCGCGGCACAGCTTGGCCATCAGCAGCCGCGGACGCACCACGTCCTCGCGCCACTCGTAGATGTTCTTGTTGTACGGACCCAGGAAGTCTTTCTCGAACACCTTCAGATCGATGCTGCCCATTTTTTTCAGGTCGTCGTTCAAACTGGCTTCGATCTCTTCGGGCGTCACGCTGATGCTGCGCGCCTGGCACGCTTTGTCGATGATGAGGCGGTTGATGAGGAATTCGATCTGGTCGGCACCATAGCGCCCGATGAGAAACTCGCCGAAATCCTCGCGCGTGATCGGCGTCTGGCCGTTGTAGACGGCGATGACCTGATGATACCGCTGGCTGGGTTCGCAGGGCTGCAGGCCGTCGGAATCCTCGGCCTTGCTCTTCTTCTGCAGATATTTCTGCGGATTGGCCTGGTGCTTCAGGGTATCGAACGCCGTCTGCATCTTGCCAGGAATCTTTCGCTCTTCCACTTCCTTGGTCAACTTGTCCCGCACAGACTCCAGGCGGATGGTCGTGTCGGCCGGAATGCGGCGCAGACATTTGACTACGACAGGGCCGTCGATGGTCTCGAACACTTCACTGACCTCATTGGGCTTGAGCCGGAAGACAATGCGATCGAAATTCTCGTCGCCCATGACATAGCGCCCGAAAGGCCGAACCCTGCCGGCTGTGGCCGCCAGCTGCGGCTTGACCGTCTGCGCCTTGGCCATGCGATCGAAGGCCTCGACGTTGTCGCGGATCGAGGCGTATTCGGCGATCGCTTGCTCCTTGCCTTCCTTGGTCTTGGGCCAAAGGATGATCTGGCATTCGACTTTCTCGCCGTAGCCGGCCTCGAACGCTTTTTGCAACTCCTCGTCGCTGACGTGGACGCGGCTCCGGCACAGTTTAGACATCAGCAAGCGCGAACGGATTACGTCTTCTTTCCATTCGTTGATGTTCTTGTGGTAGCGAGCAAGGATGGTATTGACGAATGTGTTTTGATCGACGGCGATACCCTGCAATTGCTCGGCGAGGGCGCTTTCGATCTCGCCGCCAGTGACCTCAATGTTGTATTGCCGGCAGGCATCGTCGATGATGCGCTTGTTGATGAGCAATTCAAGCTTGTCGGCATGGCGTTCAATGAGATATTCGCCGAACTGTTCGCGGGTGACCGGTTCGTTGTCGAAAAGATAGGCGACGACGCGGCGCGAATAATCGGAGGGCGGCTGGGCGGCGATGTCCGGCGCAACGGTCGGCTTGGCGGCGGGGATAGGCGTCTGGGCGTCGGCCCGCGGCAACAGGCTGCTGCGAATCCAGTACCCCGCCCCTGCGATCAGGACGAGGCATCCGCCGAGAATTGCGATTCCGCGCCACCCGCGCCGGGTGGGCTGAACTTTCTTGCGCGCAGGCATCCCTTTCGCCTCCCTGTGCCGTACCCGGAACAAGAGCCGAGTACACCCCATGAAGGCGGCGAGATATAACGGAGGAGCCGGGAAATCGCAAGCCAG
Source organism: Gemmataceae bacterium (assembly GCA_036557565.1). Lineage (GTDB taxonomy): Bacteria > Planctomycetota > Planctomycetia > Gemmatales > Gemmataceae > JAJPHU01. The sequence continues at coordinate 2,194 of DATBHJ010000072.1, forward strand.
TTTTCGGTTTTCAGTTTTTGGTCATTAACGGACCGGCACATCGGAAGGCCGAGCACCGAAAACCGAAAACTGAAAACCGAAAATCGATCTCAGCCATGGCGGCAGACACTCGCGGTACGATGCACGCTGCGAGCGGCCGATGTGTACTTGATCGAACGGTTGCAGAAGGATGTTCGTTTCGGGATCCTTGCGGAGGATGATGGCGGCCAGGTCGATGTGAAAGACTTCCGGTGTCTTGCCCTCGGCGACGTGCGGACGAATGACTGTGATGTCGCCCACAGCCGCGCCCTGCTGGAGTCCGCCGACACGATGCAGCAAGTCCAGCACGGTTTCCGGTCCCTCATATGGCACGGCCCGTTGACTGCCGGCGACCTGACCGAACAAGTAAAGGTATTGGCTGTTGTGTTCGGCGACGGAGACGTGAACTTGTTCCGGCGCGACGCCAACGGACTCGGCAACGGTGCGGATAATCTCCGGAATTGTCTCGCCCTCGACTTGCGGCTGACCGGCGTCTCCCAGGTCAATGCAGCTGTCGGGACGAATGCGCAGTTGGCCGCAGTGCTGCGGCAGGCCGGCAATGTCTACTTGGAGCATGTCAGGACAACGGGCGCGATATTTCGAGGCGACCTGGAGAAGATGGGCAGGGGGCGGACGATAAGCGATCACCGCCTGCTCGATTTGCTGGCGATTGCCCAGGCAACCGCACAGCACAGGCAACAGGGGCGTCAGCAAACCGGTCCACCAGATTGACCGGCTTCCCCCAGTGTGCATAATTCGCCATCCACACTCGGCTCATGGCCGGACAGAGTCTCCCCCTAAAATCGGCAGGAAAGGAAGTGCCTCTTGAACGCCCCTTCTCGGTTTCGACGCTTCGCGTAAGCGTCGCAAACCAGCAAATCGAGGGAACAGTCTTTGCACTATGTGTGGAGTGGGGATAAAGTAGTGTCAACAAAGGGCGGAGAGGAGCCCCATTACCTTCCGCCCCGGAATGAGGAAGAGAGGAGCACAACCATGAATTACTTCCTTCCTTCGCGGCGAAGACTGGCAACGGCGTTTGCGGCTGTTGTTCTCGCGGCGAGTTCGGCTCAGGCTCAAGTACCGGGCACTCCGGGTAGTGCAGCGTCTGTCCCCGGTGGTGGTTCGGCGGCTACTCCCGGTGGCGCGTCGTCACCTGTCCCCGGGGGATCGTCGTCTCTCCCCAATGGTTCACAGTACCCCTACTGGAGTTCGGCACCGTCGAGCTACTCCCCCTCGCGTGTCACCGTGCCGCTGCCCGGAGCGTCTCCGAACATCTCGAATGCTGCCCGCTCTCCGGCCTTGCTGGGCGGCGTGGGGAACATTGGTGGGGGATACACACTGCCGTACCTGACTTCGAGAGACATGGCCATGCCCAAGAGAGGCGCTACGGACAACAGAGCGCATATCTGGCTGAAGGTCCCAGAGAACGCCGAGGTCTGGGTCAACGGAGTCAAGACCAAGCAGACCGGCGAATCGCGCTACTTCTACTCGCCGGAATTGGAGACCGGGAAGAAGTACAATTATCAGATGCGCGTCCTTTGGAAAAAGGACGGTAAGCCGGTCGAAGAAACGCAGCGCATTCTCGTTCAAGCTGGAGCGACGATCCGCCGCGATTTCACGGCTTCCAAGTAACTCCCCAGCGAACGGCCGGCGTGAGCCGGCTGGTGAATCTACCA
>DATBHJ010000073.1:0-12684 GCA_036557565.1 Gemmataceae bacterium
GGCCGCTCGACCCACCCTACGAGTGTCACTTTTTCTCGACGATCCAGATATTGCGGAACACCACGGGATTGCCGTGATTTTGCAGTTGAATGGGGCCGGGGTCGGGTCCTTCCTTCTGGCCACCGCCGGTCGGTCCTTTATCGAGTTTTTGTTGATCGTGGATGATGACGCCGTTGTGCCGGACGGTGACGACGGCATCCTCGATTTTCTTGCTGCCCTCGAAGCGAGCTGCCTTGAAGTCGATATCGTACGTCTGCCACGATAGCGGCGGGAAGCACATGTTGACTTTGGGTTTGTACTGCGAGTAGATGCCGCCGCATTCGTTGTTCTCGCCCTTCAATCCGAAACTGTCGAGCAACTGCACTTCCCAACGATTCTGCAAATACATGCCGCTGTTGCCGCGTCCCTGGCCGCGAGCTTGCGGCATGAACGGTAAGCGAAACTCCAGGTGCAGAGTGAAATCCTGGAACGACTTCTTGCTCGTGGTTCCGGCATTGAGCAAATTGCCTTCGACGGTTTTGCCGCCGTCCCACTCGTCGGCGCTAGTGCCGTCGAAAAGAATGATCGCACTCTCCGGCGGCTTCATGCCGAGTGTCGGACTTTTGCGCTCAACGCGGGCTAATTCAACCCTCTCGCCCTCTTTGTTGACAGTAAACTTCGAGCCGTCTGAGCGTATTGTCCCTCCCCAACTATCACTGTTCACTATGGTCGTCCCGTCCCTCCGTACACATTCGCCGGATGCTCTGATTTTGGTCTTGCCATCCCAGCCGGTGCCCGGCAATCCACCGGGCAGGAATTGCACCGTGAATTTTCCATCGCCGTCCGCGATGACCTGCGCTCCGAGTTTGCCCTTGTCCTGGATCTCGCCTTCATATTCACCCTGCACCAAGTAATCGTGACCTGCCTCCTTGGGATCCGTGTAAACGAGATTCGGTTTCAGCTTCTTGTCTTCGTAGGCCGATCCCATTTCGAGCCAGGTTAGTGCCAGTACCAGGGCGCACGCGCCCATTAACCATCGTTTCATGTCTACCTCATGGGAGATGCGGAGGGGAACGGCCGCGCGCCTCTCGATTGCGGAACGACCGAATCGACGGCGCGCAGCGGCCCTTCACCGTGCACCAGGTGGGTCAGAGGCATGGTAAGAAGGCGTGCCGCGTTCAGCAAGCGGCTCAACCGATGAAGCGGCGCAGAAATGACACGCCGGCCGCGACATCGGCGAGCCGATTGTCGCCCGTCTCGCGCTCGATCGTCAGCCAGCCGCGATACTCGACCTCTTCGAGTGTGGCGAGATACTTCATCCAATCGATATCGCCGTGGCCGAGAGGAACTTCCTGGGCGGCGCGGCTGGCACTGGACTGGCGGGCATCCTTGGCATGAGTATGCACGATACGCCCTGTCAGCGACTGCACGGCTGTGTAAGGATCGAAGCCGTGCAGCAGCAGATTAGCCGGATCGAGATTGACCCCCAGAGAGCCGGTGTCAAAACGAGTGAGGAAAGCGGCCAGAACGGCGGCGTCTTCCAGACCGGTCTCCAGGGCCAGTGTCGCGCCTATGCGGTCGCCGTGATGAGCGAGAGCCAGCAACGATTCGCGGAGGATGTGCATGCGCGGCTCGTTCGGATCATCGTGGACAGCCCCGGCTTGCACGATGACGAGGCGCGGCCCCAGGTCGAAGCTGAGAGACAGCACTTTCTCAACGTGCTCGAGTCGCGGCTGCTGGTTCTCGGTAGAATCAAGTCCGCGACGCAGCGGGCAGCCCAGCGCGGTCAATTCCAGGTTGTGAGCCCGAAGAAGATGGCGAAACTCACGTCGGCCCGTCTCAGAGAGCGCGCCAGGTGCCAGATCGCCAACTGCGTCCACTTGCACGCCGGACACGCCCAGCCGCGCCGCCTCGGCCAAAGCACGTCGCAGCGGCAGTCCAAACGATTCCAAACGAATGCCGATTTTCAGGCGGTTCATGACAGTTCCTCGGCAATCACAGAAGCCATTGCCAACGATTCATGTGCTCCAGCAACAAGGCCTGCGTCAGATCGAATTGCAACGGCGTCACCGTGATCCAGCCCTCGGCGAGGGCGGTCACGTCCGTGTCTGGATGGGGTTCGGGACAAATCAGCTCCGGTTTGGACCAAAAGTAGACCCGGCCGCGCGGATCGGTGCGGCGATCGTACGCCTCCAGGTAAGGAGCGATATTCTGTGGCACCGTGCGAATGCCGCGGAGTGGGTTGCGATCCGGACTGGGAATGTTGACGTTGAACAAACTGCCGGCTTCCGGCTTGTGCGCCAGAATCTGCTCGATGACGCGGCGAGCCAGCTCGGCACCGCGCGCGAAATCGAGCGGTTTGAGCTTCGTATACTCCTGCGAGCAAGCGATGCTGGTGCAGCGAAAAAAAGCGCCTTCGATGGCGGCGGCGACGGTACCGGAGTAGAGCACGTTGATGCCGGCGTTGGAGCCGGCGTTGAGACCGCTGACGATGATGTCCGGCGGTTCGGGCAAGAGTTCGCGCAGGGCCAGTTTGACGCAATCGGCAGGCCGGCCCTCGACTGCCCAGCCGAGCAGCTGCCGTTGGTCATCGAGCACTTCTTGAACGACTAAGGGGGTCGTCAATGTCACCGAATGGCCGGCGGCGCTCTGCTCGGTAGCGGGAGCGACCACGAGCACCTCGCCGAGTTTGCGCAGCTCCAGCCGAAGAGCGCGCAAGCCGGGAGCGTAGATACCGTCATCGTTGGTCAACAGAATGCGCACTCATATCTCCTTTATTCTTCGAGTTTCTTGCGCCGCAGGATATGGTGATAGTGTTGGGCGAAACGATGGGCCTCATCACGGACATACTGCAAGAGCCGCAGCGCCGCCGCGTGCCGGCTCAGACGCAGCGGCTCCGCCTCGCCAGGTCGGTAAATCTCCTCTTCGCGCTTGGCCAACGAAATCAGGCACGGCGGCTCGACACCCAGGACGGCGAATGCCTCCCGCGCCGCGTTGAGCTGACCCTTGCCGCCGTCGATCAACAAAATGTCGGGGAATATCTGTTCTTCCTCGCCATGCCGCCGCGTGCCGGCGTTGCGGAAGCGCCGCGTCACCACTTCTCGGATCGAGGCGAAATCGTCTATGCCCTGCACCGACTTGATGCGGAAACGCCGATAGCCGGGCTTGAACGGCAATCCGTCGATGAAGCTGACCAGCGAGGCCACGGTGTCGCTGCCGCCCAGGTGAGCGATGTCCACGCCTTCAATGGTGCGCGGCGTTTGCGCCAGGCCCAGCACCTTGCGCAGTCCGGCGAGTCCCTTCTTCGGATCGATGGGAAACACCTCCGGCTGTACGTCGCGCTCCACGTCGCCGCGCTGTCCCAGCGCCTGCAAGGCGGCGATGTCGTCGCGCAGGCGGGCCGCCTTCTCGAACTGAAGCGCCTGGCTCGCCTCTTCCATCTCGCGCTCCATCTCGCGGAGCAGTCGATCTTTCTTCCCTTCGAGCACCAGGCGCAGCGCCCGGATCTGCTTGCGGTATTCCTCCCTGGTCACGCGAAAATTGCACGGGGCGGTACACTGGCGAATGCTGTGCAAAAGACACGGCCGAAACCAACGCCAGCGACTGTCGTCGGCGTCGATGTCCAGCGAACAGGTGCGGAATTGAAAGATGCGTTGCAAGACACGAATTGCGTGACGCAGCGTGCGGGCGCTGGTGAACGGACCATACAGTCGGACGCCGCTGCGGCGCGGCTTGCGCGTGAACTCGACGCGCGGAAAATCCTCACGAATGCGAATCTGTAAATAGGGGAAGGTCTTGTCGTCTTTCAGCTCGACATTGAAACGAGGCTGGATGTCCTTGACGAGACGCGCTTCCAGCAGCAGAGCATCGACTTCGCTGTCGGCAGGCAGATAATCGATGTCGGCGATGAGCGGCACGAGATCGGACGTGCGCGCATCGTCGGCGGCGGCCTTGGTGAAATAGTGGCCGGCGCGGTTCTTCAGGTTCTTGGCCTTGCCGACGTAAAGGACGACGCCCGAGGCATCTTTCATGATGTAGACGCCGGGCGCGGCGGGAAACTGTTTGACTTTTTCGGCGGGCGGCAAGGCAGCCGCATCGGCCGGCGGTTCGCTGGACATGAATCGCCCTCCGGGCGCGGAAACTCCGCTGGGCCCCGCTCTCCACCGCGGAGCCTCCGTATTCATGATACAGCCTTTGGCCAGCCGCGGGATGGCGTCGAGACCCGTCTGTTGAAGCTGTCTCCGAATAAGTCCCTGGTGCAGTGACGCTACACCGAAGCGTTTGGGCGGAAAAACTTGGACGAAGCGACAAGCCATGCGAAGATCATCTGGACCTCTTCACCAGCCTCTTCGCAGGCTTGGGCTTCCTCTTCGCAGAGTTAGCCTTTTCCTTGCCCCTCCGGCGGGAAGCGGGGAGTGTCACGTTCTGGCATATAATTACCTGATCGTTGCCGCACGTAACGGTCACAGTCAACGTGTAAGTGTCAGCACCCATCCGCGAGAAAGACACCGTGGTAGGACTACCAGGAGGAGGAAGCGGACTTGGGAGTGGCAAGCTTTGTGTAATCTGCGGGAGCCCTAAGAAGTATTTGGTCAGTATAGCGCTGATGGTTGGATTGTTCTGGCAGTTTGTTGTCAGGGAGAAACTGTATGGATTCGTGGGAGGGTCCGGGAGGACCAGGGTGGTAGTAAAAGTTCCCCAACTGCCTCGGTTGTAATCTGTGTCAATTGTTATCGCCACGATTGGGGTCCTCCTTCACAAGGGTTCACGGTTGCTGTAACGGTGCCACAACGACGTTGCGAAAATAGACGGGCCCGTTGATTACAAAAAGTCCCAGTCCGCCATGAAGGGGAAGGGTCGGCAATGGGCAATTTCCTTTGTGTACTAGTTGCCAATTATCAAGAAGGTCCTTCTGTTCTTGGGCGATAACGTAACCGCCCATCGGTAAGCCATCGCAGAATCCCTTCACTTCAACAGGAGTCACCTGTACCTCGATCCGCCGCCACGGCTGCTCACTTGGATTGGCAGCGACAGGCCGAGGAACGCGGAAAATTTGTGTCGCCCGAGAGATGGAGGGCGGAACGATCTCGAGTCTCCTTCGTCTTCTATTCACATCTTGCTCGATGAACCCGAAAAGCAAGTGTTCCGCCCTCGTCTCCGAATTTACAACCTTCAGCCGGAACAATCTAAAACACTGCTCTCGCCCTTCTGGCGTTGCGAGCTCCTCACATGCGAAGTAAAGCCCAATTTCGGGATCTGCTAGATCCGTTGTGCAACGCTGCACATCGGCGGAAAATCGATAGGACCTTAGGTGGGGATCGGGCAGTAGCTCGAGCAGCAAAGGCCCTGGAACGGAACCCAGGTCGAGCGGCCAATTCTGTTGCTCCGGCAAAGGAGACCTGCCAATCTCGGTGCGCCAGCGATACCACATGGGCGGACCAACTGGACCCACCAGGGTAACGCTTTTGCCCTCGGCCAACTCACGCTGGAGAAACGCCAGAACTAGTTCTTGACTGCGCTTCTCTTTCGCTTCCGGCGAGAGATAGATGAAGAGCGTCCAGACTGCGGTGCCTCCAGCACCTAACATCATCAGGCCGACGAGTAGCAGCAGTACGCCTTTCTTCCCCACGCGGCGGCGAAATTGTCGTCGCAGTCGCTGCCATTGCGGCTCGGGTCGGGCATGGATTGGCTCGCCGCAGAGCCAGCGTTCCAGGTCGTCGGCCAATGCCGCGGCCGACTTATAACGCCGGGACGGCTCTTTCTCCAGGCACGTCAAGATGATCGTTTGCAGGTCGCGCGGTAAATCCGGACAAAAACGGCGGGGGAAAATGGGATCCTCGTGCAAAACCCTTTGTGTAATCTCCGCCATGCCATTGCCGGGGAAGGGCAGTCGGCCGGTCAGCAACTCGTAGAGAATGACGCCCAGTGACCAAATGTCGCTCGCCATCGTCGCCGCTTCGCACCGTGCCTGCTCCGGTGCCATGTACGCCGGCGTGCCGACCGGATGCGTCGGCAGCGTCAGTGTGGCGGATACTATCAGGCTCTTGGCCAGGCCGAAGTCACTGACAATCGGTTCGCCGTGCTCGTCCAGCAGAATGTTGCCCGGCTTGAGATCCCGATGAACGATGCCCTGCTCGTGAGCTGCCTGCACCGCACGCGCGACTTTGACCAGCAACCGCACCGCCTCTTGCGCGTCCCGGCGATAGTCCGCCAGATGCTGGGCCAAGCTGCCGCGCGGGAACAAGGGCATGGTGAAACAGTGCTGTTGCTCGTACAGCCCCATGCCGTAAATGGGCACGATATTCGGATGGCGCAGCTGTGCCGCCGCCCGGGCCTCCCGATAGAAACGTCGTACTTCCTCAATGCTGGCTAACGTGCCCGAACGGATCACCTTCAGAGCCACTTCTCGATCGAGCACCAGGTCGTGCGCTCGGTACACGACTCCCATGCCGCCGCGGTCGAGTTCGTCCAGGATCTTATGCCGGCCCAGAACGGGAACATCGAGATCCACATCTATGGGCGTCTCCTGGTGGGCTTCCGAGAAGGTCGGGGCTGGAAACTCCGCCGTTTCCGGGTTGGCGCGAGCGAGGCCATGCGGCACTCCTTCCAGACGCGCGCGCAACAGCTCGCTCCACTGAGGAAAGCGTGCGTACCAGTCACTCGGCTGGGGATTCTGACCCCGTTGACGGCGGAATTGAAATTCCAGGACGATCAGCTCCAGGGCGCGAGCGGGGTCGGAAGCGAGGCTGGGATAGGCATCGAGAACGGTCTCGGCGCGTCCGTCCGGGTCGGTCTCCAGATGTCGTCGCAGTTCGGTGGCCGCCCTGCGCAGCAACTCATCGGCATCGCTGTGAAGTAGGGAATCCGCGCTCATGGGCCTGCTCCTCTTCGGTGTTCAGCCAAACCATACGGGGGTAGACATGCGCTCCCGGCCGAGCGCCGGAGGAAACTCAACCTTTTTAACGGATGCGTCGAGATTAGCAGAGCAACGAATGCTTATCAAGACAGTGGAGAGAAAAAAGGTTTCTATTTCTACCGGGCGGAGATCGTGTGGCCGATCAGGAGTGAGTCGCCGCCGGAACGATGCGTTCCTTGCCGACCCACGGGCGCAACACCTCGGGCACGACCACGGAGCTGTCGGCTTGCTGGTTGTTTTCGAGAATCGCCAGCAAGGCGCGGGTGACGGCGACGGCGGTGCCGTTGAGCGTGTGGACGAAGCGCGTGCCCTTTTGCTTGTGCGTCTTGTATCGGATGTTGAGGCGGCGGGCCTGGTAATCGGTGCAGTTGGACGTACTGGTCACTTCGCCGTATTCGCCACCCTGGCCGCGACCCGGCATCCATGCTTCGAGATCGTATTTACGATAAGCAGGACCGCCCAAGTCTCCGGTGCAAGTATCGATGACGTGATACGGCAGCCCCAGTCCCTGGAAGACTTTTTCCTCAATGGCGAGCAATTCCTGGTGATGGTGTTCGCTTTGATCGGGCGCGCAGAAGACGAACATCTCGACCTTGGTGAATTGATGGACGCGATACAGACCGCGCGTGTCGCGGCCGGGTGCGCCGGCCTCGGTGCGGAAACAGTGCGACAGCCCGACGTACTTCCTGGGCAAATCCAGCTCGTCGAAAATGTGATCGCGGTGCATGCCGCCCAGTGTGATCTCGGCCGTGGCGATCAAGCACAGGTCGGTATCGCTGAGAGAGTAGATCTGCCGTTTTTCCGGATCGGGATCGCGTGGGATGAAGCCGATACCTTCCAGAACCTCGACGCGAGCCACGTCCGGCGTGATGATCGGCGTGTATCCCTCGCGGATAAGCGTCTGCATGACGTACTGCACCAGTGCCAATTCCAGCAGAACCGCCTCGTTTTTGAGGAAGTAAAACTTTTGCCCGGCCACGGACGCGCCGGCCTCGAAATCGACCAGTTGCAACGACTCGGCAAGGGCAACGTGATCTTTCGAGGCGAAGTCGAACTTACGTGGCTCGCCCCAGGTGCTGATGACTTTGTTGTCCTCCGCCGTGGTGCCGACGGGAGCCGCGGGGTGCGTCATGTTGGGGATGGTCAACAGCGCCTCGTGGAGCTTATCCTGCACCTCCTTCAATTGCTTCTCCAGCCCAGCGACCTCCTCGCGCAGTCGCTTGCCCTCGGCAATCAATTCTTGCTTGCGTGGAGGATCTTTTTCCTTGGGGATGAGCTTGGAGACTTCGTTCTGCCGCTGCTGAATCACCTGCGTCTGCTGAACCAGGCGCTTGCGTTCGTCGTCGAGCTGCACCACGCGATCCACGTCGGCCTTGACATTGCGATTGCGGCAGTTGGTCTTAACGGCGTCCAGGTGCTCACGAACGAAAGAGGCGTCCAGCATGGAAATCGAATCCTTCATCGAAGAGGCGAACGGCCGGCGTAAGCCGGCTGGTTATTCCTACCAGCCGGCTTACGCCGGCCGTTCGCTTACGGTCGTTGCTCCAGCGGCACATACGGCACGTCATGTTTGCCGACGTAGATCTGTTCCGGACGGAAGATGCGGTTGTTCTTCAGCTGTTCCAGCCAGTGCGCCAGCCAGCCGGCGACACGAGCGATGGCGAAGATTGGCGTGAACAAATCGCGCGGAATGCCGATCGATAAATAGACAATGCCGGAATAAAAATCCACATTGGGATAAATGCCCTTGGGCCCCAGGACGCCTGCGGAGACGCGCTCGACTTCGACGGCCAGCTGGTACAGCTTGGGCCGGCCGGTTTCCACGAAAACATGCTCGGCCAGTTCCTGCAAGACGGTGGCGCGCGGGTCCTTGACCTTGTAGACGCGATGGCCCAGGCCCATGATCTTCTTTTTGTGCTTGATGGCGTCGTCGAGCCAGGTGTGGACGTTGTCCGGCGAACCGATCTCGTCCAGCATGTCCAACACTTGCTCGTTGGCGCCGCCGTGCAGCGGGCCTGTCAGCGTGCCGATGGCGGAGCTGATAACCGTGTAGGGATTGGCCAACGTCGAGCCGGTGACGCGGCCGGAGAACGTCGAGGCGTTCATCGTATGCTCGGCGTGCAGGATCAGGCAGGCGTCGAGCACCTTGGCGACGGCCGGCGACGGTTCCTGCTCGGTGAGCATGTAATAGAAATTGGCAGCGTGAGCGAGGTCGTCGCGCGGTGTAATCGGGGCATCACCGTGGCGGAGACGATGGAAAGCGGCGACGATGGTGGGCAGCTTGGCAATCAGGCGGATGACGGAGTCCCAGTTGTTCTGCTCGTTGGCGACATCGCGGGCCGGGTAGAACATGCCCATCGCCGCGACGCCGGCTTGCAGGGCGTCCATGGGATGGCCGGTCTCGGGCAAGCACTTGATCAGATCGATGAGTTTGTATTTGATGCGGCGATGATGGCGTAGCTGGTGATCGAAGGCGGCGAGCTGGCGCTGGGTGGGCAGCTCGCCTTTGAGCAGAAGCCAGGCCGTCTCCTCGAAACAGCTCTCCTTGGCCAGCGTCTCCACGGCCATGCCGCGGTATTCCAGGCGTGCGCGTTTGCCATCGATAAAACTGACCGCCGACTCCGCGACGGGCACATCGGCCAAACCGGGGCGAAATTCCGGCTCATTCATGGGTTTTACTCTGTTCAGCCCCACGTCGTGGGGAATAGGTTGTCGGTGCAACAGATTCCGAACCCCGTCGCGGAGACGGCGCGGTTACTATATAAAGAACCCTCTAGCCCGGCGAGTCGTGGCGTTGGGCCGCCGAACCATTTACAATAACGATATGCACGCATTGCAACTCCGTTCAGAATCGGCCAGCGATGCCCGCCGGCCCTTGCTCGAAGTGCCCTCCCAGGAGATGCTCGCCTGGCTGCAAGCACGCGGCCAAGCGCCAATGCGCGTCCGCCAGATGCGCCGCTGGCTCTTGTGCGGCCGGGCCACGTCGTTCGAGCAGATGAGCGATTTGCCCAAGAAGCTGCGCGACGAACTGGCGGCGGCGTTTCGACCCCTGGGCAGCGAAATCGCCCGCCATCTGATTTCGTGCGACGGTACGCACAAGCTGCTGCTGCGACTGCACGACGATCAGGTCGTCGAATGCGTGCTGCTGCAAGAAGCGGATCGGCGGACGGTGTGCATCAGCACACAGGTCGGCTGCGGCATGGGTTGCGTTTTCTGCGCCAGCGGACTGGGCGGACTGGTGCGCAATCTGACGACCGGCGAAATCCTGGAACAACTGATCCACGCCCGCAATCTGCTGCCGGCCGACGAACGGCTGACGCACATCGTCGTCATGGGCATGGGCGAACCGCTGGCCAATCTCGACGCCCTGCTGGAAGCGCTGGCCGTGGCCACCTCGCCGCAAGGACTCGGCATCGGCGCCCGGCATGTTACCATCTCAACCGTGGGACTGCCGGCCAAGATCCGCCGTCTCGCCGATCTGAAAAAACAATATCACCTGGCCGTGTCGCTGCACGCGCCTAACGAGGAATTGCGAACACGCATCGTGCCGACCAACGACAACACGGGGCTGTCCGCCATCCTCGAAGCGGCCGATTATTTCTACGCCACGACGGGCCGGCAAGTGACGTATGAATATGTGCTACTGCGCGACATCAACGATCAGCCGGCGCACGCGGCGGAGTTGGCGAAACTGCTGCGCGGCCGGCAGGCACACGTTAATCTGATTCCGTTCAACGACGTGGAGGGCTTGCCTTATCGCCGGCTGACGCAGCAAGCGCTGACGGATTTCGTCGGCATCATGCGGGGCGCCGGCCTGAGCGTGAAGGTGCGCAAACGCAAGGGGGCCGACATCGATGCCGCTTGCGGCCAACTTCGCCGCGCGGCCCTGACGGAACCTGCCGCGGCGGCTGGGGTTGGATGAAGAAGAACTAACCACAGAGTCACAGAGAACACAGAGAAAGACACAGAAAAGAAACAACAACAGAAAAAATGGGAAACGTTATTGTTTTTTGGGTCTTTTTTCTTCACCTCTGTGTTTTGTCCTCTCTGTGTTCTCTGTGACTCTGTGGTTAATTTTCTTGAGGACTGTCGTGAGTGCGACCGGCGAGACCAGCACGCAACTGGCCCTCCGCGATCCGGACATCCGTCTGATGCTGCGCGTTCGTGATGACGATCGCGCTGCGTTCGAGGAACTGGTCGAGTTGTATCAGCATCGCCTCGTCGCGGTCATGAATCATCTGGTTGGCAACGCGGAGGAAGCGGAGGATCTGGCGCAAGAGGTCTTTCTGCGCGTCTATCGCTCGCGCAAGAAATATCGGCCGCGCTCGAAGTTCTCGACCTGGCTCTTCACCATCGCCAACAATTTGGCCCTCAATGCGCTGCGTTCGCGGCAGCGCAAACCGATGGTGTCGCTGCCGGCCCAGGATTCGGGACCATTGGGGCCGCGGCCAGCCGAGCAACTCGTTCGTGATCGCGGCAGCGGCCCCATGCGGCGACTGGAACGGCAAGAGCTGACCGATCTCATCCGCCGGGCGCTGGAGGGATTGAACGAACGGCAGCGCATGGCCGTCGTGCTCAACAAGTTTGAGGACATGAACTATGCCGAGATCGCCGAGGTCATGGGGTTGACGACCAAGGCGATCAAATCGCTGTTGAGCCGGGCGCGCGAGAATCTCCGCGCCGCGCTCTCCAGCTATGTTTACATGGACGGCGAACGTGTTCCGGAAGATTCGGAGGAGTGATTTCGGACGGCGAGGACTTGGCAATGACGGAACCGTCTCACTTTAACGAACAGGAACGAGCCGACCTTGTGGCCTACCTCGACGGGGAGCTGACCGGCGAGGCGGCCCGCGCTTTGGAGGCGAAGTTGAGCCTCGATCCCGCGGCCCGCGCGGAGGCCGACGCGTTGCGCCGCACCTGGGAACTCCTCGATTATCTGCCCCGGCCGCAGCCGTCGCTGCGTTTTACGCATCGCACTCTGGAACGCCTGTCACCGGTCCGCGCCGACGAGCAGCAACGCCAGCGGCTCTGGCGCATTCGCTGTCTCGGTCTGGGTTGGGCGGCGGCGCTCTTGTTGGCCGGCTGGACGGGCTACGCCGTCTACAACTGGATCGTGCCTCGCGAACCCGGCGAACGCCAGCTGCTTCAGGACTTGCGCATTATCGAAAATAAGCGCCTGTACGATCGCATTGAGGATCTCGATTTCTGGCGAGCGCTCGATGCACCGGATCTGTTTGGCGAGGACGCCTCGAATTCATGAGGGGGGACCGCGTGAGAATCTCCCGTTGTTGTTTGCTGCTGATGCCCATGCTGGCCTTTCTGGCGGCGGCGACGCCCAGCGAGGAAGGAACGTCCGGCATGCCGGATGCGTCGTATCTGGAACGCAATCGGCAGCTCCTGCAAAAGTGGAAGGCTGACCCCGAACATTATGCCCGGCTCCAGCGCGATCTGCACGACTTTTGGGCTCTGCCCGAACCCAAGCGCCGGCAGCTCCGCCAGCTCGATCGCGCCTATCATGAGCTGGATGCCAGGACGCAGAAGCGATTGTGGAAGGTGGCCGAACGTTATACCGCCTGGCTGGAGCGCTTGCCCGAAGTGGATCGACAGCGAATCGATGAGACGAAGGACACTCATGAGCGATTGCAGTTAATCCGGACGATCCGCGAACAGCAATGGATCGAACGGTTGCCGCAAAAGGTGCGTCAGGACCTGGAGAAACTGCCGCCCGCGGAGCGAGCAGCCCAGATCGCCCTGCTGCACAAACAAGAACGACAACAACGGCTGCTATG
>DATBHJ010000074.1:0-14367 GCA_036557565.1 Gemmataceae bacterium
GTAAGGGGATTTGCAGCCGCTGCTACGATCTGGTTCGGCACGACCCATTGCCCTTTCCGTTCAGCCGCACGCACCTTTTCGAGCAGGTCGGGCACGCCATCCATCGTCATCAGCACGAGGGTGTCGGCAGCCTTATCGTGGACTAGTTGTTTCTTATCCCGCAAAGATGCCAGCAATTCGGGGACTGCGTCAGCACCTTCAGCTCTCATCAAACCTAGGGTTTCAGCCGCTGCCGCGCGTATCCGATGGTCCTCATCCTTGAGAGATTGACGAAGAGCGGGAACGGCCTTCTTGCCATACCGTCCGAATAGCGCAATTGTTTTGATTGCATCCAATCTTACATCAGCCCTTTCCGCGCCCAGTACATCGCATAACGGATCGACCGCCGCTGGGCCAATCGAAGACAGGGCCACGCGCACGTGTTCGCGCACTCTCAAGCTCGGATCGTGAAACAGTTGTGCCAAGTTTGGTGCTGCTTCGCTCCCCTCGACTCCCATCTCGCCCAACGCATCAACCGCCGCCACGCGGACATCAACGTGCTTATCCATGAGCGCTTCGATCAGTGGTGGCATCGCGCCTTTCACATCGGGACCGCCTTGACCCAACGCTTGAGCGGCCCGTGCGCGAATGCCTGCATCGCGGTCCTTGAGAGTCTGGACCAGATGCGGCACGGCCGGTGGACCGATTTGCGCTAGCGCCTTGGCAGCACTATTACGCACGTCCGGATAGACATCGTGTAGGAGCCTGGCTAAAGCCGGCACGGCATCGCGCGCGGCCAAGCCGAGGTCGCCGAGCTGCTTGGCGGCCCTCTGGCGGACATGGAAATCGTTGTGTGAAAGCTGTTGGATGAGATCGGGGACGGTCACTGGCTTTTGTTCGTCAATAGCACCCTGACACGCGCTTGCCGAGATCAGGACCGCGCCCAACCAAAGTAGTTGACGCATGAGGAACCTCCTGGAACCACGAACTCCTCTTCCCCATCGTTCAGTTTGCGCACGATCACCCAGCCAAGGCAAGCAAAAAATGATAAACGCATCCCTAGGCGGAGTATTATTCTTTCTTCGATCCGATTTTTCGCAGGTGGCTGTCTCCTGTATGGTCTCGCTCAAGGAAGGGAATCGGCACTCCCAACTGTCGCCACACCCCGATGATCGGCCTCGGCAGGCGACTCCACGCGAGCGGTCTGCCAGCGATCAGGCAGTAGATCGTCCAGGTACGCGTTTGCTGTAGTTGGTAGACACAGGAGTATCTCTCGCAGATACGCCCACGGTTCGACGCCCAGCCGCTGACAGGTCGAGGTGAAGCCGAACAGTACCGCTGCCGTCTGGCCACCACGCGGCGACCCAACCGTCAACCAGTTTTTGCGTCCCACGGTGATCCGCTTCATCTCGCGTTCGGCCACGTTATTGTCGATGGCCAGGAAGCCTGCCTCGGTATAACGCCTCAGTGCCTCCCAATTGTTCAGCGCGTATGAGATTGCCTCCCCCATCGGACTTTTAGGCAACACCTCCGGACGCTGCGCCAATAACCATTGATGGAATTGCTCCAAGATCGGCAACGACAACTCCTGGCGCATCTGGAGACGCTGCACGTCGCTGAAATCCTTGGCCTGCCGCTCCAGTTCATAGAGCTGCCGGTAATACGCGAGGGCCTGGTGTGAGCGCAAGGCGTCACTGCCACGCGCCTCGTAGAACTTGCGGCGTGCGTGCGCATTGCAGGCGACCTCGATGATGCGTGCCGCAGCCGTGCGTGGGTCCGGCAAGTACAGGCCGTCGTAACCACTGAAAGCATCCGCCTGCAAGTAACCTTGGTAGTTGGCCAAGAACTTCTGCGGGCCGTCACGCTTGCGGTTGAGAGTGAAATCGAACACGTTATATGGGTGGTCCGCGTCGCCCAGGTAGACCCACATACGCGCTGTGCTCAGATGGTGGGTCACCAGTTCCTGCATCTTCACGGTGGTATCGTCGGTGTGCAATGCCCTCGATTGCATCACGACGCTGACCATCAGGTCGTACAGCGGCCGCAACAGTTGGGCACAGGCTGACATCCAGTCGCACAACGTCGAGCGATGCAAGAACAGACCTTGCCTCTGGTAGACGCGCTCCATCCGATGTAAGGGAAGGTGATCGACGCATTTGCTGACGATCAGGTGAGCCAGAAGACCGGGTCCTGGCAGTCCCTTGGCAATGGGCATCGCCGGCTTGGGTGCCGCGATTTCCACCTCGCTGGAGTCCAGGAGTTGGCAAGATGACGGTCCCGGAGGCGATTGCTCTCGAGAGTGTGCTTGTCGCTTATTGCAACACGGACAGGTGTATTTGTGGACGAAATGCTCGATGACGATCAACGACGCCGGGCGGTAATCGAGTTGCTCGCTCCGGTCGGTGCCGATGTCGATGCGGACCTTGCCGCAGTTCGGACAGAGGCGCTCGGCCTCGGACAATTCGTGATGCCGGGGTTCGCGGGGCAGGTTCTCCGGTAGGCGACGACGACCGTGCGGACGGCACTGCCGCTGGGGTTTGCTCGGCGCTGCCGGCTGGGTCGGCGCCTCTTCTGCCGTGTCCTGGCCCGTGGCCATCTCCACAAACAACAGCAATTAGTTGGGATCGAAGCGTTCGCCACGGGGCCCATACAAGCGCCGCAGCAACAGATTGATCCGGTGCCGCAACCCCTCGATGTTGCGATCACGATCCTGCGACGAGGACAGCAGTTCCAGGACCATGCCCTTTAGCGTGGCTACATCATCGGGCAAGTGCTCGGTGTCGATTGGCGGTTGGCCAGTAGAGGCGGGGTCCGCGACGCTCATGCCTATTATGACGAATTGCGGATCGTCTTTGTTCACCGAAGAGAGTAAAAGCGGACAGCATTAGCAGCCCGTTTGCTCAACCCGTTCACGCCGTAGCCTTTGCCGGTCGGTGGTTGCGTTTTGACCGCTTGGCATTTTGCCAATCGACGCCATCCAGCAGCATGGCCAATTCAGCGGCGCGCAAGGTGACGCCGGACTGGCCTTCGGCCGCCGTAGGGAATCGGAAGGTGCCGGCCTCCAACCGCTTATAAACAATTACATATCCATCACTGTCCCAATAGAGTAGCTTGATTCGATCGCTACGGCGATTGCGAAAAACAAAGACATGCCCAGACAAAGGATCATCCCGCAGGTGTTGCCGGACCAACTCGGCCAGTGCGTCGAAGCCCTTTCGTAGATCAGCGGGTGCAAGAGCAAGCCAGATGCGCACGGTTGGGGGAAGCTCAGCATGGAGGCACCTCCTGCAGCACCGCCAGTAGTTGCCGCAATGTTGCTGAATCGAAGCCTCGTGTGATTCGGACACAGCGACCGCCGGCCAAGAGGATCTCAATGGGCGTGGAATGAGCAGGTTGATCGTCGGTCACGACGTGGACCGGCACAAATGTGGTGACAGCATCGCGTTGTTGAAGTTCACGCCGCCAAGCGTAGAAGCTGGGTTGTGTGACGTGGTGGCGTGCGCAGAAAACTCGAACAGTTAGCCCGCTGTTCTTCCAGAGTTGGATCAAGCGTCGCCAATGTTCTTCTTTGCGCGGATCGCGTGGTTTGCCGTGGGCCATGATGATGCCTTCCTTTCGGAAGGATTACACCACGGCTGTCAAGAACGCGATCCGCCGGACAGAGACCTTTAGAGCGGATTCTCCAGGTCTCTAGTGGCGAAGAGTACATCATCACACTCAATGTGTCGTGCGATGGCCCGAAGGGCAACATCGAAATGGATGTCCTGGTCTGCAAGTTTCTTGCGGAGTTCATTGACAAAGACCTCACCGGAATCTTTCAACGCAAAATAGCGACATGAACGAAATGAAAGAGAGCAGCAAGTAATCGGCCGCTCAGCCACCAGCCCGCAGCGTCGGCAAGGTCAGTCCTTGCTGGCGCTGCGGGCTGGTTTTGCTTCCCGCTCGGCCCGGAGAGAATGGTGTCGGTTCATTTTTTGTGGAGGTAATTGAGCCGACACCATTTTCCCATTCGTTGTCTCTTCTTGTCCCAATTCTGTCAGGGACCTTTGTAGTTTGAGAGTGTACTCACTTGACCATTCGTGAAGCCTATAGTGGCGGAGCTCTGTTTGGGAGAATTGAGCCAGGTATAAGTTTCCGTAGTAATCGTGCCTTTCGCCGGGTCGAACAGAATAAGAACGGATGTAGGTTCTCCAAGAATGGCCTTGACCTCCTGCAAGGCCATCCCCTTTTTTATCTTCGCAGCATTTTCCTTGGTGACCTTTGGATTGTCCAGGGGGCCAGCGATTGGATCGCTGAAAGAGACAAGGCCGCTAACTTTGTCATTTTGGATGGTCAGGTGAATTGATTTTTTCGCCGCGTCCGTCCAGGAAAACTTCTCTTTGTCCACTCCAGCAGACCCATTGCTCTTTGGCTCTTGTCCCAGGATGGCTTTGATCTCCTGCAAAGTCATACCCTGTTTGATTTGTTTGACGTTCTCCAAGGTAATTCTTGGGTTGGTGCTGCCAGCCTCGCTGTTACTGCTGCCGGAGACCGATTGCTTGGTAGTGGAGGTCTTCCCACAAGCAAAGAGTGTTAGGGACAGCGCGGTCACGACGCACGAGCAAATCAGACGCATTTGGTCAGTCCTCTTACGGAAGACGGCCGAGGTGCGAATCTCCAGGCAGGTCGAACTCGCTCCTCTTACGTTGTTGAAGCCATGAAAATATTATCTTTCTCTCATCTTTCACAAGAGAAGGCAGTCGTTAAGGTAAACCCTTTCTAGAGGATGTCAAGGAATCCAGCAGAAAAAGAGAAAATAACTCATGACGATCGCTTCTGTAGTAATCAGGGACGCTTTACTTTAGGGTAGAAATTCGTTGTAATCGACTCCACGAGGTTTAGAATCGACCGTGAAAAACCGGCAACTCAAGGAGCTGTCCATGTACCCGATCCGGTTGGCACGTTGGGTTCTGGGATTGCCCGCGGCTGCACTGCTCGCCGCGGTGCTACTTTCGTCGAGCCAGGTATCCGGCCAGGACGCCAAGGCTGCCAAGAGCAAGCAACCCGATTTCGTTCCCGCCGGTTACGACGACTATCAAAACATGCTCGATCAACTCGGCATCAAGAAAATGCGTAGAGGGCGCGATGCGAAGGTGAAGGATACGTCCGACGAAGCAACGGCGAATCCCTTTAAGGAGACCATGCCCGACGTGATGGCCTTCAAGGATGGCACGCGCGTGATGAGCGCGGATCAATGGCCGAAGCGGCGCGCGGAAATCGTCGAGGATTTTGAGCGCGAAATCTACGGCAGGATCCCCAAGGATGTTCCCTCGGTGAAGTGGGAGGTTACCGGCACCACCGATGGCATGCAAGGCGACATCGCGACGGTCACCAGGAAGCTGGTCGGCCGCGTCGATAACAGCACCTTCCCGAAGATCACCGTCACCATCCAGGCCGACTTCACCGTACCCAAGCGTGCCGCGGGCCGCGTCCCGATCTTGTTGCAGTTCGGGTTCGGAGGCGGGTTCGCGTTCGGCCGCCGGGGCGGTGGGACGCCGTGGACGCAACAGGCGATAGAGAAGGGCTGGGGCTACGGCACGATCGTCCCCGTCACGATCCAGCCGGACAACAACCGGCTCCGCGAAGGCATTATTGGCCTGTGCAACAAAGGTCAGCCGCGCCGCCCCGACGATTGGGGCGCGTTGCGCGCCTGGGCCTGGGGCGTGAGTTGTTTGATTGATTACTTCCAGGCCAACCCAGATTCAGGCGTCGATGCGACCAAGGTGTGCATCACCGGCGTCTCGCGGTATGGCAAGGCGGCGCTGGTCGCCACGGCCTTTGACTCGCGGATCGCGGCTGGGTTCGTCGCTTCCTCCGGAGCCGGCGGCGCCAAGCTGTTTCGCCGTGACTTTGGCGAACTGCTGGAAAACCTGGCCGGCCGGGGCGGATACCACTGGATGGCGGGCAACTTCCTCAAGTATGGGGCGGACGAGGCCAGCTTCGGCAAGAAAACGGCGGCCGACTTGCCCGTCGATCAGCACGAGCTGATTGCCCTGTGCGCTCCGCGGCCGTGTTTCATCAGCTACGGCAGCGTTCCGGGAGATCCCAACTGGGTCGATGCGCACGGCAGCTTCATGGCCGCGGTGTTGGCAGGTCCGGCCTATCGACTGCTGGGCAAGAAGGATCTTGGCACAGCCGGAGATTATCTGACCGATAAGATGCCCCCCGTCAACACTCTCATCGGCGGCGAGCTGGCCTGGCGTCAGCACGACGGCGGCCACACAAATGTTCCCAACTTCCCCGCGTTTTTTGAATGGGCCGGCCGTTACATCTCTACTCCCGGTTTGCTCAAGCCGAGCAAAACAGGGAGCGATACGAGTTATCAAGCTGTGCCGAGAACGGACGCCAATTCCAAATTGGCACACGAGCAGATGGTCGAGAACCTGAAAAAGGGCCGTATTGACCTCTATTTTGTCGGCGATTCGATCACGCGCCGATGGCGCGCCACGGACTACCCGCAGTTTTTGGCCAACTGGAACCAGAATTTCTTCGGCTGGAATGCGGCCAATTTCGGTTGGGGAGGCGACACGGTCCAAAACATTCTCTGGCGATTGCAGAATGGCGAGCTGGACGGCGTTCATCCCAAGGTTATTGTGTTGCTTGCTGGCACCAACAACATCGGCCGTTCACCTGCGAGCGATGCCAGGGTGTCCGAAATCACCAGGGGCATCAAGGCGCTGCTCGACACCATGCGGGAGAAAGCGCCTCGGGCTACGGTCATCGTGATGGGGATCTTTCCCCGAAACGATGAGAACAGCCGGCAAGCGGTTATGGCTTCGATCAACAAAATCAATGAAAACATCGCCAAGTTTGCAGACGGCAAGTCGATCCGCTACCTCAACATCAACGACAAGCTGGCCGACACCGACGGCAATCTGTTCGAGGGTATGAGTGCGGATCGTTTGCACCTGAGTTTGAAGGGGTATCAAGTCTGGGCGGATGCGCTCAAGCCGTTGCTGACGGAATTGCTCGGCCCACCCGCTCAGGAAGACCGCGCTCCGCCGCCAACTGGTGATCCAAGCGCCGCTGAGAAAAAACACTAGCGGTCCATTGCAATTTAATTAATGACCAGCCCGAAGCGTAAGCGAGGGCCGCCCTCGCTTACGCTTCGGGCTGGTATCGATATGACTGAACTGGAACGTTCTTACTCGCCTCCCGTCAGTGACTGAAGATATGCGATCAAATCCGCGAGTTGTTCCGGTGTCACGTTATGGGCCAACCCCTCCGGCATGATCGACTGCTTCTGGATTGTCTGCGATTCAATCTGGGCCAACGGCAACTCGTGCTGGAGACCCGTTCCCTCACGAATCCGCAGAGTTCGGGCGCTTGTGCTGACGATGAAGCCAAGGTGCGTCTTCCCATTCTTCATCTCAAATAGGTACGGTTCATATCCCTGCGCGAGCTTGTCACTCGGCTTGAGGATGGATTCGGCCAGCTCCGTAGCACTGTAGCGCTTGCCGATGCCAACCAGATGCGGTCCTTTCAACGCCTGGCCGTCGGAGTCGGTGTGGCAGGCGCTACAGGACTGAGCTTTGAAGAGTGATTTCCCTCTGTCGGCATTTCCTTTCGCTTCGAGTGCCCGCCGCAGAGCGGTCTCCGGGGGCATGTTGCCGATCTGGTTGGGATTTTTGGGATCGGCTTTCTGGACCACGATCGCGATCTCTTTCTCCGCCGCCGGATCGTTCTCGGGGCGATTGGGCAATCCTTTGAGCGACACCTTGTTGCGTGTGAGTTCGGTCAGGAGCAAAGAGGCGGTGTCGGGATCAGCATCGCGGATGGCATTGGTGAGGACCGTCTCAATGCGTTTGCTCTGCTCCCACTCGATGGCGTCGAAATAGGGACCGGAGTTTTCGGGAGTGATACCCCACCATACGCCCCTGTAGTCTGCCTCACGGTGGTACAGTCGGATCAAGGTCGTCAGCACTTCACGGCGTAGCTCCGAGGAATGCGTCGTGCGCAGTTTCTGGATCAATCCATCCACCGTTTTCTTGTCGTGCATGTAGCGCAGCGCCCACAACGACCCTTGCGAATACGGACCGTCGAGCGCCTCCAGGCAGGCATCGACTGCGCCCAGTGCGACCAGAGCGCGCACGGCCAAGTGGGGGAGGGCGCGATCGGCATCTGGCTGCGCATGGATGGGCTTCTTCGTCGGCATGAGCGAGCCTTTCGGCCGTGCGGTCAATGGGATGATGCTCTTCGCTGCGGATACGTCCTGGAGTCGTGTCAGACTGATAAGCGCCTGGGCACGAACGCGGGGCGATGGGTCGGCCAGTGCCGCGACGAAAAGTTTCGAGTCCAGACCGTCCAGCTCTTGTTTCCGATCAGTCAAGACACGCAGCACAAACTCACGCACCGACTCGTCGCCAGCAAGCTTCAGCAGGGCGGGATGCGCGTTCTTGCCGTCCAACTGCTTCAGCGTGAAGGTGGCCGCAGCGCGAGCCTCCAGAGGCGCACTCGTATTGGAAGCCAGTTCTACCAGCGACTTGGTTGCCTCGGCATTCGTACCGCGCCCCAGGATTTCTCGCTGACTGTGCAGACGAGCGACTGCGTTCGGGCTAGATAGCAGCCGGATCAGTTCGGCGAGGTCGGCCTGTTTCAGATTCGAGAACGGCGTCGGCTTCACCCCCTGGGGAGTGACGCGCGCGATGAACCCGACGTTCGGTCCAACGTAAACGCTGGCCTCGCCTCCGAACCAGCTGGCGACGTACAGACGACCGCTGCCATCCATGTCGATTCCCGTGGGACGAGGCACCCGCAGAAAGACCTCCTGTTTCAGGTCGAAGGTGGGTCCATGTGGCCGCAGTTCGTGGCGGTAAATCTCATTGCGGCCCCAGTCGCCGGTTACCAGCACGTTGCGGTACTTTTCGGGCCAGCGCTCGTCTTCGAGAAATATCGTGCCGACGCCGGAGCCGACGCCGAACTGTCCCAGGGGCGGCATGATCTCGTCGGGAAAATTGGCGTAGTGCTGCGAGTAGCCGTAGTACGCGCCCTGGATGAGGTGGCTGACACGAATGTCCCATCCGCCCGCCCGGTTGTCGTTGTTATCGCGGGTGAACAGGTTCATGAACGGATCGCTGCCGATATCGAAAGGATTTCGCAGACCCGTGGCGAAGATTTCCAGATCGGTGCCGTCGGGCCGGACGCGAGCGATGCCGCCGCGCATGGTGATGCGGCTGCCGTCCTTGGCTTTGGCCTCCGGGCAGCCGTAATCGCCGACCGCGATGTAAATCCAGCCATCCAGACCCATGCGGATGCCGTTGGTCGTGTGATCGCCGCCCCGCCTGTCGATCATGTCGCTGGTCAAGCCGGTGACGAGGACTTCCGACTTCTCGGCCACGCCCTTGCCGCCGTCGTGGTAGACGCTGAGGAAGGGCGGGTGCAGGACCCAGAGCCGGCCATCCTGATAGATCACGCCGCGCGGATGGTCCATCTTGGCGAAGGTCGTGACCTCATCGACCTTGCCGTCGCCATCTTTATCGATGCAGCGCAGAATCTTCCCGCCGCCCGGCGTGCGGCCGATCGATCCCTGCTCATCGACGGCCACAAATATCTCACCCGTGGGCGCCGCCGCCAACGCCACGGGATAGCCCACCTTCGGCGGGGCGGCGAACAACGTCGCCTCGAAGCCGTCGGGAACCTTGACGACCTCGCGGAACCTGTTCTCATCGATGGGCTGGCTCGGCCTGCCGAATCTCGGCCCTCCGCCCGCCTGGCCCGGGCCGAAGACAGGAGGAATGTAGCCCTTGATCTTGCCGGCAAGCTGAGCGGCTACCGATGCGGTGCGCTTCTGGGCAAAGGTTCGCAAATCGGGCGGCTGTGGTGCAGCGCCGCCCGGCGGACCGAAGCCGGCCGGCGCTTCCTTGCGAGCATCCGCCGCTTTTTTCTCGTTGGCCAGAGGCTCCTTCGTTACATTCTCGATCGCATCGATTTCCGTCAGGAGTCGGTCTTTCGTGAACGCCTTTTCGGACAGTTCCTTGAGCAGATCGTGATACTTCCGGCTCACTTCCGGCATGGCGAGAAGTCGTTCTACTAGCTTGTTGGTGCCTGGATACGGATGCGTGAGGCTCAGATCCATGAGCTGGTCCGCCGTTCCCATGAGCAGGAAGTTTGCCAGTGCGAATTCGAGTTCGCCGACAATGAAGACGAACTTGTGAGTCTTGGGGTGCAGATACAAATGGTAATTGTTGCCCAGAGCGAAGACGCTCTGCAGGTTGGAGCTCAGCGCGTTGGCTGCCAGGAAGCGCAAGAACGCATCCACGTCGAGATACGATTCGATCTCTTTCTTGAACGCAACATCGTCGGCCTGATTGACCAGCTTGGCGAAGGCGATGATACGCTGAGCTTCCTCCTTCGTCGGCTCGGACTGCGGCCGGTATTGGCTCTTATATCGCTCCCAGTTGTCACCCAGATAATCGAGGCTGCGGACCTGGAAGGGGTTCATCAGCACGCCTTCGTCTGTTCCGAAACGATCGCGAAGGAAATTCTTATCTACATTCTCCACGACGATGTAGAGACCAAGAAATGCCTTGTCGTGCTTGCCGGGCACCGTCAGGCTGACATTGGCGAAGGCCGTGCGTGGTGCCGGTGCGCCCGCCATGCGGAACACGGAGAGGGCGAGCACCTCGCGGGCCTTCGTCGCATCCATCGGCTCGGCGTGGAGGTCGAGTGAAGTGTGGCCGTGAAATTGTTGGTCTGCGAACTTATTGAACGTGATGTTCAGAGGTCGTTTGAGTCCGCGAGAGGACACAAAGTAGGTGATGTCGCCCGCATAACGAACGCCGATGTTCTTAACCTCCTCGTTCCCAAGCTCTGTTTGGGAACTCACAGTGAGTTTACCATGCGCCCAGGGAAACTCGGTGCCGAACTGGTTGCGCACACTCT
Organism: Gemmataceae bacterium; assembly: GCA_036557565.1. Classification (GTDB taxonomy): domain Bacteria; phylum Planctomycetota; class Planctomycetia; order Gemmatales; family Gemmataceae; genus JAJPHU01. Next base: position 10,900 of record DATBHJ010000074.1, read on the forward strand.
CACGCTTGCCCTTCTTGGCCTTCGGCGCGGGAGTCGGCGCGCCCCCAAAGTTGAAGCTGGGGGGAGGCGGCTGCATTTCTTCGTATTCCTTGCTCGACAATTCGAGGTGGAGATCCCATACCTTGGTCGTGCCGAAGAAATCTTTGTCGGAGTTCCCTTTCTTCTGGGGGGCCTTGTCGTCGCCGATGGGGACCGGCGTTGCGTTGAGACTCACAAGGAAACAGCACAGCGAAACGCCACAAGCCAGTGCGGTCAATCTAGCAAGGAATCGTCGGCTCATTGCAGACCTCGGAGGATCGTTGACAGGTTTTCCATTACTCCGTTTCGAACGCATTTCCTATTGGTGTAGCGGGCCGCCGGGATAAACCCAGCGGCAGGGATGAACCCCACACTCGCCAGGTCCGCTACACCAACAAGAAATGCGCCTATCTCCAAAGATGCGCGCCGCCGCCGCGCGTAGCGCGTCAGACGCGGTTTTTGAGTGGGGAACGACTTAACGAGAGGAAGTCTTCGCACTGTGCGGCCCAAGACGGGCCGGGGCAGAGAAGGGCGTCGGTGGAGTCTTCATCGGCTCGCCCGTCATTTCCCTCCAGCGTTGCAGCTGTTCTTCCGTCAGGACGGCAAAGATACGCTCCTTCGCTGATTTTCCCTCCGAGCCAGAGGTTATTTCGCCATTTCCGGAACGGGTTTTCATCCAATCGAGATAGCTTTCTTCCCCAATTCTCTGGATGCGCTCGCGCTGCTCGCTTGTGAGCTTCAATTCCGCAATCACTTCGGCATCGCCGAGTGCGACAGGCCCCTCGGCCTGGAGGCCGATCTGGCGGAGACGTAGAAGTTGAGAATCGGTGAGTAGTAACTGAACTTCACTCTGATAGCGTTTGGCGCGTTCGATGGCCCTGCGCACGCGCTCCGCGCGAGGGAATCGTCCTACCTCAGCGAACGACTCGATCCACTCCTTGCCGACGCGAGCACAGAACTCGCGGACCTTCGGTCGCTGCTCGTCGCTCAAATGCAATTCGTCGAGCACGGCCGGTTGACTCAGGAAGTACAACTGGCCGGCGGCACGCAGGACCGCGAGGTCGGCGAGGATGTTTTCCACGCGCTGTTTGGCGTCCAGAAGATCGGTCCGAGTCTCCTCGTCCTCACGGCTGTGTTCGAGAAACTCCTGGTAATAACCCAGAACCGAGAGCAGCAGTTGCTTGCGCGGTCCCTGGAGGGCGGGCACATTGGCGAGTTCTTCCTGGCTGATGCGGAACATCTCATCCACGCAACGGCGGGCCAGGAGAAATCGGGCTTCGGCCTCTTCCGCGCGCTGCCTCTCTCGCCGATACGCCTCTTCCGCCCGATGCTGTGCCTGCTTTGTTCTCTCCTGCTCGATCTGGATCAGAAACGTGCTCAAGAGAGAGCCGGCGGCCAGGAGCAGCATGACTACCAGGGCGGTGGCGATCATCGAGGGATGGCGTCGCGAGAGTTTCCAGAGTCTCTCTACCGCCGTCGGCCTCCGCGCCAGAACCGGGCGGTTATCCAGAAAGCGCTGCAGATCGTCGGCCAATTCCCGCGCCGTCCGATAACGCTCAGACGACTCCTTGCCCAGCGCCTTGAGCACGACCGTTTCCAACTCCCGCGGGACCGAAGGGTGAATGGAACGAGGTGGACGCGGCTCGTCATTGGCGATCTGGCGCAGCAGCTCATGGCGATCGCGGCCCTCGAAGAGGGGTCGAATCGTCAACAGCTCGTACAGGGTCGCACCCAGCGAATAGATGTCGCTGCGATGATCGACAACGCCCTGCCGGGCGAGGACCTGCTCCGGGCTGGCATAGCGGAGCGTGCCGAGCAGTTCTCCGGTCACGGTCAACGCGACCCCTCCAGCCACCTGTGCGAGACCGAAATCCGTGACCCAGAGTTTCCCACTCGAGTCCAGCAGCAGATTGGCGGGCTTTATATCGCGGTGCACGATCCCTACGGAGTGAGCGTGTTCCAACGCCACAGCCGCCTGTCGGCCCAGACTCGCCACCCAGTCGTAGTATTTGCGGCTGCCCGTGGAGCGCTCAGTGGAAAGAACGCTGGTTTCTCCACCAGCCCGGAGCGCTAGCGACGGACGCTTTGGCCTGTCGCTAGCACTCCGGGCTGGTGAGTTTTGAATTTGCTTCTCGAGATTCTGTTCTTTCAATTCCGCGATCACATGAGCCAGGCTCCGTCCCTCGATGAATTGCATGGCATAGTAATGAACGCCGCGCTCCTCGCCAACCATGTAGACCGGAACGATATTCTCATGTCGCAGACACGCCGCGGCGAAGGCTTCGTTCTTGAATCGCTGTAGCTGCCGAGGGTCGAGGGCAGCCGCGAACGGCAGCACTTTCAGGGCCACGCGCCGCCGCAACGAGATCTGCTCGGCCTCGTAGACGACGCCCATTCCGCCCCGTCCTATCTCGCGCAAGAGGCGGAAATCGCCCAGCTCACCGATGTCGGATGTGGGCTTGCCCATGTCCGTTTGCGGCTCAACTCCCGGTTCGCAAGCTTCGCGCAGTGTGAGGGCCAGACGCTCCACCTCATCATGGCTGGCGAAGAAATCCTCCAGCTCGCCGCGAAGATCGGGGTAGCAGGCGAGGAGTTGGCCGCGGTCCATCTCTCGACCGGCCTGGCGTGCTTCGAAGTAGGCGAGCAGAGCTTGACTCAGACGCTCATCGTGGTCCCGGTCGCTCATGGCTCGTCCTCCTTTCTCTCTTGCAGCAGCTGGCGGAGTTTTTTCAGGCCGCGAAAGAGCAGACCCACGATGGCCGCGCGGCTACGCCCCATCTGTTCCGCCACGTCGGCCACTTGCAGGCCCTTCAAGTAGTGCAGCTCGACGGCTTGCCGTTGCTCCTGAGGCAGCCGGGTCAGTGCCGCCGCAAGCCGCAGCAACTCTTCGCAGTGGACGGCTCGTTGGCTGGGAGACGACTGATCCGCGGCGAACAGGCACTCCAGTCGGGAGGACGACAACTCCAGATCGCCCTCCAGGGAGCGCTCCCGAGCAATGTCCCGCGCTTTGGCCTCGAACCGGCGCGTGGCCGCCGCCAGCACATTCGCCAGGATGGCCCGCAGCCAGGCCAGCTTCTCGGCCTCAGTTTGGCCGCGGAACTGGCTCTGTGCCTGGTGGGCTTGCAGAATCGCCTGCTGGGCAATGTCAGAGGCGTCCAGCTTGGCCTGGAGCCGCGGCCCCAGCTGAGTTCGTGCGAGCAGCCGGAGGTAATCCCGATACCCCTCCAGTGGTCGCTCGTTTGGTTGGGCCATGCGGTTCACGAACTCTCCTTTCGGGAGGCCGCAAGTGGGCAAGCTCCATCATCCGCGAAAGCGTCTTGAAATACCAGAGGCTGTCTAGAAATTAGGTGGCACAGTCATTCCTGCCGGTGCCACGAGCATTCCTGCCTGGGCCACCTAATTGGTCCCACCGCTAGTCTCAGTAGGGTGGGGGGGGGGGGGGGGGGGGGG
>DATBHJ010000075.1:0-9082 GCA_036557565.1 Gemmataceae bacterium
GAGCCGCGCCCGTAAGGGAGCGGTTGAAACTTCAACCGCTCCCTTACGGGCGCGGCTCAGTTGGACTCTCAAGTTTTATCCGCAAGATAGACAGGGCCCCATCGACATGGCCGACTGCCAAGTGCCGGCCGTCGCCAGCCAGAGCCGCGGCAGTGATCGTCACGGGCATTTTCAGTGATCGCAGTTCGCGGCCATTGCTGCTGTCTTGGATGACGATCCGGCCATCGGCGCCGGCGGAAATCAGCTGTTTGCCATCCGGCGAATAAGTCAGAAACGCAACCTCTCTTTCGTGGGCCGGAAAACTGCTGCGCTCGCGAGTGGTTGTAACATCGAACAGGTGCAAGCGACCATCCTTGCCGGCAGCGGCCAGGGTCTTGCTGTCCGCACTGAAGGTCAGCCCCGACGCGCATCCCTCTGGCGCTTTGCAGCTGCGATGCTCGCGTGCATCTCCGGTATGCCAAAGGTGGATGACGCCGCGAACATCCGACACAGCGACACGGCGACCGTCGGGACTGATCGCCAATGCGCTCATGCCGGAGTTTGGCTCTCCCCGTTCAACGCGCTTCATCTCGCCGCTTTCGGTGTCCCAGAACGTGACATCGTAATTGTCCGTTGTACCGATCAGCATTTTGCCGTCGGGACGATAGGCTGTATGCCAAACACGGCCGGGTGCGGAACGAAGTTCCTTGCCCGAAGCGATATCCCAGAAGACACGCTTATCGGTGCCGTCGCAGGTAACCAGGGTTCGACCGTCGGGATGCACTGCGCCGCACGCAAATCCGGGTTGAATCGCCAGTGTAGCCCTCTCGCGCTCCGGAGGTGTTTGGAGATTCCAGAGACGCACAGTGCCGTCGCGGGCCATTGATACCAACGTGCCGTCATCCGGAGTAAACGCCAGACTGGTGATCGGCTGGCCGTGGCCGGGACTTACAAAGTGTTGTCGTGGCGGCATGTCCTGAACGGACCAGAGATGCACGGTACCGTCCGCGCTCGCCGTGGCCAATGTGCGGCCATCCGGACTGAAAGATATTGCCCAGACAACCGTGCGATGGTCGGGAACCTGCGCGATCGGTTTCAGTTGCCCATCCGACACCTCCCACATGCGCCACTGGCCGCCCCAGAAAGCACAGGCCAAGCGCTTGCCATCCGGGGAGAAGACTGCGTCGTCGGTTGCTTCGCCAAGCCACGGTCCTCCTGTCAGCTCTTTTGGCTCGGCTGCGGTCATGTCCCACAAGCGAATGGTATAGTCATGCTGCCCGGAGGAGGCCAACAGCTTTCCGTCCGGACTGAACGTGACCGACACCACCCAGTATGTATGGTCTTTAAGGACGGCCCGCTCTCTCGGTTCCTTGGCGGATAGATCCCAAATGTGGATCGTCTTGTCCGTGCTGCCCGTCGCCAAGGTCTTGCCATCGGGAGAGAAGGCGGGTTTGCAAATGATTCCCGTGGCGTGTCCTTTGAGAACCGCCTGTTCCTTTGGCTCGCCGGCAATGTCCCACAAGCGAACCGTCGGTGTTTGTGTCTCGCAAGGGATAGCCAGCTGTTTTCCGTCCGGTGACAGCGCCACCGCACCGACCCACCCCGGGAATCCCTTAAGCACGCCGATCTGTTGGGGCTGTTTCCCACGCACATCCCAGAGAACGACACTCGTGCGTCCACTTGTGACGATCACCTTGCCGTCACGGCGGACATCGAGTGAAACTTGCGGTTCGTCGGCTTTCAAAATGGCCCTTATGGACAGATCGCCGGGATCCAACAGGCGAATCGTTCCATCACCGGCGTTGCACGCCAGCCAACCGCCATCCGAGCTATGCTGTACAAACTGCCGATTTCCTCCCCCCGCATGACCTACCCAACTGCGATGATCGCCGAGCACGGCTAGTAATTCCTTTGGCTGACCATCCAACTTCTGCCACGGCGAGAGGGGCAGGACGTTCCATCGATCCAGCGGCGACGGCAGACGCATGAGCCATTCCGACGCTTCACGCGCCTCGCGCGTGGCAGCATACTTGCGGCGGAAGGCAATTATCTCATTGCGCAGTTTGGTCCGATCGACTCCCTTGGTTTCGGCGCGCGCTCGCAGCGCTTTCCATTCTTTCTCTGCGGATGAGGCTCCCGGGGATTCGGCCATTGTCGAGGACGATGTAATGTCGGCGGCGGCGCGGTCTGTCGATCCCCTTCTGAACAGCAAGACCAGCAGCAGAAGTGCGATCAGAGCGCCGCCCCCGGCCGCGCTGAGAAGTAGGACTCGCTTGCTTGACGCCATTTGATCGGCCGGGCATGCGTCTTCTTCCTGGCGGATTGTATCGTGGCGCAGACCTGCGAAGGGAGAAGTCATCGACCCTGTGGACGTGGCTTGAAAGCTTTGGGAAGCAGCCCGTGGTGTCTTGCCTTGCTCGAGGTTCGGCCGACTTCCGTCCTGGTCAGGTAAGGCGGCAGGTAAAGTAATGTTCTGAGGGACCCCGGCGGCCACCGGCACTGCGGCGAGGGCAGTTTTTGTCTCCCGTGCCTTGTCGAGCGCTGCGACAAGTTCCGCGGGAGTCTGGAAACGCTCACTGGCACGCTTGGCCATGAGGCGATTCACCACGCCCACTACCGGCGCCGGCACCTCTGGACGCAACGCCAACAGCGAGCGTGGCGGCTGCGTTTGATGACGGAACAATTTCTCCATGACGGTGCCACCAGGGAAAGGCACCTGTCCCGTGAGCAGAAAATAAAAGGTGCAGCCAAGGCTGTATAGATCGGCGCGAATGTCGGCTGAATGCGAATCCAGTGCCTGCTCCGGCGCAATGTAGTCCGGCGTCCCCATTACGGCGCCTTCTTGGGTCAGCGAACCACTCGACGTCCCTCCGTGTGAATCGGAGCTGAGCCGGGCCAAACCCATGTCCAGCACCTTGATCGTTCCCGTTTGCGCCGTGAGCAAGAGATTGTGCGGCTTGATGTCGCGGTGAACCATGCCGCGCTCATGGGCGTGCTGCAAGCCCAGCGCAGCCTGACGGATGTAATCAGACGCCACGTCAACCGGTAGCGGGCCTTGTTGCTTGACATGCTTGGCCAGATCGATGCCTTCGACATACTCCATCGCGAAGAATTGGGTGTCGTTGACCTCATCAGCATCCAGTGCGAGCACGATGTTGGGATGCGACAGTTTCGAAGCGGCTTCGATTTCCCGCCGAAAGCGACGCACGGCGTCAGGGTGATCGAGGCGCTCCTTGCGGATAAGCTTCAAGGCTACGATTCGGCCCAGCTTGCGATGTCGAGCCTTGAACACCTGCCCCATGCCGCCTTCGCCCAGCCGTTCCAGCAGCACGAATGAGCCGAGGATTAGTTGTTGGCCTCGCCCCTGAAAAAGTTGATTGACCTGATAAGGCGTCAGCCAGCCGCGCCGCAGCAGCTCTGCGGCCAGGCTGCGTGCATCTGCGAATCGACCGTCCGACGGACGATCCAGCTCCGCCATCTGCTCCGACTCCAGAAGTGGCGACTGACGCAGCAGCTCCAGTAACGAAGCGACGGAGGCGATCGACATCCCCACATCCTCGGCGACGGACGAGCGAATCGTAGATGCGGTATTTCGTCAACTATAGCGATACCCACGGAGGAGTGCCAGGACCTCGCCTGTATCGCTGGATGGTTCAACGCTGCGGACGTTTCTGAATCATCGCTTGATAGCCGAGGTAACCGGCGAGCCTGAAGGCATCGAGTGGATTGTCGCTGCGTCCTAGCCTCCGTATCACTCGGCGAAAATGATCTGGCAGGCGGACGCGCCCGTGCCGGGTCAATATCACGCCGGTTATCTCCGGCTCATCACGGCGCTGATAAACTCGCCAACCTTTGTTTGGGTGCAGGGTGTAACCGAACTCGTGCAGGGTCGCGCGGACCCCATTCTCGAAATCGGATGGCGGCCCCATCCTGCGAGGCCAACTGAATACCATGTCATCGCAATATCGGGTGTAACGCGCCCCGGCAGCACCGGCACGTCGAGTGAGACGCTCGTCCAGCTCACAGTTGACGAGGTTGCTCAATCCCGGACTGGTCGGTGCTCCCTGCGGAAGGCTGCCGCGGTAAGTCGTCAGTATTGTGAGAAGCCGCGCCAGGGTTGTATCGGCCCGCTCGCCCCACCAGTCCTCAATCCTGTCCTCACGGGTAGCCGGGAAAAAGTCAGCCACGTCGGCAGTGATGAGCCATTCCGCGCCGGCGTGCGGCCATACGTGATGGGCGATCGACTTGTCTTTTCGATAGGCGATCGCTGCCGGATGCAGTTGCTCTCCCTTGAAATAAGATGCGATAAGCTCGCGCTGAATTCGTTTCAGATTCACGTCCGGCTCGAAGATTTCGCGCCGGCCGCCGTGCTTCTTTGGCTTGGAGAAATGCCGATACTGAAAACTCGGATGCAGCGATCCGGCCGATACGACCTCCTGAAAAACGGTGTCAGGCAGACCGCATTTTTCCAACAGGTCCCGCCACTCACGCCCAAGCGCGAGCGTCTGCCCCATGCGAGTTTGACCCCTCGCGCCATAGCGTCCCCCCGTCAAAGCTCGAATGAGAGGTGCAAAAATGGCGAAGGAGTTCATGATCCGGCCCCTTCCTTGCGTCGCGGCACGAACAGATCGGCCAGGTTGGGCAGGAGCACGACGTTGCCGCTCTTGCCTGCCAGATTGATGAGTGCTTCCATTTCCTGTAGACGTGCGACTTCCGGATTCTCGGACAAAACTTTGGCCGTGTTGGCGCGTGCCCGGGCCGCTGCGACCTCATGGCGCGCCCGGACCAGCTCTGCCCGGCCGGCGCGATCCGCCTCAACTTCCTGCATCATTACCTGCCGGACCTCGCCCGGCAGAATGACATCGCGGATGCCGATACGGTTCAACTCCACGCCGTAGCGCTTGGCGGATTCGGCCGACAGCCGAAACAGCTCCGCCGCGATCTCGGCCCGGCCGTCAAGCACTTCGTCGAGAGTGCGGCCTGCGATTGTATCGCGCAGGGCCAGCTGCAGCTCTTGATGCAGCTGTTCGGAGAAATTCTCCACGGTGTTTATGGCCTGAATCGGATCGGTAACGCGATACTGCGCCACCAGCGAGATCCGGACCTCGATGCGATCCGCGGTCAAGATCCCCTGGCTGGCGACGACGTGGCTCATCTCACGCAAACTAACCTTGGTTATATCCACCGGTTCGTGCGCCCAGAATTTGTAGCGCCCCGGCTCAAGCACGCCGTCCAGCTTCCCTTCACGATACAACAGACCTCTTTCGTAGTCATAGACGGTGATCTCTTTGCGAAGTCCGAAAACGGTATGCCTCATGGGCGTGAGCATCGGATTCTCCTTCACCTGTTTCCAAGACCGGGCTGTTCGGAGACCCGCGCCTTACTAGGGGGGAGCCTGGGTTGACAGCGCCGTTGTTGGGGTCGCCGTGGCGTCCCGAACGCGGACGCTGGGTATCCCCCAGACCGCAAGCCCGGTTCAGACGCCCACCCGAAGGTGAGAGGCACCCGAGCAGCCCGGCTAGGACTAAATCCCTGATGCCGCAGGCATCAGGGATAAAACTAAGCCCCATACGCGGAACGCACGAGCCGAAATCGGAGTGCGCCGCTGGTGCAGCTGGTACTGTACACACGATCAAGAAATGCGGCAAGTTGATGACGAGCCGGATGCCGAGCGCGGCGAATTGTTCCCTACCGATTTTCCAAATCCGTGTCCCTCAGATCCGTAACGAACATGTGGCCAGGCTTGTGGGTCAATAAGAGCGAGGGCCGCGCCTGCATGGCGACAGCCTGCGGAGTCACGCCGCACGCCCAGAAGACTGGCTTCTCACCCTCGCGGATTTCGACGGGATCGCCGAAATCAGGTCGGGCGATGTCTGCGATGCCGAGGGCGGCTGGATCGCCGACATGCACCGGCGCTCCGTGCGACAGCGGCATACGATTGCAGATGCGCGTCGCCGCCTCGGCTTGCGCCGGCGTCAACGGCCGCATCGATACGACCATGGGGCCAGCAAAGATGCCCGCCGGTCGGCAGGCGATGTTGGTGCGGTACATGGGCACATTGCATCCCTGTTCGACGTGCCGCACCGGGATGCCAGCATTCATCAGAGCATTCTCGAATGTGAACGAACATCCGAGCAAAAAGCCCACCAGGTCGTCGCGCCACCAGTCGAACAAGTCGGTCGGTTCTTCGAGCAACTCGCCGTAGCGATACGCACAATAACGCGGTACATCAGTGCGCAGATCGGCGCTGGGCGCAGCGTAGCGCGGCTCCGGGCAGCCGGGATCGGTGACATCAAGTAGCGGACACGGCTGCGGGTTGCGCTGACAAAAAAGCACGAAATCAAAGGCGAGATCGCGTGGCACAACCACGAGGTTGGCCTGGACGTATCCCCGCGCCAGGCCCGGTGTCGGCCCCGTCAGTTCGCCGTTGCGAGCTTGCCGTCTCACTTCGGCCCCGGTCGCTCCTCGAAGGTCAGGCATTGCTCTTTCTCCAGTATTTCGCCGATGCGACGCAGCGGTTCAGCGTAATCGTCAAATGGCAATCCGTCTACTGTCACCGTCTGACGCCCGGTAACGCCATCGACGAGCGGTCCCTGCTCCACTATGATGCGCAGCAACTCACGTTCGCGCTCCACGTCGAACAGCGATGCAGGCAAACGCGAACGACGCAGGACGGCCACACCAGCAGCAAGGGCGTACGCGCCCCAATTGCTGACGCCGGCTACAATCAGGTGATCCGTTGGGACACGACAGGCAATTTGTTCTCCGTGAGGAATGTTGCGAGCAATCACCTCCGGCGGGATTTTGCCCATGCCGATTTCGTTTCCGCCGTCGCCGATGCCGATGGTGCTGTTAAGACGCTTCAAGAGACGGGGCTTCTCGAAGAATCGATGGGCAGGGCACATTTCTTCGGTAACATCTCGACCGTGCATGTTGCGGCAGCAGCCGTCGAAACCTGGCCCCACTCGCTCCAGGGCAATAAGGTGGGTGGGCAATGTTAGTCCCGCAGGTAACCATTTGCCTTGTAACGCCTGTAGTGTGAACCAACCAGTATACGCGTCCGGAGTTCGTCGATCCGGCAACACAAGAACGGGAACTTTCGTTTCCAGAGCACACGCTTGCAGGCCGGCTTCGAGCGCTGCTCGGCAAAACACATCTGTGACCAAAACGACTTTGATCCCCAGCTCTTGCCCTGCCCGCGCCAAGAAGATGGCTCCGAGGGGACCGTCGGTTTCACCGCACGGGGGTTGCGCGTGCGGAATGAAGAAGCCAGTCACGATGAAGAATGTGGGTTGTAGCGTCGAGGCAACGCTGCGACAAGCATTGGCGAAATCGTCGCGGCAAGCCGTGAAAAGATTGTCGTGCGGATCGCTGGCAAGGCCGCGGTTGTTGACATCGCGCTGAATCACTTCGCGGATTCGGTCGAGCACATAATCGCTCCATACATACGCGCTCACAGCTGTCCCTCCCGCAGCAGGTAAGCGAAGCGTCCGCGCCAGACTCGAGGCACTTCGGCGGTGAGCGTGATCGGCTCGTATCGTATTGGATGCAGAAATGTCAATGCACGGGCATGTAAGCCGATGGCCCGACCGAACGTGCGAACGGCCCCATACTTTGCGTCGCCGTAGATGGGATGGCCGTGGTGGGCGAGTTGCACGCGCAACTGATGCGTGCGCCCGGTCTGCGGCCGGACCTCCAGCCAGGTCAGGCCGTCATGCACGGCACGTCGATGGTAATGCAAGAGCGCTTGCCTAGCGCCTTCATCCCCTGGCTCGACAAGTTCGACACGGCCGCGATTTTTATCCTTGTACAACCAATCTTCGAGAGTGCCGGCTGTCTGAGACATTTCACCCTCGACAATGGCCCAGTAATTCTTCTCGACAGTGCCTTCACGGAACTGCTGGGCCAGTCGAGATGCCGCTTTACTGGTCCGCGCGAACAACAACACGCCGGATACGGGTTTATCGAGTCGATGGACGATGCCCACGAACACATTGCCGGGTTTGTGATATTTTTCTTTAAGATATGCCTTCACAGCTCTGTCGAGTGTTTCCTCGCGTCCTTCGTAATGGGTGCTCAGGACGCCGCTTGGCTTGAAGACGGCGAGACAATGATTGTCCTCATAGAGTATCTCAATAGTCGGTTCACTCACGGATGCAACCTCCGCGAGTCATTATAGCCGACGGAAGCGGACAAGCTCACTTGAGAGGGACGGGACGGAGCATCTCGGCAGGCGGCGGTTCCTGAGTCGAACGCGATGCACCCAGGAAAGGGTTAGGGATAGGATCGGGCGGAGGCGAAGGTTCGGGCTTGGTGGGATCGATAACACGCGGGGTCGGCAACAGCATCGGCCCGCTGTCCCCAGCCGGGGGTTGTAGTGCGGGATTGGAACCGGCCTTCGGGGTGACCATTGGTCGCTGATTGGCGGGCATCAGGCGAACGGTGACATCACGATCCGCCTCGAAGAATCGGCCGTCGGCGAGCTGGAACTGGGCCGTGATGCGCAGCTTGTCCGTGGTCGGCCACGTCTTCCAGGGTAGATTTAGCAGGTACCCGGTGGTCAACAGACCATTGACCCACGATTTGCGGAGCGCGTCTGGAGGGATCATCCACGACGACAGCGGTCGCTTGATCCCTTCGGGAGTGATTTCCTGGGCCAAGATCATGACCTGACCCGGCGCCTTGATGACGGTTCCGTCGGGATCGCGTGGTTCGACCTGGACTTGCAGGGCGTCATCGCCGGGACCAATATCGTTGCTGCGTCCGCCGGTCTGTCGGCCCAATGCCACCGCCTGTACGGGATACGCAGCCGGCGGCGGACCGTGAAGCGGCACTCCCAACTGGCCGCGCAGCGCATGCACTTCCTGTTGCAAGGTCTGGTTGTAAACGCCGCAGCGATCCAGCTCCGCGCGTAGCTCGCGAACATCATTTTCGCGGGCACGCAATTCGCCTTCGACGCGATCGCAGCAGTGACACCCACTTGTCGCGATCAGGAGCGACAGACCTAAGCAGCAGGCCATGAGGCAGCGCATGATGCCGTATCCCTGGATGCAGTCCTTGTCACCTATGTCCGAGCCGCGCACGCAGCGCAGCGGAGTAAGCG
>DATBHJ010000076.1:0-8779 GCA_036557565.1 Gemmataceae bacterium
GTGAAGAAAAATAATTGAAGATATCAAAAGGGAAGATTGCCCTACGTTGTTGTCAGTGCCCGCAGTCGCCTGCTACCCTAAAACCGAGCGCTGCACTTCTTGGTCGTCACGGCGCTGCACTTCTTGATCGGCATTCACAAGCGTCTAGCTCACTGGCACAACGACAACGGCCCCGCCCTAGCCAGTGCGTCTTAACGATGCGGGGCGTCGTCGTCCCGCATCCGGCGGTAATTCTCTTTCAGCCGGTAATTATGTACCTTTGCCTGGATGTCTTCGGCGGCGAGGGACACTAGCTCCTTCATCGCCTTCTTCCTGGCACTGGCCAGTTCCTCCGCCAACCCGGGACTGGAATAGACCGCCGTCTCGCGCAGAAGCACGCCCTTTTTCGTTTCCGTGTAGGCAGCATCAAGCACCGCAGCGAGACGTGGCTCTACCTCAAATCCGTCGGGGGATAAAATGCCGCGCTCCTTGAGACCCCCTCTGGCGATGACCAGCCTCGCGCTTGGCTCCGGCAAGCGCGTCGCTCCCCGTGGTCTTACGATCCGTACCAGCTCCAGGAATTGATCCGGCGCTTGCTCTTGCAATTCACGCAGCACAGACAGACTATCGTGTGCCATGCCCAACTTCATCTCTACTCCGTTTCCCTCCAGGCGGATTTTCTGTTGTGTCAAGTCCTCATAACGCTTCCAGCACGGGGACTGAGTCCCGAACTGATCTATCAACAGGTCCACCATCTCTGTAAGCTGTTGCTCTTTTCTCTCTTTTTTGTCCACCACCTGCCGTTGGCCCTCCAAAGCCACGTTGGTTGTTGCGCCCGCCATCCTGCGGCGCCACTCTACGCCGTGCCATAGGGCTTCCACCGACTGAGCCCATTTTTTGCCCCAATGTCCAGCAAAACCCGCATAGCCCAATAAAACTCCGCATCTCGGCTGGAATTTTCGCGGGGTTCCATCGTCTACCCTACACGCCCGTTGTGCTTGCTGCTGAGGTCCATGCCGATTACCACCCTGGACGTGAAGGAATACATCGCCATCGCTTGTATGCTGCCAGCCTAGCTTCCGAGTTCCCCTGCACGTAGCGCGGGGGCCGGCGATCTAACCTGCGGCCTATCTGGTTGCGGTCCTTAAAGCTCCTGATCAATCCCGCACGCAACGCGACGCCGCCCGCCCAGTCCATTTTTCATGAGGTCCCCCTATGTCCAGAACAAGAAGCCGTGCGCGAAAGCGCCGCCGGCGTCTGGAGGACGGCCTGCGTGAGGCCATTCACCAGGCGCGAAACGCCGACGCCAAAGCGTCCCAATCCCTGAACGTGACACCCGGACACGGTGCCCTGTGGCAACTGCTCTGCGACATCGAACGCTCCGGTCTCTGCGTATGGGATGTGGCCCGCGCCATCCGCTGCACCGAGGAGGAGAAGGTCATGATCGCCCAGGCCGTGGCTCCCTCCTTGGCCGGCATGACGCCGGGGAATGTTCTCCGCCGCCAACAACTCCCGGAAAGACGGCGGCACCGTTGCGAGTGACTCAGCTGGCTGTGCAGACAGTTCCAAGTCTCAAGTCTCAGAAGTGAAACCTGAGACAAGAGGGAAAAGGAGTTTGAGTATGAACGAAACTCTGGCGGCGGCCAGCGGCGACGAGAACGCCCTGGCCACCCTGGAAAAGAAACTACAAGTGGTGCGCGATTTTGTAACAGCTGTCGCCAAAGGCTTCAAGACGGGGCTATTCCTCTACGGCAGCGGCGGCGTGGGCAAGTCTTTTACAGTCTTAAGCCAACTGGCGCTCCTCCAGGCATGTTATCAACTGTTCAATTCGCGGATCACGGCCAAAGGGATGTTCCTGGCCCTGAAACATGCCTCGGATGCGATTCACGTCCTGGAAGATATGGAACGCATCACCAAAGATGCCGACGCCCAAGGCGTCTTGCGGAGTGCTCTGTGGGCACAACCAGGCCACGAGCGAGTCATCACCTGGACCACTGCTACCGAGGGCATGCAGCGTGTCGTCTTCCGCGGCGGCCTCATCCTTATCAGTAACCGGCCTCTGGCGGACATGCCGGAACTGCGAGCGATGGCAACCCGCATTGAGGTTCATAGGCTCGATGTCACCGAGGCCGAACTGACCGCGATGATGAACGCAATGGCGAGCCAAGGCTACCGGCAGCAGGACAAGCTGGTGATCGGACCGCAGGAATGTCGCGAAATCACGGAACACCTTCTGAAAGAATGCCGTACTGCCGGCTGCCCCCTCGACTTACGCTTGCAACAGAAAAGCTTTCAAACCTATCTGCAATGGGAGGCCGACCTGACCCACTGCCACTGGCGGGATCTGATCGCTGCCAGCGTTCGGGAAGCGACACACCATTTCCGCCACGAAGCGAACACGCTGCCGCGGGAGGCCCGAAGGACGCAACGGAGAAACATCCTTCGCGGCATTGTTAGCCAGACAGATGATGTGCAAAAACAGGAGGCACTCTACCGGGTGCAGACGGGCGCCTCACGCTCGGACTTCTTTCGCCGTAAGCGTGAGATTGATATAGGAGACTTCGACGACCACGATGCGGAGTAAGTATCGCGTTTGACCACAAGCAACATCAGCATCATCCAGATGCGCAGACACCAGCGCCACAAACGCGGCGCTGGTGCTTTTTTCGACCTATTAAACGGTTCAAAAAACGGCTAACTGTTTTCAGCTTTTTCTTGAAAGCATCACCATGACGCCTGTTGAGAATTCTTCAGAGTCAGGAAACACAAAACAGTCAGCCTCCACCTTTACCGACGGCCCCGTCGAGGGCGCGCTGCTGCCCCTCGTGCGAATCAAAGGCGAACTGTTTGTGATGGATAACTGCCTGCATTTCTTTCCGGCCGTCGGTGAGCGGTCAGTCAAGCCAGAAGCCCGGCTGCGGTGAGCCGCAGCCAGCTTGCTCGACGAACGCCCGACGCGGGAGATCGTGTCCAGCAGAGAGGAGGCGGCTACCGCGGAAATAAGGTCCATAACAGTCGTTTTAACGCCCCAAGGGAGCTTGGTCCGCGCAAATATGGTCATTCCCAACGAGGAAGGAGTGTGAATCTTGCCTGCACCTGTCTCAAAACCATTAAACTTTTTCCATCCCGACCCTACGCAGCCGCGCAAGCACTTCGACGAGCAGGAGCTGCGGCTGCTGGGGGAGTCTCTCAAGAAGAAGCAGCTCGTCCCCGGCATCGCCCGCAAAAACGGGATGATCGTGGACATGGAGCGCCGCTGGCTGGCGGCCAGACTCGTGGGCATCCCGGCCCTCGACGTGATCCTGGTCGAGGACGACGTGACCGAGGCCCAGATCAAGGAAATCCAGCTCGAAACCGCCCTCCACCGGGCCGACCTTAAACCCTACGAGGTCTACTGCGGCTGCAAGGAGTGGCTCAGGCACCATCCGGCGGCGACGGCGCGGGAGATGGCGGCCGCCATTGTCCGCAAGGAGGACTATGTGTCGAAGGTGCTGTCGCTGGATCGCTGCATCCAGCCGGTGAAGGATGCAGCCGCCGAGGGGAAGCTTGGGCTGTCGGACTGGTACGCCATATCCAGGGTGCCTGAGTCCGATCAGGCCGTGCTGCTGGCGGCCAAGTTGAACGGCGCCAGCCGGGACGAGCTGGAGAGCCGGGGCCGCAAGGCCCGCAACGGCGGCACGCCGTCTGTCCGGGTGGCGCGCGTCCGCTGCCAGATGCCTTCGGGCGTGCTGGTGACGCTCGCCGGCAAGGGTGACGGTATGACCATTTCGGACATCATCGAGGAGTTAAATCTGCTGATTAAGGAAGCAAAGCGGGCGCAAGAACAGGGATTGGATAGCAAGACTTTTAGCGCGGTGATGCGTGACAAAGCGAAGGCTTCTTAGGTTGGGGAGAGAGAAATGAACGGCTTTGAAAACATGATGGACAAAATCTTCAAGCTCTTTGATGCCTATCCGGCTATCCCAGCGGCTATGGGCGTGTTCGTAGTCATCCTGATTATTCGTAGCCGTAGACAGCGCGTTAAACAACAATCTTATTCCGCGCCGGCTCGCAGTGGCGGCCTTTTATCCCAGATATTGTTTTCATGGTCGCCACTCGATCCCGTTCCTATTCGCGACCTGTTACGCTCCATTGTCATATTTGGGGCTACAGGGGCTGGCAAGTCGAGCGGATCTGGCCTCTTAATCGCCAAGGCCGTTGCCCACTGCCGCAAAATCGGGGGTTTGATACTCGCCAGCAAGCCAGAGGATAGGGAGTTCTGGGAAAAAGTCTTCACCAAGGCAGGCCGTGCGCGTGATCTTCTGGTGTTCAGCGCGGCCTCGGCCCTGCGATTTAACTTCATCGACTTCATCCTGCGGAACAACGGGGACACGCGGGAAATCACCAAGGCCATTATGGTCATTAGTGAAACACTGGAACAATCCGGCGGTGAAGGACGGAATACCGATCAGTTTTGGCGTCGGCAGAATGAGCGAATGATCTATAACGCCGTGGAAATTGTCCGCCTCGCCACCGGCACAGTGACGGCTCCTGACGTGCAGCGGTTTATCAACGGCGCGGCTCAAACTCCTGCGACGCTAGCCACCCCGGAGTGGCGGTCGGGATTCCACAGCCGGTGCCTGGGAGCAGCTCACAGTAATCAGCGAACCTCGATCCAGCAACACGATTACTCACTGGCAGCCGATTACTGGCTGAACGAGTATCCGGTGATGTCGGAAAAAACCAGAAGCTCGATCCTGGCCGGTGTGATGGGTATTCTCCATGTGTTCAACACCGGCATCGTGCGGGAGCTGGTGTCAACCTCGACCAATGTTTCCCCGATGGCGGTGGAGCATGGAAAATGGATACTGATTGACCTCCCAATCAGCAGTGAAGGCGCTGCGGGAGCATTCATTCTCGGCGGGTGGAAATACCTGACCCAGTGGTACATCCTGAAGCGAAAAGCCACCGAGGAAACACCGGCTTGTGTTATCTGGTGCGACGAAGCTCAAAAGGTGATGAACTCAGTGGACGGGGCATTTCTCGCGGAGTGCAGAAGTCACCGTGGCTGCATGGTGTATTTAACGCAGTCCATCCACAGCTTCTACAGCCGCATACAGGGACAGGCTGGCGAGCATGAAACAGACGCCCTCCTGACCAACTTTTACCACAAGGTTTTTCATCCGGTTGGTGATGATAAGTCTGCTGGGTACGGATCATCGCTGGTTGGTCAACGGATGCACATGGATGTGGATACTTCCGGGTCGGCTCCGGAGGATATGTACGATGCGTTGTGGGGGCAATCAAAAACGTCCGCCACTACCCGGCATAGCATGAGGAAGATTCTGGAACACCGCGAGTTCATGCAGGGAATGCGGACGGGTGGGCCGGAGAATGATTACAAAGTTGACGGCCTGGTTGTGAGATCAGGAACCCCATTTTCGACGGGCGAGGCTTTCTTGAGGGTTGAGTTCGATCAGAGGGGATAAAATCCATGACGCAGAAAGATGTGGCTCCGGTCCTGCAACAGCACAAGGAATGGGTGACTAATCGCCAAGGCAAACAGGCCGATCTTCGCGGCGCCGATCTGCGCAAGATTAATCTGGAAGGAGCTGATTTACGATATGCGGATTTTCGGGCGGCTGATTTATCAGGCGCGATTCTTTCGCAGGCTAATTGCCAACACGCCGATTTTCGCGGCGCCAATCTTTCTAACGCTGTCTGCATCGGCACGAATTTCACGAACGCCCGCATGGATGGAGCCAATATGTTTGGCGTCGATCTTCGCACTGCAACCCTGCAATTTGCCCAGATGTCAGGGGCGAATGTAACCAGCAGTTACAAGCAAGCGGTTGCTGAGGCAGCCAGCAGGCAAATTCCGCAACGGGACAAAGACAAGGAACGATGAGCATCACCGAGGCCGCCAGCAGAATAGCGGCCAATGATAACGAGAAAGAGAGGGAGCGATGAGCTTGATTAACGGGCACATTGACAGGCTGCGGAGCTTCGAGTTCTGGCGTGAAGGATGCCATACATTCGCGAAGAATGTAACCACCATGCTTGAGCGGGCTCTAAAAGATTGGGATATGGCGCAGGCTTTACAGTTTCTCCAAACGCTTCCTAGAAACAGGTGCGAGCTTGCATCCGATGAGTGGCAGAAAAGTTATTGTTGTCTCTGTCTCCAAAAAGCGTGGGAAAATTCGCCTCAAGGCGCACGGGAAGCCTTGGATTACTTCACAAATTACTTCGTTGATCGGAATTACGATGCTCAGGCGATGCTGATTAATTCCATAGTGGGAATTGTCGGAGGCATCGAAGCGGCGGAGAAAGAGCTTGAAAATAAAGAAATGAGAGGTGAACCATTAACAGGTTAATTCACGATTGCGCCGTAGCAATGGCTCATACTCTGCTTGAAAGGGTGAAGCCGTGCCTCCGGCAGGAGGACTGGAAGCTGGCTTGGGACGAATTTTACGCCATCTGTAAGCCGGGTATTGAGTGCTACGAGGTCCAGCAGGCACGCATGAGGAACCGTCTGCGTCCGGGGAAAAATTGAGGGCTGCCGAAGCAACCATCTGAGTCGGGTGATTTAGTGAAGTATCGCCAATCTGCTCCCAATTGGAGAAACTGTCAATGCCTGAACAGCAAAACGACAAACTGACGTGGAAGCAGTATTCCAACATTGTGACCAACCTCGCCACCTTCCACCAGCGGGCGATTATCGTCCCGTTCCGCAAGGGATGGGGGAAGAATTCGTTATGCCGATCATGTGCCTGCGCCTTCATCCTGATATTCTTGTGGGCTACTTTTACGCGAGACAACATCATGTACGTGTGGCTCATCCTGTGGACGCTCTCCTACGCGCAACTGCGGGGACAGGCCAACAAGCTCGCGGGCCAGATACATAGCTGGTATGACGGTGATACGGTCGGCCTCGGCTCGAATCAGAAAACGGCAAAGATGCTTTACGAGCCGGTGATGGTCGCCATCGCCGGACTTATAGCGCGCGAAATATATCTCGAATACGGATTGCCAACCGCTGGCCTTCCGACGTTCCTGCTGACGGGGTGCTTTACGCTGCCGTTAGTGGAGAGCGTGAAACAGGCGATCTGGGATCGCCGGTTGGATGACATGAACGATGCCAAAATGGAACAGGAAAGTTTGGTGAGGGAATACCGGGATCGGTACGGCAAGTGATTGGAGGTAAAAAATGCCGGAGCATCGACAGCCTTCTCTATGGTCGGAGCTAAAGGCGATGGCACGGGAAGCCATCAAGGACATCAGGGAGGTCGTGGTCGAGCAGGGATGGTTCGGGCAGAAGGGCGGACCGGGAGAGCCGGGAACGCCGCTCAACCCGATGTATGCCGAGGTGGCGCAGGATCGTGGCGTGCTGGAGGGGCAGATCGAGATGGAGCCTCAGCACGGCCTTCAAGAACAACTGCGTGAGGCGGCGGCACGGCAGGTGCCGGATCGCGGAAACGACATGGAACGCTAAACCATCGGGGCAAGGATGCCTTTTTTTTCCGGAGGTCATCGTGTTTGCAACGATACTGTTAGCATCAACGTTTCTTGAGGAGGTGGGAGGGAAATTTTTTGTGGCCCTCCTGCTCATGTTCTGGCTGATTTCCAAGTTTCTCAAGAGCGATGCGGCAAAAAAGGCGGCGGCCAACAAGGCCATCGACATCATCGGAAAGTGGTTCAGGTAACCGTGTGGGGCGTTCGCCCGGCGCCCCCTTTTTCTGGAGAGGCATCATGTTCTTTCCTTTTATGATCCTCCTATTGCTCAATGGAGCCGTCGGCGTGCTGGTCTGGTTGGCTTGGCGGCGTCTGACCGCCCATATGCGCTCCAATCCCGAGGCCGCAAGGCTTATAGCTGAGCACGTCATCGCTCCATTGATGACGGGCGAGAAAGAATCGAAGCCCGAAGCCAAACCGGAAACCAAGAAGATCAAGGGAACGCTGGTTTAGGCACCGTTCTCCGTATTTCCTTTACATCCAAAATGAAAGGGCATTTCCATGTTTCGCTGGATTAAGCATTGGCAATCGCTGCCGGCCTCCAACCGGGTCGGCGCGGCCGTCTGCCTGGCGCTGCTGATCGCCGTCATCATCGCCCTGGCATTCCAGATTAGCGAACTCGTAGCCGACTTCCGCAAGGAAGACCCGAAGACCGTCCACAGCCACGCCTGGAGCAAAACCCAGCCGCTCCTGGAGAAGGCCGAACGCGATGCGGACCAAGCCCTCGACAAGCACCTGGCCTCCATCCACGCCTTCCTGAACGAGCGCAAAGCCGGCAGCCGGGCCTTCGCCGAGGCCCTGTTGGGCCTTAAGGGCAAATGGGAACTGGTGAAAGCTGAGATCGGCGGCGGCAGCGGCTACGACGCATTTCTCCAGGAGGCGTTTGCCGAGCACGTCTTCCTGATGGAAGACCTGGAGAAGGCCGTGGCCACGGCCGTCCGTAGCTACCTGGCCGAGCTGGAAGCGATCGACGACGACCTGCTCGTCCGCCTGCGCGCCGACCTGGCCGACGACGAACTGCCCCGCCTTGCCACCCCCGCGCTCGGCTCCGATCAGGCGTTACGCAGCCATTACCACGAGCTGAGCCGGCAGGTGGCTCAGGATCTGCGAACTGATCTGGCCGTCGTCACCGGCCGCGAGTTGTTCGTCTGGGAGGCGACCAACGTCGCCACCGACCTGACCATTCAGGTCGGGGCGGCCATCGCCGCCCGGCTGGGCATCTCCAGCACCATCCTCGCGGCCGGAGCCGCTTCGACATGGCAAACGCTGGGCGTGGGCCTCGTCGTCGGCTTCGTGCTCGACGACGTGG
>DATBHJ010000077.1:0-37052 GCA_036557565.1 Gemmataceae bacterium
CAAGGTGGAATTGAGGGCGATGTTATCTCTTCGGCTGCTTTTTCCGGGCCGGTTCCTCTTCCAACTGAGCGAAGACTTCGCGGAGCGGCAAGTTCAACCCCGGCAGCACATCGCCGCCATCGAGGCTTTGTTCCTCTGTGAGAAGGCGGAATTGATCGGGTGCCGTGTACACGCGGACGCTTCGTTTTCGCGGATCCACAACCCAGGCGAGCCGAGTGCCACTGCGAAAGTATTCGTGAAGCTTACGATCAATCTCCGCTTTGGTGTTCTTGCGGCTGAGGACTTCCACAGCCAAATCGGGATACAGGTCGGGGATCGGTTGCTTCGGGATCTTGCCATTGGGCAGTTGGTTCCACGAGATGAAAGACACATCAGGTATGCGGACCAAACCCGGCCAGAGACGAAATGGCCCTTGCTCACCAGCGAGGATGCCGAGTTTATGCTTGGCCAAAAACTGGTAGAGAAGATGAATCAACCACCCCGCCAAGAATGACTCCTCAAGTCCCATGGCTTTCTCCACCAAAACGCCATCCACCAATTCGCAAGTTCGTCCTCGGCGTCGCTCCATATCGAGAACGTCCTTTTCCGTCGCGGTTCCAGGCGTTGGATCAAGGAGTACACGCTCGGGCGGGACGTTGCCGAGCTTCTTCAACAGATCGGCGACTGTCACGCATTCTTGTTTTGTTCGGGATAGCAACATGAGCGGTCCCCAGAGGGCAATTCATTTCGGCAGGTTTCGCAGCAGATTTACCATCTCAATGGCGGTGAGGGCGGCGTCGAATCCCTTGTTGCCGGACTTGGCACCGGCGCGGTTCATGGCTTGCTCCAGCGTTTCGCATGTCAAAATGCCGAAGATGACCGGCACATTCGTGGCCAGCGCCGCACGCGCCACGCCGCCGGCGGATTCGCCAGCCACATAGTCGTAATGGCCGGTCTCGCCGCGGATGACGGCGCCCAGGCAGATAACGGCCGAGTATTTGCCGCTGCCGGCGAGTCGCTGGGCCACCAGCGGGATCTCAAACGAACCGGGCACACGCACGATATCGATGGCATCGTCGGCGATGCCATGACGTTTCAGCGCATCGAGTGCACCGCTGACCAGCTGATCGACTATGGCGGAATTGAAACGCGCCGCAACCAGGGCAAATCGCCCTGACGGCGGCGCGAGCGAACCTTCGTAAATCGTTGGCATGGAGTAAAACCCAACCAGCCCGAAGCGTAAGCGAGGGCGGCCCTCCCTTACGCTTCGGGCTGGAAAATGACCTCCGTTAACTCAAGTTCATGCTCATAAGAAACTCGCCGTTGCCCTTTGTGCGGCTCATGCGATTGGTGAGCAATTCCATCGCTTCGACCGGGTTCATGTCACTGAGGACTTTGCGCAAGATGTACATACGGCGCAGTTCCTCCGGGTCCATGAGTAAGTCTTCCTTTCGTGTCCCGGAGCGGTTTACGTCGATGGCAGGCCAGATTCGTTTATCGACGAGGCGACGGTCCAGGTGCAACTCCATGTTGCCGGTGCCCTTGAACTCCTCGAAGATCACCTCGTCCATACGCGAGCCGGTGTCGATCAACGCCGTCGCCAAAATGGTCAGCGATCCGCCTTCCTCGATGTTGCGAGCGGCGCCGAAAAATCGCTTCGGTTTGTGCAGGGCATTGGCATCAACGCCGCCGGACAGGATCTTGCCGGAGTGAGGAACCTCCGTGTTGTAGGCCCGCGCCAGACGCGTGATGGAGTCGAGCAAGATCACCACGTCGGTGCCGTACTCGACCATGCGCTTGGCCTTCTCGATAACCATTTCGCTGACCTGAACGTGCCGCGACGCCGGCTCGTCGAACGTCGAGCTGACGACCTCAGCATGATCGCTTTTGACGGTGCGCTCCATTTCCGTGACTTCTTCGGGCCGCTCGTCGATGAGCAGGACGACGACGTAGCATTCCGCATGGTTGCGCAGGATGCTGTTGGCGATTTTCTGTAACAGTATGGTCTTGCCGGTGCGCGGCGGCGCGACGATCAGGCCGCGTTGTCCTTTGCCGATCGGCGTCACCAGATCCATGACCCGCATGTTGACCTCGCTGGGATCAACCTCCAGATGCAACCGTTTATCTGGATGCAGCGGTGTGAGATCGTCAAAGACCACTTTCTGCGTCAAAATCTCCGGATCTTGGTAATTGATCGCCTCGACGCGAAGCAGTGCGAAATAGCGTTCATTCTCCTTGGGCGGACGGATCTGGCCGGCCACCACGGCGCCGGTGCGCAGACCGAAACGACGGATCTGCGACGGCGAGATGTAGATATCGTCCGGGCAAGGCAAGTAGTTGTAATCGGGACTGCGCAAAAAGCCAAAGCCGTCGGGTAGCACTTCCAGCGTGCCCTCGCCGAACATCAGGCCGTTTTGCTTGACACGTTCCTTGAGGATCTTGAAGATGAGATCTTGTTTTTTCAGACCCGTATAGTCGCTGAGACCTTCTTCCTTGGCGACGCGAAGGAGCTGCGGAATGGTCATCTGCTGCAATTCGCTGATGTGCGTGCTGCCGCGCTTGATCTCTTCATAGCGGTTGTTGATCTCCTCGTCGAAGACCGGGTAGTCCTCGTCGCGCCCACTTCGGGCCGGCATCGGCCGCTCGTCAGGAGCCGGCCGTCGAGTCGCTGCAGCCACGGACCCATCCGCGCTGGGCGTGTCGGGATCGCCTTGCGGAGTCATTGTCTCGCCGTCGAGCGGAACAGCGTCGGTCAGCAGGGAAGTGCGCTCCTCGGGAGCGAGATCATCACCGTTGGCGGGCAGGTCCGTCTTGCCCCTTGTGCGCGGTCGAGGAGTTAATTCGCGTCGGCTCTTGGCTTCGGCCATGTCGTCTTCTCCTTCAAGAGATAGCTGGGGCAGAGAGAAGAATTTACTGAATTTGCTGATCGGCGACGCTTCGCAGAAGCGTAGCTAACCCACAAATTCTTCCTTCATGCCGACCGGACGCGGATATGTTGTCGTGTCGCGTTCGGCGCGGCGAAGCCCCAGCGGCAGGCTTCGGTACAGGGTTTAAGGGTTCCTCACGAAATACAGATACACGGCCGAAAAGGCCGACTCGTCACGGCTTCGATTCGCTCCGGGGGCAAACGTGGTCCAACCCCCAGAGATGCAAGAGGTCGTTCACTTGGCGGTTCAGATGCTCGAGGGAGACCGAGTTATCGAACACATGATCGGCCCGAACGGCCTTTTCAGTCAAGGGCAATTGTGCCTGTTCACGCGCTTCCACCTCCTTTTCGCTCCAGCCGCGCTGTTGCGCCACGCGCGCCAGCCGCATCTCCCGCGGCGCCTCGATGAACACAAGACGATCGCAAACCTCATTCCATCCCGCCTCCAGCATCACCGCTGCATCCAGAATAATCAGCGGCACGCGCGGATCTTTACGCGCTTCTTCCACCTGCTCCCGGATGCGCAGACGAATCCACGGATGGGTGAACTGCTCCAGCTCCCTCCGCTGAGCCGGGTCGGCGAAGACGATGACGGCCAGGCGGCGCCGATCGATCTCGCCGCTCTCATCGACAATACCCTGGCCCCAGCGAGAGACCACGCGGGCGCGGATGTCGGGATCGCGCAAGGCAGCTTGACCAAGCTGATCACCGGCAATGATGCGCGCTCCCTGACGCGCGAACGCAGTCGCCACCTGGCTCTTGCCGCTGCCGATGCCGCCCAGAAGGCCCACCACCAGCTTTTCGTTCTTGGCCGGCCTCATGCGCTGGGCATCTCCCTCACATCGAGCCAGTTCGGGCCGTAAGCCAGATCGACGCGCAACTGCACTTGCAGTCCCAGCGCCGTCTCCACCGGCGTTGTCATCTCCTGGCGCACCAATTCTGCCAGCGCATTCAATTCTCCGGGCGGCGTCTCGAAGACAAGCTCGTCGTGGATTTGTAACAACAGTCGAGCTTGCCGCTTTTCGCGCTGTAGGCGGCGATAGACGTTGAGCATCGCCAGCTTGATGACATCGGCGGCGGACCCTTGCACTTCCATGTTGATCGCCTCGCGCTCCGCCGTGTTGCGCTGCTGATACGTCGAGTTAGCGCGGATGGCCTCGGGGTCGAACTGCCGCCGCCGTCCCAGGATCGTGGATACGTAGCCGTTGGCCCGGCAATCTTTCAGCAGACGATCCTGATATTCCTGGACCTTGGGATAGCGAGCGAAATACGACGCGATGAACTTCGTCGCCTCATCGCGCGACATCTCGAGACGCTGAGCCAATCCGCTGGGACTCATGCCGTAAATCACACCGAAATTAACGGTCTTGGCCATTCGCCGTTGATCGGCGTTGACGGCCTCCTCCGGTACGCCAAAAATTTGGGCGGCCACGGTAGTGTGAATGTCGCGTTCCTCGGCGAAGGCCCGGCGCAGCTCCTCGTCACCGCAGAAATGAGCCAAAAGCCGAAGCTCGATCTGCGAATAGTCTGCCGTCAACAGCAGCCAGCCTTCTTCCGGCAGGAACGCTTGTCGGATCTGTTGACCCTCCTCGCGTCTTACCGGAATGTTCTGAAGATTTGGGTCCGACGAACTCAAACGTCCTGTCGCCGCCACGGTCTGATTGAACGCCGTGTGAACTCGACCGGTGTTTGGATTGACCATCTGCGGCAGAGCATCGACATAGGTGCTCTTGAGCTTGGCGATGCGGCGATGCTGGAGAATCTTGCGCGGCAGGGCAGCTCCGGGATGATCCAGAGCGGCCAGCTTTTCCAGTGTCTCCTGGTCCGTGCTCGCAGCGCCCGTGATGCCGGTTCGGCCCTGTACCGGCAATTTCAGCTCCTCGAAGAGGACTTTGCGCAATTGAACGAGCGAACCGATGTTGAATGTGTGGCCGGCCAGGTCGTAAATCTCCTTCTCGATGGCGGCCAGTTGCTGGCCCATCTCGGTGCTCAGGCGCTGCAATAACGGAATGTCCAGACGGATACCGTTGTATTCGAGTTCAGCCAGTACTTCAATGAGCGGGACTTCCACGTCCTCGTAAAGTTTGCGGAGAGAACCCCTTGCTTGCGCTTCGGGCTGTTCGAGTTGGGTTTCGAGCAATTCGCACAGCCGCCAGGCCACGTCGGCGTCTTCGCCGGAGTAGACGGCGACGCGCTCGGTCGCCACCTGATCCATGCTCAACTGCGGCGTTTTGCGACTCTTCTTTCCGATCAAGTCCGTGATGGGAATGACCTGGTGGTTCAAATAGCGGCGCGACAGCTCATCCAAACCATGACTGCGTTCGCCAGCGTGTAGGAGATAATCGGCTACCATGGAATCGCCAGCCACGCCACATGCCCGGATGTCCTTGCCGCGCAACACCAGCAAATCGTACTTGATGTTCTGGTTGACCTTGGCCACGCGGGGATCTTCAAAAATGGGCTGCAGCCGGGCCAGCGTCTCCTCGGCATCGAGCAAGGCCGAGCCTTCGGGGCCTCGCAAAGCCAGATACCACGCCTCGCCGGCACGCCAGCAAAATGCCAATCCGACAATCTCGGCCTGCAAGGGACTGAGGCTGGTCGTCTCCGAGTCGAAGGCGATACGTTTTTGTTTTTTCAGTTGGCGATAAAACTTCTCGAATTTATCCTTGGAATCGACCAGGTGGTAATCTGCTTGCCAGTCAGCCGAACCGTGACCGTCAGGAGGCGGGGACGACCGTTCGCTCACGCTCGCGGCTCCGTTTTCCTCAGGAGCATTGGCTCCGAAGGGGAATAACTCTTGCTGGACGGGAGCATGATCGTTCTGGCCCCCAAGTTGATGGCCCAGACTGTGAAAACCCCATTCCTGAAACAGTTTCCGCAGCCGGGGCACGTCCATGTCGCGCAGTCGCCAGGCGTCCCAATCCAGCTCGATCGGAACTTGCTTGTCCAGCCGCACGAGCTGGCGTGCGCGCTCGATGATGGCGGCTGAATTCCGCAGGTTTTCTTGCCGCTTGGCCCCGGGAATGCGATCGACGTTGGCGAGAATGTTCTCCAGCGTGCCGAACTCTTGCAGCAGCTTGGCCGCCGTCTTGAGGCCGATGCCCGGCACGCCCGGCACATTATCGACAGAATCGCCGACCATTGTTTGTAAATCGACCACCTGTTCCGGTTTGACGCCCCAATCGGCCAACAATTCGTCGCGGCCAAATACCTGGCGTCTGCGCAGGCTGTAGAGGCGTATGCGCTCGTCGATGAGTTGCCGGCAATCCTTATCGCTGGTGCAGAGATAAACGTCCAGTCCCCGCGCAGCGCCGGCGACGCCGAGAGTGGCGAGCACGTCATCGGCCTCGAAGCCCGCGACGCTGACGACCGGCACATTCATCGCTTCAAGGAGCCGATGGATATGTGGCAACTGCAAAAGCAAATCGCTGGGAATCTCCTCGCGGTGCGCCTTATAGTCGGCGTAGATGGCGCTGCGGAAGGTTGGTTCGGCGCGGTCGAACGCGCAGACGAGATAGTCGGGTGCCAGGCCACGCAGAAACACCAAATCGCGAGCGAAGCCGAAGAGCGCGTTGGTAGGTAGACCGGATGGCCCCGTCATGCCGCGGATGGCATGAAAGACCTGGAAGATGAGCATATGCGCATCGACCAAATAGAAAGTTCCTGCTGTAGAGCCCGATGGCATGATGTCAGGCGTCCGATGTACCAGAGAGGGAACGCTATTCCGTGCTCGAAACAAGCGACAGTGCGGCCACGGCTTCAGGACCGTGGAGAGAATGCTTTTAAGATAAGCCTGTGTCCGAAGGTAGCTCTGCTTATCTTAAGTTGGCGGCTTGGAAGGGCGTGTACGTGTAGCGAATCCCAGCCCGCGAGCAAGCCGCAACCGGAAGGCAAAACATAATTGTCTAATTCGCAGTCTAGGCGGCCTGTGGGCACAAGTCAAGTCCTGTTGATTTGCGAAAGCGGATCATCGCGGCAGCCTGGGCACGGGCAGGAGCGGAAACTGCGCGGCGAGGTCGTCCAGCGTCAGTGGCGACAGCGGAGAGAATCCCTGCCGGGCGACGCGGGCCGAGCGCACCGCGCACTCCTTCTCCAACACATAGTAACGGTTGTAGCCTTCACGCAGCTCGTTGATGGCTGTCAGATCGACGCTCTCCAGGAATTCTTTCCAACGTCGGTTGAACCGTTGCAAGCTCTCGTGCAATTCCTGTAGCGCGCGACGTAGGGCACGGGTAGAGGTGGTCGCTTCGACCGGAGCGCGCAGTGGAGAAGCCAGGGCCGCCAGCAAGTAACGTAGGATGTCTACCTGTTCTCCGTCTGCCAGGAAGCGACGCAGGTTGTCCCAGTCACCGGCCAGAGCGTGGAGCATGCCGATGCGGAGACGCACGATTTCCAACCATTCCGCGCGGCGTCGGCGGCAGTGATCGAGCAAGTGCTCCAGCGCCATTTCGACGCCGCGGGCACGACGGATGTAGGCGGGTGCATCGAATTGCGACAGAAATCGCTTGAATACCTCGCTGGCTTCGTCCCGTCCCAGGATGATCTCTTCTTCCATCAACGTGCCTCCTCGTCCGTCTTCCATTGTACAAACCCGACCATTCATCAACGGACCATTGACTCAGGCCCCGCATGTGTAGGCTGGGTAAGGACAAAAGATTGGAGGAGAATCCCAGACTGGACAAGTGCGAGTTAGCGCTCAGATGCACAGGGATAGGGCATTTCTTACAAGGATTGCCGGCAAGTTT
This sequence comes from Gemmataceae bacterium, assembly GCA_036557565.1. GTDB lineage: Bacteria > Planctomycetota > Planctomycetia > Gemmatales > Gemmataceae > JAJPHU01. The sequence goes on from DATBHJ010000077.1 coordinate 7,651, forward strand.
TACAAGTCCCCGAGCCGTTATCAGAAGTCACCCATCAACAGTCAGCGACATGTGTGATCTCCGGAAACGGAAGCGTACCAATAGTTTCGGGTTTCGGATTTCGGACTTCGGATTTCGGGACACGGCTTTGGCATTGGACTTGCTCTATCTCCACCGTCTTCCGGACGCACGGCGCTGGAGCCGGGCGACCTTCGCTCCCCCCGTGAAGGTCGCCCCAGGGCTACCGAATGCGGCGTCTGGACGCGGCCGTCCTGTCTTGCTTTTGTCTTTCTTGCGTCCGTCCCCCCGAACGCAAAAATGCAAAACCAAGCAGGCGGCCATGGAACGACGGCCTCCCTCGGTCGTCATTCCACCCCCTCCGTGTTCCGGCCCTTGGCCCCCGTGCAAAGGCGATCCGCTCCCCCGCGGGTCGCCTTTTTTCTTTCCCCACAGCAATTCGAAGCAGACCTAACCAGATCGGAAATTAATTTCCGTTTTGCCGAGTGATCGTTTCGCAGCTTCAGTGATAAGCCCACGAGCAAGAGAAAAACAGGTAGCCCAAGAGCTACTGTGTCAACGTAACTTAAATATTGACAATAATTTGCGGAAAGCTCTTGCGGCTGAAAGCAAGAGAGTGCAGCATCTCGCGAACTGTCCATTTCCGCCGAATGGGATGAAAAGTTGAGAATTAACGACTATTTGCTTGACGATGTTTTTGACGCTTTGGTAGATTTCTACGGAATCTTAATCTTCGCATGGTTCGGGTTGCGGAACCCGCCCAAGGATCAACTCAACGAGGAGTCGCACCATGTTGTGGAATCTGATGCTCCGCCGATTGTTCCGTCTCCCGTCACTCCGTTCCTCTCGGAACCCCATCAAGCGTCCGGTGCGACCCTGAATTGAGCAGCTTGAGGGTCGCATCGTTCCGGCGGACTTGACCGTCACAAACCTGAGCAGGGATCCTACGGTTGCTGGCTCCCTGCCCTATGAAGTCAACGCCGCACAATCGGGACAGACCATCGGATTCACTGGCGGACTGAGTGGAACCATAACGCTCACGTCTCAGATCAGCCTGAGCAAGAGCGTGACCATCGATGGCACGGGGGCGAACATCACGGTCAGCGGCGGCAACGCGACGCGGCTCTTCGAGATTCTGCCAGGGGCCAACGCCACGATCGATAACTTGGTTCTCACGGGCGGCAACAGTTCGTCCGCTCCCGGCAACGCTACCAGCGGCGGAGCCGTCTTGGTTGCCCGCAATGCCCAGCTCAATCTGACCGGCGACACGTTCAGCGGCAACCAGGCCGCGAACGCGAACGACTCAGCCAGCGGCGGAGCCATCGCCAATTCTGGCTTGGTGTACCTCTATGGCGGCACGAGCTTCACCAATAACTCCGCACAGGGCTACGGCGGGGCCATTGCGAATCGCGGTGCAGTGTACGTTTTGGCCGGCGGCGTGACGACGGTGAATTTCAGCGGCAATAGTGCCGTCCAGAGCGGCAACGCCATCTTCAACGCTGGCCATGCTGTCTATCAGAATTTGGCCCCAGGCGGCGGCGTTACATTCACCAGTGGCGGCGGTGGTGTTGCAAGCACGAGCGGTGGAGGCGTTGCCAGCACAAGCGGCGGGGGCGTCATCAACACCAGCGGTGGAGGCGTTGTCGGGACCACGGTCTTCGGCGGCGGCGGCATTGGGTGGGGCACGGGCGGCGGTGTAGGCGGGACTGGCGGTGGAGGCGTCGGAGGGACGGGAGGCGGCGGTGGGGGCGGAACCACCGGGACAGGCGGCGGAACCGGCGGGGGCAGCAGCGGCTCCGGGTCTGGCAGCGGAAGCGGTTCCGGTTCGGGTTCGGGCAGCGGAAGTGGCTCCGGTTCCGGCAGTGGCAGTGGTTCGGGTTCAGGCAGTGGCGGAGGAGGGGGCGGAACGAGCGGGACGGGAGGCGGTGGCAGCGGCACGGGGGGAGGAGGCTCAGGCTCCGGGTCAGGCTCAGGCTCCGGGTCAGGAACAGGGTCAGGTTCAGGCAGCGGCTCTGGGAGCGGGAGCGGTTCAGGCAGTGGAAGCGGCAGCGGTTCCGGCTCCGGTGGCGGCGGCACGAGCGGGACCGGCTCAGGCAGCGGCAGCGGCTCTGGGTCGGGAAGTGGTAGCGGCTCCGGGTCGGGCGGCGGAGGTACGAGCGGGACCGGCTCCGGAACAGGCGGCGGTGGCACAAGCGGCACAGGATCGGGCGGCGGTGGTGGCGGAACGAGCGGCAGTGGCGGCGGCAGCGGTGGCGGTTCCGGGTCAGGGAGCGGCTCCGGCTCTGGGTCAGGGAACGGTTCAGGCTCCGGCAGTGGGTCTGGATCAGGGAGTGGTAGTGGATCAGGAAGCGGTTCAGGCTCCGGTTCCGGTAGTGGCTCTGGCTCCGGCAGCGGAAGTGGCTCTGGATCAGGCAGTGGTAGCGGCTCAGGTAGCGGCTCCGGTTCTGGATCGGGCGGCGGCGGAGCGAGCGGCAGCGTCTCTTATGGCGGCAGGGTGTGGTTGGACAGCAACGGCGACGGCATCATGGACGACGGCGAGCAAGGTATGGACGGAATCACTGTAACGCTCGAACTCAACGGCGAAGAGGCCGAGACGACAACGACCGCCGAAGGTGGCTGGTATGCTTTTGCGTCGCTACCGGCGAGCGGGGCAACCTTCCAAATCCATGTGACCATCCCGTCTGGCTATGAGGCGACGATTGAGGATGCGGTAGGGCCGGGCATCGACAGCAACATCGATGCCGAAGGCGACTCGGACGCCATTCCTGGAACCGAGTCTGCCGAGTGCAACGCCGGGTTAGTCGTTGCTCGCAAACAAAATCTGACCGATACCTTGCGGTGGAACCCACAAGCAGGCAGTACGTTGGCGTCGGTTGTCACAAACTGGTGGGACGTAACTCAGAAGTTTCAGCTAACGCTAGACGATCCCGGACCTGGCGAGGAGACCCCAATCGAATTCAACCCCGTGCCGGGTGATGGCACGCCAGGAAGCAACAATCCCATCGATTGGGACGAGAGTTTTACTGTCGCTTCCATTTCGCTCATTCAGTACGGTGGTCAACAGACAGTGCGTGGTAAAGTTGAATCGCTCGGTGCGGGCGGCACAGCGTTGTCCATGACCGGGGACACTCTCGATCTGAATCTCATCAATCCCAATTCTACATTCCAAGTGGACAACAACGCCACGATCACCAATTTCGTCTTCACGGGGCCGCATAATGCCGACAACGATTTTGAGTCGTTCATAATCAACGGCGGCACTACGACGATCTCCGAGAAGAATTATGTACAGAACCTTGGAGTGGACCTGGATATAATGGCGGATGCGACTCTCGTCGATAGGAACCAATCTGCAATCACGTTGACGGCCGACTCCGTGAAGATCAATATCTTCGGCGAGATGGACACTTACACAGGACGCGGAAACCAGAACACGATGATCGGCGGCGGTGCTGCGTTTTCTGACGACTTCATCAGTGTAAATGGCGGCACGCTGGTCTACTATGGAATGGCGAACACACAGGATACCATCACCGTGCCCATCGAGGTCTATAACGGTGGCACGCTCAAGCTGACTGTCGCTCCGGGGTCGTTTGCTGGAAAGTTGGTCGTACAGGGCGGCGTTCCGAATACCAACAATAACTCCGTGGACCTTTATGGTCCGAAATCCAAGGTAACGCTGGACCACTTCGACACCTTGCAAGCTGAGAAGGGCTACTACCAGAGTAGCGGCACACTGGAAACCTTGGATTTCTCTGGAGGCACGCTTCAGCCTAGTACTGGTCCGGGGGCCGGCATCGCCACCATCGCCGGTGGTTCGGTGGTAATCAACGAGGGCAGTGGCTACGGCCAGCTTCAAGTAACGGGTGCTACCTTGAATTTCAACGGGGCCTTAGATGTCGCCATTGATGCGACCAACCAGAACAATAAAGGCTTGCTCGAAGCGCCATTTGGCACTATCAATCTACAGGCCAAGAGTACATTGACGGTCTATGTTAACAACGGGCAGCCAGCGGCAGGTCTACAGTGGTTCGTCATCAATGCCGCCAACCCAATAAACCCCGGCAATTTCATCATGCCTATGGACATCATTCCTGGGTATAACTTGAGCGACGGGGTCAACCCGAACAACAATAAACAGTACACCGTCTCTTCCTGATGGTGTTGCGGGGCCGAGTGTGACCCGGCCTCGCTCATCTGGCCCACTTGAGGACGGCATACTGCTTCATGCGGGCAATCTCGGCACGGAGTTCCGGGATAAGGGTATGACGTAGGCGGTTGATATGCTCCCGGTATTCATCAACCATGTGAGGCTGCTGCCCCGATTGGATGCGTTGTTCCAGATCGCGTATACCGGCTTCTGCCGTGCGGACCGATTGCTCGCCCCGCTGGATGGCCTTCCCATCCAGGTCGTGCCAGTGGAGGTTGGCCCGGAGGAAGGCGTTGATGATGGTCACTTGCTCGTTTCGCTTGCCGGCCAGGAAGGTGAAGCTGAGGAGGCGGTCTCCTTCCCCTGGTGTGACTCGAATGTTCTTCGCCAGCCAGGGGCGGGGATTCTCCATAGAGGCAACGGAGGGCAGCTTCTTCACTTCGGGATAGGATAGGACCGTGTCCAAGAAGCGGTGATCGGTGTTGAACTCGATTTGGAGTTTTACAAACTGCTTCGCCCTCTCGTCCTTCGGATGCGGCGTTCCGATGTCCAGAATCCCCAAGGGAACAGGGGCAGGTGCGGCCAGCACGTTCATCACCGGGAGTACGGCGAGTAGCATCAGGAGCAGTATAACGACAAGGCGGTAACGCACGACGAATCCTCCGATATGGAGACAAATTGCTACCCTTCTTGTACCCTGACACACTGATGATGTCAACGAAATTGCATCCGTGCGGCAGAGATGCAGAGATTTAACCACGCTCGCGGAATCGGTCATCGCACTCGTTTGGATATTCCAACATGGCCCCTCCGTCGCGTTGTGTTGTTCTTGTCCCCGTTGGTGGCGTCATCGAACCCGGTTGCGAGGACGGCCTACGCGAGCTAGAACGCCGTGGCTTTCCTGTCTGGCGTGTTCGCGGCTACTCGGCCATTGATGCCGGTCGGAATCAGATGGCCAGCGACGCTCTCGCCCAAGGTTTCGACGAGCTAATGTGGATCGACAGCGACATCGTTTTCGATCCCGACGACGTGGACAAGCTACGCCGGCACAATCTGCCGTTGGTGTGCGGCATCTACCCCAAGAAGTCCCGCCGTCAATTCGCGTGTGCCTTCCTGCCTCAGACCCGACAGGTGTTGTTCGGGCACAAGGGCGGACTGATGGAGATACTCTACTGTGGCTTCGGCTTCACTCTCACACGCCGAGTGTTGTACGAGACCGTGCAACGACATTTGGAGCTGCCAGTATGCAATCGGCGATTCAAGGAGGCGGCGGTGCCGTATTTTGCTCCTTTCATCGAAGGCGAGGGCGAGCAAGCGTGGTATCTGAACGAGGACTACGCTTTTTGCGAACGTGCTCGCCGTTGTGGCTTCCGTATCATGGCCGACACGACCGTCCGACTGTGGCATGTTGGCTCGTATCGCTACGGCTGGGAGGACGCCGGCCGCGACGTGGAACGCTTCGACGATTACAAGTTCAACATTACGGATGTCATGCCGCGAGCCTAAAGATGAAATCTGCTCTTCTCTCCGCTACCATAGGATGTGTTCACCTGCGGAGGAAAAGTCCATGAGACGAAACCGAAGCCTGGCGCTGGCGTGCTTGTTCCTGCCCATCCTTCTCTCAATTGCGCGTGGCGATGAGCCGGATGTGGACGATCTCGTCCGTCAGGCGGAGCGGTCGGCCCGCGAGAAGAAATACGACGAGGCACTCGACGCCATTTACAAGGCCATCAAGAAAGAGCCGAGCAACGATCGTTACCTGATCCTCTCCAGCGAGATCAATCGCCGCGCCGGCCGCTTCGCCGAGGGTAAGCGTGACGCCCTGGCCGCCCTCAAGATTAACGACAAGGTTGGACTCTATTATGCCCTCGTAGCCGCCAATGCCTACGGCAACGAGGAGCCGGAGCTGGCCCTGGAATACTGCCGCAAAGTCATCGACATGGGACCGAAGAAAGTCGGCGAATCGATTTACAAGGACGCCAAGGCCTACGAGGACATGCTCCAGAAGAAAACCATCACGATCACCTGGAAGCTCGATCCCTCCGACCCCAAGCAGCGCAAGTACATCCGCGATTATCTTCCCGTAGCCTTGCCCAAAGACGGCCTGCCCTATCAAAGCGTTGCCGTGCAAATCAAGGGCGCCAAGAGCTATCGCATCCTCAAGGGAGAGGCCAACGATGTGGCTCACGTGGTGCCTGACGGAGACAAGCCCTTCGAGGTCATAAACAAGGTGACGCTCACACCCGTTAGCTACAAGGCGAAGCTGGTCCAATCTGTGGCTCGTTCTGATACAGGGCGAGGCAATACAGCGGTCTCAATTCCGATCAACGTTCGGCCGTACCTCGGAACGGCAGACGCCATGGATCCTACCAGTTCTGCTCTGAAAAAAGTTGCCGCAGAAGTGAAGGGTGAAAACAGCGTTGAGACAGTGCGGAACATTCTTGCGTGGTTGAAGAAGAACATCAAATACAAGGAAGAAACCTCGGACCTCACCAAGCTGAATTTCAAGCTCGTGGACGAAATCGTCGAGCGCGGCCATGCCGAATGTCGCGGCTACACGATGTTGTTCGCGGCAGTGTGTCGGGCCGCGGGAGTGCCTGCCCGGCCGGTGTGGGGCGTGCTGTTCGTGGACAAAACTTACAAGAGTCACAACTGGGATGAAGTCTACATTGCCGGCGTCGGGTGGGTACCGGTCGATCCGCAGCTGCCAGAGACGTTCGGTTGGCTGCCGATCAATCGCGTTCGAGTATTCATGGACCTTCGCAGATCGGCAAAGTCGGAAGAGAACCTGCCGCTGTTGAATTTGCTGTACATGAACGGCGAGAAACTTCAGTACGAGCAATCGCGCTGACAGAGAGAAACCCGCTCTCAAGTTCATGACGCATATCGCTGAACTGCGGACGGAGAACGTGGACCTGCTGGGGCCAGGTCGTCTCTTTGATCGCCGAAGACACACACTGCGTCGAGTCAGTCGCCGCCGCCGGAAGGTCCGACGAAGCGGATGACACAATCGCGCGCGTGCTGGCGGTGTGCCTCGCGGATGCGACAGGCTTCCTCATAGCTGGAACAGGTGACCACCGGCCATTCACTGTCTTCCGGTGGATCCTCCTTGTCGCGGCGGCTGCGGACGTACACCACAAAGCGGTCGTCGTGCGCTTCTTCCATCGGAGACATCCTCCTCGGGCTGGCGAGGATACGGGATTTGGTTCAGGGTTTTCAGAAAGGAGAGGACAGGGACGACCCCGAACCGATGATTGAGTGTATCACGGATCTAGCGGATAGCAAGAGCATTTTACGTACAAATCAGGGCGAATGGCCGCTCGCCTCCACAGGGCTAGAGACGAGCGGGCTTGCTGAAGAAGACATAGTCGGTATCCACGGCCTTGCCTCCCAACAGCGCGACCAGTTGAGCAATCTGGCCGCGATGATACCAGGCATGGCCGAACGTCTGCGTCAACACACCCTCCACATTCCATCGGTAACGCTTTGCGTCCGTGGCCTGATACTCGAACTCCCGAGACAGATCCGAATCGTCCAGACCCCGAAGATACTGCACCCATGCTTCTTCCGTGGCGGCGACCTGGGCCGGGAGATCGCTCAGATTCGTGCCCTGGGGGAACAAATCCAAAGGCTTTTCCCAGTGACCCAGACGACTCAGCCACCGCTGACGCGCTGACACCAAATGAGCCATGCGATCGACGGCCTTTTGAAACTCCGGGGTATTCCTTCGTTCGGCAGGCACCGACTCCAGCATCGCCAGAGTCTTGGCATTGCATTCGCGCTCATACTCGTACCAGCGGCGGAAGCGGTCTGCAAGCGTTTTCACAGCAACCTCCTTTTACGACAGTCCGTGACAATGGTTTTCTTGCCTAGCCCCAACTATGATGCTCCCGCAGCCAGAGGATTTGCCCAGTGTGGTGACGACAGTGCCACGCATAAGAGCCGAGCGCTCGAAAGAGCGGGACTTCTTCCCCCATCTCCGGGTGAAAATAGGCGCGAGCATATTGATCCTCAGTCAAAGCCCGCAGCAACTGTACCCAGCTCGCGTGTAGCCCCTCCAGCAAGACCAAGGGCGCGGAGATGGAGCCAGCGCGCGAGTCTTCGAGCGCAACCCATCGTCCCTCGTCATACGGCTTGATCGTGGGCCGTTCTTCCGTCAGCGCCAGCTTGAAGCGGACATAAGCGTTGACATGACTGTCTGCCAGGTGATGCACGATCTGCCGGATCGTCCAGTTTCGATAGCGCGTATCGAGCTGCGCCTCACTCAGGCCCTCGACGGCCGCCCGCAATGTGGAGGGTGCCTGTTCGATAACGGCGATAGACTCATGCCGGCGACGATCGGTGTAATGGTCGTCCAGCACGAAAGGTCCGGCCGGATACTGAGGAGATGTCATCGTAGATTTCTCCCGAATCGATGTTTCTCTCTGACCGGCCATATCTATTCATCGCCCGAAGGCCCATACATTCCAGGAACCGGGATGTCATTCATGCGGAGATAGACGCACAGAATGGCGCGATGGTGGATCAGGTGGTTGAGGACGAAGCCTCGGATCACCGCCGCGCGCGGCATGGTGAAGAGCGTCTTTCCAGTTTGGAGCAGCGACCACGGCTGCATCATGTCTTCATCCTTCACTGCCGCAATCGCCTTGTGAGCCGAAGCGACGTTACGGTCGAAAACTTCGAGTAGTTCCCGACGCGTCTTCACATCGGGAGACTGGTAGGGTTCGCCGGTGGCCGGGGCGAAATCCCATGACGGTTGGGTGAGCATCCCTTCGACCCAACCGGGTATCTCCACAAGGTGATTGGCGTTCCAGCCGATGGTGTTGGATTTTTGATGAGCTTTCCAGTCCATCTTGTTCTCCGGAACGCGCTCCAGTACCTTGCGCGTATTAGCCATCTCCCGCTCGAACTCGGGCAGAATCGTTTCTGAATACTTCATGGATTGGTCCTCGAAAGGGGATGTATTGTGACTTTCTCTTCGTGCTTGCTTGCACGTCAACCCTATTGTGACCAGCCCGCAGCGGGGGCGGTCCTCGCTTACGCCGCGGGCTGGTCGCATCGCAGTCTCCAGAGCGAATCAGCGAGGCTCCCATAGTTCAAAGCGATTGCCTTCCGGGTCGGTCGCCCAGCCGAATCGCCCGTAGTCGAAGTCTTCGATTTTCTCCTCGACTTGCGCCCCAGCGCCCCGAAGTTGCGCCAGCATGGCATCGAGGTTTCGCACTCGATAATTGACCATAAAGGGCGACGGCCCCGAACCGAAATATGTAGTGTCCGCCGGGAACGTGGCCCAAACGGTCATCTCACCGCCAGCAGCGGAGGTGAGAATGCCATGTGTCTGTCCCGACTCGACGGACACACCCAGGTGCTGGCGATACCACTCGGCCAGCGCCTTGGCATCGCGGGCCTTGAAGAAGATACCACCTATTCCGAGAACCTTTTCCATGCGATCCTTTCATCGGCCCATAGCCGAAAATGAGTGCTCGCCGGCCTGCCGTCGCCGGTTCACGGCTGCCGCTTGTGGATCCCCTGCAGGCTGACGAACTGCAGCCCGCGTTCTTTTCCCATTTTGTCTTTCCAACTCACCGTGGTCAGGCGGCTAATTCGATGTGTCTCATTCCCCTGTTCTTTGGTGACTACCTTGATTAACACATGCACTCCCGATGCCTCCTTGGGGAATCCCAGCAGAACCAACTCATCGGTGGGAGCAGGTATCGTATAGCTCCAAACATTATCTCCAAGCTTTACCATCCGGTGCGTCTTCCCGACGGTTTCGATGAAGTAGTCACCCAAGCCGCCATCCTTCTTGAGGTAGTAGCCCTCTTTGCCCTCAATCTTGAATGGCGGAGTCTTGCCGCCCTCAAACGTCATCTGCTCGAGGGTAGACACGTAAGCGCGGCCGTCTTTGACCTCTGGTTTCTCCGCCTTCATGGTATCGGTCCAGGCCATGCGTTTGACCGTCGCGCCCTTCTCGTCAATGCCGAACATCGTCCACTCGCCAGTGTACGTGCCGACCAAATCGCGCACTTCTTTTGGGGGCGCGTTCTGAGCGTCCTTCTGGCCTGCTGTGATGAAGTGCGACCAGCAGGCCAGAAGAAAAGAGGCCGCGATTCCGAACCTAGACAATCTGGAACGCATGAGACTCCCCATTGTGTTCGAGCCGCTGTTCCCTATCCAGTCGTGCCGAGAAGGAGATGTTACGCAATTGTCCATGAGCCATGCTTCGCCGACCAGACTCGAGCGCTCATGCTACACCGCCTTCGGACTTGCGCCGAATGTGTCTCCTCCGATCACGACAGCCCAGGATCGCACTTCCCATCGATTCACCAGTCCGTTAACGACATAGGGATCGCTTTCGGCGAATTCTTCGACCACAGAACGATCCACGGCGCGGAACACAAGCAGGGCCTTATCCGCAGGGTCGGACAACGCACCAGCCAGAACGAGTTCGCCACGGCGGTGCGCCTCGCGCGCCAGCCGAAGATGTTCCTCCCGGAACGCGGTCCTGCGTGATACGAAATCATCGACCACGTCGTAGAACAATGCGAAGTATTTCATGTCGCTTTCTCTCAAAGCCCCGAACAATACCTCAGCCAGATGTACCGATCCGGTGATGTGCGGTGCAACGGCTTCTCTACGGTTTCAAGTATTCGTCAAACCAGGCGATCGCTTCTTTCTCCGCCTGGTCGCGGGCCTCGTTGTAGACGCCATAGTGCTTGATGCCTTTGATCGTCACGAGTTTCTTGACGCCGCTGGCGCGGTCGTGGGCGAGAATTGCATGCTCCTTATTGTCGAACAACTCTTCTTTCTCGGCGATGATGAACAGCTTTGCACAAGACTTGCATCGGCCAATGTCCTCGATCGGAGCAAAGCCGATGAATTTCTCGATCACCGGAGCGCCGGTCAGCGTGCCGAACTTCTCGCCGGGCTTGGGATAGCCGATCTTGCCGTTAGTTCGGGCCGTGCCCTGCTCGAAGGTGTATTGACGCAACCGCTCGCTCAGGACCCAACGGCCATCCATCGAGCCAACCTGACTGACGAACGCCTTCACGCGCGGATCGCGAGCCGCAACGTAGACCACGTATCCGCCAGACATCGAGGAACCCCATAGGCCAAGGCGTTTAGAATCGCACTGCTTCTCTCCAACCACCCAGTTGATCGCGTTCATGATGTCCGTGGTTTGCTCGATGGGATCGACGACCTGCCGGACCTCTTTCACTTCGGCGATGAGTTTGCCGTCCTTTTTCTCCGGTTTGGCGACGGCAATGATTCGCGCATCGCTTTTGCCCCAGCCTCGGTAATCGAAGGCGACAACGAGATACCCGGCCTGGGCGAAACGAATTGCGTCGGGACGAAGGTTCGCCGCCGTGCCGCCCCAGCCGTGGCTCATGACGATGGTCGGCAATTTGTCGTCGTTGGCTTTTTTCGGCGCGAAGACTTCCGCGGCCATGCGTGTGCCCTCACTCAGGATGTCGGCGGTGCGGAACGTGACATCTTCGGGTAGTTTGAAGTCAGACCGGTTCACACGCTTCTCGGTCTTGTGACTCTCCTCGTCGTCAGGTAAGCCGAAGCAACGGACGCAGCCGGTGTTTTTCTTCGGAAAGAAACACTCGGACTCGGTGGGGGTGAACAGAGTGTTGCCTCCGCCGACATACACTCGGCCGCGCGAAAGGGATGGTCCTGCGAAGACCGGCCCGATTTCGATTTCCTTGAGTACCTGGCCCGTGGATGTGTCGAGAGCGACGAGTTTGCCGCTGCCGACTGTGGTGAAGTAGGCTACATGGTTTCCGACTGCGATGCCCGAGGCGACGACATCGCCAACGTCGTTGTACATCGGCTTCTCCGGTGTGCCCCCCATTGCTGGGATTTTGGGACGCTCGTGCCGCCAGCGCTCCACCGCGAGATCGACCGACGTAGCTGTGACGCGCCCTCCCGTTGGCACTTGTGCCTTGGCGCGAGAGCTTGTCTGCGTGCAGAGCCGGACCGCGTCGATGCCGTTGGTGAATAGGGTGCGGCCATCAGTTGCACAACCTGTTTGCAGGCCACCGACCGGACTGGGCAACGCCAATATGCGCGGATCGTGCTTGGCTGGGGGATGCGTGGGCGCGCCGTCATAAACCGGCGTGTGCTTCACGAGTTTGCCATTGTCGGCCCGCAGGATAAAGAAGCCCCCGTTCTTGCAGCCAGCGCCGACGACCTTGGTTAGCTCACCATCCACGTCAATGGTAAACAGCTTCGGCGTATCGCCGACCGCTCCGTCCTTGTATAAGCCGGTTTTTGGGTCGTACGCGCGCATGGTGTTTGTCCACACGTCGCCAGGGTTGATCTGTGTGTTCCACTTGCGCTTGCCGGTACCGGCGTCAAGGGCGACGATGGCGCACGAATCTTCGGTGTGGAGATTCGGATTGTCCTTCGTCGGTCGCCGAGGTGCGGTGTTCACGTCCGTGCCGAAAAACAGTGTGTTTGTCTCCGGGTCGTATGAGGGCGTAGACCAGACGCTACTGGTTGCAGGGCCCGATGAGAACGAGTACTTGCCCCACTCGTCTTCGACGACAACCGGCGGATTGAACTTCTCCGGCTTGGGGCCGACATCATACTTCCAGATGAGATTCCCGGTCTTCGGATCGAGCGCCACAAGAAAACCGCGGCCGGTGCTGCCGGAGTACAGTAACGTGCCGGCCACAAGTTGTTCGAGCGTTCCGCCTCCGAACACGACCTTGCCATCGACAAGGATCGGCGAGGCCATGAGGACGTTGAACCAATGGGCGCCGGGGAACGTCGATGCTCGGCTATCGACCTTCCAGCGCTCCTTGCCCGTCTCAGCGTCGAGACAGTACATGCAACCACCAATATCTGCGAAGTAAACGGCCCCATCGACAACAAGCGCCGAACTAAAGATTCCTCCGTCTGTCGCTGCGCCGCGCAACTTCTCGGTCACGGGTGCACCGGCAGCAGGCGGCAGCACGGCCTTGCGGGTCGGATTGCGGTAAATCCAGCGAACGGTGCCGTCCGGCGCGAGTTTGTAAAAGGCCGGGTACGTGGCAGTTCCAAAGTAGACTTCTCCTGCGACGACTGTCGGCGTGGCATGAACGACGCCGATGGTCTCCTTCGAATTCGCAGCGGGGAAGCGCCACTTCTCAACGAGTTTGCCCACGTTGGTTGGACCGAGCGTTTTCTCGGCCGGGTTGAAGCGCCAGCCGGAAAGGTCGTGGTTATACATCGGCCAGTCAGCCGGCGTGATCGCCTGCTCCTGCTTCGGCGACTGGGCGCGAGCGGCCAGGGATACGCAGACAAGCACCACGACGAGGGCCGCGATGAGTCGCCGTCGGAGAAGATATGCAGCCGGCATGTTGCGAATCCTCTGTTGCAAGGAGAAATCAGTTAGCGCACTTGTTTGGGACAGGACAGATGATAATTCGCTCCGCACATTTGTTCCTTTAGGGAATCATCACTAGACACATCTGCCTGTTATTCGTCGAGTTGCTCGGCCAGGCGTTTGGGAGCCGTGTTGCGCCAGGCCGCGATCAACGCTTGTCGCACAGATGGCTCCGTGGCCGCTTCCAAACGCACATGGGTGCAACCACGACGTCCCCAGGCGCCCTTGACCGGCTGAAAGACTTTCGGTTCGGTCCGAACAAACATCGCTTGCTGCTCTGGGGTCAGCTTGGCCATTCCCCATGTCTCGTCCGCTCCGAGCGTGGCGAAGATCTTGCCGTTGACGCGGAAATCCGGATGGCCCATGTGTGCGGATTCGATCGCTTCGGGAAGACTGAGCGCTAACTCTCGGAACTCTTGGGCAGTCATGATTATTGCCTCCCTCTTCCTCGCGCTCACTTGCCCTGCTGTTTTCGCCGCACAGTTCCTTCGAGATACGTCTTGAACTCGTCCGCTTTGCCCGGCGGCGCGATCTCGAATTTGACCGCTACCTTGTCACCTTCGCCCTTGGTGTACGTAAGGCGAAATCGCGGCCCGGATCGATCCGAATTGCTTACAAATACGAGACCTTTCTTGTCCGGCAACGGGCTAACTGCGTATTGGATGATATGCCCTTCGCTGTCGAAGTACGATGCCCGGAATGTCTGCCCGCCCGGCTCCCGGTAGACGATCATCAGATCCTCATGCTTCGCCTCAGGCCGTCCCTTGGCGGCTGGCAGGTTTGCTACATTGCGGCGAACGAGGACCTTGCCCCCAAGGTCCGGCTCCAGCGTAAAGCTACCGGAACCTTCCTCCGGCCGACCATCGCTGATCCAGGACCCGATGAGAAAGCGAAAGTCCTCCCACGGATCATCCTCGGCCCGGACGGGCGCGGCCACCCAGGCCGAAAGGAGGACCACTACTACGCACGATGCGCGTATTTTGAGCGCCATCGCGACTCCCCTTGGTTAGATCGAACTTGATATTCTGCGCCTTCCAGGGGTGTATCGTCTCCGTGCTTGATGCCGCTGTCAAGCACAGTTGTTCACTCCGGTCGGAGATAATGTGGGCGCATGGTCGGACAACCGGCCGCCTTAGCCAGCTGGTGGTGTCTGAGATAGCTTTTGTAGCTGCCGATAGCGTATCAGGCCGTAGACACCCTTTCCGATCATGATGAGGCCGAACAAGACGGCCCCATAGCTGATGAAGTACTCACCACCCTCGGGATTCTGTGCTGCGTGAAGATAGCTGCCCACCGTTAGAAACGTGCCGATGCCAAAGGCGCCTATACCGATCAGCATGTCTCGGAGAGCATGATTTCGCACCGTCCGCATGGCTTCGGGACCAGACGCAACCACAGCCTGATCGATATAAGTCTTGATTTGCTTCAAATCGCCGCGCGCCACGTCGAAATACCACAGCTCGCCTTCAATGGGCGCGCGGAACTGCTTGATACTTTCAGAAAAGCTCGGGAGCAGAAACTGCCCCGCCGCTTGATCGCGAGTGAATTGCGCCCGGACATTACCTCCGGCGTCCCGGATCTCAGCAGCGTCGTCGCCAAGGTCCAAAGTCCATACTTCGTTTTTGTGTTCGCGATGACAACACTTCATTTGCACAAGCACGCATTCACCCCTTTCCGTTTTCGCTGAATCTCAAATCCCGTTTCACTCCTGCGACGAGAATGGACCCGCCATCTCGTGGAGCTTGAGCACGGTGCGCCAATTGCGCGTGGTCACAGGTGAGCCTACAAGCCGGTCAAGAAGCCCCGGCGACAGTTTCGACTTCGCCACTCCCTCCGCATAAAGGAGCCAGAGTGCGTCTCCGACCTGAACGATGCGCTCGCCGACGACCGCGCGCGCCTGGAGCTTTTCTATGCCATCTGGTTTCGGCTTAGCCTTGGAGAGAGCGAGCATTACATGGTTCGGCGCGGATTGGGATGCGTCGGGAAATGGGTTGTCCCGAATGTAGTCCGGCCAAACTGCTGCCGCACGAACGATGATTGAGATGGTGAAGCCGAACCGGCGCTCAATCGCTTGTTCCAGCTCAGTCTCCAACTGCGCCGGTTTGGATTTCGCCTTGAACACCAGGTTCCCGCTCTGGATATAACTTTGAACCTCCTCCCACCCTAGCTCAGCACACAGCGAACGAAGATCAGGCATGGGAATCATGTTTCGGCCGCTGACGTTGATGCCGCGAAGCAGGGCGATGAATGTTTTCGGCGCCATTTCCACTCCTGCCAGCACGACTCCGGTTCCTGTGAACTTTCCGCTACCAACCGAGTAGATCATAACACGAGCATGAAGACAATCATCACAAGCCCTGAAAACAAGGTAAGACCAAACAGGAACCATAGGTGGTCATCGCGAATCCCCTCACGATCACTCTTTTGGATTGGTCTGAGTAGCGTAGATGATAGGTCATCGGCCAGCAATTGGGGATTCTTGATGAACGACTCGCGTATATTCAGACATGCACGGGCGTTTGCCAACCACTGCCGAAACGTGAAAAAGACCAAAAGATAAAGCGCCAGGAGAAGAAATTGCCCGACGAGAAGCACCCACTTGAGCGACGGCTGGGCTACAGAGAATGCTGCGATGGCTATGAAACCGGGGATTACGGAATTTGTAGCTTTGAACAAAGCTTCCTGTCGCTCCCGAACCTCGGCCCGGTCGTGCCCCATCAGCGCGGTTACCAC
The DNA here is from genome assembly GCA_036557565.1 of Gemmataceae bacterium. GTDB lineage: Bacteria > Planctomycetota > Planctomycetia > Gemmatales > Gemmataceae > JAJPHU01. The sequence goes on from DATBHJ010000077.1 coordinate 23,904, forward strand.
TGCTAACTTGTCCTTCTCCTCCAGTGCCATGACCTCCTCCTCCACAGCACGAAAAAGGATGCCGCTACGGCCTGAAAGGAACGCCGTAGATGGTTCTTGCCCAAATCCGCGATGTCCGTTTTTCCGATTCTTCTCGCCCCCTCGGCTGAGCGACCTCATTTCGACTACGGCAACACCTCGATTGTGATGTCGGGGAAGTTTACTAGTTGGTTGTCGTTCGTCAAAAACACATCGCAGCCGGACTCGATCGCGGCAGCAAGATGTAGTGCGTCGGCCAGCCCATATCGCCTCGGCTGAGCAGGCGGGATTGCCGGATATGTATAAGTCCCACGGATAGCGCTGGCCCGGTGGTGCATCGCGCCGGTCAGCCCCAATGTCCGCAGATGCGGGCCGTGGAAGAATCGGAAAAAGTCTGACAGTCGCTGGCCAGCACCTGGACCAAGAACCGGAACTAAACATTCCGTATGTGTCAAGTCACTGATGGCGAAGCTATGGCCGGCTTGTTCGAGTGTCTCAAGGTGATTCAGGGCCCGCTGCTGGTCGGCAGGATTGCCTTCGACGGCGTAGATGACGATCACTGTGTCGAGGTAGTACAGCAATCACGGCCCTCCTGGCGAGACCCTGCGGCGCGCGGTGTCCAGTTCTTGGTCGCGCTCGGCATCGTCAGCAACGAGCGCGTCCTCTTCGGCGCGGATGTCCGACGAAGATCGTCCGGAGAAGCCGCAGGAACGCTGCTGGGCCGCGATTTCCCTGATGACATCTGCCAGGCGTCGCTGTGGCCCAGCAGCCGCAGCAACACGGATCGTCACACACACGGGGCCGGGCGGCAACCGAGGCGGATGCGTCAAGTGCAGCTGACCATTCGAGTCCAATGTCGCCTCGATAGTCTCTTCGATGATACTCATGGCGAGGCACCTTCCCTCCCTCGTATGCGGAAAGACGCACATTAGTTCGACTTATTAACAGGACACTGATTCAGCCACGACGAGAGCTTTTCAAGGAGCTCTTGATGGCTAATGTTGCGATGACCTCCTCGTCGAACTACTCTATTATTATCCGTAAAGGCTCACGCTAATCAATCGGCTCCCATCCCTATCATTGCATCTGCTTTATCTGTAGCGATCGCCTCCGACGCTATGTCTTTGCCAAGCTCTGATGAGCGCCTTGCAAAGACACCTCTCACAGGGCAGACGAATTGCCTAGTTGTCTCAATTCAGTTTTAGCGAATTGAACGCCAGGCCCGTCAGCAATTTCGGATAGAAATACGTCGATTTGGGTGGCATTTTTTCAAGATTGCCGGCGATTTGCTCAACGTGCTGCATCGTGGCCGGCGGCACCAGGGCGGCGAGCTGACATTGCTTGGCGGACACGGCGTCGGTTACTTCACGCAAGAGATGCACATACTTGCATTCCGGTTTGCGCTCGGTCGCCTGCGTCAGCAGATGATCGAGCACGACAACGTGCAAGATGCTGACGGCGAGGCTGCGCCAGGCGGCGCTGTGATTGGCGGCACGTTCGGCCATCAGCTGTGGTGAACGGAAGCGAGCCGTTTGCCACACGCCGTCGGCGACGGTCCCGAAACCCAGAAGATCCTGCGAGCCATCGGTTTCGATGGTTTCCCACGTATCGCGGGCGCCTTGCTCGCCCTGACCGATGCGCTCGACCGTGAAGTGCGGAGCGAGGATTTCCGCCAGACGCTCGGCGGTCAGGTTGGAGATGCCGGAGATGAGCCGGTGCGTCGGCAAGATGATCAGGCCCGGATCGCTCATGCCGACGAGCATCATCATGGTGAAATTTGGCGGCGCCTCGTCGTCGCGCACTTCGCCGGCGGCGCGGCGTTCTTCGAGGTAGCGCACGCTGGTTTCGTAGCGATGATGGCCATCGGCGATGAACACCGGCTTGGGACCGAGTAGGCCGGTCACGGCACTTATGACGTGCTGATCTGTGACGGGCCAGAGACGGCTGACGACTCCCAGATGGTCGGTGGCCTGGATAGGCGGCGTGCGGCTGACGGCGGCGTCGAGGTGCCTGATGACCTCACCCTCTGGATCGGGGTAGAGACCGAAGATTGGGCTGAGATTCGTGGTGGTGGCGTGAAAGAGTTTCAGGCGGTCGGCCTTGGGTCCGGCCAGCGTTTCCTCATGAGCATATATGCGGCCGGCGCCGAACGGCTCCAGCCGAACCCGCGAGAGGAAACCCCGGCGCGTGTAATAACGGCCCTCGGCCTCGAAGTACTGATAATACACGTACAGACTGCGCGCGGAATCCTGCACCAAGATGTCGTCGCGCTGCCAATCGCGCAGGAAGCGAGCAGCGCGGGTGTAGCGGTTTTCGGTCTCGTTGTCGGCCGACTCTTCCTTGTTGAGTTCCAGTCGAATGACGTTGTAGGGACTTTTATCGTAGAGACCTTGCTGCAAGCTGGGGTCGATCACGTCATAGGGCGGAGCGATGACATCGCTGAGATTGCCGACGCGGCCCAGGTCGTAACGAAATGCACGAAAAGCGCGAATATCAGCCATCGCAAATTCACCACTCAGACACAATGATCCCAAAGAACACAACAGAGTGAGTATATATATGGAGAGCGTGGAAACGAGGAAGCCAATCATGGCCGAGAGCCGACAACAGATCTTCGACAATATGGCAGCCGTGGAAGGGCGTCTAGCGGCAGCCTGCCGGCGCGCGGGGCGGATGCAGACGGACGTCACGCTCGTCGCCGTCACCAAGACGGTCTCCGCCGAAGTCGCTGCGTTGTTACCGAACTTGGGCGTCCACGATCTGGGTGAGAGTCGGCCGCAAGAATTATGGCACAAAGCGACCCTCGTAAAGAATGTTCGCTGGCACCTGATCGGCCATCTGCAACGCAACAAAATCGAACGCACGCTGCCGTTGATCGCACGCATTCATTCGGTGGACAGCCTGCGTCTCCTGCAAGCACTGGAAGAAGCCTGCGGCAAGACAGGACGCACGTTGCCTGCGTTGCTGGAGGTCAACGCTAGCCGTGAGCCCGCGAAGCACGGCTTCGCGCCCGAAGAAGTCCTCGGATTGGCCCCACGGTTGGCGGAGCTGAAACACGTCCACATCGAGGGATTGATGACGATGGCGGCATACGAGGACAAGCCGGAACGGACGCGTCCGACGTTCTCGGCGCTGCGGACGTTGCGCGATCGATTGGCGGCGGAGTTGGGCCGGTCCTTGCCGCAGCTGTCGATGGGCATGAGCAACGACTTCGAGATTGCCGTCGAAGAAGGGGCGACATTGGTGCGCCTGGGCACGATTCTGTTCGAGGGCGTGCAACAATGATCGCGGTCACGGAACATGCCGAGGGATGTGTGCTGGCGGTGCGAGCGCAGCCGGGAGCGCGGCGCGCCGGCGTACAGGGCGAACAGGCAGGAGCGCTCAAGGTCGCTGTCACAGCCCCTCCGGAGAATGGCCGGGCCAATCAAGCGCTACTTGAGTTGTTGCGCAAGGCGCTGAGCGTCAAGCGCTCGCAGGTGGAGCTGATTGGAGGGCAGTTGAGCCGAGATAAGCGATTTCTCATCCGCGGACTGACGCGAAGCGAGCTGGAGACGCGGTTGAACACGCTAGTGGCACCGCGTTAGAGAATAAGATGGAATTTATCTCCCCCTCACGTTCTCTTTAATTGGCTCTGCTATACTGATTTCTTCGTGTGACGATTCGGCGGAGGTTTGCCTATCGTCCGACAGGCCCAAGATCAGGAGCATCCCATGCGACAATTTCGTGGTTGGCTGACCATGTGTGTGTTCGTGACGCTAACGGCCGGCATGGCGGCACGGGCCGACGATGACAAGGAAGAAAAAGTGGCGCTGGATAAAGTGCCCGAAGCCGTACTCAAGGCGGTGAAAGCCAAATTCAAGGGCGCCGAGCTAGTTAGCGCCCAGACGGAGAAAGAGGACGGCAAGACCATCTACGAAATTAATCTGAAAGACAAAGGTCAGAACGTCGATGTGTCGCTTACGTCGGACGGCACGATTGTCTCCGTCGAGAGGACCATCGCTGTCAAGGACCTGCCCAAGCCCGTCTTGGACGCGATCAACAGCAAGTATCCCAAGGCTGAGTTCAAGATCGTCGAAGAAGTCACTGAGAAGGGCACAACGAATTTCGAAGTCCTCCTCGTGACTGCCGAGAAGAAGACATTCGAGGTCGTCCTGGATAAGGACGGAAAAATCGTCAAAGAAGAATCCAAGGACAAGAAAGACTAGCAGACACAATCGGAATGAATCACTAGCCCGGAGCATCCGCAGCCGATGCTCCGGGCGTAGGCATCGAGTTGGAGCCTCTACGCAGCAAGAAGGTTCCATAGTAAAGGGAAGAGGCCAATTCTCACTCCATCCATTTTTTCCATTTTTTCTTTCCCATCGCCGGCATCTTCGGGTATAGATCCGAGAATCCACCGGTTTCAGGCAGCTTCAAATCGTTCATCGGTAGCGTTTGATGGAACGGAAAGACGTATCTTTGACCGGCTCTGGTTCGGTAACGCATTTCTTCAGCCAACTTCAGAGTGGTGATCCAGGCGCGGCAGAGGCGCTTTGGGAGCGGTTCTTTCCGCGACTGGTGGCCCTGGCACGCAAGACGCTCGCCGGCCGACCACAACGAATCGCGGATGCAGACGACGCAGTGCAGAGCGCGTTCGCGTCATTCTGTCTGCGGGTGCGGGCCGGCGAATTCACCGTCAGCGATCGCAACGATTTGTGGAACCTGCTCGGCTCGATCACGGTCAACAAGGCCCGTATCCAGGTGCGACGGGAAGCCGCCCAGAAGCGGGGCGGCGGGCGTGTGGTTGGCGAAGGCGAGCTTGCTCGACCCGATGGCTCTCCGCTGCCGTTGGAAGAAGCAGCGGTTCTGCCCCCTGCGGACTTCGACTTTCATTGCGAGGAGCTTCTCAATCACCTCGAACCGCAACTCCGCGAGATTGCCGTTCTGCGCATGCTCGGCTACCGAAACCGCGAAATTGCCCAGATGCTCGATTGCACTGAGCGCAAGATCGAACGCAAACTGAACCTCATCCGACTACGCTGGGAGACGGAGTGGCCGGGCGAAAGCCGATCATGAAAAAAAGTCATTCGTTGTCGGGAGGCCGTCTCCCTTTGCAATGTACGGAATGAGGCTCAGCCGGATTTCGTGAACCAATGGCCGGCCGGCCACGACTACGGCCGCCGGGTTTCTCCTCTTGCCAGGAATGATCGTCATGCCGCACGCAGATCCATCCCTGTCCATCGCCCAGCGGGTAGATGCCGCCTGCGACCGATTCGAGGCCGAGTGGAAAGCAGGTCATCGGCCGCGGGTTGAGGACTACCTCGCCGCAGCGCCTCAATCGGATCGCGAACCGTTGCGGCAAGCACTGACCGGCCTCCTGCTCGAACTACAGGGCCGCGGGGCGGCGGATACCTCAGCCTCAGGCAGCAGCGTCCGCTCTGGTGACAAGCCTCCGATCCCGACCGCTGCGTACATCGACATGTCCGCCGAGATGCCCACGGCGGTGGGACGATTCGAGATTCGCAGTGTCCTGGGGTCGGGAGCTTTCGGCAAGGTGTATCGGGCGTTCGATCCGCAGCTGGGCCGCGAGGTGGCGCTCAAGGTGCCACTGCAAGAATCGGTGAAGACCGAGGCCGATCGAAGGCAATTCCTCAAAGAAGCGCGGTCGGCCGCAACGATCAATCACCCCAATGTCTGCCAAATTCACGAAGTCGGCGAGCACGGCGGACGGCCCTACATCGTGATGGCGCTGGTCCCCGGCCAATCGCTGGCAGATCTGATCCAGTCCAAAAAGAAGCCGCTGCCGGGGAAGCAAAGTGCGCTGATCGTCCGCAAGATTGCTCTGGCCCTAGCCGCGGCTCACGGCAAGGGAATTGTGCATCGGGACTTGAAGCCGGCCAACGTGATGTTCGACAAAGAGCGGAAGGACATCGTGGTGATGGACTTCGGTCTAGCCCGCGGCCCCAAGGTGACCGACGCCCGCGCAACCCAGAGCGGCGTCATCATGGGCACGCCGGCCTACATGTCGCCGGAGCAGGCGCGCGGCGACTCCAAGGCGGTTGGGCCGGCAGGAGACATATTCAGCCTCGGCGTCATCCTCTATGAACTGCTCACCGGCACAAAACCATTTCAAGGCACGGCTCTGGAAGTGATCGGCCAGATCGTTCACCTGGAGCCGGAACCTCCCTCCAAACGCCGGCCCGGCATCGACCCCCGGCTCGAAGCAATTTGCCAGAAAGCGATGGCAAAAGACCCGGCGGCGCGTTTCGCCAGCATGAAGGAGTTCGCGGCAGCAATCGACGCCGTCTTGCGAACACCGACTGCTGCCGGAGCATCGGCGGAAACGGCGAGGCCGGAGAAGACCCGGCAAGGCGCCGAACAACCGGGCACCGAGACCCTGGGAGAAGTGTTCGCCGCGTTCTCGGTCGAACGAAAACAAGCGCGGGCCGAGACTGCCGAGGTGGTCGAGGCTGCCATCGCTCGATACCGCACGCCGCGCTGGGTGCTCGTGCTGGCCGGTCTGCTCCTCGTCGGAGGTATGGCTGCGCTTGGCGGCATCGTCTTTTTCACGCGCTCGGACAAGGTAAAAGTCACCATTGAGCTGACCGATGTGGATCTCTCGGACAAGAGCCTATCTTTCTTTTTGGATGAGGAGCCGATCTCCGCAGAGGTGCTGGCGAGCCCGATCGAACTGAGTCCGGGTGAACATGTCCTGGTGGTGAAACGCGGTAACGAACTCGTGAAACGGATGCTGTTCACCGTGAAAGGGGGTGGTAGTCCGGGCATCAAGGTGCGCGACATCACGCCTACCTCTCCGCCGAACAAGGAGTTAACACCCGAGCAGGAAGACCGCAAGCTTGCCGAATGGCTCGTCTCGATCGGAGTGAGCGTCGGGCTGTCCATTGACGATGGCCCCGAGAGGCGGGTTGGCAAGCACGTTGATACCCGATCGCTGCCCCAGCGGCTTGCGGACCTTCCCAAAGAGCCTTTCCGCGTGACGTCCTTTGACTCCTGGGGCAATAAGAAGGTCACCGACCGCACCGTCGAACCAATCCTCCGCTGGATCGAGCGGCGGAAGATAGAGTTTGTGTCCTTCTTCGGTAATCCCATCGGCGACGAGACCGTCCGGCGCCTGGTCAAGCCGCCGTCGCTCAAGAAGATTTACCTCGGCGCCACGAAAGTTACACCGGCGTGTATTCAAATTCTGGCGACCCGGACCGATCTGGTCGCGCTGAACATTCAGGAAATGCCGATCGGCGACAAAGCTCTCGAGAAACTTCACGGCCTCGTCAACTTGGAATCGCTGTCGTTAGACCGGACGAAGGTGACAGACGCCGGACTGAAACACCTTCGCGACATGAAGAAACTGCGGGATCTCGCTTTATATTTCACCGCCGTCACCGGGGCCGGCCTTGAGGAGCTGGCCGGCCTGCCGATCGAGAGGATGGGCCTCAACTACACGAAGGTTCGCGGTGCGGAGGGACTTGCTCGATTGAAGAAGTTGCCCGAGCTGAAGCACGTCGATCTGTGGGGTTTGCTACTGTCCGACGCGGACCTCAAACCACTCATCGAGTGCAAGTCGATCGAGCATTTGGAGATCATGGACAATCGCATCACCGACGCAGGCCTGGACGAGCTTGCGAAGATGAAGTGGCTGCGAAATCTGCAGATAAGCCTCGGCACTCTCTCGAATCCGGTAACACCGGCTGGCGTCGAGCGACTCCGCAAGGCGCTGCCTAACTGCAACGTGATTTACGAGGCTCCGCCCGACGAGGACCGCGAGTCGGCGTCGCAGAAGAAGACGAAGGCACCGGGAAAACCCTGATCGGCGTAGCGTCGCTAATCGAAAACGCTACTTCTGGAAGAACCAGAATGAGACAATGGCAGTGAGGAAGAGAAGCACAAAGAAAACCACCCACTTCAGAGCATCCGTGTTCGTCGAAGGTGGAACGTCCTTCAGTGTGATCAGCGGCTTATTGGGCGTCACGGTAGCTGTGGTGGCCGCGGAGGACTCCTGGGGTTGCCCCTGCTTGATCGGCTGACACGCCGTCAAGGTCTCTGCTGTGTCGTCGGCAGCAGCGGCTCCTGGACGAGACGAAGGGGACTGCGGCACGCTCAACGGCGCCACATCCACCACCATATCGCGGAACTCGGCGTAACCGCACAGTGCCTCAAACGGACCAGCTTTGGACCGCGAAGCTCGCACGTTGCTGGCATCGCCGAGCAGCCCGTCTCGAAGCGAACGACGAATCGCCGACACCGTGCCCTTGACCGTATGCGGTGCACCGGTCTCATCCTTGTATACCAGATACCACAAATCCTGTTGCGAAACGCTGCTGTCCACTGAGGGCAGACGCCGTGTGCTTTTCCCGGTCAGATCTTCGACGAACTCACGGCACGACCCCGGCCGTTTCTCCGGATCGGCGCTCATGGCCCGGCGGATGGCCCAGTCGAGGCGTTCCGACAACTCCGGCACAAGCTGACGCGGCGGCAACAGGTCATTCTGAATCTTCTTCATCCAGGCGTCGAGCGGGCCGTTGGAGCGAAAAGGCAATTCGCCGGTCACCATCTGATACAGTGTGGCACCCAGGCTGTAGATGTCGCAGCGGATGTCGGCGTTCTTGGCGTTGCGGAACTGCTCCGGAGCCATGAAATGCGGCGTACCCAGGCCGCGGCCGGTGCGCGTCAGGTTCAGGTCCGTTTCAGTCTCTTTGACCAGGCCGAGATCGGCCAGTTTGGCAACGCCGTCGTTGGTCACCAGGATATTGTCCGGCTTGACGTCGCGATGTACCAAATTCTGCTTGTGCGCCCGGTGAAGCGCCTGCGCCACCTGGGCGATCAGACGAAGGGCCTCAGTTTCGGACATGCGCCCATCGCGCTCAAGCTTTTGCCCCAGCGATTCGCCCTCGACGAACTCCATGACCAGGTACGGCCTGTTGTCGTTATCGCTGTAATCCAGCGCACGGACGATGTTAGGATGATCGAGGCGGCTGGCCGCCCGGAATTCTTGCTCGAAACGCTTGAGTAGTAGAGGATTTTTCGTCAGATGGGGCGCCATGATTTTGATGGCGACGATGGCGCCGCTGTCGCGGTGACGGCCACGGTAGATCGCCCCCATGCCGCCTTCGGCGATCTTCTCCAGGAGATCGTAATTGCCTACGGACTTAACGGTGTCCAGCCCCATCTTCGGGTCCCTTCTACGATCTTCCTGGTCACACGAGAACCTTCAGCAAATCTCGTTGTAAGTTATTCTATCTTGCAACGAGAGCAGATGCATGGCAAATTTTGGGAAAAATACGCAATTAACGCATAAAGCGCCTGGTCAGCTGCGCGCAGGAGAGGCTGTCCAAAATGGCTGTGGCGGCACGTTTTCAACGTTTCGGTAATGGAAGATTCTGTAGATCGGCACTTTGAAAACGTGCCGCCACAACGTGCCTGGATAACCTGAATGCCAATGCGCTGCAAATACAGCTTCGACGGCATTCTGGTTAAACCGGGCATTATCCACCTTTTTTACCGGAGAGTGGGGCAATGTGGGTAAATTCCTCTGGCATTGCCGAAATAAATTCGCCACAATCAAATAAACCATCGGTGATCGGTGTTCTTTCCTGTCTTCCGCCGATTGCCGAACCGGACTGTCTTGTGGAGTGCATCATGTCCATTTTCGGGAAAGTCTTGGCGATCTTTAACATCTTGGCCGTCGTGGGAGTGCTCGCTCTGATGGGCATGAATTACGCCAAGCGCCAAAACTGGGAATTCGCCGTCTTCCGCCAAGATTTGATGGCAAAGGGCCTGCCGCTGGACAACACCGAAACGGACGAACTGCAACAGCCCATCGTGGACAAGATCGGCCCGACGACGCAACAAGAACTGTTCCGGCAAGCCTCTCCCAACGCTCCGGTAGCCACGCAGAAGGACGAACTCGATCGCGTAAAGAGAGATCTTCAAGGTCGGATTCAGGCCTCGGGCGAGAAGAAGAAGCAGCTCGCCGAGCTGGCTCGCATTCTGATGCCGATGGCCGAGACCAGTGAACAGCGCCTGCGGATGCTCTCCTATCAGATCTATCTGCGCGACGACACCGCGTTTAACATCCTCAAACAGCGGTTACAGGCGGCGCACACCGCCGCGGCGTCGACGGCGCCCCAACAAGGACGAGCCAAGTCGTATGAAGAACGCTTCCATGACGCTCTGGACCAGGCTTTCAACAATCCGCCCGGCCCGTTCGGCGAAGAATTTGTGGCCATCATGAAGACCGACCCCAAGCAAAACTTCGATACAGTGCTGGATAAGTCGCTCGATACTCAGCTCGGCCAGCTGCAAGGCCAGTTCGACCAGATGTTCGTCAATGCCTGGAACGGTGGAAAGGGAGTGCAGCCCGGTGGGGCAGCGCAGCAGAAACGAACCATTGCCCACCTGCTCTTCAACATGGTTGAAGTCCTGACTCCCGCAGGCGCCGCCAGACCCGATCTGAGCGACCCGGCTTACAAACGTTTTTTCATCGTGGTCGGCGTCAAGGCTGCCGTGGAAGCGGTCAACGACCAGGCCAACGTCCTCCAAGGCTTGACCTTCCAGACGCAAGAGGAGCGCTTGCGCGAACGCAATCTGTTTGCCTTCGAGCATCGCAAGGAAGTGGACCTGGTGCTCGACAAGAAAGCCGAGGTGGATCAACACGCGCAGACGTTAGCCCTCAAGAAGAAGGAAAAGGAACTCCACGATACGGCCCTGGCGGCGCGGCGTGAGGATGTCAAAAGGTACGAGGAGCAGTTAGCCAAGGAGCGGCAAGACACCACTCGCAATCTGGAGCAGCTGCGCAAGCTGAGCGAGCGACTGCACGAGGAGCGCGTCAAGCTGCGAGAGAATAGCGACGACAATCAAAAGCTGGAAAAACAGATCCGCGCTCTGGAAGAAGGGCGCTAAAGCGGAGGATAAGGCCCCATGACGATGTTCGCCAAAATACTGGTGCTGCTCAACCTCGCCTTGGCCCTGATGCTGGCGGCCTGGTCCTTCAACGTCTACGCCAACGGCATTGATTGGACCGATCATAAAGACACCAAGAGCACAACGCCGCGGATCGGCCGATTTGCCGAGCGCGCCGCCAAGCTCGATGAGCTGTGGAAGGGAGTGGCCCCTGCCCAGAAAGATTGGCTGGATCAGCGCGACGAGCTGGCCAAGGAGGAGAGGCGCCTCGCCGAGGAACGCATTTGGTATGATAAGGAACTGAGCAACGTTCTGGTCGGCCCCGCCAAGAACAAAGGGATTTTCGACATCGCCGTCGCGGATAAGCCCGACGCCAAGAATGGGCAGATCCTTCTGGATGACCAGGGATATCCGCAGTTGGCGCCAATTCGTGGGCCGGGAGGTGATCCCCTTCAATTGCAGTCGTTGGCGGAATACAATAAGGATGATGAAGGCATTCTGAAAGACATCGACGCTCAGATCGCCGCACATGCAGCGAACATCGCCGAGTCCAACGGCCTCACCGACAAGATCATTGGCGACAAGGCCAAGGGAATCCGCGGTTTGCAGCAGCGAATCTACGACGAGCAGGCCAAGAACGCGGATGTGCTGGCCGAGACAAAGCTGATCGAGCCGCAATTCATCAATACGATGGTGGAGGCGCAGCTTGTCAACAAGCGCCACGATCAGATGTTCAAGCGAATAGAGGAATTGAAGAAAAGGAAGATCGCCAGCAAGTGAGCGACGGTTAGCGAGGTGTCGCCAAGGAAAGGCGGCCCAAAATTGGCATTGACAGGGAAGTATGGTGACGGCATAAGTGCCGCCCCTGCTCGCATTGGGGGAAACAACAGCGAGCGGGGAGTGCCGCACAATTGGTAATTTGAGCGGACGGCCTGCGGTGTCGGCCCGAGTCGCGCGGCCGCACCAAAAGGGGGACGGACCATGACCGCGGTCGGAAAGATTCTTGTATTTCTCAATTTAGTGTTCAGCCTGGTGCTCGGGGGCTTCGTGGCCTTCGCCTATGCGGCCCGGACACACTGGGTGGACGCAAACAAAAAGCTCGAAGCTCAGAACTCGGTCCTCGCTGCCGATGCGCGGACCTTCCAAACTGAGTTGCAAAAGGCGCAGCAGGACAAAGCCGACGAGATCGCCAAGAAAGACGCCGAACTGAGCAACTACCGGAAAGATCTGGAAAACGCCAACAAGGCCATTGCACAGCTGCGGGCTGACGTCAGCAATGCCAAGTCCCTGGAGCAGAGCCAGCGCAACCAGTCCTCCGTCTACACCTACGAAGTCGGCAAGCGTCAGGAGGACGTGGGCCTGCTGCGTTCCACGCTCCAGAAGGAGCGAGATACCAATAACACGCTGGCCAAACAGAACGCCGAGTTGAGGGACCAGGCCACGATCGCGCAGATTGAACGACGTACCGTTCAGGACGCGAACAATCGTCTGGAAAAGCAGCTCCAGCAGATGGCCAAGGACATGGCACGCATGCGGGCCAACGGCGGAGGTTCGGCTACGGCTCGCGTCGGCAGCAAGAACCCACCTCCGGAAGACGTCCAGGGGCTGGTCAAGAACACCGACTCCAGCGGCCTGATGACGCTCACGATCGGTAGCGATGCCGGGCTTACCAAGGGCCACACCTTGGAGCTGTTCCGCCTCAACCCGGCAACGCCGTCGCAATCGAAATACCTGGGCACTGTCCGCATCGTCGAGTCGGAGGCCCATCAATCGGTAGCTCAGCCGGTCGGCCGCCTGACGTCGCCGCCGCAACGGGGCGACCGTGTAGCCAGTCGTATTCTGGGCGGTTGATTTTCACATAGCCCCCGGCTTGCTGGGGGTTCTTCACGGGGGGACAGAGAATCATGGCTGCTCGATCGCGTGGCGAGACGCAGGCCAAGCCTCGCCCGGATGCCTATGTCGGTTTGCTGGGGCTTTCGCTCTTGGCGCTGATCGTGGCCATCCTCTTCGCATACTTGAACTGGAGCCAGATTTCCGAGAAGCCCAAGGCGGTGCAAATGGCTCCGGCAGGCGGAGGCGGCCGTGCAGCTCCCGCAACTCCGCCTACTCCTGGTCCCGGCACCGCGCCGGGCCAACCTGCACCAGGCGCGCCCCAACCTGGCGCAGTGGCTCCCGGTGCACCGCAGCAAAATAAATAGAATCACTACGGAATGGCGAACGGCCGGCGTAAGCCGG
>DATBHJ010000078.1:0-134973 GCA_036557565.1 Gemmataceae bacterium
TAGCCGTCGCTTACGGTGCAGGCTCGTCGATTAAGAGATTATCCGTTGGAAATCGCCCGTTACATCCTCTCCTTACTTATCTTACATATGCTGCCCGCCTTGCCCAAACGTGTCTAAACGAAAATGACGTTCTCATCGCAAATAAATGTCGGAACAAGCGATTGCGCCGGAAGTTCGCATTGCGCCGAGGGATAGGGAAGGTCGGGCCTGATGGTTTGGAGCGAAATTGAACCTTGGAGTCAGCGTCGCCTTTCCATAGGTTGAAGGACGCATGGTCGGCACATTTCGCCTCAGTGGAAAGGAAAGAGCATGGCCGAAGATCCACGCAATACCCACCATCTGGAACCGGATGTAAGCAAATCGCTGCAACCGCAGTCGTGCCAGTTGGTCATCTTCGGAGCAACGGGAGACCTATCCTGGCGGAAGCTCCTGCCGGCTGTCTACAATCTGAACATTGACGGCGTCTTGCCGACGCATTTCGCCGTTGTCGGATTCGGCCTACCCGCCGAGGGACGCGTTACCGGCGACGCCGACGAATACATCCGCCAGCGCGCCAAGGATGGAATCAACCGCTTCTCACGCCAACCGCTCGACGAGAACCACTGGGCCGACTTCGCGCGGGCTCTTTTCCTGGTGCCCGGAAGCTTCAACGATGCCCGTGCATACGCCCAGCTCAAGGCCAAGATGGAGGCGGTCGATCAGCAGTTCGGCATCCCTGGCAGCCGCGTTTTCTACCTGGCCGTGCCGCCGACACTGGTCGGCACTTGCGTCGAGCACTTGAAGGCTGCCGGACTCATTGCCGATCCGCAGGAGCAGCGTTCGTTCACTCGCGTCATCATCGAAAAGCCGATTGGCCGTGATTTGCATAGCGCCCGCGAGATCATGCGCGTCGTTGGCGCCTGCTTCGCAGAGAGCCAGACTTACCGCATCGATCACTATCTCGGCAAGGAAACGGTGCAAAACCTATTGGTCTTGCGCTTCGCCAACAGCATTTTCGAGCCTTTGTGGAATCAGAAGTATATCGATCACGTCCAGATCACCGTCGCCGAAGAGGAAGGCTTGGCCCAGTACGATCCAAAGACGGGCGAGATGATCGCCACGAGGGCAGGCTACTACGAAGGCGTCGGCGCCCTGCGCGACATGGTGCAAAACCACATGTTGCAGGTGCTCTGTCTGGTGGCGATGGAGCCGCCGTGGTCGCTCAAGCCGGACGTGGTGCGCGATTCCAAGGTGGGCGTGCTCAACTGCCTACGTCCCATGACGGCGGCTGACGTCGAGAAAAACGTCATTCGCGCCCAGTACATCGAGGGAGATATTGAGGGCCGGCGCGTGCCAGGCTATCGCAAGGAAGTCCGCGAATCGTTTGAGGTCATGAAGAAGCCGCTGCCGCCCGAATCGGTGCATTCGACGAACGAGACATTCGTGGCCTTGAAACTGTTCATCGACAACTGGCGCTGGGCCGGGGTGCCGTTCTACCTGCGCACCGGCAAACGAATGCCCCGGCGCGCCAGCGAAGTGGCCATCCAGTTCAAGGACGTGCCGCAAGTGCTGTTCAGAGCGCAGGCCGACGTTCCGCTGGAGCCGGTGGTATTGTCATTGCGCGTTCAGCCGGAAGAAGGTCTGGCCATGCGCATCGCCTCCAAGCTGCCGGGGCCGAAAGTCCATATCTATCCGGTCAAAATGGAGTTCAATTATAGCTCTTCGTTTGGAGGCACTTCCCCGGAAGCCTACGAGCGTCTCATTCTCGATGTGATGGCTGGCGATGCCACCCTGTTCATGCGTCGCGACGGTGTCGAGGCGGCCTGGCAGTTCGTCATGCCCATTCTCGATCACTGGGAGAAGCAGCACGTGCGCGACCTGCCGGAGTACCAGTGCGGCACCTGGGGCCCCGTCGAGGCCGATCGCATCATCGTTCCGGATGGCCGTCAGTGGAGAACGCTATGACCGAGACCAAGGCGTGTACGGTGCCACTGGGCCGGGTGGAGCGCGAGTTCTTGCGCCAAATGAAAGAAATGCAGGGGCCGGATGCACGGCCGGTACAGCGGGCGCGCATGGCCAACCTGGTCATTTATTGCGCCGGGAAGGAACGCGCCGCCACCGTTAATGCCGAGATACCCGAGGTGGTGAACGTTCATCCGGCCCGCGTCATTCTCCTGGTTGTCGATGACGATTCGTCGAGCACAGAGTTGGAGGCGACCGTACTAGTCCGCCCGCTGCGCAGCGGTTCACACGGTTTTGGCTTCTCCGAACAGGTATCGCTAACGTGCGGCAGCGACTCCGTGCATCACCTTCCTTTCGCAGTGCGGGCATTGTTGATCGGCGACCTACCCACAAATCTGTGGTGGGCGGCGCCGGTGCCGCCGCCCTTTGCCGGCCCGATCCATTACGAATTGGCCGAACACGCCCAGCAAATTGTTTATGACAGCATGGGCTGGCCGGACCCAGGACGCGGCGTGGCCGCCACGGCCGACTGGTTGGATCAGATCGACCGCTCCGACGGTCCCGCTCGTTGGCGAATGGCTTCCGACATAAACTGGCGACGCCTGAAATACTGGCGGCGCATGTTGACGCAATCTCTCGAAGGAGCCGAGGACCGCGGTCTCTTCGAGAGCGCCTGTGAGATTCGCATCGAACACGGGCCACATGCCGTCGTGCAAGCGTGGATGCTGATGAGCTGGCTGACGAGCCGGCTCGGCTGGAAAGTGCAAACGGGGCGGGTCGAGCCGGGTGTCGAGATGAACTGGCGATTTCATGGCCCGACCGGCGAGCCCCTTGTGCGCATCCATCGAATCGAGGAGGGCCCACCGGAGATTCGCCGCATCCGCATCGGCTGCCGCATAGACGGCCGTGATTCAGGCCTGGATATAGGTGTACAAGACAACCAGCGCTTGAGCATGTGCGTGGAAGGCGTCGAGGAAGCGCCCCGGACCATGACAGTGCCCCCACACTCGCCTGCAGAGCTGGTCGGCCGGCAATTATCTGATCGGGAGCGCGATCCCGTATTCCGTGCTAGCATGAACGTGGCGCAGGTAATGGCCCGCAGTCTGCTAGAATGAGTTGGGATTCGCCACTAATCACACCAATAGCACGAGCTTTCATACGTTTCGTTCTCGGTGATGGAGGTTTCATGGACTCTACTCTCTTTAATGAACTCCAGCGCGCGCTTGCTGCCGAAGGCGCCGATGCTGCCGTAAGTCGCTTGTGCGAACGCCTACGCGAAAATAAAGATTACGCAAGTCTCTTTTATGGCCTGCTCATGCGCAAACGGCAACAGCTCGGGGTTTCGCCGGTACCGACCGGTCCTGCCGCCGACTTGCCGGAGTCCGCGCACGCGGAGTACGAAGAGGCGATTCGCCAGGCCGGCCGCCACGTCGGCGAGCTTTATCTGCAAGAAGGCCAGCTCGCTCAGGCGTGGGCCTACTTCCGCATGCTTAACGAGCCGGAGGCCGTGCGCCGGGTCCTGGACGCTTATGAACCGAAAGAAGACGAGGACATTCAGACCCTCGTGCAGATCGCCTTTTACGAGGGTGTGCATCCGCGCAAGGGTTTCGATTGGATATTGCAGCGTTTCGGCTTGTGCAACGCCATTACGACGCTGAGCAGTCAGGAGCTGGCTCATCCGCCCGAGGCCCGCCAATACTGCCTGCAAGCGTTGGTCCGTGCTCTTTACACCGAGTTGCGCGAACGCCTGGCCGCCGAGATCGAGCGACACGACGGCAAGCCTCCGGCCGAGACCAGCATCCGAGAATTGATCGCCGGTCGCGATTGGCTGTTCGGCGACGACTTCTACCACATTGATCTTTCGCATCTGTCGAGTGTGGTGCAGATGAGCATGCACCTGACGCCGTGCCCGGAACTGGATATGGCGCGCGAACTCTGCGAGTATGGACAGCGTCTTTCCGGCCGCTTCGTCAATCCGGGCGATCCCCCTTTCGAGGACCTGTATCGCGCAATTGGCATTTACCTGGCGATCCTGGCCGGTGACAACGTTGAAGACGGACTGGCCTACTTCCGCCATCAGGCCGAGCAGGCCGATCCGGAAACGATCGGCACCTATCCGGCACAGGTGCTGGTGAATTTGCTCTTGCGACTTGAGCGTCCGGCGGAGGCACTGGCGGTGGCGCGGAAATACCTTGCAGCAGCGGACAATCGGCAACTGTCGTGTCCGAACATCGTCGAGTTGTGCCGCAAGGTCGGTGATTATCGCACGCTGGCCGAGGTATCACGCGAGCAAGGCGATCCCGTGCATTTTCTGGCGGGGTTGCTGGCGGCTCGCGATCGAACCAATTCAGCCCCCTCGTCGTAGGATGACGGTGGAACATCCTCTAGCACGGGTTGTCGCGATGTTGTGGAATATGCCGGCCGCCGTGTTTCTATCGTTGACTCCGCAGGAGTGGCTCGACAGCCTCATCCTCAGCTGCTGCAAGTTGGTCCCGGATGGCACTTTCTTCAACTACCCCTTCAATATCAAGAGCTTGATTGCACTGCTGCTGGTTAGCCTGTGTTGTGGTGCCATCGGCTCGTTAGTCGTCGGAGGCCGCATGGCCTTCTTCAGCGACGCCTTGGCCCATTGTTCATTCGCTGGCATAAGCATTGGCTTTTTGCTGTTCTTACTTGTTGGTCCCGATGGAAAGAATGCGGACGTCCACGGATTCTTTTGGGATTGGGTCACGGTCATCATGGTCGTCTTCGGCATGGTGGCCGGGTGCGGAATCGTCTGGGTGCGCACTGTCACTGGACTGAGCGGTGATACTGTCATCGGTGTGTTTTTCGCTGGTGCGGTCGGGCTTGCCGCTGCCCTCCGCGACCTGATCAACAATCGCGCCTTGTTCAATCTCGAAGATTTCCTGTTCGGCAATCCCCTGCTGGTCTCCAGCTCACAACTGCTAGTTTTGGCGGGACTGACAGTCTTCACTGCGCTGCTGTTGGCACGGATCTACAATCACTTGTTACTGGCAAGTTTCAATCAGAGTCTGGCCCTGTCTCGTCGGGTGCCGGTGCAACTGGTCAATTACCTATTCATCATCCTTCTGGCGCTGACGGTCAATTTATGTCTGCGGTTTGTGGGCGCTTTGCTTATCAATGCTCTGCTCATCATTCCGGCAGCAACGGCCGTCAATCTCAGCCGTAACATGCGGCAGCTTTTTTGGCGGGCGATCGGCTTGTGCCTACTTCTGTCTCTAGTGGGCCAATGGATTAGCTGGGATGTGCCCATAACGAGCAGCGGCAAAAGACTCGGCCTCTCCGGTACGATCGTAGTTCTCAATGTGCTCGCCTTTCTCATTTCGATGGCCGCGGGCTCCTGGCTCCGTGCTCGACGGGCAACGTGACTTTCCCAATGATTTTCACTGGGTAGGCTTGACACGGCCCCTATTATGGATAAAATTGTCCATATATCCTCCATCTCGCCTCTTTTCCCACCTTGGCGGGATTTCGGCAAAGGATCAGGATCATGACCCGACAGACTCTCCTCTGCTCTTTTTGCTGCGGGTTCTTGGTGCCAGTGCTCCTCCCCCTACCCGCGCACGCCGTGGATCTCGACCGCGAGCCGATCAACTACGCTTCTGCCCAGCCCCATAACGCGGTCGAACGCTTGCAAGAGCGACTCGACAATGGCCGAGCGCATCTCGCCTTTGAGGAAGGCACCGGTTATCTTCGTTCGCTACTTGGCGAATTGAATGTGCCGTTGTCTTCGCAGATGCTGGTGTTCTCCAAGACGAGCTTACAACGTCAACGCATCAATCCACGTACCCCACGCGGAATCTATTTCGGCGAAGATGTCTACGTCGGCTTCTGCCAGAAAGGTGATCTGGTTGAAGTAACCGCCGTCGATCCACAGTTGGGGGCCGTGTTTTATTCGCTGGACCAGAAAAAAAGTGCGAAACCACGTTTTCAGCGGCAAACCGATAACTGCCTTATCTGTCATGCGTCGTCGTTCAACCAGGGCTATCCAGGCCACCTGGCGCGCTCGGTGTTCGCCGACTCGATGGGTCTACCTCTGCTCGCATCGGGAACCTATCGCATCGATCACACCAGCCCTCTTCGACAGCGCTGGGGCGGTTGGTATGTCAGTGGCACAAGCGGTAAACAAACACACCTGGGCAACCTGATCGTGCGCGGCAACCCGCGCCCGGAAGAAATCGACAACTCGGCGAATGTGAATGTCACCAATCTGGATCGCTACATCAAGACGTCACCTTATCTGACGTCGCACAGTGACATCGTCGCCCTGATGGTGATGGAGCATCAGACCGAAATGCACAATCGGCTGACGCGGGCCAACTTCCAGACGCGCATGGCTTTGCATGAGGAAGCCGAGTTCAATAAAGCGCTCGGACGCCCGGCTGATTATCGGTCGGACAGCACAATCCGGCGTATCAGCAACGCCGGTGAGCCAGTCGTACGCTACATGCTCTTCTGTGAAGAAGCGTCCTTGACTGATCCCGTGAAAGGGACATCGGGTTTTGCGGAAGAATTTGTCAAGCGCGGACCGCACGATGGGCAAGGACGGTCCCTCCGCGACTTCGACTTGAGGCACCGCTTGTTCGTCCATCCTTGCAGCTATGTCATCTACTCGGATGCATTCGAGGCATTGCCGGTTGGCGTGAAGGATTACATCCTGCGGCGGTTGTGGGAGGTGCTGAGCGGCAAGGACACGAGCAAGGAATTTGCCCATCTGTCTGCGGCGGATCGCCAAACAATACTGGATATTCTGCGCGAAACGAAACCTAACCTGCCAGATTACTTCTATCCGAGCCGCGCACGCAGCGCAGCGCAGTAAGCGGTCGCGTGAGGAGGCTGCTTACTTCGCTGCGCTACGTGCGCGGCTCGGATATTGATTTGCTTGTGTCTCTCCCTGCACCAGGCGATGGTAAATATCGATCGTTAGATCCTTCCACTCTTGTCGCTCGCCATTTGGCCAGGTCATGCTGAGGCGATCGATCTTTACCGCTTTCCCCAATCCGAAGACGTGCCGGCGGTCGCTCGAAGAGGCATAGCTGCCACCGCCCTTGGCGAAGCGCGTTTGCGTTTGTCCGCCACACTCCAGGGTCAGTTTCGCTCCCACCACATCGGCATGGTCGCGCCCAATCAATTCGACACCCAGCCAGTGATTCTCTGTCTGACTTTCGTTTCGCAGAATCACGGCAGATTCGTTGAGATGGCTAATGACGAGATCGACACGGCCATCGTCATCGAGATCGCCGAGCGCCACGCCGCGGGCCAGGTGCGTGGAACGAAAGTAAGGCCCACCCTCGCTGGAGACGTCGGCGAAAACACCATCCCGATTGCGAAGTAGGATAGGTCGTTGGTGTGGATCGCCGCCGCTGCGCGGTGGATAGCGGATGGCATGGCCGGTGGCGAGGAACAGATCCTCCCAGCCGTCTCGATCCAGATCGAAAAAGCCGGCGCCCCAGCCGACAGTGCTTTGACCCAATGAGGCGAGGCCGGCCGCGCGCGAGGCATACTGGAAGCGTACGATGCCATCGCGGCAATCGTTGTGATACAGAGCGTGCAACTCGTTCTCGTAGTTGCTGACGAACAGAGAGGGTTTGCCGCTGTGGTCGTAGTCGGCGGCATCGACGCCCATGCTGCCATTGGGCGAGCCTCCAACGTCGCGTGCTGTGCCGCTGACCAGGCCGCGCTCTTCAAAGTGGAAGTGACCTGGCGTGCAGCGATTGATGTAGAGAAAGCTGTCGGCCGTGTCGTTGGCGACATAGATATCCGGCTTGCCATCACCGTTGATGTCCACCAGCAGCACACCGAGGCCCTTGCTGGCATCCGGCCCGCCGGGCCGCAACGGGGCCTCCCTACTGACATCCGTGAACGTACCGTCGCGATTGTTGCGAAACAGCTTGTGCGGTAGACCATCGAAGACCTTCGGCGGACAGATGTCGGCCGGTCGGCCGCAGCGCGGATGATTGGCGAAAGACCAATTAACGTAGTAGCAAATGTATAAATCGGGATAACCGTCACCGTCGAAATCGGCCCAGCCGGCGCTGCTGCTCCAGGAGCGCGATTTCAAACTGGACTTGCGCGTGACATCGACGAGCTGCCGGCCCTTGGCCGCAGTTCCAGAATCAACCGGCTCGTTATGAAACAGGATGACTCGGTCCCATCCCGTCAACAGCAAGTCCGCCCAGCCGTCGCGGTCGAAATCGCCGACTGCTGCACCGTGACTGTAGAACCAGTCTCCATCGACGTGCAGGCGGTCGCTGACATCCTCGAATCGATTGTCGCCTCCATTGCGATAGAGCTTGCATGGACGACCGTGAATCTCTTTGCCCTCAAACAGACCTCCGCCAACGAGGAATACATCGAGCTTCCCGTCGCCGTCGAAATCGAGCAGAGCTACGCCCCCGCCCAGGGATTCGAGTATTGATAAGTGCCCGGCCTCAGAGCCGTTGTGATAGGTGAAACGGATGCCCGATGCAGAGGTGATGTCGCGGAACAGGCCAGTTCCTAACTCTTCCCCGGGGGATGTCGGTACATCGACGCTCTCTGGCACGCGGTGTCCGCACGCCATCGGCAGGATTGTCAATGCCAGCCAGAGGAAGCTCCCTAGTCCACGCGGAATCATGCCCCTTGCCACGATCTTACGAAGGATAGTTCCGACCCAGTGATCGAACCCGGATAACGAGGATCGATTGATGTCTGATCCGCACAGAACCGTTGTATCCGCGTCATCTGCGTTCTATTATAGGGACGGACTTCAGTCGCTGAAATGACATCCAGGAGAGAGATCATGTACCGGACCGCGTTCGCGTGTCTGATCGTGGCCGCAGCCTTATCCTCCGCGGAAGCGGGAGAAGGCTGGGAGACTCAACCTTACGGCGTACCGGGTCAGTTCTTGCCGTGGAACCGGACCGGGTACCGGGGTTATTCGGAGACGGCCAGGCCCACGGCGCCTCCCACGATTGTAAGTGCCACCCCAGAACGGTACACGGTCATAGTTAACCTGCTGCCGCAGAAGCCTCAAGGCGTGAATCCAAACATCGTTGTTCTGATGGCCCATCTGCCCGATCACGCCCAGGTCTGGTTCAACAATCAGCCCACCAAAGCGCAAGGGAAGGTTCGTTACTTCGAGTCGCCCCCGCTGGCCCCCGGGAAGCTGTACTTCTACACCGTGCGCGTCGCCTGGCATGAAAACGGAAAGTGGGTGCATCAAATGGAGAGGGTGCCCGTGCAAGCCGGAGAAATGCGCTGCATCTACTTGACCCAGGCAAACATCGTCGAGAACCTGGCGAAGCTCAGCGCGGACGATCAGAAACTTGCAGAGGCGCAAAAAGTCTGCCCCATCACCGGAGATCCTCTCGGTGTCCTCGGCGTCCCTGAGAAGATCACGCTTAAGGGCCAGCCGGTGTTTCTGTGCTGCAAGGACTGCACGGAGAAGGCCAAGACCGAGCCGGACAAGACACTGGCCAGGCTCAAGGAACTAAAAGAAAAAGCCAGCGACCCACAACGCAAATGAGGGCCAGGGCTGGCCGAACTGGGTTGATCGACCCCGATAGTCAAGCATATAAGCGGTAGTCGATGTCGGGAAATAGATTATGACGGCTCTCGATTCCGCTGAGCCAGCCCTCGTCGATTTCATTGCGCTTGATCGTCTCATAGAGATGATTGAAGTTGTTCACATGAACGCGAGTCCGTTCCTTGGCGTACTCCACCATTGTGCCGGTCTTCAGAATAAATGCCCAATCGCTGGATTGGCCCAGCAGAAGCTCGCGGGCGGCTTGATTGAGAGCGCGGCGGCGTAGAGGCGAAGGGTCGGGGTTCTCGCACGCCAGTTCGACCATGCGCTCCGCGGCTTCATGCAGATGGCGATAAATCCAATCGTTGGAACCTTCCAACCAAACTTCACAGTAGCCTTTGTAACCCCAGCTCGACAGCGTCGGCTGGGTCACCTGGAGGCGGGGATGGCGGTCGAGGTATTCGGGCACACTGATCGTTTTCACCGTCTGTTGATCGAAGTACATTTTCCGCAACAGGTGATTGATCCAATCGGGACCTTCAAACCACCAATGGCCGAATAGCTCCGCATCGTACGGGGCTACGATAAGCGCCGGCCGCCCGTCCATTGAGCCAGACAGCCATTCTACCTGTTTTTCGCGGTTGAACATGAAATTGCCTGCATGCTCGGCGGCTTTTTCCAGCGCCGCCTTGGGATTGTAAGGCAACTTATGATCTGTGCGGCCCGTGATCTTATAGTATTTGATGCCGAGCAAGCTGCGAACGCCGATGTTGTGTAAGTGTGGTTTCAGGTATTCATAATCGAGATCGAAACCGACATCGCGGTAGAAATCGCGGTAATTGTAATCGCCGGGGTAGCCCTCGATGGAACTCCAGACCTGCTTGGACGATTCGCTATCGCGGGCAAGGCAAGCGACGTGGCTATCAGGGGTAAGGATCGGTGCGTAAACGCCGAAGCGCGGCCTGGGTTCGGCGAACAAAATGGCGTGTGTATCTGTGAAGAAGTAGCGAATGCTCGATCTTTCCAGCATTCGTTCGAGGCCGGGCATGTAGCCGCACTCCGGCAGCCAGATGCCCTGCGGACGGCGTCCGAAGTGGCGCTCAAACTCACGGCAGCCAATTTCGATTTGCGCTCGCTGGGCATTTTCATTGGCGACCATGAGCGGCAAGAAGCCATGTGTTGCGCCGCAAGTAATCAATTCCAAGTTGCCGGAGTCATAGAAGTGTTTGAAGCCGCGCAGCAGATTATTCCCATACTGATTGACAAACACTTCACGGGCGCGGCTAAAACGCTGATGATACATGTGGGCGAGAGAGTGAAACTCCGGCTCGAAGCGCGTGCGCTCGATTTCCTTGGAGGCCAGTGCGATAAGGTTGTCGAGGTAGCGTACATAACGATACTGCAAGAGCGGATCGCTCAGCATGGCAGCCAGCGTCGGCGTCACCGACATGGTCAAACGCCAATCGACACCATCGCGCTCAAGCCCCTCGAACACTTCGAGTAGAGGAATATACGTTTCGGTGATCGCCTCATAGAGCCAATCTTCTTCGAGGAAATCCTCGTACTCGGGATGGCGCACGAAAGGTAGATGTGCGTGCAAGACCAAACAGAGATAGCCAAGCGGCATCGTGTCGATTTCCTTCTCACGTTCCCCGACCAAGCTGGTAGTGTTAGGAGTACGAAGTTGCCTTCCCAATTCAAGGCAACTGTGACTCAGTCGCGAATGGTGCGAGCCACTGTCCGCGGAAGAGAACACGATCAACAGATAAATCCGATTCTAAAACACGCTTATAGGGGTCATTATCTGATCCTGTTGCCAATGGCACGACAACCAGGTCGGCGGACTTGCAGGCTTCGAGGCTGCCAGTCTCGGCCGCCCTGTCCAGCGCCTCTGCGCCGGAGAGCGTAGCCATGCGCAGAAGTACATCGCCGGGCACATCGGGATAGAGTCTGTGCAGATGGCGCATTTCGGAAAGGATGCTCAGATCGGGATTGGAGGCGAGACTGTCCGTTCCCAGCGCCACGCGGATGCCACGAGCCAGGAACAATCGAAACGGATGCGGAGCGTGTCCGAAGGCGGTATGCGTACGCGGGCAATAGATGATACTGGCGTTGGGCGGAATAGCGGATTCGGCCCCCAGGTAATTAGCGTGTATCAACATCAACGGACTAGATGTTCCACAAAGTCGCACCACCTCCTCTGGACTCGTCGCCAGGTTCTCTGGATCCCATACTTGCAGTTCTTTTAGAAATTCGACGAACGGTCCACGACGATGCTTGAGCAGTTCCAATTCGTCGCGGCTCTCGGCCAGATGGATAGCCAGGGGATGGTTCATTCTGTAAACGCGAGCCAGGAGTGCGGTCTGTGCAATCAACTTGCTGCGAACGCTATAAGGAGCGTGGGGACTTAGACCTGGCAAACAAAGCCATTCGGCGCGATCGACAGGCACGTCGAATCTACTTAGCCAGTGCTCTGCGGCTTCGAGTGCCGCATCGGCCCTAGGTTTAGTCAGTCCGATCAACTCGTAGAAGACCCTGCTCCGAATCGGAGCATTTCTCAAGACCGGCCAACGACTGAGTCCCTGGGCGGAGATGTCGCCGAGCAGCATGGTGCCGTGCCGCAAGCACTCGGCCAGTCCGGCACGTATGTCAGTCTCTGTTTGCTGCGGCGTCGTACCGCGGCGATGGGCCATGACCTGCCGCAGCCAAGCCGTAAAATCGGCACCCGGCGGACATTTGTCGCGCAAGCCAGAAAGATCGAGGTGGGTATGAGCGTTGACAAATCCGGGTAGGATGGCAACCTCGCCGAGATCCATATCGGAGGTACGCCGGCCGCGTGATTCGACGGCGAGAATCTTATCCCCGGCAATTACGACGACGCCATTGGGTACGGGCGGGCCGCTCACCGGAAAGATCCAGCGCGCACTCAACGACCAGGGTGTTTGGACTGAGTCGGTTGTCAGAACCATGATTTCGGCCTGCTTCTTGCTCTCTCGTTCCCTATGATATGGAGTTCATTATGAGAGAAGGCAGAGGTGGGTGAAGCCTCCTCGAAGTATTACTAACCGTGACTCGCCGAATAAAGGATTCGTCTTTGGAGATCGCGCGACGATCGAGGATATGGTAAACTCATTTTGGGCGGTTTAGGAACCCATCTTTGATCCAAGGGCCAAGTGCCGAGCCTTTCATGTCGTGGCTACTCGACCTACGACTGATCCGATTCTTCGGGTTTTACCTGGCCGTCATGTTTTTGTTTTCGACCTGGGCGCGCCTCCGCCAGTACGCCACAATTGTCCGCTTGGTTCGGAGCATGCCGAATCGTTGGCCGCACTTGCTGGTCCTGGTCAAGCAACACGTTCACATCTTCCTCACCTGGGGAACGGTGCTGCCGCTTGTGTTGCTCCTGGTCATCTTCTCCGCGAACCTGCTGGCGAGCAAATGGCTGTGGCCACAGGCCGACGAGTTCACACTGGCACAGCTGACGATTTTGTATCCACTGTGGCCAATCGTGCTCGTTTGCGGCATAGCCATGGTCACCTTCGACATCTGGGGCATCACTATCGTCTCAGCTATAGATCAGGATCAGCTGGAGAAATACTTCGATCAGGCGGAATACTGGCTGCGTTCGTGGACGGCGCCTGTGGTGCGCATCTTCACGCTTGGCCGCATCAATCCGCGTCAAATGGTTGCTGTCGAGGTCCGCAGCGCCCTGGTCAGCTCCAGTCGGATGCTCAACAGCACCCTTTGGTGGGTAGTCACGCAGGCGGGTTTGCGAATCGCTTTTGGATTGTCGTTGTGGATTTCCTACGCCCTAAGTCCCTGGCTGCATAGCTCCTTGTAACCCGAGCTATTTGGTTCCCAGGCTCCGCGTAGCAACCGGCATTTCGGTCGGCTGGACGCTACGCTAAAATGACAGCGCGTTTCCTCAGATGATTCAGGCAAAGGCGGATCGAAACAATGCGGGATCAGCCCAGCCGAGCCGTGCAAGACTACCTCAAGGCGATTCATAGTCTCGATGGTGCCGAGCAGATGGTGTCGCCGCAGGCGATCGCCGAACGCCTGCAAGTCAGTGCGCCATCGGTGACGGGCATGCTCAAACGCTTGGCCGACGCCGGCTGGATTGTGTACGAGTCCGGTTGCGGAGCGCAGCTGACCGCACGAGGCATCACTGAGGCACGGCGCGTCATTCGCCGGCATCGGCTGGTAGAGTTGCTCTTAACGCGCGTTCTCGGTCTGGACTGGAGCGAAGTCGATGCCGAGGCCGAAGCACTGGAGCACGCGATCTCACCGCGGCTGGAACAGGCCATCGCCGCTCACCTGGGTGAACCTCTGGAAGACCCCCACGGACACCCCATTCCAACACGCGAGGGTACGATTGCCCGGCGCGATCTCCGTCCGCTGCACGATTTTCGTCCGGGGCAGAGCGCCATTATCCGCGAAGCACGGGATGACAGTCCGGAACGACTCCGCCGTTGGCGCACGCAGGGATTGACACCGGGCGCCGTCGTTTCCTTTCGTTCGCATGAACCGCTCGACGATCTGTTTGAGATTGTGGTCAGCGGCCGGGCCATCTCGCTGGGCAGCGAGGCGCTGGCCGGGCTGCTGGGAGAGGCGGTAGACGAGGATAAGTCACTTTCCGGTTAGCGAATCTTCTGCGAAACCTCGCTAACCGTCGAACTGCAAGACTGCGGCCAGCAACAGCATCTTCACGAATGGTTCGCCGGAGATATCGTCATGGAAAGTCAGGCGTTGCCCGTCCGCCGTCGAAACTAGATCCGCCAGCACGTGCTGATCGGGAGCGCGAACGAGGCCGTTCTCCAAGGCCGCGAGCAGCCGCCCGTAGCGATCGAGAATGAGCCGGCCTCGCAACGAGCCAACGGAATTGCCATCCGCGTCGCAAACACAGCGAGTCCTTGACCAACTCCAGCTCTGACTTATCGTTAAGAGCAACGGTTCATCCTCCTGCTCGTGAACGGCCAATATTCCACGCCCGAACACTCGTCGCCACCAGGGTGATGGCTCTGTTTCCCAGCGCGCGTAACCTAAGGCGGCACCGCTCTCGCCATCGATAATATCTTGCACCGACGAGTGCGCCCGCGGGCGGACCACCAAGATACGATGCTCCAACATGATCCGATTTGCCTCGGCTCACTTTCCCCTTTAGCCGTACTCTCGTCATTGTAACCCTGTCCGGTTGCTCGTCGCACATGCATAAGCTAGAGTTGGATAACGGACTGGAACTTGGGCTTCCCCTCTACAGGCTAATCCTCATGCAAATCCTCGTGACGAACATGTCCGCTCTGGCGGTGGCGACGCTCTATTATCTCTGGCGCGCTCACTATCAGATGCAATGCCGACGCATGCTCTGCCAGCGAGTTGCCTTCTTGCTGTGGACCGTGGCCGGACAGATCCCGGGCAGAGACTCGGGACTGTCGGCGTCGAGTCGCGGTTGATGGCCGAATCGTAAGTCATCCTCCGGCGGCGACTCGGTAACCGCCGGTCTCGCCCACCTCAGTCGGCATCCTCCACCGAGACAGAGGCTTCCATTTCGCGTTCCACGCGGTGGGGCCTCTGTTTTTTTGCGCACTTTCTCCGGTACATGATTGACCTACACCCCCTCTTGCGGATACATTGTGAGAAGCTGCCCCCACACCCTCCCGCCCCTCACAAGGAGACTCGTACATGCGATCGATAAGTCGGCGCGATTTCTTGCATGATTCCGCCATTCTGGCCGCCCTGGCCGGTGCCGGGCTTGGCTCGGAATCATTGGCTGCCGAAAAAGCCGTCGCCAAAAAAGGCCAGGTCAACGACCAGCTGCGCGTTGCGGTCATCGGCGTCAATGGCCGGGGCAAGAACCATGTGGACGCACTGGCCGGCAATACCAGTCTGAACACCATCATCACCACCATCTGCGACGCCGACTCCGCCGTCATCGGGGCGTCCATGAAGAAGGTCGAAAACAAACAAGGCAAAGCGCCCAGTTACGAGCAAGACATCCGCAAAGTCGTCGAAGACAAGAACATCGACATTGTCACCATTGCAACTCCCAATCACTGGCACGCCCTGGCCGCCATCTGGGCCCTGCAAAACGGCAAGGATGTATACGTCGAGAAGCCGGTCAGCCACAATGTCAGCGAAGGCCGTCGCATCGTCGAGGTTGCCCGCAAAACCAACCGCATTTGCCAGGCCGGCATGCAAAGCCGCAGCAGCACGGGCCTCAAGGAAGCCATGGCTTTCCTGCATGCCGGTAAGCTCGGCAAAATCAAGGTGGCACGAGCGCTGTGTTACAAACCGCGCGGCTCCATCGGTAAGGTGGATGGGCCCCAGCCCATTCCCAAAACGTGCAACTACGACCTATGGTGTGGTCCCGCGCCCACGGCGCCGTTGATGCGCAAACGGTTGCACTACGATTGGCACTGGGTCTGGGATACAGGCAACGGCGACCTGGGCAACCAGGGTATTCATGAGATGGACAAGGCACGCTGGGGCCTGAACAAGCATGAATTGGCCAAGGGCGTCATCAGCGTCGGCGGCCGATACGGCTACACCGATGACGGCCAGACCGCCAACACCCAGATTTGCGTGTTCGATTATGGTGACTGCGAGCTAATCTTCGAGGTTCGCGGATTGCTCACCAAGGACTTGCTTGGCGCCCGGGTCGGCAACATCTGGTATGGGACGGACGGCTATATGGTCTGCACAGACTACAGAGGGGCTACGGCTTTCACGCCCAAGGGCGAGGTTATCCAGAAGTTCACCGGTGGGGAGAACCACTTCGCTAATTTCATCAAAGCCGTGCGCAGCCGCAAGGCCGAGGATCTCAACGGCGACATCCTGGAAGGCCATCTGTCCAGTGCCCTGTGCCACCTGGGCAACATCAGCTATCGACTGGGTGACGACCAGCCATTCGGCCAGTCGCCCAAAGCGTTCGCCGAGGACAAGGATGCTGCCGAGACCTTCGAGCGCATGGAACAACACCTCAAGGATAACAAGGTCAGCCTTCAGGGCGTCCAGTGCCGCATCGGCTGCAAGCTGGCCTTAGATCCGGCGAAGGAGGTGTTCGTTGGTGACAAAGACGCCAACGCCATGCTCACCCGAGAATATCGTAAAGGATTCGAGGTTCCGGAGAAAGCTTAGAGACGCATTACCAGCCCGAAACGTGAGCGAGGGCGACCTTCACGCACGCTTCGGGCTGGTTTCTCAACACGTCTTACCGCTCTTCCGCAAACCGCACTCGCAGCGCAGGGAAGCCGATATTTCTCGTATTTTTGTAAAGTGCCGTTCCTGTTTCTCAGTCAATCATTAGTATACTGTTGATAGCATTGCCGGGGCGTCAAGCGTCCGGCGCGTGGTGAGGGACCGAGTCTCCAGGTGATCCATGAGTACCTCTTTCGGCGTCATGCTGCTGGGCACAGGCAGCAGCTTGCCCGCCAGGTCTATGCGCAATGGCGACTTTCCAGCCAGCCTGGACACCTCGGACGAATGGATCCGCTCGCGCACCGGCATTGGTGAACGCCGCATCGCCGCGGCCAATGAGACATCCGCCAGTCTTGGGCTTGAAGCCGCTCGCCGTGCTCTGGAATCCGCTCAGCTCGACCCCGCCGACCTGGACATGATTATTTGCGCCACCGTCACGCCCGACATGATGGTGCCTTCCGCCGCATGCCTGCTCCAGGTTGGCCTGGGATCTCGTCCCATCCCTGCCTTTGACATCAACGCCGCCTGCACCGGCTTTCTGTACGGTCTGTCCATTGCGGCTCAGTTTGTTCGCACCGGCTCGTGCCGCCACATCCTTGTGGTCGGAGCCGAGACCCTAAGTCGGATTGTCGATTTCAGCGATCGAACAACATGCGTACTTTTTGGCGACGGCGCCGGTGCTGTGGTCGTGGGCGCCGCCGACGGGCGCGGACGAGGCGAACACTGGTTCGGCTTATATTCCGACGGCAGCCGGGGCGACTACATTCGTTTGAACGGGGCCCGGCTGCGGGCGCCTGCCTCGTCTCCATCGGAACCGCGGTCAACAGATGAATTCGATTTCCTGCGAATGAACGGCCGCGAAGTGTTCAAGTTTGCCGTTCGCACCATCATTGATCTTGTCGGCGAGAGCTTGGCCGAGTGCAATCTGTCGCCGGCCGACATTGATTTGGTGATTCCGCACCAGGTCAATCAGCGCATCATCGACGCCGCCTTTGCCGACCTGAACTTCCCCGCCGATAAACTGATGGTGAATCTGGGTCGCTATGGCAACACGTCGGCCGCATCAATCCCGATTGCTTTGGATGAAGCGATGCGTACCGGGCGAGCTGCGCCGGGCGATCGTGTGCTGCTCATCGCCTTCGGCGGCGGCCTTACCTGGGCAGGCGGCGTGTGGACGATCTAAACAAACTCGCTCCCGCACCGGGGAAGAGGATGGAGTCAACCGCGGCCGACAAATGGCATCTTCGTGGCCATCACTGTCAGGAACAGAACATTGGCGTCCAGCGGTAGACTGGCCATGTACACGACGGCGCGGGCGACGTTCTCCACGTCCATCGTCGGTTCGACAGCAATCTGTCCATTCGCTTGAAGGACTCCCTGCTTCATGCGTGCTGTCATGTCCGTCTCGGCGTTGCCGATATCTATTTGGCCGCAAGCGATGTCGTACTTCCGACCATCCAGGGCTGTCGATTTGGTCAGTCCGGTGATGGCGTGCTTGGTGGCCGTGTAGGGAGCGGAATTGGGGCGCGGCGTATGGGCCGAGATGGAGC
This sequence comes from Gemmataceae bacterium, assembly GCA_036557565.1. Classification (GTDB taxonomy): domain Bacteria; phylum Planctomycetota; class Planctomycetia; order Gemmatales; family Gemmataceae; genus JAJPHU01. Next base: position 18,217 of record DATBHJ010000078.1, read on the forward strand.
CGTTGTTGATGATGCGCCCACCGCGCGGAGATTGTTCTTTCATGAGCCGAAACGCCGCCTGCGTGCAGAGAAAGGCTCCCGTTAGATTGACATCGACAACGCGCCGCCATTGATCGAACGTGAGGTCTTCCAACGGAACCGGCGGGGCACCTGTGCCGGCATTGATGAATAGCACGTCGAGACGACCGAAGGCTTCCTTGGTTTTCTCGAACAACCGTTGCACAGATGCCGGATCGCTCACGTCGGCGACGACGGGAAGCGCTCTTTGGGCCTGTGCTCCTGCCTGAGCCGCCGTTTGTTCCAGTGTCTGTGCGTGACGGCCTGCCAATACCACGGAATAACCCTCCCGCAACAAGGCCAGCGCGGTTGCCCTGCCGATGCCTGATCCTGCACCCGTGACGAGCGCGACCCTCGGACTATTCACCATCAATCACCTCATGGGAGTTGCCTAACCTCGAAGGACGGCGAAATGTGCCGGCGGCAAAGTCGGCTCGTTCGCTTCGTTGACGAAACCCATGCGCGCATAATCGCGGGCCAGTAGTTTGCGCGTGTCGGCGTTGTAAACTTCATGTGTCCACGCCGCGCCGTCCGGAGCAGACTCGCCTATCCAGCTGACGATCTCAATGTTTTCCTGATGCACCGCGCCCACGGAGTATTGAATCTCGTGTCCGGTCTGAAGCGCCCTCCACCCGTCTTGCAGAGTCCGTTCCGGGGCATAGCCGAGGACCCCGAGCGCGTCCAAGAACGCTTCCTCGATCCACTGCATGTAAACGGCATGATTGACGTGTTGCACCGTATCAAGTTCGTGGAACTCGACTCGGCGCCGGCTGGTGTGCTGTCGCGGATTTTGCGTCGGATGCGGGTCGTGAAGACGGATGCCGAGGTCCTCGGGTTTATCCTTCAGTGTGAAAGCGTTCGCCCAGGCATCGGGAATGCGTGTCGGTTCGCCCGTTTGGAAATTCATGTACACCCACTCAGCCCGTCCACGCGCCACAGGCTGGCCGTTGTGCCCGAGGGAGAGATCGTATTCACGGATCGAGCGGACGCCGCGCAATCCTGAGAGCCATGTCTCGGCCTTCACCTGGTCGCCGTACCGGGCGGGAGCGGAGTAACGGACTGACAACCTTCGAACAACCCAGCCGACGCCGTGTTCGCGGTACCAATCGGGACTGAAACCCAAATCGCTGGAAGCTTCGATGGCCGCCTCTTGCATGTAACGGATGAGATTGACTCCGTTGACGTACCCTAACGCGTCCAGCTCATAATGACGGACTTTGAACAACCGAGTGAAACGTGGCGTCATGCTTCCTCCCTATTGAGACCATTCCACGGTCTCGCGGCGCTGCAACGGTAGTGACCCCTGGTCGTTTTATCTCTTCCGACCTCAGACGGTAACGCCTCGCAGTACAATCGCACTTGTAACGATTGACATTCTGTCCCAGATCAAGGACGATTCATCCTTGAATCGGTCCCGGCCGCTGCACAAATATCGAATTTCGCCACAAGGCAACTTACAAACGATTACTTACTCTCTCGCGTTCGTCTAGAACAACGGAAGTCTTTCTGATGGAGTGGTGAACATGAAGACAGACCGTCTCGCTTGGTTTGCTGGGTTGATCTTGGCGTCGGTGGTGGTTTCTGTTGAGTCACCGGCACAGGGCAAGGATGATGGCGCGAGGCACGCCAGTGTCGCAGAGGCCGCTCGCCAAGCGTGGGCCATCACCGATTTGGTACTGGAGCAGGACATTGATCCGCCGGCCCGGCAGCAAATGCTGTTGCAGGGCATCAAGGCACTGCGGCGACAGAGCAAGGGGAAAACGCCCTCGAACCTTGCGGAGCGCGTCTCGTCCGTGACAACGCCCGAGCAATTCTCGGCCTTGTTGGCGGAGCTGTGGCCTAGCGAAGCCAACCAGATCGCGGCTGGCTGGACCGACAAAGGCGAACACATTCTCTTCAACGGCTTGCTCGCCTGGAGAATGGACGGCGAAGACGGCCAGTTCTACCTTACCCCACAGGATGCGATACGTTACGAAAGAATCGCTGGCAATCGCTACGTCGGTACCGGCATCCAGATTCGCATAAATGAGAAGCAGAAGCTGACAGAGATTGTCGTTCCCTTTCCGGGAGGTCCGGCGCGCAAAGCGGGCGCTCGGCCCGGTGACTTGATCGTTGAGGTAGACGGCAAGAGTGTGGAGGGACTCCCGCTCGCCAAGGTTGTCGAGCGTCTACAAGGCGAAGAAGGCACGAAAGTTAGCATGACAGTACGGCAACCGGGCCAGAGTCAGACGCGGCTTCTTCCCATGGTCCGCTCGATCATCCCATTTACTTCGGTCCATGGTTATCGCCGAACCGGCGAGGAATCGTGGACGTTCACTGTCGATCCCAGCTCCGCAATCGGTTATCTCTCCTTTGATGACCTCAAGAGCAGTACACTCCTGGAACTCAGAAAGATCGAGCCGCTGGTGCTGGAGGAAGGCACGAAAGCCTTGGTACTTGATCTGCGTTTCACCCGGGGCGACGATATACGGCATGCCGCGCTTGTCGCCGACGGTCTGCTTGACAGCGGCGTCCTCTGGCGCGTGTGCGACAACAACGGCCGAAAAAAAGAATACAAAGCAGACCGCGATTGTCTGTTTCGCGACACACCGATGGTGGTGTTGGTGGGCGAACACACAGGTAGTAAGGCGGCTGCCATAGCTGCGGCGCTTCAAGATCGCGGTCGGGCGATCGTCGTCGGCGAATCACCAAAGGTCGAATTAACCGTGACCAGTCTTGTTCGTCTGCCGGATGAGGCAGGTGCAGTGATTCTCCGAACGGGACTTGTCGAGCGAGTCGCCAATGCACCATCAACGAAACAACAAAGATACGGCGCTTCTGAGCATCGCCTCGCGCCCGATCACCTCGTTGCCATCGAGCAAAAGGACCTGGGTTCAGTCGTGGACTGGAGACGGCAACAGGAATCTCCCGAACCCAAAGCCGACGCCAAGCCGCCCCTCGACCCGCAATTGCAAAAGGCCATCGCCCTGCTGCGCGAGGCCGTGGATGGAAGCAGGAAAAAGGACAACAAATGAGCCGGCGGGCTATCTGGCCGATTCTAGTGACGGTGGAACTCGTCCTCGTCACAGTCTTTACGACCGGGCGGTGTCGTGAGCCGAGCTGCAGCGAGGATGCGCAAGTTCGGCTTCGGCAGCCGGTGGCGCTCGTTGTCGCCGATGAGGGCCGGCGCCTCTTTGTTGCCAATCGTCGCGCCGGTACTGTTTCGCTTATCGATGTCGCAAGGGCTCGAGTAATCGCTGAGACAGCGGTTGGAAAGCGACTTGCCGACCTGGCTGACGGCGGTGAGGATCGGCTGCTGCTCATCGATGAGACTGCTGGCGAGTTGATCGTACTGAAGCATGACCAGGATTCGCTGACCGTATCGGCGCGTTTGTGGGTTGGCGACACTCCTGTCAGCATCTGCAAGTTGACTCCTTCGCGCGCCGCAGTGGCCTGCTTGTGGCCGCGACAACTTGTAATGATCGATTTTTCGCTGCCGGCGAAACCGCGGGTCAGCAAAACGATCTCCCTCCCGTTCGCTCCTCGCCGCCAATTGGCTCTATCAGGCGGAGCGAAGGCCGTCGTTTCCGACGCGTTCGGCGGTCGGCTGGCTGTCGTGGATACCGAGAGCGGTGTCATTGAATCGGTTCGTTCCGTACCCGGACACAATATCGGCGGCTTGGTCCTCACTGCAGATGGTACGCAGTTGTTGCTGAGTCAACAGACTTTGGCAGAAGAGACGCCCACGCGTGCCGACGACATCCGTTGGGGAAACGTGATTACCAACGGAATGCGTTCGTTGTCCCTGGACGATCTCATGAAGCCCGACAACGACTTGTTGGGTCACGGCCACCTCCATCCGTTAGGGGAGTTTGGTCATGGCGCTGCGGACCCTGCCGGCGTGTCCGTCATCGGAGACAAAATCGTGGTTGCCCTCGCCGGCACAGGAGAGGTTGCCTTTGGTCCCAAGTTGCGCAGCGATTGGCCGCGTCTACGTGTTGGACGCCGTCCGACTGCTCTGGCCTCGGTCGGAAGTCGCATCTTTGTAGCAGACACGCATGGCGATTCCGTTAGCGTGATCGACAGTGACAAGGTCGAGAAAGTCGCCGAGGTTTCGCTTGGTCCGGCGCCCGAACTTACGCCGGCACAGCGCGGCGAATTGATGTTTTTCGATGCTCGATTGTCGATCGAAGGCTGGATGAGTTGCCATAGTTGTCACAGTGACGGACATGCCAACGGCCTGCGCAGCGATACACTTGGCGATGGTTCTTATGGGGCGCCCAAGCGTGTGCCGACGCTTCTGGGTGTCGCGGATACCGCACCCTGGGCCTGGAACGGCAGCATGGCTCGTCTGGAAGAGCAGGTGCGCCAGTCCATCCAGACAACCATGCGCGGTTCCCGGCCAACCGAGCGTCAGGTGGCAGATCTTGTAGCGTACTTGCGAACATTGACTCCGCCTCCGCGTGGAGCCGAGACCGACGGAGCACGTCGGGGAGAGGCCGTGTTCCAAGCGCACGGCTGTGCCCGCTGCCATGCTCCACCGACTTACTCAACTCCGCGGACGTATGAAGTCGATTTAGAAGACGAGATGGGAACAAGAGCATTCAACCCCCCGTCTTTGCGAGGCGTGAGCCACGGCATCGCATTTTTCCACGATGGCCGGGCGACGAGTCTCAAAGAAGTGTTCACGCGTTTTCACCATCAAGTGCCGGCGAACCTGGCACCAAACGATGTGGATGACTTGCTGGCCTTCCTGCGCACTTTGTAATGTCCTAAACTAATTCTTTCGCTGAGTCCTGTTCGCAGAGGCCAGTCGTGTCCGTATTGCCTTATCGCATCGTGATTGGGCTGGAAGTTCACGTTCAGCTCTTGACGCAGACCAAGTTGTTTTGTGGTTGCAGCACGCAATTTGGTCTGCCGCCCAACTCGGCGACGTGTGCCGTTTGCATCGGCATGCCGGGCGTCTTGCCGGTCATGAACCGTCGCGCTTTCGATCTCGCGCTGCGCGCCGCCCTCGCCTTGAATTGTCAGATTGCGCGATTCACGAAATGGGACCGCAAAAACTACTACTACCCCGATCTACCCAAGAACTATCAGATCAGTCAGTACGATCTACCGTTCAGTCATGACGGCTGGTTGGAAATCTCCATGCCAGAGGGGAGCAGGCGCATCGGAATAATCCGCGTCCATCTCGAAGAGGATGCAGGTAAGATGCTGCACGACGAGCACGGCACAGGCAAGGACAGCCTGGTCGATCTCAACCGCGCCGGCACGCCGCTATTGGAGATAGTCAGCCAACCCGACCTCTCTTCGCCGGAAGAGGCCAAGGCGTATCTCGAAGAAATCCGTTTGTTGTTGCGCGAGATCGGTGTATCCGATTGCGAGATGCAGGAGGGGAGCCTTCGCTGCGATGCCAACGTAAATATCCACATCTCGAGGGCCGACGGCTCCGTCATAAAAACACCTATTGTCGAGGTAAAAAACCTTAACAGCTTTCGCGCCGTCGAGCGGGCCATGAAGTACGAGTCGCAGCGGCACTACGAGCAGGCATTGCACGATCCCAATTATCGTCTGGGTCAGGTGTCCAAGGCGACGGCGGGATGGGACGAGGTTCGCGGCGCGACGATCGTACAGCGGCGCAAGGAAGAGGCTTCAGACTATCGCTATTTCCCCGAACCGGACCTGGTGCCGGTGATTGTCGAAGATGCCAGGTTGGAACGGGCGCGGATCGAGATGGGCGAACTGCCGGCGGCGCAGCGATTGCGCTTGGTCGAGCAGTACGCCATGTCCTCGTATGACGCGGGCGTGCTGACCGGCCAGGGGCGCGCTCTGGTGGCCTACTTCGAGGATGTTGCCCGCCGTACCAACGATGCACGCGCGGCGTGCAACTGGATCAGCAATCAGGTACTCGCTTCGCTCAAAGAGAGCAAGATCGAGATCAGGGAATTCCCTCTGAGTTCAGAGCGGCTGGCTGAGCTGATCGCGGAGCAAAAGGCGATCGGTCTCAATAAGCAGATGGCAAGCGAGGTCTACAATCGAATGCTGGAAAGTGGAAGTAACGCCAAACAAGCGATAGAGGCCCTTGGGATCAAGCCTGTTGCCGACTCCGGCGCTCTAGTCGAAATTGTCCGTCGCGCGCTCGTCGCCAATCCCAAAGCAGTCGCCGATTTCAAAGCCGGCAAAACCAAGGCAGCACAAGCGATCAAGGGCACCGTGATGCGCGAAACCAAGGGCACGGCGCGCCCGGAGGTTGTCGAACAACTCATCGTTGAGGAAATTCAAAAGTCGCTGTGAGTCGCATCAGGGCGATTTGTTCGGCTGCTCGCTCATCAGCTGCTCAAATGTCTTGTTGAGAATCGGATAGCTCCGCCAATCCTTGTAATCGAAATGCCACCATTCCGCGTCATAGACGGTGAATCCCTCTTCCTGCATCGCTCGTCGCAGTAGATCGCGGTGATAGCGCTGCAACGAAGTGCCACCGAGATAATCCGCATAAGAGCGATCCGACATTTCGTCATAACCGCCGACCATCTCGACCGGCTGGCCGGTCTTGCGATCGTACAGGGTCAAATCTACAGCGCAACCGCGATTGTGCCGGGATCCCTGGCTGGGATCGGCCACGAACACGCGCTGCTTCTCCGGTGTCGCGTCCCAGAACATTTTCGTCACCGTCCATGGACGGTAACCGTCGTATACCAGAAGACCATAACCTTGCTCGGCCAGTCGCCTGTGAACGCGCATCAGTGCCTCGGCTGCCGGCCGCTGCATAAAAGCCTTGACTGAAGTATAGAAGGGTGTAGATAAGAAATTGTTTGTTGTGGCGTAGCGCACGTCGAGCTTGATCGAGTCATCCAGGCGAATTAGCTCGACCAGATCCGGCTTGCGGAACACTCCCTTCTCTTGCGGAGGCTCGGCCTGCAGAGCGGCGCGACGCAGTTCTGTGATCGGATGCTGTGGCTTGATCCTGAAAGTCTCTCCGTTTTCGCCGTCGATCTTGCGGCGCTCGAACACGCCGTTGGCCGCCTCGACGCGAATGGCGTGGCCTTTGTCGTCGCGTGTGACCAATAGCTTCTCTCCCAAAGAGAGGCCCTCTTCGGGGAACTTGAATTCATTGGCCGAGACTTCCTCCAGCGGATAGAGGAAAAACCAGTCGATAAGCACGTTAAGCTTACCGTCACGTTCAAGGATGACGAGCGTGTTGTGGTCCCCACCGTATTCGCCCAGCAAGTCGCGCCATCTTACAGGGCACGGGTTCGGCTTTGATGGAGGAACGCGCTCTAACGGCCTGCTACTCAAATGCAACTTGTCTTCGCGCATCTCGATTTTCAAACCGTACTCCAGCGAATCATCGACAATAAGTTGGTCACCGAGCCGCCGTAGCTGGCTTCGAATCCCGCCGCGATCAAGGAGAATCCATAAGTGCCCGTCACGCTCCAGCAGATCGATGTGGCGCTTGCCAAACCGGTATCTGCCGGCCAAAGCGCGACCCTGTTCGACTGCGATGGGTTTCGTCTCGTCAATCGCTGGGAGCGATTTGCCTTCGCTGGCCGAAAGCAATTGTTGTAGAGCGACTTGAGCGATGTGTTCGACGACGCCGGTGGCCGCATCCCGCGATGCGCAGACAACTACGCCGAGTTTCTCCTTCGGCAACGCCTGCAAGTGTGCAGCGAAGCCGTATATCGCACCATTGTGGCCGATACTCTTGCGACCTTCGAACTCCGAAATATAAAAGCCGAGGCCTGAACCTTCCTTTGGCTCTTTGTCGCCTTTGTTCACGAATTGCACAGTCCACATTTGCTCGAGCGTGTCCACCTTGAGGATCTGCCCATGCCCTCCTTTGCCGCCGGCGAAGAGTACGCTGACGAAGCGCCCAAGATCGAGGGCGTTGGTATACAAACTGGCGGCCGGAGCCATGCCCAGCTCAAAAGTCGGCGCCACAAACTCACGGCCCCAATAGGTCCACATCACTCCATTCGCCCGGTTGTTCAACAAGGCCGGGTCCGGCTCGAAACTGCTGTGTTTCATTTCGAGCGGATCTAGCAACGTCCGTCGTAGGTAGCGTGCGAACGGCTGCCTTTGCGTCTTTTCCAGTACAAAACCAACTGTGGCCAGGGCGGCGTTGCTGTACTTGGTCTTCGTCCCGGGCGGGTACACGAGCTGTGTCTTGTTGAGGCTCTCCACCGTCTTTGCCAGGGAGGGGCCACTGGGATCAAAGTAGTTGCCGGTCGGCGGCTCACACACGAGTCCGGAACGATGCGCCATCAGCTGACGCAGCGTGATCGGCCTGTCGAACGGATTGCTCGGTTTGAAATCGGACAAATAATCGCTTACCGGCGCATCCAGGTCGAGGATGCCACGCTCGACGAGTTGCATGACGGCGACGTCCGTGAACAGCTTCGACACGGAACCCACGCGATAAATGGTGTCGGCGGTGGCCGGAACCTTCGCTCCGGGGTCGGCAAAGCCGAAGCCCCGTGCCCAGACAATCTTCTGATCGTTCACGAGGGAGATCGAGAGCGCCGGCAATCTTTTCTGACGCATCTCGCGCTCGATGAACTCTGTCAAGCGCTCGGATACGGCATGGTATTTCGGAACGGCTTCGATAACCGGTTCAGCCTTGACGGAGATAGCTGGATTGGACAGGAGAATTGGAACAAACAAAGCAGACAGACCTGGACGGTGCATTGCTGGACTCCCTGCAAGAACGCGCATCCTCTTACTCTACACAGATAAATCCGGGTGCCCAGAACTACCCCGTGAAGGCGCATCGGCGAATAATAAAGAATCCAGGCAACGTCCTCAAGAAAAGGAAGAGACAGTCATGAGAGCATCCGCGGGGTTGTTCGATGAGGTAGCAAAGGATTGGCAGGAACGACTGGATGTCATTGTCGAGATGATGAAGGAGATGAGCCGGCAAACCGACCCACAGGAAATGAGCCGGGCTTACGGCAAACGCATGCAGATGCTGCGGCCAGTCGATCGTCGAGTATCGCTCAGTCGCCGCGGCTTGAAATATCCCTGGTATCGCGTCACGCGATCCACGATGTGGAAAGAAGACATCAATCCTTGGAAAGAACCGCATCGTCTGCCGCTCCTCAAGGGCGGCCTGTTCGCGGAACTGATCTACAGTGACGAGCCTCGTTTGTTCGATGATTTGCAGCTGACCGATAACGACCCCGCGTCTGAATACGTTGCCGGCATGGCATCGCTGGGGGCAATTCCCATGTACGATCAGGGAGTGGCCTTGAACATGATCCTGATCATGCGTCGTGAACCGGCGGCATTTGCTCACGAACAGTTCCCGGAAATTGTCTGGCTTAGCAATCTATTCGGCAGGGCCACACACAACCTTGTGCTGTCGGAGCAACTCAAGGCCGCGTACGAGGCGGTTGATTACGAAATGAAGGTGGTGGCGGAAATCCAGCGATCACTCTTGCCCAGGAAGATGCCCGACATTCCCAATACGACTCTTGCGGCATACTATGAAACTTCCCATCGGGCCGGCGGCGATTATTACGACTTTTTCCCTCTTCCTAACGGTAAATGGGGCATCCTCATCGCCGATGTTAGCGGCCACGGCACACCGGCCGCCGTGTTGATGGCTATCACGCACAGCCTGGCCCACTCCTACCCTGGGCCGGCTATACCGCCCGGAGGTATGCTAGAGCACGTCAATCGCCATCTAACAGCGCGGTATACCATCCAGTCCGACACGTTCGTGACCGCCTTTTACGGTATCTACGACCCGGCAGAGCGGACGCTGACCTACGCCTCGGCGGGACACAATCCCCCTCGACTCAAACGCTGCTCCGATGGTACGCTACACTCCCTGGAAGGAGCCAAAGACTTGCCGCTGGGAATCTCGACGGAGATGACATACCACGAACAGGCGTATCGCTTCTTGCCCGGCGATCAGCTAGTGCTATACACCGACGGCATCACCGAAGCTCTCAACGAAAAGGGCGAGCAATTCGGAATGTCGCGACTCGACGAAGTCTTGACGGATTGCGCCGAAGACGCGTCAGATCTGCTGGAGTCGGTGCTGACTGCCTTGAAGGAATTCACTGGCAGCCAGCCGATTCACGATGACCGTACACTGTTGGTAGCGAAGATCTCATGAGGGATTGATGGTGACTTTCGACAACGAACAAGACGAAGTAGCCCAGGCAGAACAGAAGCGAGGCTCCGCGCCCGGTTCTTGGGATCGGCCGTTGATCCTCGCTAGTCTCGGCCTGGCGATGATGTTGGGCGGATACGCCGCCATGGACTACCTCATGGGCGCGCGCCTGGCTCTTTTCGGTGGACTGTTTCTGTTCGTGATCTCGGGTATCCTGATGTACCGGAATTCCCCGCCGCCAACCAAAGACAGTGACGAGAGGGAATAAATCTCAACAAGAATGGTTAGCTTTGCTAGTGATTTCGCAGGAACCATTCATTGCTTCGCCTTCGGAATCAGCTCCAGGCAGACCAATCGGTCGGCCCCGCGCACGTACAGAAGTCCGTGCGATAAGATGGGTGCCGCCCAGCATGGTTCATTGAGCAACGGCTCGCCGCGATTGCCGTCGTCTCGCGGTGCCCTTAGTTCGACGCTCGAAACTTCCTCGTACTGGTTCGGATTCACTTTCACAAGTCGCAGGATGCCGTCTTCGCCCAGGCAGATGAAGTGATTGTCAACAAGCAGCAGAGATGTCCGAGTCAGGCCGCGCTTTCGCCACATGACCTTGCCGCTGGCCAATTCAATGCAACGCAGTTCGGCTTCCTCGGTATGCCGGCCGCTACAGCCATAAACATAACCGCCGACGTGGATCGGCGTATTCCAGTGGCAGCGCATGCTCTTATCGCGGATGCCCTTGTCCTGGTCCGTCCAGATCTCTTTACATGCTCCCGGCTTGACTTCCAGCAGGGCGCTACCCGGACCGTAGCATTCGCTGATGAAAAGGCGATTGCCGGTAACCACAGGATTGCTGGCGTTCACGCTTTCGAGAATCCGAGCGCGCCAGGGATAGCGGAACTCGACTTTGCCCGTGGTCGGCGCGATGGCTACCAGACCGCCGCGAGCGAAAACAAAACACATGCGCCGACCGTCGATCGTTGCCAGCACGGGACTCGCGTAACTGGCCAACTCGTCGGAAACATGATAACGGAGCTTGCCGGTGTATTTATCGAAAGCGACGATGCCACTGTCGGCGCCCCGGGGCGAGAATCGAGCGTTTGGGGCGGGATCATCCTTGGGACTGCCGCCAACCTGGGCGATGAGCAAATCGCCCTCGATAACCGGCGCGCTGCCAACGCCGAAAAAGTTTTGTCGCACACGGAAATCGGCGATGGTGTCGGCTCTCCAGATCAACTTTCCATCTTCTGCGCGGAGGCAATGTAAGACGCCCTCGGCCCCGTAGATGTAGACGCGGTCGCCGTCCACGATGGGAGCGCAGCGCGGACCACCATTGTACCCGTAAAGATCCTGGTAATCGGTCGCATACTCAAAGGCCCATAACGGCTCGCCCGTCTCGCTCTTCCAGCAGTTCAGGCGCGCACGATCGCCGGCTCGGTCGAAGACGAACAGGCGTCCGCGGCTAATGGCGGGCATTCCATAGCCTTCGCCGAGACGCCGATGCCACAAGATCGGCGGTCCCATCTTCGGCCAGGGAGTTAGAATCCGTTTCTCCGTGGAAATGCTATCGCCCGTCGGGCCGAGGAAGCTCGGCCAGTCGCTTCCATCAAGGCGCGTACGCAGATCCTTGGGCAATGGATCGCCGGCCTTGGCCGAGACTGTCGGGACCTGGGAATCCCCACCGCTGCTGCGGCGCGCGCGCACATCTCTGGGGAGTTGGTTACCGGGTCTTTCTGCGACTGGAGAGGATTCTGAGTCGGTCCCCCCGCAGCCCAAGAGAAGAAAGGAGCAAAAGTAAAGAAACTCACGCATGGTTCGCCATCCTATAACACTTCGACGATTCCCGAACGCGTTCCTTTCGGCTCGAATTACTTTAACGGATGACACAGGGAAATGGTACCGTAAGCGACGCTTCTGTGAGGCCTCGCTAACCGATGTCGTCATCTGCGAACTGCCGAACCAAAAAACGCGGGATTTTTCTTGACATGCCGACAGGCGAGAGGTGCAATACTCTCACAAAGACCTATCTCTCAAAGCCGTGGATGTTCGTGTGAGCCAAACGCCTCTCCGTGTGGGGAGACTCTAACGTTTCCAGACTCGTTTCTGTACAAGGGAGGATCTCACATGCTCGCGTACATCCGAAAACCGCACGCCGACTTGGCCGCCTTGATCCTGCGCATGGGCCTGGGTTTTCTTTTCATCGGCTACGGGTGCATCAAACTCAATCAGGCTCATGCGATGTCGGAGTACATGTCGTACAACACGCAGCAGGCGGTCGGTTGGGCGGAGTTGATTTGCGGCTCCCTGCTGGCAATCGGCTTTCTCACGCGTCTGGCAGCACTGGTAATGATTGCGGACATGATCGGTGCCATCGTCATGGTTACCGGAAAACGCGAGTTTTTCGGCATGGATATGACGGCTCATGGCGAAACCTTCAGACCGGGCGCCGAGTACAACATCATCATCATTCTGGTTTGCCTGGCGCTGCTGGCGCTGGGCAGCGGTTGGTTCTCGCTCGATCACCTGATCTTCAACCGTAGAAAACGCGCGACCGACACAACCATGGCCCCGGTGTCGCCTTCCGCCCAGGCGCAGAACATCGCCTCCGCCCCAGTGGTCAAAGCCTGAGAGTGAAGGGCCTGTGCGTTCAAGAGCCAATCAGAGGGGAGCGATGGGCTTGCACGTTCCATCGCTCCCTGATTTCACATTTTGTGTTCGCCGCTAGCAGGAGACGATTTCGTCCGGCGAAAATGCCGGACGATTTCACTGAAAAGCAACACGGATGATGTGCCGACCAAAATACAAAACCAATCGATTGCATGTAATTGTTCGACTTTGAAGATGTTATTTAGGCGCGGCACACTGATAATGAGCGCCTGCACGATGGCCACCGTGCCGCCGATCACAAGAAATGTGGGATTGTTCAAAATGCCGCTCAGCCCGCTACTCTTGGGGGTAAGCGAGCGACAATTGATTTGGTTCCATACCTGGAAGAAGACATAGATACTGAAGAAAATACTAACCTGACGAATATTTAAAGGGGCGAAATCCCAATTATCGGGATTGGGGCCGCTTCCAGAAGCAAACCACCCGAAATGCTGCATGCCAATCAGCAACACCATCATGGTGACGACGAAAAAAATGGCCGTGGCGAAAATGGTGCGCATCATCTCGCGCGTGACGATGTTCTCGTCTTTGCGTTTGGGCGGCAGGTCCATCAAACCTGGTCGCGGCGGCTCGGAGCACAGGGCGATCGAGGCGAATGTGTCCATGATGACATTGATCCACAAGAGTTGCAGCACAGTGAACGGCGGCCGGACGCCGAAGAACGGACCGAGGAAAGCAATGGTCAGGGCACTGACATTGATTGTCAGTTGAAACTGGATGAAACGCTGAATGTTCTCGTAAAGCGAGCGACCCCAGTGGACGGCCTTGACGATGGTGGAAAAAGCGTCGTCAAGCAGCACAATCTTGCTGGCTTCCTTGGCAACCTCCGTGCCGGCGATGCCCATCGCCAGACCGACATCGGCTTTCTTCAGCGCCGGCGCATCGTTGGTGCCATCGCCGGTGACGGCGACTACCTGTTGCTGCTCCTGTAACAATTCGACCATCTTGTATTTGTCCAGCGGACGAGCGCGCGCCAACACACGCAACTCCGCCAACTGGCGCGTCAATTCGTCGCGGCTGTGAGCATCCGCCTCGGACAATTCGCTGTGTTTTTTCAACTCCATCAATTGTGCATGCAGCTCGTTGAACTTGGGACTGGTGAGAACGACAGCACCCGGATCATCGATGGGAGCGTCACGGCGATCGATTAAACCGATGTCATATGCGATGGCGCGGGCCGTCTCGACGTTGTCGCCGGTGATCATCTTTACTTCGATGCCAGCCCGGCGGCACTGATCGACAGCTTCCTTAACATCGTCGCGCAGCGGATCGCGGATGGCCAGGAAGCCAACAAAGACAAGCCCACTCTCCAGCACTTCGCGGCGAGCTTGTAATGCATCCTCATCGGCCGGCGTGTCTCCGGGCAGGATCGAGTAACCGAAACCGAGGGTGCGCATGGCCTGTCCGGCGGAATCTCTCAAAAAGGTCTGAACGGCGGCACGAGCTTCGCTGGTCCACTCGCGTGCCGTGCCATCAGCGGTCTGGTAGTGCGTGCTTCGTTCCAGGAGCCATTCTGGCGCTCCCTTGACCAGTGACACCAGCTTGTCACCGTACGGAATCACCGTGGTCATGCGTTTGCGTTCGGAAGAGAAGTGCATTTGATACAGAGGCTCGAATTGCAGTCGCAACTTCTGATACTCCAGTCCAGCCTCGTGCAGCCAGTGCAGCAGTGCGCCCTCGGTGGAGTTGCCCACGGTGACGAGCTTGACCTGCTTCTCTTCGAGATTGGCCGTCGAATTGAGAGCAGAATTGAGGACGATCCAATCGAGGGGTTGCCCGTTGCGCGGCCACGGGCGTACCTTGTCCGGCTTGACCCATTGCGGCGAGCCGCGGTCGTGGACCTGCCCATCCCAAAAAACGCGCACTACTTGCATTTTGTTTTGCGTCAATGTGCCCGTTTTATCGGAGCAAATCACAGTCGCCGAGCCGATGGTCTCGCAAGCCACTAACTGGCGAACAAGGCTGTTGGCGCGCGTCATCTTCCTCATAGCCAGCGCAAGAGAGACCGTGACACTCATGGGCAGGCCTTCGGGCACAGCCACCACGATGATGATAACCATGTACACGAAGTAGTTGAGCAGTGCCTTGCTGCTGGCCAGCAGCGCTTGGCCTCGCGTTTCCATCGGCGCTTCCGTGGATTGATCCTCCCCTGCCGCCAGAGGAACGGGGCGCTCGGGATACCAACGGACATCATGCCTGTAGAGACCCTGTCCCAAGAGGGCGAGGAAAATCGCAATGGCCGCGATGTAGCCGACGTTGCTGATAAGATCGGCCAAATTCTTCAGCTTGACCTGGAGAGGGGTTAGCTCCTTCGAGATGGTCAGCTTGCGCTTCACTCGCCTCTCTTCCGTGTCGCTCGCCGCCGCGCTCTCTTCTTCCTCCTCCTCTTCCTCCGCGGATAACCGACGAGCGATCTGTCCCAGGGCCGTGGAGTCGCCGATCTCGGTAACAAGCATTTGACCAACGCCATCGACGACCTGCGTTCCACGATAGAGGCAACCGGGTTGATCAGGGCCGTCGGCGCTATCTTGCGGGGGTTGAGAACGTTTTCGCACTGGCTCAGATTCGCCCGTCATCAGCGATTGATCGATGTAAAGATCGGTCGCTTTGACAAGGCGGCCATCAGCCGGGATCTCGTCGCCCACCTCGAGAACAACGGCGTCGCCGACGCACACCTGTTCCAGAGGAACAGTATGGATGGCTCCGTCACGGAGGACTTTGACGTTCAGAGAGTCCTTGTGTGCGTTGAGTACCTCAAACTCGCGGTCGCTCTTGTACTCGCTGAGAAACGCAACGCCAGTCGCGAGAATCACGGCGACCATGACGGCCAACCCCTCGACAGACGGATGGCGCGCCGCGATCAACCCGACGAAGAACAGGACCAGGGCTGACACGAACAGGATGCTCGGAATCCAGTGTCCCTTGCGCAGCGCACCCGCGCCGCCGAGAATGACGGCTACGACGGCTAGCGCGATACCGGCCAGGCCGGGTCGTGTCTGGAACAGATCGACGAACATCGACAACAGAGCCGCGCCGAGGAGAATCTTGATGATCGGCTCATCGAACTTTTCCAGGAATTTCTTCCACAGCGGTTCGCGGGGCAGCGGTGTCAGTTTGTTGACGCCGAACTGTCGAAGACTCTGGGCGACTGCCGCGGAACCCAGTCCGTTCTCGGCGGAGCCGGGGAAAAGCTGCTCTATCTCGTGGAGGGTGCGCATATGTTGGCGAGTCTCCGCTTAGCTGCGAGCCGCAGGCGAGCGCTGAGCGCGCGCTCGCCTGCGGCTCGCAGCTAGACGACGGATTCTTGGGAATGTTTATTGTTCCATGATCTCGGCTTCCTTCTTGGACGCCATGTCTGCGACTCGTTCCTCGAATTTCTTCAACAACGTCTGTACCTCCTCCTTGCCCGTATCGCGCTCGTCCTCGGTCATTTCCTTTGCCTTTTCGGCCTGATCGAAGTGCTTGTTGCTGTCACGGCGGATGTTGCGGCAGGCGACTTTCGCATCCTCGGCGGACTTCTTGATGCGCTGGACCATCTTTTTGCGCTGCTCGCCGCTCATGGGGGGCACTTGCAAGCGAATCATCTTGCCGTCGCTGTTGGGCGACATGCCCAGGTCGCTGGCACGGATGGCCTTTTCGATGTCCTTGAGGACGCTCTGATCGTACGGGCGAATGACGATCTGCTGCGGGTCGGGCGTACTGATTTGTGCGAGCTGTTTCAGTGGGGTCGGCGACCCGTAATACTCGACGCGCAAACTATCGACCAGGGCGGGCGTGGCCCTTCCTGTGCGAAGGCCGCGCAGCTCATCGCGGAAAACGTTGGCCGCTTTCTCCATGCGCTCTTCGGTGTCCAGAAGGATTTCGTCGCTTGTCATGTTCACTCTCCGCAGTCCGCAGTCCGCCCTCCGCAGAAAAAACAACCGCTGGATTTTGCTGCGGATCGCGGGCCGTGGACTAAACACTGACGAGCGTGCCGATGGCGTGGCCGGCAATGGCGCGCTCGATGTTGCCGTCCTGCTTGAAATTAAAAACGAGAATGGGCATCTTCGCTTCCTGACACAGGCTGATAGCGGCCATGTCCATTACCTGGAGATTATCGCGGAGGACTTGGTTGTACGTCAACTTCTCGTAGCGAACGGCGTGCGGATTGATCTCCGGCGGGGCGCTGTAAACGCCGTCCACCTTGGTGGCCTTGAGTAGGATATCCGCTTGCAACTCACGGGCGCGCAGGGCGGCGGCGGTGTCCGTGGTGACGAAGGGATTGCCGGTGCCACCGGCCAGGATAACGATCCGCCCCTTTTCCAGATGGCGCGTGCAGCGTCTGCGGATGTACGGTTCTGCCACGGTCTCCATGCGGATGGCCGTCTGCAAGCGCGTCTGGCAGTTCAAGCTTTCGAGGGCGTCCTGCAGGGCCAGACCATTGAGCACGGTGGCCAGCATTCCCATGTAATGCGCTGTGCCCTCTTTGATGACCTCGCCCCCGGCACTGAACTGGGCGCCGCGAAGAATGTTGCCGGCGCCGACGACGATTGCCAGTTCAACGCCGCGCTCGACTATCCGTTTGGCCTGTCGGGCGATGCTCAGCGTTTCGTCGATGCTGATGCCGCTCTTACCCGGATAACCGAATCCCTCACCGCTCAGTTTGAGCACAACGCGGCGATACTTCGGCTGCAGCGGATCGTGGCTGGTATGTTCGTCCATGTGATATCCCAATAGGGCCGAATTAGTGCCAGAAACTTTTTGAGGATTATACGGGCGAGAGAACTAAACGTCGAGTCGTTGGCCAGTTGAAAGCCCTCACATAAGTTTGGAATGCGACATATTTTACTTACCGATAGAAAAATTGGAAAATTCATTTTTTTCGGAAAAAACTCTTGCATCGTCAAAGTCGGCCAGTATCATCTGTCTTGTCGGTTATTGAGAATAACGTTGTGTACCACACCTTTCACGTCTTATTTGGGAGACACCGATGATGTTCCTGAACTCGCTGACCAATTGGATCCGTGAACGATTCCCTAGTGAGGAGACTCCGCAACGTCCGTCCGCCCGATTGCGGTTGGAGGAATTGGAAGATCGCTGTGTGCCCGCCTTTGTGACAGCCACTTACCTTAACCCCACCGTCCAGATCACACCGGGCTTCACGGTGACAGAGACGGTGACGGCCACGGTGACGACTTTCCAAGGCTTCGACCCGAGTACTGGACAGATCACTCCTATACCTGCGAACGCAACTAATCCTACCAGCGGGATTGTCTTGTTCAATCTCAACAATCAGGTGAAGTCGGCCAACCTGAATTCAAGCGGGCAGGCTACTGCTACTTTCCAGATACCAATTTTGGCATTTTTCGCCAGCCAGCAATTGGATATATTCTATAATGGCGCAGCCGACCTGACGAACAATAATTTCTGGCTTCCATTTACGTTCGACGCCCCCCTCTACACGAACTTTGACAACTTGCTGTTGCAAGGCAAACTCACGTTCGGCCAACTCACGCCTCAGCAAGTATATGCTTTTGAAATTAACGAATTCCAGAATCCGAATCCAACTCCCCCTCCCATGCCCCTTGCCCCCCAAACTCTCCCAACGACCTTGCGCCCGTATTATAGCGTAAATGGCGAGACGAACACTCTAGGAAACAACCTGGTTTCTTTCAACTACGTCGATCCGGGAATCATCAACACCGTCACGGCGTTTGGTGTGCAATTCCCAGGCTTCGTTGCGATACAGCTGGGCGCCTATAAGGGGCTTACTTCCTAAACGGGTTGTGTAGCGGCTGAGCGATGCAAAGCTCTCGTCTAAGAAGGTTCTGGCGGCACGTTTTCAACGTGCCGTTCCAGAGCCTTTGCCGCTCTCTGGCACGTTACAAACGTGCCGCCACAGCTTCTTGGGAAAGTTGTGATCTGCTTGTGGTTCAGCGCAGCATATGCGCCGAACCGCAAGCAGTTCCGACTCATCAAATGCTTAGCACACGATCGCGCGCTGCGACCTCCCAGGTTCCGCTGAGTTGTCCATTCTCGATCACGTATGCCTGACGGTGCAGTGCTACCGTCGGGCATACGTGCGTGGGAATGGCTAAGATCTCATCGCCCGGTCGATAGCGATCTGCGGCAGGCGTCTCGATGACGAGATGTTCTTCGTTCTGCAAAATCGCCTGATAATTCGGCACATCCAACAGCCGGCAGCGATT
Source organism: Gemmataceae bacterium (assembly GCA_036557565.1). GTDB lineage: Bacteria > Planctomycetota > Planctomycetia > Gemmatales > Gemmataceae > JAJPHU01. Next base: position 37,219 of record DATBHJ010000078.1, read on the forward strand.
GCCTGCGGGCGGGTCACTGGACACAGCCTTGTAGCCGAGATCGAGAGTGACGCGCACCGGCGTCGGCCGGCTGATGACACGCGTCAATAGTAAAGCAGCGGGCGTGAAGCCGGCGACATCGGGGAAGCGCGAGCCATAGCCGTGATCGTGCAGGACCATCGTGCCGGGTGAACATTCCAGATCGGGAATGTCGAGGCGGGCGTGTATGGTAAAGGTCGGTGTTCCGCCCACGACGAAACGAGGGACCGGCAGGTCTTTCTGAAGCAGAGAGTTCCGCAAGTTAATGACCGGCTCCAGCTGCGTTCGTATCGCTGCTTGTCGTTCCACGAAACTCTCCTGGTGATTGTGTCCGTCATAGACATGCAAGCCGCCGGCCCGCAGTCCCGGTGAACGATGAATCATTTCGTACAATTCGACGGCTTCATCTCCGGGTGCGATGCCTGTTCGATGTTGGCCCACATCGACGTCGAGCAGCACGTCCACTTGCTGTCTGTCGGCGGACATTGTTTTCGACAATGCCATGATGCCCGCTGCATGGTCGGCGAGAACAGAGAATCGGCAGTGAGGATAGGCGTGCATCAGGCGAGCCAGGCGTCCGCAGTTGGGTCCGACGATCGGATAGGCGATCAATAAGTCGGGAACACCGCAGGACGCGACCATCTCCGCCTCGGCGATGGTGGCGCACTTGTGTTTGCGAATGCCGGCCTCCATCTCCAGACGAATGATCTCGCGCGTCTTGTGTGTCTTGACATGCGGACGCAGTCGTTCTGCACCGCCAGCCAGTTCGATGGAGCGGGCTATATTGCTGAGTATCAGTTCCTTATAAAAGACGAGGGCAGGACTAAAGATGTGTGACGTATCGCGGATCGTATATTGAGGAAGCATGGAAGCGTTCTCGACGGTAGAGGTTCAGTTGCATTTGTCAGAGTAGATTGTATCTGCATTTCTCGAAGCTCGCACATTTTTTATTTCGCTCCCTTGCACTTCCTGGTGGAAGCGATACCATCACGCCATCGACCGCTCAAACGTCGGAGTCTCCCTATGCCGCGTCGTTCTTTCCTTGTCATCTGCGCACTCGCGCTCCTGGCTCATCGTCTTTCTGCGGCCGATGCTCCGTCCGATACAGCGGGCGGCGATCGTCTGCGGGACGGCTATTTCCGCCAGCAAGTGAAACGCATCGCCGATGCCGATCTTGCCGACATCAAAACACGAATTGACTGGGAGAAAAACCGTGCGGAGTATCGCCGCCAGTTTCTCGACATGATCGGCCTGTGGCCGTTGCCGCCGCGCACTGATCTGCACGCCACAATCACCGGTAAGGTTGATACCGACCTGTTTACTGTCGAGAAACTGCACTTCCAGTCCAGTCCGGGTTTATACGTCACGGCAAACGTGTACATACCCAGGCGGGCAAAGCTGCCGGTCCCGGCGGTCCTTTATGTCTGCGGTCATGGCAACGTCGTCCTCGATGGCGTGTCTTACGGCAGCAAGGTTTTCTATCAGCGTCATGCGGCGTGGTTCGCGGAGCATGGTTACGTCTGCCTGATTTTGGATACGTTGGAACTCGGCGAGATTCCGGGCGAGCACCACGGTACTTATCGCCGCGGAATGTGGTGGTGGCAAGCGCTCGGTTACACACCGGCCGGCATCGAGTGCTGGAACGCCATACGCGCCCTGGATTACTTGGAGACGCGCAAGGAAGTGGATGCCAAGCGTATCGGCGTCACCGGCCGCTCCGGTGGGGGAGCGACCTCCTGGTGGCTCGCCGCTGCCGACGATCGGCCCCAGTGCATCATTCCGGTAGCCGGCATCGCCGACTTGCATTCTCACGTGGTTGAAGGTGTGGCTCCGCGCCTGCGTGACGGAGTCATCTCCGGCCACTGCGATTGCATGTATTTCATTAACACTTATCGCTGGGACTTTGGCCGCGTCATGGCTCTGTGTGCGCCACGGCCGCTGCTACTGGGCAACAGTGAGGCCGATGACATTTTCCCTGTCGCCGGCTATCGACGCCTCGCGGAAAAAGTGCGGCGCATCTACCAACTGTACGGGGCGAGTGATCGTTTTCAACTTCTGGAAACAAAGGGTCCGCACAAGGACACTCCGGAACTGCGGGTCGGAGCTTTTCGATGGATGAACCGCTGGCTCAAGAGCGATGACAGCGAAGTCCACGATGATGAGCCCACCAAGCTGACGCCGCAACAGCTCAAGGTATTCGGTCGTCCACCCGTGGACGCTATCAATTCGACAATCCACGAATCGTTCCACAAGCCTGCGAAGATTGAGCTGCCGCAATCGCCGGAGGTGGCGCGCCAGTGGTGGAAGGGACGCGCTCCGGAATTGCTGGAAGAGTTGCGCCGCCGCGTGTTCCGAAACTGGCCCGAGAACCCCCCGCCCTTGAACGCGCGCTTCGCCGCCGATGTCAAGCACGAGGGGCTTCGGCTGCGGGCCTACGATTTCGTCAGTGAGGATCAGGTGGAGCTGCGCCTATGGTTGATAATGTCCGAGTCGGTCGATAAACCGACGCTTGTTGTCCTCAATGCGTTGGACGAGCCAGGATGGCAGGAGTGGATTACTGATCTTGGCCCCGCTTTCAAGGAAGCTCTACAACTGAAGACAGAAGTGAAGCAAAATGCGACTCGGTTTGCCCAGGAAGTGAAGACTCTGCAGTCTCACAAGTGGGCCTTCGCCGCCATCGCGCCGCGCGGCATCGGTCCTACGCGCTGGTCAGAGACCAGCAGTTTCGACGGCAAACCGAGTGGCAACCAGATTCGCCGCCGCTTCGCGCTCCTGGGCCAAACACTCGACGGCCAACGTGTTTGGGACGTGCGCCGCGCCTTGTCGTGTCTTCGTACCGTGCCAGATCTCAAGGGGGTGCCGCTATGGCTGCAAGGCAAGAACGACATGGCCGGCATCGCGCTGTATGCTTCGCTGTTCGAACCGGATGTGGCGCGGCTCGATTTGTGGCATCTCTCGCCGTCGCACCGGCAGGGTCCGATATTTCTCAATGTACTGCGCGTTCTGGACGTGCCGCAAGCCGTCGCCCTCGCGTTTCCACGTAAGGTGCGTCTGTATGTCAAGGACGACACGGAGGCGAGGACGTGGGAGTGGGCGATGCAGATGCAACGGGCGCTGGGACAAGAGTATTCACAGATCCGGCGAGTAGAAGAGTAGACAATCAATTCTCTCGGCGTCGATTCAGATAGGAGCGAAGCATGTCTGCTCCCTGAACGAGCCCCTTGGGAAGGCGCTTGTTCGGATCGAGGGTAAAACCTGCAAGAAGCAACTCTATCAGCCGGTGTAAATGAGACAACGCTTGTTCGACCGAGTCCTCCAGGTAATCAAGCTCGGTCTGCGCACTGGCAGGATCACAATGGCGAAGCTGCTCGAATGAGGAACGATGCTCGTCAATCCAGAGCAAAGATGTCTGAATCTTATTCAGAGCGTATCCGATGGGATCGATATCCGCTTTCAATGGATCATGAGGGTGTCGTCCTGGTGGTAGGATCTGTCGCTCATCCATACGGCAATTCTACTCAGAGGATGCTTGCACCCGCAAGCTGTACGGCACTTCCAACCCATGCGCTTCCATCAACATTGCATCCGACAGAACGGTTTGCGCCGGTCCGTCCGTGATCAGCCGGCCACGATCCAGAAGCAGCACGCGGTCGCATGTTTGCAGAATCATGTCCAGGTCGTGCGAGGCCATCATCCGTGTACCGCCTAGCGTGTGTAAGAGCTGGATTAGCTCGCGCCGGCCGCGAGGATCGAGGTACATCGAGGGTTCATCGAGCAAAAGAATGGTCGGTCGCATCGCCAGGACGCCGGCCAGGGCGACACGACGTATCTCGCCGCCGGATAGGTGAAACGGCACGCGCTCCTCCATGCCGGTCAGACCGACGCGCTCCAGTGCCTCTCCTACTCGATTTCGCACCTCGTCGGGAGGTAGTCCCAGGTTGAGAGGTCCGAAGGCGACATCGTCGAAGACGGTGGCGTTGAAGATTTGATCGTCGCTGTTTTGAAAGACGATGCCGATTTGACCGGGTAGCTGGCGACGCTGACCGGGATCACGAAGGTCCAGGCCGCCGATGTTGAGAGCCGTTGCCCGAGGCCTGAGAACGCCGGCGAGGCACAGAAAGAAGCTGGTTTTGCCGGCGCCGTTGGGGCCGACTAAACCGACTCTCTCGCCAGGTGCGACATCAATCGAGACGCCAGAAAGAGCGGGCGCTCCATCGGGATAAGTGAAATTCAGATCGCGCACCTGGATGGCGAGGTCGGCGGACACGGCGATCACCCGGTAAGGCGAGGCAACCAATCCCACATTGCAAGCGCCGCCGCACTTGCCACGATGACAAGGAACGTCACGACATCAGCGGGACGAGTAGTGAACGAAGCCAGCGAGCGGAAGTGACCGTCAAAGCCGCGGCAGCGCATCGCTTGACTGACACGTTCGGCCCGTTCGTAGCCGCGCACTAAAAGCGTGCCGGCGATGTGGCCGGCCGTGCGATAACTGTGGCGTCCGACGCGATTGCGGTAACCGCGGACGCGCAAAGCAATCCGCAAGCGGCGCAGCTCATCGGCGAGCACGAAAACATAACGATAAGTAAGCAGCCCGAGCTGAACGAGGAGACCTGGAATGTGTAAGGCATGCGCCGCTTTGAACGTGGTTTCCAGGGGGGCTGTAGCCTGCACCACCAAGAACAGCGTAACGAGAATGCTTGCTTTGGCAATCAGAAGAAAAGCGGATTCGATTCCTTGATAGGACAGCCGGAACGGACCAATCGTCCAGCTCGGTCCTTCGCCACCGATCAGCCAGGGTAGGGGCAAAGCAAACAGCGCGAAAAAAAGGGCCGCCGCCCCCAGACGCTGTAGAAACCAACGTGGAGGCAAGCGGGACAACAAAGCCAGCAATAAAGTAGCCGCCAGGGATGCGACCGCGACGCGAAGCGTGTGCAAGGCGACCGCAACAGAGGCGAATAACGACAGTGCCGCCAACTTCCACCGCGGGTCCAGACGGCTCATGAAAGAAGACGTCGAAGGGGGTACAGTGAAGGCCAGCGTCATGGGATTGCCAGGATATCCGAGCTGCGCACACAGCACAGCGAAGTTCGCGGGAGCTTGCAGCCGCTTTCTCCGCTACCCTGCGTGCGCGGCTCAGAAAACACGAGTCCCACAATTAATACTTCGACGGCGGTTTCGTCCGCGACATCTCGGCCTTCAGCTCCATTTCGGCTTCCAACCAGTCTTGCATCTCCGAACCCTGTGGCCGACCGCGCTTGATCCATTTCTCATAGGCGCGCATGGCAATCTTCTCATGCGGAATCTTGGGCGAAGTCATGCTGCCGGGCTGAGCCAAAGGTGGAGTTACGACGCGAGACATGAAAGTCCCTCCTTGATCTAGTGGACCGGACACTGTGCCCGTATACAATCGAGCTATTCCATCAGATCGGCTGGGACTCGGCAAGCTAATTTCCAGGAAATTCGTTAACTCTCCTGTCAATGGCTTGCATCGCCGCCAGCCTGCGATAGAATCGGGCAACACACCGCGTTCGCTCCGCAAAGGACTCTCTCCATGTTTTGGGCCCCCTATCACCAGCGCCTCAATCCGTTAGAAGACAAACTTCCCGCCTCCAATCTGCTGTCGATCATCTTCGCCGGCTTGCCGGTGTTGGTGTTGTTTTGGCTGCTGGTACCCCGCCGCTGGCTGGCTTCCAAGGCTGGCGCCATGGCCGCGCTGGTCGCCTGGGCCATCGCTGTCACCATTTATGGAATGCCGCCTTTGATGGCCGGCCTGGCTTTCCTCAACGGCGCCCTGTTCGGCTTGTTGCCGGTTGGCTGGACCATTTTCAATGCGATGCTGCTCTACAACGTTACCGTCCAGACCGGAAAATTCGATATCGTACGCCGTTCCGTGGCGGGGTTGTCCGGCGATGCTCGCGTTCAGGCGATCCTCATCGCCTTCGCCTTCGGCGCTTTTCTCGAAGGTGCGGCCGGTGGTGGCACTCCCGTGGCCATTTGCGGCGCCATCCTCGTCGGACTCGGCTTCGATCCGTTCCTCGCTGCTGTCTTATGCCTGATCGCCAATACCTCGCCGGTGGCCTATGGCGGACTGGGTACGCCGCTCATCACCCTGACCGGCGTGACCGGCCTGCCCACCGAAACGCTCAGCGTCATGGCTGGACATCAGCTCCCCCTGCTGTCGCTCTTTATTCCGCTTTACATGGTTAAATGCATGTGTTCGTGGAAGCAGACTTGGGAAGTCTGGCCGGCCCTGCTTGTCGCCGGCGGTTCCTTCGCCGTCTTTCAGTTCTGTTTCGCCACCATCCACGCCTGGCCCGGTCTCTCGCACATCGTCATTTATCCCATGACCGATATTGGCGGCGGGATTTTTTCGCTGATCCTCACAGCCATTTTCCTCAGATTCTGGAAACCGCGCGCGGAATGGCACTTCGAGAAGAAGATCGCACCAGCCGACGAGACGTCGGTCTCATCGATCGGCGAGACACCTGGCACACCGACCGGCGAGGTACTTGTGCCACCAGAAACGCCCGTCTCACGGCCAATGAAAGAACCGCCGTTAACGGCCTGGAGTATCACCGTGGCCTGGTTTCCTTTCGTGCTCATGTCGATCCTGTTGCTGCTGACAGGACTCGTTCGCCAGCGCGAGGGCGAGCGCAAAAAGCTCGGTCCAGCGTATATCGGTCCCCTCGAGACAAATTACATTTTCTCGATTCCTGGACTGGACAAACAATCGTTCCGCGATGCTCGGCTCCAGGAGAACAACGGCAAGGCGGCGAACGAGGGCGGTCAGCACCCTGGTGTGGCCGAGGAGGCGACTTTCAATTTCGCCTGGTTGACCGCTCCTGGATCCGCCGTCTTTGTCGCCGCGCTCTTATCGATGGCTCTGTTGCGCATGAATCAACGACAAATTGGCTGGGTATTCAAGCGAACGTTCATACAAATGAAAATCCCCATCCCGACGATCTGTTTTATGTTGGGTCTCAGTTATGTGACGCGCTACGCTGGAATGGATGCGACGCTCGGTTTTGCCTTCGCCAGCTCCGGAGTCTTGTATCCGTTCTTCGCACCGCTCTTGGGCTGGTTGGGCGTCTTTCTGACCGGCACCGACGCCGGCAGCAATGCGCTCTTCGGCAGCTTACAGAAGATCACGGCCACACAGATTCACAGTGCGTCCGTATTCCCCAATCTTGATCTGTCTCAGTTGCAGGTGCTGATCTGCACGTCCAACAGCACCGGCGGTGTCATGGGCAAGATGATCGACGCCCAGAGCATTGTCGTGGCAACAGCAGCGACGAACCAGCTCGGCAAGGAGGCCGACATTTTCAAGGCTGTCCTATGGCATAGCATCTTGCTTGCCGTCATTGTGGGACTGCTAACGCTCCTGCAAGCCTATGTCTTTCCCTTCACGCAGTTGGTGCCGCATTTGGCGAAGGGATAAGGCGTATTTGGTTAGCGCCTCAAATCACCGTCTCAGTCGTCCCAGCTCCGGTGGCCGAACAACGAGCTCAGCAGCCGGCGGGGCTACTGAACCTGCGAAATATAAGAAACCTGCATGCCCCGCCGGTCTGTAGCAGTTCATTCGGCGATCGCGCGATCTATCCCACCGTGTGACCACCTACCTGGACGGGCGAAAAGACAACATCCGGTAAGGCGGCATCGGTGACCCGCTTGCACACGGATTCGGATACGACGATTGCCATACTCCAATCAACCAAACGGAAGATCGAGGCCGAAATCCGATCCGCCGACAACACCACCTTGGTGAACATCATTGGCTTGCCCGCCAAGTCCGCGCGGGGGTAATCCGCAGGATAGGACATGAATCGGGACCGATCTCGGTCGATCGCGTCATGGATGTGCAGCACGTTCACAATCCAATAACCGGAGTGAGTTGTTGGGACCAACTGCACATCTTCGCCCGCTGCGTCCTGCAACAAGCCTGCGAGTGTACCGGAGACAAACGGGACCATGAATGCGTCGTAAAGTACATGATATACCCTGTCCGTCGGCATGTTGCCGACAGGAACAGGCTCACCGATGTAAGTCTCGCCCCGGAAGAAGTGCCAGACATCAACGGGGTGGCCGCTGGCGTCGGCCATAGCGATCTCGGGTATGGGACGATCCTCATCTGGAGGTTCGTTGGCCATGAAGAAGTACCGGTCGCCCATCTCTGTTGGCCCTGATGCCCGGTTTCCGCCATTCGCCGGACGACCTTGTTCAGCGGCTGGGCGGGCGGGAAAGACGTTGAGCCTCGGAAAGCCGTAATGCCTGCCCTGGTTGCTGGAACGGCTTGTATGTTACGATGCTGCTCGTGGTCGAGTGCCGACCCGGCCAACGGGCCGCCCTCCCGTCCGGTCTGGTTGTCCTATGGCTCGTGCCCACCCCCGGCCAATACTCGGGTCAGGGAGGGCAGGGCCAGCGCTACCGGCGTGTCGCGAAGGAGGTGACTCAGGAAGTCCAGGGCCGAACGCCCCTGTTGCCAGCAGGTCCGCCACACCGAACACGCAGATCTTGCGACGGACTGACAGATCGTGTCGTAGACGGGCTCGCAGCGCCGCGCCGCTCGCAGGACAGTGTGAACGCTGCCGCCCGGTGCCAGAGAGATGCCAAACAAGCTCTCCAAGACGCGGCTAACCTTGCCGTGTGACAAGCCAGCTTGCTTGTTTAACTCGACGACTGAGGCTTGAGCGTCCGGTCCCAGTTGCGAGGCAGCGGCCCCCAAAGCATCTGAGGTTTGCAAAGGATGCCGCCCCTGAATGCGCCGGTGGCACTGCTGACAAAAGCCGATGTAGATGTTGAATTGACGGTGGATTGGCTGTCGTGGGATCTCGACTTGTTACTGCTGATCGACATGTGTTTGTTCGATCGGGCCACCACAATCGGGGCAGGCATCCGGTAAGGGCACCTCGTGAACCTCGTCGATTTGCTCCGGAAGGGGTCGATGTGCTTTGGTGCCGTAGTCCTTGCCGGGCTTGCGCCCCGGCTTCTTGGGGTTAGGCTTGGGTGATCCTCTGGCGAAGGGAGCGACCTGACGCTTGCCGGCGCGCTTGCTGCTGTTCGAGCAAGCGGGTGAGGCGTTCGACCTGAGCTTCAAGTTCGGCGACGCGGCGCTGGAGTGCCTGGCAGCCGGGGCAAGCGGGTTCGTCCATACAGACAAGATAGCAAAATGCCCCGCACGCAGCTGCGGCGCAGGGACGATCACGTCACCTCGCCGGCCAACGCGCTAACCAAATACAGCGTTGAAAAACCGAGAAAGGTTACATTGATGATCTACAATATCCTTTTTTGCTTCTTTTTCGCCACTCTCGACATCGAGGGAGGATGCTCGTGAATCGATCACTTTTCGATGCCGACGAGACTCCGCTTATGGCGGCGCGGCTCGCGCCGGTCCTCAGGTCGCTCGCCCAACGAGGTGTGTACTTCGGGACCAGTTCGTGGAAGTACGAAGGTTGGCTCAGCTCGATTTACACACCGGAGCGTTATATCACTCGCGGCAAGTTCTCACGTAAGAAGTTCGAGGCCGAGTGCTTGCGCGAGTATGCCGAGACTTTTCCCGTCGTTGGGGGCGATTTCAGTTTCTACCAGTTTCCGAGTCCGGAGTACTGGGCGAAACTCTTCGATGGACTCCCGTCAACATTCGGCTTTGGTTTGAAAGTCCCCGAAGAGATCACCGTTAAGCGCTGGCCTGGACATGCTCGCTACGGCTCTCGTGCAGGACGCCCCAATGAGCATTTCTTAGATGTCGCGCATCTCGATCGTGCCTTTGGTCGGGTACTGGAGCCGCACCGCGGCCATGTCGCCGTGATGATGTTTGAGTTTGGAACGTTCAGCTCAATGGATTTCCCCCGGGCGACTGACTTCGTGGAAAGCCTGGAGCGGTTTGTGCGAGCATTGCCCTCCGATTGGCGATACGCGGTCGAGATACGAAACAAGGAGTATCTCGTCCCTGATTACTTCAAGATGCTGACTCGATATAACGTGGCTCACGTCTTCAACGCCTGGACATGGATGCCCCCTATCGCGGACCAAATTACTCTGGAGGACGCCTTCACCGCCGACTTCGTCGTTGTTCGAGCTTTGTTGGCGAAGGGCCGTAGCTACGAGCGGGCCGTAAAGGAATTCGAGCCTTACCAGGAGATCCAGCAGTCAGACCCCTCTACGCGCACTGCGCTGAGACAGATCGCCGATCGCGCACAGCGTCTTGGCCAGCGTGCCTATATGTTCGTGAACAACCGTTTGGAAGGCAACGCTCCCGCCACTATCGACGCAGTCGTCTCATCTTCCCCGCCATCAAACATCGGTTAGCCAATTCACCTTGGCCGTCGGAGTGGCTGTGGTTATAAGAATCACCCACGCGCCGGCCAGTTGACCTCGGCGCCGTCATCTCTCGGAGCGAGGAGAACAAGGATGATCCAGAAATTCCCCAACACTTGGAGTCTGTTGGCTTGCGCTGCGACTGTGCTACTCAGCGCCGGCGGCATTCGTGCCGCCGACAGCGAGACACGCGAATTCGTTGTGAAGGTCGATGGAAAGCCGTCCGGTTACGCCAACATGACGATTCAGCGGCAAGAGGATGGCACGACAATCGTTTCCTGCGATACGAATGTGCGCGTCAGGGTGCTGATTAAGACGTACATCTACACCTGCCGGACGCGGGAAACATGGAAGGATGGCCGGTTGCAGCAACTCGTCAGCCAGTGCAATGATGACGGCAAACAGTTTCAGGTGTCGGCCGCCGCCCAAGGGGACGGCATCCACGTGCGCGTAAACGGGCGAGAGCATATCACTAAGTCGGAGGCGTGGGTCTCCAGCTACTGGACTTTGCCGGATGCGAAACTGCGCGATCAAGTCATACCCGTCGTGGACGCCGACAATGGCCGCGATTTTCAGGGTCGTTTGCAGTTCGTCGGTGAGGCGCAGATGACCATCGGAGGCGAAGCGCAGAACGTCCAGCACTATCGGTTCAACGGCCCCAATCGCATCGAACTCTACTATGACGCTTCCCAGCGGCTGGTGCGACAGGACTGGGTCGAAGATGGGCATCCTACGGCTCTGGAATTGAGCCGTGTTCGCCATTGAAGCGCTCTTGTCAAAAATGCCGCGCTCCGGGTAACTTTAGCCATTCGGGAGCGCCCACGCCCCTTTGGAGATGTCCTTTAGCCAGGAAGGTAAAGTATGAAGGACCGCGCATTCATCCGCCGTATTCTCATCGAGTTGCTTGAAGCGGATACCGGCGAAAAACATAACGATCTCGACGATTCGGCCAATCTCCGCGAGGGTCTCGGACTCGATTCGGTTGATGTCGTCAGTATCGTTTCCCAGATCGAGCGCCGTTTTCACATTCGCCTGACACATCAGGAGTTGGAAAAACTCGTCACTGTCGCGGACGTGCTCGATTTACTGCAAGCCAAGCTGGCCGAGCTGCCTTCGTCCCAGTCAGCGGCGGCGTAAACTCTTTCGAACATTCGGTTAGCGGCGCTGCGCAAAACCGTGCCAAAGGACGCTTCTGCGAAGCGTCGCTAACCCGCCAATACTCTCGATCCCTTCTTTTATGCCGCCAGACGTGGGGCCATCTCGGGTCGCGGCAAACGAATCCTCTTCGATAACTCGGAAATGGCGTCGATCAATCCGGAGATCGAGTCGGTCAAGTGATTGGCGTTTATCTGGATGCGCAGAACCCCCGCGTGATAGGGCACGGCCGGGAATGTCACCGACTGTACGTAGTAGCCTTGCTCAAATAGGAAGTTGCCGGCGTTTAGCGTATCTTCCTCATCGCCGACGAGTACCGATAGGATCGGCGTCCGTCCGCCGAGCACTGACAGGCCCATATTGATCAGGCCCGTGCTCAACTGGCGGATATTGCGCTGCAATCGAGCCGAGAGCAATTCGTACTCCGGCGAATTCAGAATGTCGCAGACAGTACAGATGGCTTCCAGGTAGCACGGAGCCACCGGACCGCCGAAAATGTACGTGTTGGAGCGCATCTTGAGAAGGCGTTTCATCTCTTCTGTGCAGCCGATGAAACCGCCCAGGCACGAGAAGCCCTTCGACAACGAGCCGACGACAAGCGTATTGTCGTAGTTTCCCAGTGCGTCGAGAACGGTGCCGCGCCCTTGCCGGCCCAGAACACCGGTGCCATGGGCGTCATCGACGTAAAGGACGGCCCGGCGTCGCAGGCAGATGTGATTCAATTCCGCCAGCGGGGGCAGTTCGCCGCTCATGCTGTAAACGCCATCGATGGCAACGACGGCACAGCGATAGTTGTCGGCCTCTTGCAGCACCTTATCGAGAGCTTGCGGATTGCAATGCGAGAAAAAGACGACACGGGTCCCGTTGGCCTTGGCGATCTTGGCCCCTTCCTGAATCGAGTTGTGGGCTTGTTCATCGACCACGAGCACATCCTGCCTGCCGACCAGTCCGGGTAGGGCACCCAGATTGGCAAGGGTCACAGACGGGTAGATTAGCGTCGCTTCGGTGCCCAGCCAATCTGCCAGCTTTTCCTCGGCCTCGATATTTGCGCGGACGCTGGAGAAGGCGCGGGAGGCGCCATTGTGCGTACCCCAGCGGCGGATTCCGCGGCGCAGCGCGTCCTGAACGCGCGGATCTTGATCCAGTCCCAGGAAGCTGTCGGAACCGAAATTGACGACCTTCTTGCCGGCCACCTCGATAATCCGGTTCGTCCCCATGCGATCGACGATCAGGTCCTTCAAGTGAGTGTTAGGGAACAGATCGGCAAAGTGCTCGATGAAACGGATTAAACCGTTCTGGCGCAAGGCGCTAGCGAGCTGCTGCATGGGGGAGGCACTCATACGAACCTTCATTTCCAAGTTATGGGAATGACCCAGCAGAATTCGGCAGAGATGCGGGACACAAAAGCAGGCCCATCAAACCAAAAACTATGAGAGGGGGCAAGCGCAATCACCCCCCGCCGCGATGACGTTATCGGTAAAAGGCGTGCCTTGAGTCGAGTTTTTCTGATGAGAAAGGCTCTGCAGAATCAAATCTTGTGAAATCGTTTCCGGGACGTGTTAGGTCAACCCTCTTTCCCTCATTTGCCCTATCAGCAATCTACTACCAACCCCTCATGAACGATCCGTGCTCGGCAGCTCTCCTCGTCGCGTCCTGCATGAACTAACTCCTCACGGAGGCGCTTGCGCAGAACTTCCTCCAGACGTGCAATGTCTTCATCGCTCCGGGCCGGATCGCGGTGTCCGAGGTGTAATTCGCCGACCCCAGCGGCGACGGCGGTAGATACGCACGCTTCGATCGAACTGTGTCCCCAACCGTGACGCGACACGGCCGGGACCATGCCCAGCTTTTCGAGACCTTCGTACTCGCCGAGCGTGTACTGGCCATCGGCGTAGAGAAGATCCGCGCCGCGGGCGAACTCCACCAGACCAGGATCCGGCGTCTGAACTTGCTCGTGATCGGTGGCAAAGACGAAGACGTGGCCAGCGTTTTCGAGGCGATACGCCAGACAACCGCCCGGATGCGTAAGGGAATAGGTGCGCAGTCGAGTGGATCCGATTTCAAACGAACTGCCCGGCGGGACGGGGCGAAATTCTTTTAAGGCCCTCATCTGCTCGTAAGTTGGTGGGAAATAGCGGCTGCTCATCTCCGAGTCGGGATCAAACAGCACGCCAAGGTGGTGCAGGGTGTTGGGCGACCCGTAAATCGTGAAATGGTTGTCCGGATCGAAGTAGGGCATGAAGTACGGCGTGGCGTAAATGTGATCGATGTGCGGGTGCGTGACCAGGACATGGGCGGTGCGCTGAGGGCCCGCAGGTTTGGACTGCCAGCGCTCCGCCAAAGAAACTCCGAGTTCGCGGAAGCCGCTGCCGCAATCGAGAATTAACAAGGCATCGGGTGTCTGTACCTCGATGCAAGTCGTGTTTCCGCCATAGGTGCTGCGCAGGTGATACGGCAGCTCTTCTTCGATTCGACGACGAATGTTCGATTCCAGCTCAGGACCTGGACGCAGGTCGGACAGGCGGTCACGTTCGATCAAGTATCGCAGGGAGGCTGCCAGTTTGTTAGTTACTTCCTCGGCCCTCAGAGGGGCGCTTAAGGTCCCGGTCACGCCCCAGTACGTGATCTTAAAGACGCTCTGGCTCGACCCAGGAGCGGACGTTTGTTGGTACATGCCGGGGACCTCCTGCACGCATCATACCAGGTTTGCAATTGCCGCGATGCGCGGTGGAGCGAACCTCGATTGCTATTTGCGCATCTTGTCTATTTGTATGGACATGTGTATAATAATTTGTGAGAGAACCCGATCAAGTAAGGGAACACCGGAACGCTGACTGAGCAGTACGCAGCCAAAACCTCTCCCCCGCCCTCCGAAAAACTCCCCCGCGAGAAGACGAGTCAGGGCCGCGAGCATTCGATTGCGGGCTGCTCTTACTTGCTGCCGTCCTGGTTCGGGATCGAGGAGAAACAACCAATGAAGCGTTTTGAAGATATTTATCCTACTTGGGACGACGAACCAAGAGATCAGGCTGTTGGCCTTGCCGAGAGAGAAGATCCGCATGCCCAGGCCGAGACGCCGGACGAGGCTGAGAATGTCTCCGCAACGGATCCGTTTGGACTCTACCTCCAGCAAATGGGGGCCAAGCGGTTACTCAATCGCCAGGAGGAGCTGGAGTTGTGCAAGCGTCTGGATCGTCAGCGGCGACGTTACCGCCATGCGGCCTTGTGCAGCGCCTTCGTCCTCGCTCGGGTGGTCGAGACATTCGAGCGCATCCGGGCGGGCGAACTGCCTCTGGATCGGACGATCGATGACGTGCCCAGCTTGGGTCTGACAGCAACCGAGATCCGCAAGCGGATGCCACGCCACGTGGGGAAACTACGGAAACTGCTCACTGAGTCGAAAGAAGAGTTCCACCTCTTTCTCCGAGCACGCTCCGGTGTCGAGCGAGTACGCCAGCGCCGCGCCTACCGGACGCGATTGCGTCGGGCAGCAAGGCTGGCCGAAGAACTCTCGCCACGCACGGAATTGTTGGACGCCTGGACGGCGGAGCTGCAGCAGCGGGCTGCGCGGATGGGAGAACTGGTTCACGATCGCAAAGAGCGCCGAGCGTTAATGCTCCAACTGCAAGCCACGCCGGATGAGCTGACGGGACTCGTTCGCGTGCTCGCGCAGCGCCGACCTGCATATCAGATTGGACGGAGACAGCTCGCCGAGGCCAACCTTCGCCTGGTCGTCTCGATCGCCAAGCGATACCGCGGCCAGGGCCTGTCTTTCGCGGACATGATTCAAGAGGGCAATGGCGGACTGATGCGTGCCGTGGACAAGTTCGACTATCGCCTGGGGTGGAAGTTCGGCACGTATGCCACCTGGTGGATCCGGCAAGGCATCACCCGCGCCCTTGCGGACCACTCTCGAACGGTGCGTGTGCCGTCTCATCAGGTGAGCGTGCTTCGAGCCTTGGAGCGCGCCCGAGGCGAAATTACTGCCCAGCGCGGTATCGAACCGACTTTGGAAGAAATCGCCGCCGCCGTGGGTATCACGCCAGCTGAAGCTCGCGCACTGGAAGCGGCCGGCCATCAACCGGCCAGTCTCGATCTGTCCTTCGCGGGCGATCAGGAGGACGGCACCTTGCAAGACTTCCTGAACGATTCGTCAACACCCGATGTGGCACGCGAGGTCGATTTGCAGTTGCTTCGGCAGCGTCTGGATGAAGTTCTACGCTGCCTGGCGCCGCGCGATCGGGAAGTGATCGAACTGCGATTCGGTCTTAAAGACGGTCGGCCGCAATCGCTCGATGAGATTGCCCAACGCTTTGGCATCACGCGCGAGCGTATCCGGCAGATCGAATCGCGTGGCCTCTCCAAGCTACGCCATCCTGATCGCAGCTCCCGTCTGGCCAGCTTTGCGGACGTTGCTTGAGCTAGCAGAAATGACAACGCGGATGCGATGGATTCTTACGAATCAGACAGGTTCGTGGAGTCACCGCATCCGCGAGCTATTTATGAAATTAAGCTAAAGCCGAAGCCCGGTTTAGCCGGTATAATACTTGTGTGTAGCCATCTGGACGTAACAGGGCCAGAGGGGTGAGCACGGAAGGCCCGGTCAGCTCCGCGGGAAGTGGAGCACCTCTCCAAAATCACTGGGCTTTCACGGCGTCTGCAAAGTCGGACACGAATCACCTCTCACTGGCCAGTTGATCCTGTCTGGATCCCAAGGATGACTCTCCCTCCAGACGGGAGCGAGCAAGAGGATTGGCCTTCCGTGCAACGCGCTCGGCTTGCGTTTTCGTGGTCCGACCAGGACGCGAAAGGGCCGATGCCATGGTCTGTCGTATATCTTCGTTCGCCCAGGGAATCGCCCTGCTGCTTGGGATGCTTCTAACTGCTTCCGCGGCCAAGGCGCAAACGTCTGCCGCCGGTCATGTTCCTGCTCGGGGTGTCGCTGCTCCCAATAGTCTCCAAGGTCTTCCGCCGTTCGGGATACATCCGGGCGACCGTATGTTCCAGGCCACGATGAAAATTCAATCGACCTATCAAGCAGCGGAGCGAGCCGCGCCCGTCACGGTCTATCGCCGCCCAGCGCCGCGAGTGGTGCAGGAGGAAGCTGCTCCTGTCGAAGTCACTGTCACGGGGCCGGAAGGACCGACGGAGATGGTCAGCATTCGAGGACCAAACGGAGAGGTCCGTTCCTTTCCCCTTGTCGGCGGCCGTCAGGCCATCAAGGCCCGGACTATAATCGTTCGTCCGGGGCAAACCCTCAACCTAACGGTTCGTGGATCGAGCGTTACCATAACCACGAAGCGATAGTGCGTTATAAGAATCTTCCCGGCGATGGAGACTCGGATGCGAGTCTCCATCGCTGCGAGGGATCACGCATCCCTTATTGCTGCCGGTGGCCAGGACGACTACAATTCCTGTGTTCTCGAATCCTGGCCTCACAGGTCTGAACAGACGATGCCGCAGATGGTAAATGTCAATCCGACCTCGGAGCACAGCACCTACCTCCGACTTTTCGTCACCAACAGCGGCGGATTGTAATTCCGCCGGCATCTCTGCTATAGGTATTTCTTCGACCTCTTTTCTGGCGCCTCACTTAGCATTGTATATGGCTACAAACCTTGCCCTCGCGCAATTGCGCGATCCTGTTTCCGCACACATGCACCAGGACTTCACGCGCGTTCTGCTGGGTCAGACCGTCGGGGAGGCACTGGACAGACTGCGACAGCATCCGCCCAAGGGGCGCATCATTTATTTTTACGTCGTGGACGAGCAAGGCCGACTGCAAGGCGTCGTGCCGACGCGACGATTGATCTTGAGTCCGCGCGAGCAGAAGCTGGCCGATATCATGGTGCAGCGCGTTGTCACGTTGCCCGCGCAAGCGACAGTCGAAGACGCCTGCGAGTTTTTCATTCAGCACCGATTGCTTGCGTTGCCGGTGGTTGATGACGACAAGCGGCTGCTCGGCGTCGTGGACATGGAATTGTACACCGATGAATTGGGGCAACTGGGAGAAGTCAGCAAGGGCGAAGATCTATTCCAGCTCCTGGGTGTCAAGATGACCACGGCCCAGCAGCGTTCTCCGCTGCTTGCTTTCCGCCATCGTGCTCCGTGGTTGAGTTGCAATCTGGCCGCCGGCATTCTGGCCGCCTTTCTCTCCGGCGTTTATGAGAATGAGCTGAACAAGGTAGTGGCTCTGGCTTTTTTTATTCCGGTGGTGTTGAATTTAGCGGAGAGTGTCAGTAGTCAATCAGTCAGCTTGGCGTTGCAGTGGCTGCATGGGGCGCCGCCGAGCTTGACCGCCCTGTTTCAGCGGCTGCGCAGTGAGTTAGCCACAGGCTTTCTTCTTGGACTGGCCAGCAGCCTGGTTTTGGTGCTGATCGAGCTCCTGTGGTTGGGGCATTCGCGCATGGCGCTGTGCATTCTGGGCGGAGTCACAGGAGGTGTTGCGGCGGCCGCGGTACTGGGAATGAGCATCCCGGTCGTATTGCGATGGTTCCGACTCGAGCCGCGAGTGGCCGCGGGACCCGTAGCACTGGCCGGCACAGACATCGTCACTATATTGCTCTATTTCAACCTGGCCCGCTGGCTGCTGGCCTGAAAGGGAGGAGTTCTAGTATGGGTGCGCGACGTAGAGGAAGTGGTCGCCGAAAGGTCGGTCGCAAGAAACGCCGCATGCGTAGTAAGATCCGTCATCGGAAGTAATCGGCGCCGCACGGTTCAAGCGGCTCGAAGAAATCGCTGAACACGCTCTCAGAAAACGGCCCCGGTACACCTTGACATTCTGCGCGGCCGAACATACCGTGGTCCGCCGTAATAAGGCGGCAGGCACGGCCGCCCCGGAACGGGGAAAAATCTGTCGGAAGGAGCCGGCACATGGCAGTAAATTCGGGGGCGGGCGTTCCTCTGTGCGATCTGCAAGCGCAATACAGGGAGTTGCAAGCGGAACTGGATGCGGCCGTGGCGCGGGTGCTCGCCTCCGGTCAAGTCATTCTCGGTCCAGAAGTTGCGGCTCTGGAGGCAGAAGTTGCTGCATACTGCGGCGTGGGTTACGGGGTCGGCTGTGGCTCCGGCACAGATGCCCTCTCCTTGGCCTTGCACGCACTTGAGCTAGGCAGCGGCGATGAGGTTATCTTGCCCGCTTTCACCTTCTTCGCCACGGCCGGCTCTGTCAGTCGTACCGGCGCCCGACCCGTCTTCTGTGACATCGATCCTGTCACCTACAACATGGACCCGATTCAGGTCGAGAACAAGATCACGCCACGAACGCGCGCTATTCTCGTCGTTCATCTCTTCGGCCAGTGTGCCGATATGCAAACCCTGTGGACCATCGCTGAGAGACACGACCTCACTCTGATCGAGGACGCCGCTCAGGCGCTGGGCGCAGAATATCAGGGCAAACGCGCCGGCAGTCTTGGTAGTCTCGCTTGCCTCAGTTTCTATCCCACAAAGAACCTGGGTGCGTACGGCGACGCCGGCATGGTTGTTACCAGCGATCCTGGTTGGGCCAACCGCATGAAATGCCTGCGCGTTCATGGCATGGAACCGCGATACTATCACAAGCACCTCGGCTGGAACGCTCGGATTGACGCGCTGCACGCGGCCATGCTTCGCGTCAAGCTGCCTCACCTGGAACGCTGGATCGCTAATCGACAGGCTGTCGCCGCCCGATACGATGCCTTGATTGAAGAACACCACTTGAGCCATTTCATGAAGCGTCCCACGCGCAAGCCCGCTTGCCGCCACACGTTCAATCAGTACGTTGTCCGGATCTCCCACGGACAGCGCGACTCCCTGGTTCGTCATTTGAAAGCCGAGAACATCGGCTGCGAAATCTACTATCCACTGGCCCTGCATCAGCAGGAGTGCCTACGGCATCTCGGTTACGGCACGGGAGACTTCCCGGCCAGTGAGGAAGCTGCCGGTCAAGTGTTGGCTCTACCGATCTATCCCGAATTATCCAGCGATCAGCAGCGGCGCGTGATCCAGAGTTGCTCCGCATTCCTGCGTCAACAAGTGCGCCGCGCCGCTTAACCTGACATTTTTCGGGACGTATCTCATGAGATGGATTGCATGCGCCGCCTTGTAGGTCCAGCCTTGGCTGCCGCCGCCTTCCATGTCGCCGTGCTCGCCTTCTACGTCGCGGCGTTTCATGGCGATTTGTCTTCGCTGGTGTGTGCGGCGCGGGAGAGACTGGGGCGGGCACCTTATGAGCTTATCCGCATCGGGTTCGACCGTAATGGGTACGATGGGCAATTCTATTACGCCATCGCACGTTCTCCCTGGAGCCGCCAGGAATTCGGCATCGACGCACCCGCGATTCGACAAGCTCGCATACTCTATCCAGCGATGAGCTGGCTGATCAGCGGCGGCGATGGGCGACGACTCTTCTGGGCCATGCCGTTGGTCAATCTGCTGGCCATCGCCGCTCTGGCGGCCCTCGGTGCAGCGGCGGCGCGCGATCACGGATTGAATCCGTGGTGGGGCGTGCTGCTGCCGTTTGCCGTCAATGCCGGCATGCCCACGCTTCGCAATCTGACCGATGTGCTATCCGTCCTCAGCATTGCGGCCCTGCTAATGGCATGGTTAAGACGATGGCCGTGGTGGGCGGCGGCCCTCGCTGCTGCCGCGGCGCTCCTAAGCCGGGAGCAGAACCTTGCCATCGTGGTGCTTGTCCTCGTCTTTGCCTCTCGTTCAGCAGACTTGGATCGGCGCTGGATCATGGGCTTGTTTGCCGCATTGCTGTCCTGGTCGTTGTGGTTGGGTGTTTTGCGTCTATTCTACGGCGAATGGTCCCTGCTGCCAACGAATGGTAACCTGGGACCTCCCTTGGCCGGCATGATGCACCGCTGGATGCATCTGGCCGATGAGTCACGGTCCTTTGCGCTCTTCCATGTCCTGTGCATGGTGATTCTGACTTTGCAGCTGGCGCTGGCATTTTGCTTGGTTTGGACACCCGGAGACCGACTGATTCGCTTGACGGCTCTGGCGGGTGCAGCATTGGCCGTTCTGGGCGGCTGGTCTCTGTACGGTGATACTTGGAGTTACCCACGGGTATTCGCGTGGTTGCCGTTGGGCGTGTGGTTTGCCTGCGTGCAACTTCGTTGGCGCTGGCCGCTCGTCGCGCTTTCGGCCCCCGCTCTGCTTCCATTTGCCGTACTGGTGCGCGTCTGGTCCGGAGCCGGTTCGTGAGCCGCGCCTCATGATCACACGAGACTTTCGAGCAGATACTTCAACTTGCGTACTTCGGATTGCATGACGAACGGTGCGTCGGGGACGTCGTGGATGTAAACGCACAGTCCGCGATCATACTGATAGCGGGCCAGCTGAGCGATGATGCGGCCATATTCCACTTCGCCCTGGCCTATCCGTACCTGGAATTGATTCGCACCCCGCCGGGTGTCACGTAGATGGGCGTGTTTGACGTAGGGATAGAGGGCATCGTGGTTTTTATCGGCATGTGGGCCGGCGATGTAGTGGCTGGGATCGAGAGTGAGGGCCAGACCGCGGACGCGCTGGCACAATGCCAGGGCAACATCCGGATCTTCGGTCATGGTGCCGGTGATCGTGGACACCGAGAGCTGGATGCCATCGGCGCCTGCGAGATCGACCAGGTGCTGAAGGCGTTTGATCTCGCTGTCGAGGTTCGTATCCACCGGGGCAGCTTTGACCGTGATCAGCGGCACAGCAGAGATGCGTGCCAAGCGGCAGACGGCCTTTAGTTGGCGATCGTGCTCGGCAGCGTTGCGGGCGTCTATTTCCACGGAAAAAGCGGTGGGAGTCAATCCAGGACCATGACGAAGCCGAGATGCGGCACGGCCGATGTCGGTCACAACCTCGGAGGGGCGCAATTGATTGTTTTGTTCGGATAGCGCCACTTCGAATTTGCTGAATTCCAACTCGGCAAGCACATCCAGTGCAGCTTCCAGCGATAAGCGGCTAAAGCAAAATGTAGAACAAGCGACGAACACGGCTCCCTCCTGTGAACGTCTCATGGCAAAGGTCACACATGGATGACGCTTGGCCTGACCGCGAGCCGTGGACGAGCGCACTCCGCGCGTACGGTTCGCGGCTAACCTTATAATCCTTTTCTTCCTTCAGGGAAAGACCAGTGTTAGGCACTTCGCCGCAGGAGGCGAGTCTCCGCCTCACGCACGGTTCGACGACGCTCGAAGGCCGTTTGCTCGAATAGACTGCGATACAAGGCTGCGTGTGTCGGTGTGAGATCGATGTGACGCCGACACATGACCTCGGCGGCCGTGCGTAGAAGCGCTTTCATGTCGGCGCGATCGGTCAGTACTTCGTTCCACCAACTCGCAAACGACGGAATGTACTTGGGAAGCAGCCCACCCGGCAGAAGATTGCAGAAGACCCCGGCATTGGTACCGGTGTTCAATAGCGTTCCCAGGCCCGTCTTGGTGTGGTCGCCGAGAAAGCATCCTACCTTCGTCAATCCGGTTCTGTGCCGCTGGCCGTTGATGGTCATGGATACTTCACCGTAGTCGTTACGCAAATCGCTGTTGTTCGTGCCTGCACCGAGATTGACCCACTCGCCAAGGTAGGCATGACCGAGAAAACCCTCGTGGTACTTGTTGCTGTGTCCTTGCACAATGCAGCGCTCAATCTCGCCACCAATTCGGCAATCGGGTCCGATCGTTGTGCCGGCTCGGATACTGGCGCGGTGAACGTGTGTGCCGGGACCAATGAAGCAGGGACCTTCCAGGCGCGTAAACGCTGTCACGACAGCGTCGTGCTCGATAATGATAGGCCCTTGCCTGGCATCGGCGACGATCATGGGGTCCAGATGGACCGAGGGATGAATGAGGACATTCTCATAGGGGCCGACAACGGCGAACCCGAGGCGCTCGACAGGGCAACTTTGCTGCGCGAAGGGCGGGCCAGCCGTCTGCCAATCGGCGACGATCTGCTCGCCATTGCTCTCTACCAACTCCCAGGGATAGCGGATGAGCCGCCCGCCTGCCGGACGTTGAGGCAGCACTTCCTTCCAAAACTTCAGGCAATCATCGAGGGTATTCGTCGAACACTCGGTCATGTGCTGCGGTTCGACGACAGCGTATGCGATTTCATCCTGGACCACAGCAACAATGGGACGGGAGAGTTCCTCCAGGGGAGCGGGAAACATGGGCGGTAACCATCGGCCATTGATGAGGATGGTCGGCCCTTCCCGAAGCCAGTCCAGATCATTGACCGGCACGGAGGGAAAATGCAGACGACAAAGATCGGCCAGGTATGGTCGAACGAGCATGCCTCGCGGCCCAGGTGGGAAGTATCGGCTTTGTTTGGCGGCCAACGAGGTCAAGCCGCACCACAACTCAAAAGCGGGTCGCGTCAGGCTGAGGGGTTCAAGATTGAGGACGCCGCGGTCTTCAAACAGGCAGGCACGCATGACCCGCTCCTTTCGGTCAAGAGCGCAGGAATGGGCGGATCACCATCCTGGTGAGGGCATCGATTATATGCCAAGGCCGGCGCGCGAGCCAAGTCCGGTTAGAGACGCTTGGGCGAAGCGTCTATTTTCGTGAAGCTCAATCCGACGGACCCTGAGAAAAAAATGAGATTTTTTGTTTGACGCGGCAGAGTCACAGGTGTACCATGTAGCTGTTACACTTGATGGCACGCTTCTCGTGGCCCTACGAGATCCTCGAATGAGGAACATCTCCGATGAAGGAGGTCCGTTATGGTTCCCTTTCGTTTGCTGCTGATGATTGGCGGTGTTTTGCTGGTAGGCAGCGGCGTCGCTCATGCTGCCACGCCAGAGAAGGACTCAGAGGCCCTTGCCGCGAGGATCGATCGTCATCTCACTGCGGCGTGGGAGGTCAATAAAGTCCAGCCTGCGCCGCCGGCCAGCGATGCGGAGTTCCTTCGCCGCGTTTATCTCGATCTGGCCGGACGCATACCCGCCGTCGCGGAAGTCCGCGCCTTCTTGGACGACACGAGGTCCGACAAGAGGAGACGTCTGGTCGAGCATCTCTTGGAAGGACCGCGCTACGTCACGCACTTCACGAACGTTTGGCGCGCCCTGCTCTTGCCGGAATCGACGAATAATGTGCAAACCAGCTTCCTCGCTCCAGGGTTCGAGTCGTGGCTTCATGGCAAACTCCAGCAGAACGCCCCTTACGATGCGATGGTGCGGGAGTTGTTGACGCTGCCGATGGATGGTCCGTCACGAAACGCGTTTGGCCCGGCCAATGGCACGCCAACACCGATTGCCTTCTACTTGGCCAAGGAGGTCAAGCCCGAGAATGTGGCTGCGGCCGTGTCGCGGCTGTTCCTCGGTGTAAAAATCGAGTGTGCCCAGTGCCACGATCATAAGTTCGCGGACTGGAAGCGCGAACAATTCTGGAGCTTTGCCGCCTTCTTCGCCGGACTGCAACGGCAAGGCAACGGAGACTTCGTGAACGTAGGCCGGGAAGTCGCCAACCGCCGAGAGTTGACGATCCCCGGCACCGAACACAAGGTTCAAGCCGTCTTCCTGGACGGGACCCAGCCAAACTGGAAGAACAACACCAACCCACGCGCAACCCTCGCGGAGTGGATGACCCGCAAGGATAACCCCTATTTCGCGCGGGCGGCAGTCAACCGCATCTGGGGCTACTTCTTTGGCAGCGGAATCATCGACCCGGTCGATGAAATTGCTGGCGGCGAGCATGAAGCCAGCCACCCCGAATTGCTCGACGAATTGGCCCGACAGTTCGCAGAGCATAATTTTGATCTGAAATATCTCATTCGAGCAATCACTGCCAGTTGTGCATATCAGCTCAGCAGCCTGGCCACACACACAAGTCAGGATGATCCGCGTCTGTTTGCGCGAATGCCGTTGCGCGGCTTGTCGGCCGAACAGCTGTTCGACAGCATCGCCCAGGCGACTGGCTACCGAGAAGAGATGAATACAAATCAGCGTGGCTTCTTCGGCAACACCTCCGCGCGCAGCCGATTTATCACACGATTCGCCAATGCCAGTGACAGACCGACCGAGGTGCAAACCTCGATCTTGCAAGCCCTCTCGATGATGAACGGCCAAATAACGGCGGCTTCCACCGATCTCGAACACAGCGAGACACTGACGGCTCTGCTCGATGCGCCGTTCATGGATACGGCTGAGCGGGTCCAGACGATCTCTCTGGCGGTCCTGTCGCGCAAGCCGACGCCGCGCGAATTGTCGAGCCTGGTTGGATACGTCGAGAAGGGCGGCTCGGCAGGTGATACATCAGCAGACAAGGATAAGAATTACCATCGGGCGTTGGCCGATGTGTTTTGGGTCTTGCTCAACAGTGGCGAGTTCTTCCTCAATCATTGAACAGCGGTTGGCGACGCTTCCCAAAGGCATTACTACTCCAAAGGAGATGACTCATGTCCCGTTCCTCGCTCTCGCTGTCGCGTCGTGAATGGCTGACCCTCTCGGCTGCCGGAGTCGTCGGATACTCGATGTCCGGTTGGTTAGAGCATCTTGCGGCCGCGGCCGCCAAGAGTCCCGAGCGTAAGCGCGCCTGCGTCTTACTGTGGATGTCCGGCGGTCCCAGCCAGATGGATACCTTCGATCTGAAGCCCGGCCATGCCAACGGCGGACCCTACAAGGAAATCGCCACGAGCGCCCCCGGAATCAAGATCAGCGAGCATCTTCCCAAGCTGGCCACCCACACGAAGGACATGGTGTTGGTCCGGTCTATGAACACCAAGGAGGCCGATCACGGCCGGGCCACGTACTTCCTGCGCACCGGCCGCGTGCCGGGCGGACCAATCCAATATCCACCGCTCGGTTCGTTCGTGTCCAAGGAACTGGAACGGCCTGACGCGGAACTACCCGGTTTCGTAAGCATTGCGCCCTTCCGTTTCCTCAACTCGGCTGCCTTCTCTCCGGGTTTTCTGGGGCCGCGCTATGCTCCGCTGATCGTCGGTGAAAACGGCAACGGTCGTCCTCAGGCCGCGGGCGGCGATGTCGCCCAGGCGCTGCGCGTACAAGACATCGACCTGCCCGGCGACGTGAACGCCAAACGCTCCGAAGCGCGGCTGCAAATGCTCGATGAAATGGAGCAGGAGTTCCTGGCCCAGCGTTCCAGTGTTGCCGCCGAGAGCCACCGGACTGCCTATCGTCGCGCTGTCACCATGATGCGCTCCTCTGCCGTCAAGGCCTTCAATCTCGAAGAGGAGCCAGCCAAGCTTCGTGACGCCTATGGGCGCAGTCTGTTCGGTCAAGGCTGCTTGCTGGCGCGGCGGCTCATCGAGCGCGGCGTGCCGTTTGTCGAAGTCACGCTCGATGGCTGGGACACGCATCAGCAGAATTTCGAGCAGGTCAAACGTCTGAGCAGCACTCTCGATCCTGCCTGGGCGACGCTGATGAATGATCTCAAGGACCGCGGGTTGCTGGATACGACGCTGATCGTGTGGATGGGCGAGTTTGGCCGCACGCCTCGGCTTAACGGCAACACGGGCCGCGATCACTGGGCTAACGGTTGGTCTACCGTGCTATGCGGAGGAGGCATCAAGGGCGGGCAGGTCGTGGGAAGGACCAGCGCTGATGGCACGACCATCGAAGATCGCAAGGTCGAGGTCGCCGATTTGCTCGGCACCGTGTGTCTGGCTCTCGGACTCGATCCGCGCAAGCAAAATCAAACCGACATCGGCCGGCCAATCCGTCTCGTCGAACCGACAGCCAAGCCGATTACCGAGGTTGTGGCATGAAGGCTCTCACCCAATTCGTGGCCGTGCTCCTGATGATCGGCGGTGGGTTCGGCCTCTCGTCGGTCCGACCGGGGACTGGCGAGAAACCGGACCCACCGAACGGCCAAACGGCCGCGGAACGAGACGTCCAGGACTTCGTTTACCTCGGTGACAAACGTCTTACGCTGATCCGCTTCCGTGTGCAAATCGACGAAAGACCGCTGCTCGATGCGTGGGAGGATTTCATCGGCAAACTGTTCGCATTCCTCGATAGCAACGGTGACGGCGTCCTGAGCAAGGATGAGGCGTCGAATGTACCGCCGGTTCAGGTGTTGTTCAATAATGCTCCCAACTTCGTTGGCAGACGGCCTAATGTTCCCGCAGCGCTGGACAAAAACCGCAATGGAAAAATTACCCGCTCCGAACTCGTCGAATGGTATCGCCGAATCGGCGCGATGCCCTTCCACATCTACATGGTGCCCGTTCAGAACCAGTTCCAGGATCGCTCGACAGGCCGAACGCTTCAGCTACTTCGGACAGATGCCCTCAACGCGAGGCTCATCTCCTTGTTCGACGCAGACAAGGATGGCAAGATGTCGCGGACGGAGTTGGAGCGAGCGCCTGCCGTTCTCCACAGGTTCGACCTCGATGAGGATGAGGTGGTCAGCTTCCAGGAGCTATGCGACAACCTGTACATCGAAGAGGGCACCCTTGATTCCCGTCCCAACCTCAATCAGAACGAACCCGGCATCAACGGCCCACTTATACCCCTGGAAACTAGCGACATCAAAAAAGATCTCGCCCGCAATCCCGACCTGGAGTTTCGTGTCCACTTGGGCGAGAAGCCGAATCAGCGAGCAGTCATTGAACTTGTCAAGGTGAAGGCGCTATCTCCGCTGTCGAGATCGGTCCGAAAGACATTCGGCGGAACGTTCGTGTTGGACCTCGGCCCCACCCGTATCGAGTTTGGCTGCGGCGAGGCATCAAGCAGACCTAGGAGCGGCCGCCAATCTTTGCGCCGCGAATATCGCGCCCAGTTCTTGAGGGCTGACCTCGACAGCAACGGCTATCTCGACATGAACGAAGCGACGCAGACTCCACTTTTTCGCAATGCTTTCCGCCTGATGGACCGAGACGACGACGGCAAGCTCTACGAAAAGGAAGTCGTTGCCTACCTCGACAGGCTAGGAGAGATACAGCAAGTAGCGGCTCGCAGCTGTGCAACTCTGGCGGTGACGGACCAGGGCCGCGGCCTGTTCGATCTGGTCGATGCTAACAAAGATGGTCACCTTGCCCTGCGCGAAATAAGGCAGATGGCCCGCCTGGTAGATCTGCTCGACCGCGATGGCGATGGGCGCATCAGTTGCGACGAGATACCGCACAGGTATCGCATGGACGTGCGCCCCGGTCCAGCCCAGGGCAATCCAGCCGTGGAGGTCGCGTCGGTCATACGCATGAGGATCCTGAACGATCAGCCCTCACTGTCCAAGGTCAGTGGCCCGCTTTGGTTTCAGAAGATGGATCGCAATCGAGATGGGGAAGTTTCGCACCGAGAATTCCTCGGCACCGAAGATCGATTTCGCAAGATTGACCGAGATGGAGACGGGTTTATCAGCATTGAGGAAGCCAGGCAGGCCGATCAAGTCTATCGCAATGAAAAGGATCGGAAGTCGAGATAATCCACCAAAGAGTCCAGGGGGATCTGCGATCTCGATCGTCTCTCGTCGCCCTTCTCTTCACTTGTCTCTGTGCGATGAAGACGCCCACCGATTCTTTCTTTTGACCGAACTTGTCTGATACAAGGCGCGGCCGATCTGAATCGCGCTGAGACGAAAGAAGAAGGAATCCAGGGACGACCAACGGATTTGCCGAAAGAGTCCTCGTAGATAGAATAAGGTTCGGAGGCGGCAAGGTTTGCAAAAGATAGGTTGCTGTGTACCTGGCCGGTCCGCTCACAACGGATCGGCCATTGCTTCTAATGGAAACGTGCCGGAGGCGTAGCTCAGCCGGTAGAGCAACGGACTTTTAATCCGTAGGTCGTGGGTTCGAGTCCCACCGCCTTCACTACGTAAAGCCTTAAATAATACGGGGTTTGCGGATTACTTGTTACTCCGTATAGCTCTTGATTTTGCTCGAAATTCTGTAGGGTTCTGTACGGAAATGATGAGGTTGTGTACGGATCTGTATGGCGGAGTGGTAGCGGGTTTTGATCCGTAGGTCGTGATACGGAAGAAAGGGCGCTTCTGCAAGCGAAAGATCAGGCCAGTCATCGCAGAGCGGACCAAGGCCATGGCGGCTGAAAACCCAACGCTCGGACAGTGATATTTGATGACTTCGAATGAACGACCCATCAGGCCAGTGGCACTTTGTAAGTGATCTTCGTATGGCAAGCGTCGTCAGGGTTCTGCCACTCATCGATTTTCATCAGGAACCCGCCTTCTGCCAACTTCTCTAAATCTGTACCGCTCCAGTCCAGACACCAATTCGATGGGAGATTCTTCGAAACGTCATGGTCGCCGCATTCGATCCAGTGGTACAGTCCAAACGGCAGGTAACCGAGCCATTCGGTGCAATACACCACTTGACGGATCGGCCTATCTTCCACCGCAGCCCGGAGCAGCTTGAGCAAATCAACTTGTAATTTAGTTAAGACCATTAATTCTTGACAACCCGCCGATGCGTCGGGCCACATATCCCACGACCGGTTCATCGCTAGTTCGCAAAGGGGTCTTGCCCCATCCAGTCCCAGAGCAGCCCGCGATTGTCAGCCACGCAGGCCCGACAGAACACGATACTGACGTATTGCAGGTAAGTGCCTACCACCGGATCTCCGACGTAGACCGCATCGCTACAGTTCTCGCAGTGCGTGTGGTCGCCGTCATCGGGAGCCGAACGCCAGCCATGCAGCGGCTCGCGCGGGAGCAAATCAGGAAACTTCCGCATCCGTTTCAGCACTTCGTCCCGCATCTTCATGCGGCCCAGTCCTCCTTCGCCCACCTGCTGGCATCTCAGTACCGATATCGGCTCGGGATGAAACATCACCTCGGCGAAGTACACCCGATTCCTGCACTGGTCTCTGCCTCCGTCATTGTACAAGCGGCAAGCGGCGCGGCAGCAAATCTGCGAGATGGACGGCCAAGGCCAGGTGGTCCGACCGTGCGAGCCGAGAAAACCAATAATTCTGTACGCCGATTCTGTACGGAATCAAGAAAAACAGCGAAAAAACCCGTAAGAAACAATAATAACCACTAGGTTGTGTAGACAAGGGCGAGATAATTGGGGCAATCTTGGATTGCGTAGGAGCACCATGATGGCGGCCAGGAGAACGAATCACCTCTCCTTGCGTTATTCTCTTAGCCCGCACGCTCCTCTAGCGGCTCGTACCGAGTGCGAAAAAAAATGCAATTGGAGGTTTTTTCCTTGCTTTCGCTCCGCTCTTTGCGATATTGTGATGGATAACCCACAAGGATGGATGGCTCTCTTGACTCGTCCCAAACTACGGAGCAGAGTTTCCGCAGCTTGGATTGTAGGATGGCTCTGCATGGGTGTGTTTGTTTATTGGCGTCCGATGATAAGAAGTGCAGGCCTGATAAGTTCATGCCTGCTGGTTCTCCTTGCGTCTTCCTCCGTTCATGCCGGTTGTGGCGGGAATGTTCAGGTTTTCCGGCAGACCGGCGATGATCCTTTGCTTCTGCATCCGTCCTCCTTGCAGTCAAGACTTGTTTCTGATTCACAAGCGGCGTTGCCCGTGCCGGTTAGTCACAAACCATGCTCGGGGCCAGGATGCTCGCGTAAACCCTTTGTCCCCATGCAGGCTCCCCCTTCCCCGCTTCCAGATCACTATGAAGTGTGGGGATGTCTGCCGCTATCGTTGCTACAGCCTTGTGAGGAGTTAGCTGCGTTGTTGCCTGCCGAGAACCGGTCTGAACCACTTGACCAAGTCGTTTCCATTTTTCACCCCCCCCGCTCGATCTAATTGTCTCTTCTGTTGCGCGAAGAAGCCAGGACCCGCGGGCAAGATTATCTGCGCGGACATGTCGGCGAAGTCGATTTGCGCTGTTTCCGTCTTGCTCGTCGAATTCACTTGGCCCTTCGCGGAACGATGCCATCGTCCATGGTAAGGCCGCGGATCCAGGTTTCGGCGTATCCGTTGCTGAATGGTACACTTAGTCCAGGGAAGCCACACGGCGTTCTCCACGAGGGCACAATGGCGTTCATCAAGACGATCTCGGTGCGGGAAGCGAACAGTGAGTTGCGTGCGATCTATGGCTTGATTCGTTCTGACATGGTTGGGTCTACTCCTTTCCCGGTTGAGTGGACTACCTGGAACGTCATGCAGGTGTTCAGCCTTCGCCCGCAGTTTCTGTGGGCGTTCGAGCGCAGCTTCCGCCACTTTATGTGGGATGGCGAGCTGAGCCGGCTGGCGAAGGAGGCTATCGGGGTCAGCGTCGCGCAAACGAACGCCTGCCATTACTGACGGGAGGCGCACGTCGGGTTCCTGCAGGCTGCAGGGATGTCCGCCCGACTAACTCGCATCTTCGAGAACGATCCGCTGGCGGCTCCGCTCGCCCCGGATCTCCGGGCGTTCGTTGCCCTGTCAGTCAAGGTCACCGCTCGCCCGCAGGAGGTCACCCCGGAGGACGTCAGGGCCGCGTTTTCCGCCGCCATGTCGCCGCGGCAGTATCTCGACGCGGCAGGTGTGATGATCGCATTCAATTTCATCACACGAGTGGCCAACGCGCTGGGGGTGGAGCCCGAAATCCCGGCATGGATGCGGCGGTTCGAACCCCTCCGACAGCTGGGACTTCGGGCGATGGCTCTCTTCCTTCGATTGTTCGTCAATCTTGACCGAAAGGAAGTCCACGGACCAACGCCTTCCGAGCATGTGGCGGCTCTGCGCACCCTGTTCATAGACCTCCGGCTGGGGGATCTCCCGGGGTGGGTGGAACGGTTGTCTTTCGCGCCACCCCTTCTGGCCGCCCTCCGCGAGTTGCTCGAAGCGCTGGTCCGCAGGGACTCGGCGACGGGGACCATCGGCATCGACACGAACCGGTTCATGGCGATTGGACAGACAGTCCTTCAGTCGATCCCCAATGCTGAAACCCTCACAAGACTCGCCGACAACTGGCAGCTGGCGCCTCGCTCAGAAGAGGACACCAAACGAACAGCCCTGATCACGCGGTTCGCGAACGATGTGGCCTTACGTTCTTACACACTGACCCGCGAACGGATCGACGAGCTGCGAGCTGCCAACCTGGACGATGCCGAGATCCTGGACGTGGTGGTGACCGCAGCCCTGTGGAGCGCGGCAGCCAGACTCGAAGTGCTGACCAGCTCCCTCCCAGCCCTCGATCCCAGCGACGAGAATGCAAGGGCGGCCGTCGCGCCGAATACCGATCGCCAGTCCGCAGAAGTTGCAGCCACAACGGATAGTCAAGCTCAATCGGCACTAAGAGAGGAACTCACAGTATGAACCGTTCGTATGGATCGGTCCGGCGCCGAGCCACCTTGCTTGTGTCGGCGGCCCTTGTCGTCGGCCTGTACGTAATGACTCGTGAGAGGACGCTATCCAGGGCTGAATCCGATGAGGTCGTCAACACCTTCCGATTTGGCCGGACACCCTTACCCGAGGTGAAGAACCATCCGCCCTACAAGTACGTCCGTAACGTCCACCCCAGCGTGCAGCACATCCGAGCATACGTGTCCACCCTTGGGGCAAGTGTGGCGCTGGGCGATCTCGACGGCGACGGACGGCAAAACGATGTCGTTTGGGTCGATCCACGCACCGACCAGGTCATTTGCGGTCCCGTACCGGGCACAGGAGCGCGTTACGAAACATTCGCACTCGACCCCGGATCGTCGTTCCCCAACTGGAACCCCGCGACCATGTGTCCGCAAAGCACCCTGATCTCCGACTTGAATGAGGACGGTCTGATGGACGTGCTCGTCGTCCACTGGGGCCGTAGTCCAATCGTTTATCTGCGCCGAACGCCGGCCGACCCGAAGACGCTGCCCTCGGCCGCCGAATTCGAAGCGCAGGAATTGATCGAGGGCGGCGACCGCTGGTACTCCTCAACGGCGGTTGCGGCCGACCTGGATGGCGACGGGCACCTGGATCTGATAATTGGCAACTATCTCCCCGACGGCTCCCGAATGCTCGACGAGAACGCCCAGGGGTCTGAAACCTTACATGACTCGCTGGCGCGGTCCGGCAATGGCGGCGGTCTGCGATTTTTCCGGTTTGTCAGCGCGACCTCGGGCCGGCATCCGACGGTCCGGTTCGACCTGCAAAAGGATTCGATCGCCGAGGAACTGACGCACGGCTGGAGTTATGCAATCGGACCTGTTGATCTCGACGGCGACTTGCTGCCGGAAATATACGTTGCCAACGACTTCGGCCCCGACCGCCTGCTGCACAATCGCTCGACCCCCGGCCACTTTCAGTTCGTGGCCTTGCACGGAGAGCGCACGATGGACACGCCGGCCTCATGCGTGCTCAACCACGACTCTTTTAAAGGCATGGGCGTGGACTTCGGCGACATAAACGGCGATGGGCTGCTTGATATCTACGTCAGCAACCTAACGACCAAGTGGGGCCTGACCGAGAGTCATTTCCTGTGGCTAAACACCGGCCAGACCGAGCGCATGAAGGACGGGATCGCTCCGTTCCGGCAAGCCAGCGAAGAACTGGGCCTTTCACGCAGTGGCTGGTCCTGGGACTGCCGGCTGGCGGATTTCAACAACGACGGCGTCCTTGAAGCGCTTCAGGCAAACGGATTCATCAAGGGGCAAATCAACAAGTGGCCCGAGTTGCAAAGCCTTGGCACCAGCAATAACCAACTCCTGCACAACCCGAAGTTCTGGCCCAGCCTTCAGCCTGGCGACGACGTCAGCGGCCATGACACCTTCGCCTTCTTCGTCAGGGGCAGGGACGGCCGCTATTACGACGTGGCGCCCAAACTGATCCTAGAGGACGGTCAGTCGATGTCCGAGGCGATGGTGACACGCGGCATCTCCCTGGCCGATGTGGACGGCGACGGCCGCCTCGATTTCGCCGTTGCGAACCAATGGCAGCCGTCTTACTTTTACCACAATGAGTGTCCCAAGCCCGGCAACTTTATGGGACTGCACCTGTTGCTCCCTCTGGAAAAGGGAAAGGCAACGCTCGTCGAGCCGGGTATTGGTCATCCGGCCCACGAAATCCCGGGCCGACCGGCCATCGGCGCCGCGGTGACCATTCGGTTGCCGGACGGGCGTCAGCGGGTTGCCCAGGTCGATGGCGGAAGCGGCTATGCCGGAAAGCGTTCTCCGGATGTCCACCTTGGTCTGGGCGCAATCGACGAAGCTCCTGTAGAGATTCGTTGGCGGGATCCCGACGGCAATCCACATGAGGAAACGTTTACGTTGAAGGCGGGTTGGCACACCATCCGACTCGGTTGGCAGGCAGACAGGAAGTGAGGCCTCTGATGACGACGACAGCCGAACCAATCACAACGCTGCAGTTTTACCCCAAGCGCAGCGCCATCCGTCGATATTTCGCTCTCTGGTACTTCACCACTTTACTGATTGTCTGGAACCTCCTCGGCCATTTGTTTCTCGGCTTCGAGCAGTCACATATCCAACCGCTCGTTGGCGTAGCGACGGCCATCCTCCTTCAATTCCTGCTAGAGTGGATCGACGCGCGAGCCAGCGGCCGCAAGCTGCGATTCGCCAGCTCGCGGGCAGACCTTGTCAACTTCCTGCCGCCTGCGATCATCCCGGGTCTGGCTGTCACAATGCTCCTGTATCCCAACGATAGGCTGATGCCGGTGATATTCGGGGTTGGTGTCGCCATCTGCTCGAAGGTGATTTTCCGGGCACCCGTGGGTGACGGCAAAACACAGCACATCTTTAACCCGTCAAACCTTGGGATTGTCGCCACGCTGCTTTTATTTCCCTCGATCGGAGTGGCACCCCCGTATCACTTCACGGAAAACTTGACCGGCATGTGGCACTGGGCGCTGCCCGGCTTCGTGCTGGTGACGGGCATTGTCGTCCATGGGCTGTTCACGGGCCGATTGACGCTCGTTCTGACCTGGCTGGTTGCGTTTATGGTGCAAGGTGCGCTTCGGAGTTGGTACTTCGGGACGTCCTGGATCGTACCCCTGACGCCGATGACAAGTGCGGCGTTCATGGTATTCACTCTTTACATGATCCCTGACCCGGCAACCACGCCGATCAAACCTTTGCATCAGGTGCTCTTCGGCATTGCCATCGCCGCGGCTTACGGCATGCTCCTGGTAGAGCATGTGGTGTACTGCTTGTTCCTCGCCTTGGCGATCGTTTGCGCTCTGCGGGGTGTGGGCTTGTACGCCTGGGCCGCCTGGCAGTACATTCGCTCGAATCAGCGAGGAGTCCTCATGGTTCCAGTTCCAGATGGACGCGCTGGACCGCTCACACGATGAAATCCTCGAAATCGTCTGTTTGAGCTGCCAATTCAAGGGCGTGAATCTCGTCCCTTTATAAGAAAGCCCTTCGATGTTCTTGCCGAAGGGCTTCTCTCGAAAAACAGTCAGAGCGACCGGCGATGAACATTTCCAGACGAGACGGCAGCGACGTAGCTCTTATGGCTTGCCATTTCGCAAATTGACGAATTCATCGCAGATACGTTTTCAAATTGGCGGAGCAAACCGCCCTGTGAACGAACCTCGGCCGTCTGTGCTCCTGCCAACGCTCCCAACCGGGCTTTTTTGTAGTCCCGGACTGCAAGAGTCTCTCTTGTCTCAACGCTCTGCGAACAACCGCACGAAGGCCAAGATTCTGTTACACGGACGCCGAGCGAGCCTGTTACTATTTCAGTCGGCGTCACTCATTTGCCTGACAAGCCCTGCGAGTCGTAGCGGGCTCGTGGCTTCCCCTGCTGACCCCCGAAGGCCCCCAGCGCCAGTCCACTCTGGATCAACTGAGGGAGGAGGGCGTCTCGTCCGAGCGCGTGACCTTCGTCGGACATAAGCCGCGGAAGGCCTACCTCGGACTGTACCATCATATCGAGATCGATTTGGATACCTTCCCCTACAACGGGGACACCACCAACCTGGACTCCCTCTGGATAGGTGTACCTGTGATTACGCGGGCGGGCCAGACCGTAGTCGGGCATGCGGGGCTAGCCCAGCTCACCCACTTTGGCCTTCACGAGCTGATCGGAGATTCGCCGGAGGAGTTCGTGAGGATCGCCTTCGGTCTGGCTGGTGATCTGCCACGCCTGGGTGAACTCCGCACTACCTTGCGACGGCGGATGGAGTTGTCCCTCCTGATGGACAGCGAAGGCGTTGCCCAAGGCATCGAGGCCCTGACCGCAACATGTGGCAACGCTGGCGTGCGCGCCGCACGTAGCGGCGAGCCGGTCTGGCTCCGATAGAAAGCACACGCGCCGTCCATACTGAAGGGAAACCATGTCATTAGCGACCGACCTGTCTCACGTTTCCCATTTTGACCCCTATCTCTGTCATCTTCTGTAAATTAAGTGGACCCCAAATAATCCCACTGCCGAAGACACTCCAAGCAACTCATACAGTCGCCATAATCAAATCGACGGGTTGACTTCCTGGAAGTCCTGCCTCCCGCAAGGCAGAAGCGTCAGGGGGAATAATCGTGAAACCCAAAAGAAGACATGGCGCAGCTTTGCTATTGTCCATACTTATGGCCAGCAGTACCGCAATGGGGCAAACCACGCCCTCAGCGGCGCTACCATCCAGCAATTCGGCGCCGCAGACAGGGCTGAGCGGGCCGTCCGCCCCGTTCCCCTCGCTCGCGCCGCTGGAAGGTCCCCCGGCGGTCGGATGCTTGCCGCAAGAGGCGTGGAACTGCTCGCCTTGTCAGGGTTACGGGCGATTCTGGGTGACTACCGAAGCGCTGTTGTGGTGGATGAAGGGCGAGCGACTGCCGCCGATCGTTACGTCTAGTCCAGTTGGCACACCGCTCAATCAGGCAGGCGTACTTGGCGCCGACAGCACCAGCGTGCTGTTCGGCAATTCTAACGTCAACAGCAACCCGCAAGGCGGCTGGCTGATCAATGCCGGCTACTGGCTGGACTGTAACCGGCGCTGGGGCATCCAGGGCGATTTCTTCATGCTCTCGACGCAGACCACCGGCTTTAGCGCCTCCTCCAACGGCGACCCCATCCTGGCCCGGCCGTTCTTCAACGCCCTCACCAATCAAAATGCTTCGGAAATCGTTGCGTTTCCGGGATTGGCCGGAGGCAGCGTCTCGGCCAACGCACTGACTACCGGCCTGATCGGCGCCGGCGCGCTGTTCCGCGCCAACCTGTGTTGCGGCTGCTGCTATCGCATTGACTGGTTGGGCGGTTATCGCTACTTGAACTTCAGCGATCGACTCAACATCAACGAAACGATCACCAACCTTAGCCCGGCGAATTTCATCATGCCGGGAACGACGCTGGCGGTAGGCGACCGCTTCGATACGCGCAACATGTTCAACGGCTTCAACACGGGTCTGAGCGGGCAGTTCCAACGCGGGGCGTGGGCAGTGGAAGGCCTGGCCATGATTGCGGTCGGCGACAATCACCGAGTTGTTGATATCGCCGGCGCGACGACGGTGACGGTGCCCGGCTTTCCGGCCATGACGAACGCTGGCGGCCTGCTCGCACTACCCAGCAACATCGGCCACTTCAGCGGCGATCATACCGCGGTCATCCCTCAGTTTGGTGCGAATCTCTATTACCAGATCGCGCCCTGGATGCGTGCCACTGTGGGCTATACCTTCCTGCTCTGGCCGCAGGTGGTTCGCTCGGCAGATGCGATTGACACGGCGGTCAATCCTAACCAGTTGCCTCCAGGCAATCCGCTCGGCGGCGGGCAGACACACCCCGTCTTCACGGGCGGCACGTCCACGTTCTGGGCACAGGGAATCAGTGCCGGCCTCCAACTGCGATTCTAAGGAATGGAAAAACCAAATCGTGCCAACCCACAGCCGCGGCAAGGAAATTCCTGCCTCGGCCGCGGGCGCGTGCGAGATCTCGGGTTTTCCTTGCATGCGCCCTCCGGCCTGTTATACTCATCCCTGGCTTCACTTTATGCTCCCCGCAATGCCTAACGAAGGGCGACGAGGCAGTCCACGCGGATCAGTCAGTCAGTCGTCTGTCGCGGCTACCTCCCCCGTCCCCATTGCCGTGCAGAGTACCTGCTGGCGTGGACTCGATCTCAGCTGGAGGAGGAAATCGCTCCATGTGGGGCGATGGTGATCGGGATTCATACCCATTCTGCCGAGACTCTCCAGTGTCTCTGTACTAAACCGCGCAGGTCAACGAAGACCCCGGCCTGGAATTACACCGCAAATTGCGGGGATGATTCTAGCAAGAGATTCTCCGATGAGCTGGCATCGTTTGCTCGGCTGGTTGCCCTCTCCCCGCGCCCGACGCCCGAAACGCGCCCAAACGCCCGTGCCCCCTTGGCGTTTCGTCGTGCCCTGCCTGGAGCGCCTGGAGAGCCGCATCGCGCCGGCCCCGGTCCCGACCGTCACCCTGCCCCCCCCGACCACGGTACTGATCGGCGATACCGAGCAGATGTCCGTCACTTTTTCCAACACCGGCGACGCTACCGGCTACGGTCCCTTCGTGGATGTCGAGCTGCCGACCGCCGGCAACGTGCCGGCCAGCAGCAACGGGCTTAGCTACGTTTCGGGCAGCGCCACCTATCTGGGCCTGCCTGTGCAGACCCAGGTACTGACCTTCGACGCCTCCGGTCATGTGACCCACCCCTTCCTGAAGACTTCCAGCGGACAGCCTGCCGTCATCACGGGCACGCCCGGCGACGAGTTGGTGGTGTTCACTCTGCCGCTGGGCAGCTTCACGCCCGGCGAGCCGCCGGCCACCATCGACTTCTCGACCCAGCTCAGCACTCTGGCCACGCTGAACGTGCCGCTGTCGGTCACGGCCACAGGCGGGTTTCAGTTCGCCGCCGACCCCGAGAACGACCCGACCGCGGACCCCCCCATCGTCGGCAGTACTACCACCACGACGGTGACGCCGACGTTGTTCCAGATCCAGAAGACCTACCTTGGCCCCGAGCAGGAGACCGCCACAGGCCCTAACTTCGTCCAGCAGTTCCAGGTCTCCGTGCGAGTCGCCGCCGGACAGACCATCACCAATTTCGACCTGAAAGACGTCCTGCCGGACAACATGCAGTTCGTCAGCGTCAATCTGTTGAACGCCAACGGAGCCACGCAGGTCACCGAGATCCAGACCCCGAGCACCTCCACCCCTGGCGGTATTCTCGAGGGTCTCTTCGACCAGGTTGTGGGTACGGGTTCCGCGACCGACGTGGTCGTCGATGGCTCCTTCTACATCCCGGAGTTCGATGCCGCCGGCAACCCTGTCCTGCCCCCGGGAACAGGGATCAACGAGCCCGTGATCAACAACGTCTCGGCGACCGGCACGTTCACCCCCCTCCCCGGCTCGGGCAACACAGGCGGCACGGTCACGGGCAGCGCCACGGCCACAATCACCGCGAAGCAGGTGGCAACGCAGAAGTCCGTCCAGGATATCACCAACCCCGGCTCGTCCGGCCCGTCCCGCGGCGACACGCTGCAATACACCATCAACTTCCAGGTGTCCGACTTCTTCGCTCTGCAGAACCTCATCGCTACGGACCTGCTCTCCGATGGCCAGTCGTTCGATACCACGTTCACGCCGACGATTAGTTACACGCAGCACGGCCAGTCGTTCTCCGGCGCGTTTTCCGCCGGGGCCTTCAGCGATTCGCGGAACACGACAACCACCGGTCAGACCACGGTCTCCTTCAACGTCTCCCAGGCGCTGGCAGCCCTGGGTCTGCCGAGCGGCGACGACTTGGTGGGCGGGGATGTCCCCGCGCCGGGCGACACCCACAACCCGCCTTTCGGCGGCACCACCGGGACGATAACCTTCCGCGCTGTCATCGACAACAACTTCCTGGTCCAGCCGAGTCCGAACGCCCCGGTCGTCCAGGGCGACCAGTTCGGCGACAACGCATCCGTCAGCGCTGCGGTCCTCGATAACGCGACCCTGACCCCGACCGGGAACAGGGCCAGCGACGGCACCTCCGCGACCGTCACCATCCCCCACGGCGTCTTCACCAAGAGCGTCTATGCCGTCAACGGCGTCGTCGGCGCCTCGCCCAACAACGTCACCGTCGGCGATACGGTCACCTACGAGCTGAAATTCACCCTCCCGGCAGGCAACGTCAAGGACTACCAGCTCAGCGACTACCTGCCGCTGCCGATCTTTCCGATCAGCTCGATGACCTTCGTTCCCGGCCAGCCCATCCCCGTCGTGAACACGGCCACGTTCGGCCCCGACGACACCTTCTTCGCGGCCTCCGGCATCGTCCCGACCACCACGGTCAACACGGCGACCAACAGCGTCAACTTCAACTTCGGCAGCTTCAGCTCGCCGAGCCTTGCCAACCTGACCTCGGACGTCCTATTTACTGTGAAGGTCGGCGACACGCCGTTCGCCGACGGGCTATTCCTGAGCAACCTGGGCGTGGCAAGCGAGGACTCCAACACCGGCGGCAGCTTCTCCTCCAGCGCCATTGCCCCGATCAAGTTGAACGAGCCGTCGCTGGAAATCACCAAGGGCGTGGTCTCGACGAACAGCGCCACCGCGGCCTTCACCACCGCCCCTGCCCCACCGGGCGTCACCTTCGCCGCCCCGGGTAGCACGACCAGCCCGCCATTCACCGGGATCATCACTACCACGGGCCTCGCGTCCAGCCCGATCGACGCCGACCTCACGAACGCCGAGGGCAATGACCTCGTCCGCTTCGCCATCGTCGTCGAGAACGTGGGGGCGGGCCAGCACGGTGCGTTCAACGTGACCATCGCGGATGCGTTCCCGACCTCGCCCGTGCCGAATTACACTCTTGTCCCGGGCTCTCTCCAGGTGGACAACGGCGCGGGCGACCCGCTCGCGTTCACCGGCAACCTGTTCACAGGCATTACTCTGTCCGACCCCAGTGCGACGATGGGTTCGCTCGGCCCGGGCGCGACCACGTCGGG
This sequence comes from Gemmataceae bacterium, assembly GCA_036557565.1. Classification (GTDB taxonomy): domain Bacteria; phylum Planctomycetota; class Planctomycetia; order Gemmatales; family Gemmataceae; genus JAJPHU01. Next base: position 77,416 of record DATBHJ010000078.1, read on the forward strand.
TGCCCCCATCGACGACGGCAGCAACATCGCCGTCATCACCTACGACGTGAAGCTCGACCCCAACGTTCAAAACAGACTGGCGTTGGTCAATACCTCGACCCTGACCAACTACACCGGCTCACCGACCGGTGGCAACTTCGTGCCCCAGGGGCTGACGGCACAGGCCACCGTCGTCGCTGACAACGCGACGGTAACCAAGCAGCTGCTCAGCACTTCGATCATCAACCCCGATAACACTCTTACCCAGGCGGCCATCGGCGAGCGCGTTGATTACCTTCTCACCGCGCTCAATCCCGTCGTCAGCATCCCCAATGCCATGCTCGTGGACGACCTGCGGCCGATCAACCTGGCCTACGTCAACAACGCCGACGGCAGCCCGGACGTGACGATCACCGCCTCCCCGGGTGTGTCGTTCAGCGTCACCCCGACCCCGGTGCTCAGCAACAACGGCCAGACACTGACCATCAATTTCGGCACGATCACCAACAACGCCGGGCCGAATGCGAAAGTCACCGTCAGTTTCGAGGCCGTGGTCCTGGACGTCGCGGCCAACCACAACGGTGTGACGTTCGTGAACACGGCGGTCACCACGTCCGCCAATGGCAGCCAGACGGTCACATCGGCGCCGGTGACCATCATCGAGCCGAAGCTCACGACCACCAAGAAGGTGTCCATCGCCGGCGGCGGCACGGCCCAGGGCGGCAGCACGGTCACTTACACCATGACCATCGCCCAGGCCGCCAGCAGCACCACGGACGCCTACAACACCACCTACTCGGACGCCCTGCCGTTGCTCCCCGGCGGGGGCTCCGTCCTGCTGAATCCCAGTTTCACTGTCTCGGACCCTCTGGGCCTGGTGACGAGTAACAACTTCCAGCTGACCGGCAGTAACGCGGCCGGGTACGTGCTCTCCACCACGCCCACCGGTGATTTCGATCTGCTCAAGTCGCAGAAGGGGCGGGTCATCACCCTGACCGTCACCGGGACGGTCTCCAACAGCGTCGTGGCGGGAGAGAAGTTTGCCAACACGGACAACATCCAGTGGACGAGCCTGCCCGGCAACCCCGTCGTCCCGTCGGATAATCCCAACGCCACCGAGCGCACCGGCAGCGGCGGCGTCAATAGCTACCACGCCAGTGCCTCGGCCACCTTCGTCACCGCTGCCCCCTCGATCCAAAAGTCCCTTCTCACTACTTCGATCATCAACGCTAACAACGGACTGTCGCAGGCAGTGATCGGCGAGCAGGTCCAGTATAAGGTGACGGTGATCTTCCCGGACGGCATCATCCCGAACACCCAGCTGGTGGACCAGTTGCCCGCCGGCCTCGCCTTCGTCAAGCTGGTGAGCTTCACCAACAACAATCCGAACGACCTGAGCTTCACCGGCGATCCGAGCAACCCCGTGATCACGAATAACGGGCATACGATAACGGTCAACCTCGGCACCGTGACGAACCTATCGACCAACCCCAACATCGTCGATAGCTTCAGCTTCATCAGCGACGACGTGGTCCTCAACGTCCCAGGCAACGTCGCCGGCACGACGCTCACCAACGTGGCCCAGGTGTTCTGGAACAACGGCGCCAACAAATCGAACACCGTGTCGGCCGCCCCCATCACCGTCATTGAGCCGAAGGTCATCACCACCAAGTCGGTCTCATTCCCTGGAAGCGCCGTCGAGGGCGGCACCCCAGTCACGTACACCATCACCCTCAGTCAAGCCAACACGGTCGATGCCAACAATGTGGCGCTCACCGACCTGCTGCCACTGATACCCGGCGGCGGTGGGTCGGTCATCCTGAACCCCACGTTTATAGTCAGCGACCCCTTCGGCCGGACCGCGACCAATGCCAACTTCCAGTTGACCGGCAGCAACGCCACGGGCTGGACGCTATCGAGCAACCCGGCCGACCCGCTCAACCTCATCAACCTCGAGCCGAATCGCGTCGTGACCATCACCGTCACCGGGACGGCCGCCAACAACATCGTGCCGGGAGAGCAATTCACCAACACGGACAATGTCCAGTGGACCAGCCTGCCTGGACCCGACCCCGGGCAGATCTCGCCGTTTAACACCGACTCCACCGAGCGGACCGGCAGCGGTGCGCCCGACGTCAACAGCATCAACAACTACTTCACCAGTGACTCAGCTACATTCATCGTCGCCGCCCCCTCCATCGACAAGGAGCTGATCGGCACCTCAATCGTCAATGCCAACAACGGACTGAACCAGGCGGTAATCGGCGAACTGGTCGAGTACCAGGTGACGGTGAAGGTGCCGGACGTCGAACTCGCCGCGACCCAGCTGGTAGACCAGTTGCCCGCCGGCCTCGCCTTCGTCAAATTGGTGAGCTTCACCAACAACGATCCGAACGACCTGACCTTCACCGGCGATCCGACCAGTCCCTCGGTCACCAATAACGGCCAGAAGGTGACCTTCAACCTCGGCAACGTGACCAACAGTTCGACCGACCCCACTGTCCCCGATACCTTCACCTTCGACTACGACGCAGTCGTACTCGACGTCGCCAGCAACGTCGCAGGCACGACGCTCAGCAACGTGGCCCAGTTGTTCTGGAACAATGGCGACAACCACTCGAACACTGAGTCGGCCGCCCCCGTCATCGTCATAGAGCCCCAGGTCACGACCACCAAGAGTGTCGGTGGCTCGATCAACGGCGGCTTCATCCCTGGCGACACGATCACATACACCATCACCCTGCAGCAAGCCAACAACGTCGATGCCAACAACGTGACCCTCACCGATTTGCTGCCGCATCTGCTCGACGGCTCGTCGGTCATCCTGAACCCCACCTTCATAGTCAGCGACCCCTTCGGCCAGACCGCGACCAATGCCAACTTCCAGTTGACCGGCAGCAACGCCACGGGCTGGACGCTGTCGAGCAACCCGGCCGACCCCCTCAACCTGATCGACAGCGCGCCGAACCGGGTCGCGACCATCACCATCACCGGCACGGTCTCGCCCAACGTCACGCCGGGGCTGATCTTCACCAACACCGACGACGTCCAGTGGACCAGCCTCCCTGGTCCCAACCCCGGTCAGATCTCGGCCATCAACACGGATTCCATGGAGCGGACCGGGACGGGCACGCCGGCGGTCAATGATTACTTCACCAGTGCCTCGGCCTTGGCCACTATCAGCCAGTTCCTGGACCTGGCCATAACGAAGACGGTCAGCAACCCGCACCCGGCGGTCGGCCAGCAGGACACCTTCACGGTCGTGCTCACCAACAACGGCCCCAGCGACGGTACGGGAGTCGTCGTCAACGACCCGCTGCCGCCGGACCTGGCCTTTGTTTCGGACAAGCCGACGCCGGGGACGACATACGATCCGACGACGGGTGTCTGGACGGTCGGCAACCTGGCAGTCGGTGCTTTCGTGACGCTGACGCTCACCGTACAGAACAATTCGCCGAACCCGCAGACGAACACCGCCATCGCTTCGAGCATCGAAAGGGACATCAACCTCATCAACAACACCGACTCGGCGTCGGAGGAGCCGTTGGCGGACCTGGTAGTCGTCAAGACCGTTGACGACGCGCGCCCGCAGCTCAACCAGCAGATCACCTTCACACTCGTGGCGAGTAACAACGGGCCGGGGGACGCTTCGGGTGTGACCGTGACCGACCCACTCCCGCCCGGCCTGGCGTTCGTGTCGGACATCGCGGCGCCCCCCACGACCTACGACCCTGCCACCGGTGTCTGGACCATCGGACAGTTGGCCGTCGGGGCCAGGACCACGCTCACCATCACCGCCCAGGTGGACACGGTACTACCGGTGACCAACGTCGCCACGGTCGGCGGCCGAGAGCCCGACCCTGATCTGACGAACAACACCTCCTCAGTCATCGTGACACCGCAGGAAGCCGACCTATCGGTGACCAAGCTGGTGAATCAAACCACTCCGATCGTCGGCACTCCGGTTGTGTACACGCTGATTGTCCACAACAATGGGCCGACCACAGCCACCGACGTCGTGGTGACCGATCCCTTGCCAACGGGGTTCGTATTCGTGAGCGCCACACCTAGTCAGGGATCGTTCGATCCTGGCGCCGGACAATGGATCATCGGCACCCTACCCAATGGTGCTACCGCCACGCTGCAAATTGTGGGTATCGTGGTGACTATCGGCCCGATCACCAACTCGGCATCGGTCAAGGCCGATCAGTTCGATCCCGACTTGTCGAACAATGCCAGCTCGGTGACGATTGACGGCTTGTTCGCTCCGGGGCAGATATCCAAGAGCATGTTCCTGTCGTCGGGCGATGCGCCGTTGAACCCGGCGATGTTGGCCGCCGAGGAGGCGATGTTCAACGCCTTGATGCCGCTGTGGATGAACCTGTGGAATGAGCTGATATCTTTAGCGCAGAACTTGCTCGCCGCCCGCGATGGTCCGGGCAACGGCGGTATTCCCGTCCTGGAAGGCAGCATGTTCGGTTCGCCGTTGATGGTTTATGCCGATCCGCTCGCGGGACAGATAACGGCCGTGCAGGACGGCGCGACCGATTTCCTCTTTGAAAACAACGCTGTCGCCGGCGTCCGCATGCTCTGAGTACGGATCGCCTGAACCGCCGGCCAGCGGTCACGCGGCCGGCCCGACGGAGCGTTCTACCCTCCGCCCTTGTCGCGGTCGGCCTGCCTGATTGCATGCGGGGATAGAAGCAGGTTCCGCAGTGATGCCGATTTGCTGCGGCGCTTGTTGAAAGTCATTCAAGAATCGCGGTCTGTCGCCAAGTCTAATTTCCTCTATCCAGACCTGATTGCTCCCGACCGTGTTGGTACAATTTGAACTTTCTCCGCCGGAGTTCGCTGGATCATGGAATCATACTGTACCACTACCCGCAGCCGAGCGATTTGCTTTCGATCATCTTGTCCGACTTGAGCTTTTCGCGTAGCGTTGGTTTCATGGGGTTGCAACTTGGCATAAACTTCGCCTACAGCATGAGCGGGAATGCGATGTAAGGCTCAGATTCTCGATCGGTGGACAGTCGCGGAAGCGCTCAACTCCGACTCTCGTTGCGACGCCCACGAAAATAGCGTGGTAGATGGCACAAGATCCTCTTAACCTGCTCTGCATTGAGCCGCGCTTTCCCGGCCGACTGGGAGGGACGGCCGACTGGTTGGTTCGCCATCGCGGCTACCACTGTTGGTTCTTTTGCGCCTCGGCGGACCCGCCGCAGCACTGGCCGGCCTCGGCCGGCAAGAGCCTGGAAGTGGTGGGCTACCAGGCCGGCGGCGCCGCCCGCGAGTCGGCTGTCAGTTGGACACGCTACCTGGAACGCGGACTCTGCCACGCATACGGCTGCTGGGAAACTCTGGAATCTCGGCGGCCGAGTCCGGTGGATCTGGTTCTGGGACGCTCGGCTGGGCTAGGCTCTACTTTGTTCGCGCCGGTTTATCTTCCAGGCGTTCCTGTCGTCAATTATTTCGACTACTTCTACCACGCGCACGTCAACGACCTGGCCGCCGAGGCGGGACCGGACATGCCAGTGGAGTATTTCCACTGGCGACGCTCTGCCAACGCGATGGATTTGCTCGACCTGGAGAGCGGCGCATCGGCATGGACGGCAACGCGCTGGCAACGAGACCTTTTTCCCAGCGAATATCACAACGACTTTCTGGTCCTGCACGACGGTGTGAACGCGTCCTTCACTGCCGCCCCGGGCCGAACGACTCGCCGTGTGGCCGGCCGATCACTGCCGCCGGACACCCTCATCGTCAGCTTCGCGGCCCGCAATCTCGATCGCGTCCGCGGCTTCGATCGCTTCCTTGAGCTGTCCAATCGACTGCTGCGCCGCTATCCCTCGCTGGTCTGCATCGTCCTGGGCGGGTCGATCGTGCAGCGGGGCCTGGACTTTCAGTTTTTCAACCAGGACTATGCCGCGCGGGCGCTCAAAGACAATCCGCCGCACGACCCGCAACGCTTTTGGTTGTTGGGATCGGTGCCGCCGGCGACGGTGGCCGAAGTGCTCTCGGCCAGCGACCTACACGTTTATCCTAGCAGGCCGTACCCTGTCTCGCGCTCGCTCTTGGAAGCGTTGGGCAGCGGTTGCATCGTGTTGGCCGCCGATACCGAGCCGGTGCGCGAAATTGTGACGGACAAGCAGACGGGCCTGCTGACGGCCGGGCACGATCTGGACGCCTGGGAACAGCAGGCCTGCTCAGTGCTGAGCGATCTGGCCGGCCACCGGCCCCTGGCCGAAGCGGCGGTGCAGATGGTGCGAGACAATTACAGTCGGGATGTCACGCTCCCGCGGCTGGCGGCGTACTTAAATGAGCTGGCCGAACGCGCGCTGCCGTCCTAAGGGCAACGAAAAAGAAGGGGCGTCGCTGTCTCATGCATGTGCTTTTCATTCACCAGGCATTTCCGGCTCAATTTGGCCGGCTTGGACTGGAGCTGCACACGCGCTACGGCTGGAAATGCAGCTATCTCATCGAGAATTTGTCAAGTTGTCCGACTCCAACGCAGGAAATGCTCGAGCGGCTGGAGATCATTCGACTGCCTTTGTCGGAGGAGTTTCGCAAAGAGCGACTGACGCCGTGGCCGCAGGCCTATGGCCGTCATCTGCAATTGGCTCAGGCCGTCTTCGAGGCGGTGCGGTATCGGACGAACCTGCGGCCCGATCTGGTGGTGGGACATGACGGACTGGGGCCTGTCTTGTTTCTGCCCGAGGTGCTCTCCTGCCCCATGGTCAATTACTGCGAGTATTATTTCTCGCCCCGGCGGCGCGATATTTCCTACCGAATCGATCTGCCATCGGTCGAGCCAGCCGAGTTCTATCCGCGCAGCATCAACGCCGCTACGCTGATTAACCTCGCTGCCTTCTCGCACGGCTATGCCCCGACCCACTGGCAACGCCAGACCTTCCCGGAACATTTCCGGCCCAAAATCGAAGTGCATTTCGACGGCATCGATACGGAATTGTACCAACCGCGCCGCTTGCCTCGCACCATCGCCGGCCGCAGCATTCCTGTCGATCATCGTCTGGTTACGTTCGTGGCGCGGGGTCTGGAATCGATGCGTGGCTTCGATCTGTTCATGCGGTTGGCCCAGCGCATCGCGCGGGAGCGCTCCGACGTGTTGTTCGCCGTGGTGGGACAGGACCGCAGTTATTACGGCTGGGACCGCCTGCACACGGGCCAAGCCAGCTTCAAGCAGTGGGTGCTGAGTCAAGAAGACTACGATCTGTCGCGCTTCATCTTTGTCGAGCATCTGCAGCCGGACCAGCTGGCGAACTTACTGTGTATGAGCGACCTGCATGTCTACATGACGGTGCCGTTCGTCCTATCTTGGTCGCTCTTCAATGCTTTGGCGAGCGGCTGTGTGGTCCTGGGATCGGATGTGCCGCCGGTGTGCGAGGTGATTTCATCCGGCATCAACGGTTTGATCGAGCCGTTGTTCGACACGGATCGTCAGACGAATACAGCGTTGCGCGTGCTTGCTGACCCGCCGGCTTTCCGCCCCCTAGCCGAAGCGGCACGCCGGCTGATGCTTGAGAAATACAGTCTGGAAGTTTCCGTCCCCGAATTGAAGGATTATTTCGAGCGAGTTGCTGGTGGGCCCGGCAGGGCCTGACAAGGCGAGCCAAGAGATCGAGAAACCGCGGCTACCAGGTCGTAGCCGATTTGTGGTCCATCCAGCCAAACGCCTCGTCGGACGGCGACACTCGGGGGGCAGCGCGTGAACCTGGCGCGCAACTCTTAGTTCGTAGATTACGGGAGAGAATCCTACGATCTTCACGCGTCAGAACAAGATCTCACGACAAACGACTTTCTCTCAAAAGCGCACGATGTAGACAAAGGATAGACCAGTCGCGTGACTAAGGGGATCATCAGCCTGAGGCTGAGCTTCTAATCATGCCTATGCGCTGACTACTAAGCCAGGAGAGGTTGGAGCGGTGTGTTGAGCTACCTGGGATTGCCCCGTTGATTGCATCTGCTGTTGCAGCAGCAGTTGGAACAGTGCCACCTCATTAGGCGAGAGATTCGCCGAAGACAATATGTTGCCGATCGCTGTCAGATCCTGAGTAAGAGCGTTGAGGGTGCCGATGAGCGCGTTTTGCTCTGCGATCGTCAGGGTTGGACCGTTGCCCGATGTTGAGTTGCTCGTTTGTCCGCCTACAATGCGAGTATAACTGTTGAGGATCTGAAGGATGTAGTTCATGGTGCCAGTTTCCGTAGCAAGCGCGTTGGAGACGGCGATGTGCGGATCGGGCGTGTTCGACCGAGTGCCCATCTGCGTAGCGAGCGTGTTCGACGGAGTGATGCGGTCTTCCAGCGGCTCTAGTATCAATCGGACGCGCTGCTGTTGCTTCGTCCGCTGGCTGCGGCAGTCCTTGCGAGTTCGAGTCAGTCCTAACAAGTTGTGCGACCAGTGGGAGCGAAACATAGATTACCTCAATGGTGTGATTCAACGGCGGGATAGCGAGGAGGTATGGGGTTGACGTACTTTCGCTTTCGCCAACTCCTCCCTGGTATTTTCAACCATAGTGCAATGGGAGGCAAGGAAATCGAACACTAATATTGCCGATATTGTGCGGCGAGACTCAGTAATTGATGCGAACTCGCGGCTTTCACTAACTGCTGTGAAACCGGAAGTGCTCTGCGTCTTTTTTCGCCCGGCAACACGCGCGGCCATCAAGTCAATTCCCTGACATGCCGATGAATCCGGTGTCCGTGCTGCGCAGAGACTGTAGGAGAGAGTATCATGTGCGGTCGGTCTGCTCAAATTGTTGCTGACAAGAAGCTGAATGAGTAATGCCGAATGTAAGAACCTCCGCGCAGGTCCTCGCCCGCCCACACTCGCAACGTATCCCCGATCTTCTGTCTGCTTTTTACGACCCAAAGATCCAATCTGTGTTCGACAAGTCCGACCATTTCTTCACCTGAATCATTGTACTGCCAAGAATGCCCGTCTGTGTGTTCGTCACGATGATGGCCTGTGCTCCGGTCTGCCACAAAAGCAAACCGCTGCTGAAGGTGTGTTGCCCACTGTCGGCGGACGTGAATGTATAATCCGGGGGCAGTCCCGCCAACGTGTCCGTACTCGTGAAGTGGATGGTCCCAGTGTAATTGGCCACTTTGTTTCCGAAAGGATCGAGGGCAACTACTGTAATGGGAAAGGGAGTCAATGCACTGACGGAAGCGGGTCCGATAACACTAAAGTGGCTCGCCGTCGCCGGAGTAACTGCGAAGCCCGTCAGCGTGCCGGTGATTCCTGAACCTGGATCGGTCACAGTAAGCGTTTGGTTGCCGGCCGTCTTGAATGTAACGTTGAACGTATGAACGCCATTGTCTGCGCTCGTGAAAGTATAGTCCGCCGGTAGTGTCGCTGATCCATCCGTGCTTGTGAAATGCACCATGCCTGCGAAACTGGGTACTACCTGACCCGTGGAATTCAGTGCCTTGACCGTCACCTGCACGGATGTGCCCGCCGTGGTGGACGAGACGGAACTGCTGACGGAGAAGGATGTCGGCACGACTGATGCTTTTATCAGGATTGCTCCCTCGCCGTTACGGAGGGTGATGCTCGTAATCGGTGCTCCTAGAGTGCCATCGGCATTAACAGGATAATAGAGACCGCCCAGAGCCAACGTGGTCGCCGTGTTGTTGGCGGTCGTTCCGGAGACGCCATTGGCATAGGACAGCGGCTTGTAAAGCACGAGCGCGTTGGTGAACGAGCGCTGATAAATGTGATATGTCAGTGACGCATTCGAGGGATCGGCACCGCTGGCGAAGAGCGACCAACTCCCTGTTGGCAGGCCGATGTTGGCGTTCATTGCCGGGAACCAGTGCTGCTCCCATGGGCCCGACGGATCGAAGCCGCCGTCGTAGTCGAGGAAGGTCGTGTTTGGATTGGCGAGAAGCAAGTAGTACGCCAGTGTGGCCAGTTCGGTTCGTGGATCGGTCGGGGCACCTCCTTGCGGAGAGCTGTCGAGCACTGCATAAGGAGCGGGGGATGCCAGCGTGGAGCGTGTGGCGACCGTCGTGGCCAAACTCTCGAACTGCACATAATTCTGAGCCAGCGCCCGGATGGCAAACTCCTCGAAATAACCCTGAACGGTCTGGACGGTCGGATTGGCTTTGCTGCCGCCGCCAGCCGTGTTGGCCAGGATCCACTTCGGCTCAATGGCTCGGCCGATGTCGTAGAGCAGAGTCGCGTAATCGGTGGAGTAGGCGCTGAATGGTTCAATCACGGTTCCGACCTGCGGCGGTGCAACACCATTTGAATTGTCCATGAATAGTCCGGCCGCCCACGGATTATCTTTGAGATTTTGGAGTTCGTAATTGACTGCCCAACCGCGGAAGGCGGCGTCACTCGGATTTGTGGCGAAGCGCATGGGCCCGTTTGCGAACAAACGGCTCTGGTAGCCGAAACGCGCCGTGTAGCCGGCCGCGGAGGCGATGGCGTATTCTTGCGGGTTGAGATAGTCTCCCGATGGGTCCAGCGCCCAGTCGTAGGTCGGAATGACGCCGGTCTTGCCGCCATTGGAGTGCGTGTAGTCGTCACCCAGTATTGTGTTGGCCACTGGAGCGGTGCCCGATGTCGTGGTCCGAATGCGGACGAAGTACATTCGCGGCGAACCGTCGATGGAGGCCGTTTTCCAGTCGGCCGGCGGATTGAAGGTAATCTGTCCGGACTGAGACAACCCAGCCGTAGTGTTGCCGAGAGTATTCAGGGGCGCCCACGCCGTTGGATTGCCGGCGGAGTCCACCGCCGTTGGGTATTCAAGAACACTCGACCAACCGCCTTTGGCTCCGGATGCTAAAGCGAGGTTGATTTGCCAGAACTGTTCAGGAAAACCAATGTAGACAGATTGACCCTGGCTTCCGAACGTTATTCCCCCACCGGCATGTGCCATCGCTGTGACATCGCTCAGCGTCGAACCGCCAACGAGAACACTCCAGAACCAGTTAACTGGCTGCGTCGATCCGCCGCCGTCGGTGTAGGACGTCGCTTGAGTAACGTGATAAAAGGCTTCCTCCCGCGAGATCCCCAGTGAATCGGCGTAATTATCCCAGGCGAGCAGTGCGCTTAGGTAGAGACTGGAGACATTGCTGTAGAGCAGCTGGGGGGTGTTCGGGGCGACGGCGCTGATCTGGCTGGCGAAGATCGGGTCCGAGACGACCAGATCGATAACATTCTGAAGAAGGGAGATCTGCGACGCGGACAGCTGCGATGAGCCGCCATTGTAAGCCAGCTCCGTGAGTCGAATGTCTGATGAGTGCTGTGGAATGCTCGGCTGCGGAAGCGGCGATAGGTCGTTTTGAGTCGTGAACGATACCGAAGCCTGACCGATGTTTTGCGCCGGATCGTAGGCCTTCACGGTCAACGTGTGAGTGCCGTTGGCAATCTCTGTAGTATCGAAGTTCCAGGTGTACGATGAGGCAGACTGGACGGCACGCAACACATTATCGACGTAGATCTCGATTGTAGTGACGCCCATTGGGTCGGCCGCCGATACTTGCACCGGAAACACGCCGGAAAGGGCTGCGCCGGGTGCGGGGGTGGTGATCGTAACAGTCGGCGGCTGGCTTGAGACTGTCACCTGCACGTAGGAAAAGTCATCAATGTAGGTAGTGCCGGTGAAGCTCGCCAGTCGTCCGACCCCCACGTCTCCCCCGCCGCTGATGGAGGAGTCGATCAGGTTCAATGCCCACGTTTGTCCGTTCTGCCACTGCCCGGTACCGTTCAAGTATTGTCCCGTCTTGGTGTTTTGCACCTGCACCCGCACATTGTTGCTATTAACGAATAGCGTCACGTTGACCCATTGGTTGGCGATCCAGTTGGCCGATTTGACTTCGCCCAACGTGGTCACGGTTCCGTTAGTGACTTTCAGCAACTTGAGGTCGAGACCCTGAGTGATGGAAACGGCGTAGTAGCTGGGAGTCGGGGTATTGAGGTTGGTCCCGCGGGCAAGGATTTCGATGGGAATCAGACTGTTCAGGTAGACGGCGGCGCTCACTTCCACGTTGGCCTGCTGGGCCGTGTTGATCCACGCGCGGGCACTCATGCCACTCGAATTGGAACTGGAAGAGAGCGAGTTGTTCGGGCTAAGTGATTGCGTGGAAGACACGGCAAACGAGTTGCTTCCGATGTTGCTCCACTGCGACCAGCCTGCCGGCAAGGAACCGGCCTTCGTCGTGTCGAACGATTCCACACTCCAGATCGGCCCGTAGGAAAAATCATCGATGTATGTTGTTCCGGTGTAACTCGGTAAGCGTCCCACGCCAACTTCACCGGCGCTGCTAATCGACGCGTCCGTCAGATTTAACGCCCAGGTCTGGCCGCTTTGCCACTGTCCGGTACTGCTCAGATACTGTCCAGTTTTGGTGTTCTGCACCTGCGCTCGAACATTGTTGCCGGAGGTGGACAGGGTCACATTGACCCACTGGTTAGCGATCCAGCTGGCCGATTTGATTTCGCCCAATGTGGTCGCAGTCCCGTTGGTGACTTTCACCAGCTTCAAATCGAGCCCTTGTGCCACGGTGACGGCATAGTAGCTGGGAGTCGTCGTATTAAGGTTGGTGCCGCGAGCAAAGATCTCGACGGGAATGAGGCTGTTCAGGTATACGTCGGCACTCACTTCTTCATTGGCCGGCTGAGGGGTATTCACCCAGGCGCGCGCGTTCATGCCGCTGGCTATGGTGGAGCTGATAGCCAGAGAGTTGGGAGCGCTCAGGGATTGTGCGGAAGAAACGGCAAAGGCGTTAGTTCCGGTGCTGCTCCACTGCGACCAGTTTGCGGGCAAGGAACCGGCTTTCGTCGTGTCGAAAGTCTCCTCTGTTCCCAGGGAACTTGTGGGGGCCAGACGCGGTTCCAGTTCTTCGAGCCGAAGGAGTGCGGGACGGGAGCGTTTGCTGGGCTTCTTCATGTCTTCGGGGTCGTTCTGCAAGGGTGGGGGCGAGTGTATCTGTTGTGCGGTGCGAGCTCGCTTTTCCGTGCTGGATAGATCCAAGGACTTGTTTTGCCGCACATGGTCTTTATCTTCGGCATCGTCGTCGCTTTGAAACAACTCGGATTCCTGGGCAAAAAGCCCGCGGTAGAAATTGGAGAGCTATACTCGGACTGACTGGCACAGCGAACAAAACTCGTAAACGCCCGCTTACCAGCGCCACGCAGAATAGGGGGAATTGCATGCCTAACGCTTGTAGCTGGTTTTCCTAGAATGCGAGTATGACGAGTTCAAAGAAGAAAACGATTTCACCACGAATATGAATCCACTCCCCGAAACCATCCTGCAATTTGGCGCCGGCCGCTTCCTCCGCGCATTTGCCGATCTGTTCATCCATCGAGCCAACGAAGAAGGACAGAAGGTTGGCCGCATCGTCATCGTGCAATCGACAGGCGACGAGCGCGCGGCGGCCCTCAATCGTCAGAAAGGGCGCTATCATGTCGCTGTCCGTGGCTACGAGGAAGGCGCTGTCGTCGATCGTGTCGAGACATCCGCGAGCGTCAGCCGCGCGCTGGTCGCTGCTTCCCAGTGGGACGAAGTCCGCGCCCTAGCGCGGTCGCCTGAGCTGCGCATCGTCCTGTCCAATACGACCGAATCCGGCTACGACCTCAATCCTGCCGACAAACCGGCCGATGCCCCGCCGCATTCGTTCCCGGCGAAGCTGTTGGCCGTCCTCCGCGAGCGCTTCGCGGCAGGAGGATCGGCACTGACGATCGTTCCCTGCGAGCTGCGTGAACACAACGCCGGGACGCTGCGCGGACTGCTTCTGCAACTGGCCCGCTCTTGGGGCCTTGCGGACGATTTCATCACGTGGATGGAACACGAGTGTCATTGGCTGAACACGTTGGTGGATCGCATTGTTGTTGATCCGCCTACCGATCATCCATTGCGCGCCCAAGATGCGCTGCTGGCCGTTTGTGAGCCTTATGCTCTTTGGGCAATTCAGAAGAAGGCCACTCCTTTTATCCAGCATCCTGCTGTCGTGTGGACGTTGGACGTTCAGCCGTATTTTCTCCGCAAGGTGCGCATCCTTAACGGAGCACATACGGCTTTGCTCATCAAGGCGTGGACGCTAGGCTTCAAGACGGTGCGCGAAGCCGTGAGCGATACTACATTGGGTCCTTGGCTGGAACGATTGCTGTTTGAGGAAATTGTGCCCGTGCTGGAAGGGCGAGTCGATGGACCGGCAGAGTTTGCCCGGCAGGTGCTGGATCGCTTTCGCAATCCGTTCTTCGAGCATAAATTGGCGTCAATCGCAGCCCATCACTCTGCCAAGGTGCAAGTGCGCCTGGTTCCGACGCTCGACGAGTTCAAGACGAAATTCGGACGAACGCCGCCGCTTCTGCAAGAAGTATTGAACATGCCGCAACCGGCTGTCCAGACTTGAGATTGCTACGAAGCCGGAGTATGCTGGCATTGCGCTAGACAGCGAGCGCAAGTCTCTCCCCGAAGTCCGGTCTCAAGAGGGAACATCATGAGCAGCGAAGTTTCCGTTGATCGCCAGCAGCAAAAAGTTTCGGAGTTTATGCGGCTGTTACCTCTGACCCTGGAGATTGCCGGTTTGCCTCACTCGGAGCCGGGCCGGCACTACAACGAGGGTCAGATGGAAGTCCGCGCCAACACGCTAAAAATGGCGTACAAGCTCGCCCGGCAAATCATTCTCGACGTGGCAAAGTAAGGGGCAAATTTAGGTTTAGCAACGAGCCGTAGGCGAGCGTTCTTGCGCTCGCCTACTCCGTTGCTTCGCAGCTGCGTGACCTCGTCGTAGCTTACAATCTCGCGCGGCATTTCGTCACAGCATCGGTATCGAGTTCCAGTCCTAGCCCTGGATGCGGTGGCGGGACCAGATGCCCCTTTTCGATTCGCGGGGGATTTCTGAATAGTGGATAAAGCCAGGGCATGTATTCCACACTCGAAACTCCGGACAATCCGCAGGCCAGATGAACCCCGACCTCAGGCAACAAATGCGGCGCCACAGGACGATGATGCGCTTCCGCCAATGCCACGACTTTTAGACATCCCGTCAGGCCGCCGAGCCGCGTTACGTCCGGCTGTACCACTGCGAAAGCATCGCGGTTCAGGTAGGATCGAAATTCGTCCAGGCCAAACAGCATCTCTCCGCCGGCGATGGCTATCTCTAGCTTCGATGATAACCGGGCATGGCCTTCGATGTCCTCGCAGGTGATCGGTTCCTCGAACCAGTCCGCGCCAATCTCATCCTCAAAAAAATGTCCCATCGCCAGCGCGGTGCTGTAATCGTAGCGCTCGTTGGCATCGACGCCCAACCACACATCATCGCCGAGCGCTTCGCGGAGCTGCGTCAGGCGGTGGGCGTCTGCCTCAGGATCGGCGCCCACTTTGACCTTGATGCCCATCATGCCCTGGTCGAGATAGTGACGCGAGGCATCGAGAATCTGTTCGGGACTCATCCACAACCAGGCAGAATCCGAACCGTATACGGGGGCAGACTCGCGCGCCCCGCCCAGCAGCTTGTAGAGGGGGAGTCCGGCCGCCTTACCCTTGAGGTCCCACAAGGCGAGATCGATGGCGGAGTACGCCTGCTGCACCAAGCCGCGCCGGCCGATGGTCTGCAAACGCCAGTACACTTTCATCGCCAGGCGCTCGTGATCCAGGGGATCCTCATCGATTACCAGAGGCGCCAGATCGTCTTCGACGAGGGCGAGCATGGCTCGACCGCTGCCCTGCAAGGCGTAGGCGAAGCCAAGTCCAGTCAGGTCCGCATCCGTATGGACCTGGACCAGCAGGACGACGATGTGATTGTGGCGACCTGTCGCAGCTTCGGTAGGCGAGGCGCGCGGTCGGGACAACGGAACGTGCAACAACTCGCTTTTGACGCGTGTGATGCGCATGGTCTCTCAACTCTTGTCGTGGACGTGGTCCCGGGCCGGTTGGATCGCTTCGGCAGAGTGGGGAATGGAGTTTTTGTGGCCCACGCCGTCGTTATTAGGGAAGGAATAAGCAGGCATCAAGCCTCTCAACCGCTGGCCGATGATGCTCCGGCTCTGGCCGTAGGTGAAATAAATCGTCAGGCCAACAGCCAACCAGACGATCAGGCGAATCCATGTATCCAGAGGTAAGAAGAGCATCATGATGAGATTGACCACGATGCCCAGCGGACCGACCACATATAGCCACGGAGTGCGGAACGGCCGCTCGGCTGCGGGCCGCCGGATACGCAAGAGCAGCACAGCAGCACAGACAATGACGAAGGCCATCAGCGTGCCGATGTTGACCATTTCTTCCAGTTTGGTGATGGGCGTAAGAGCCGCGACCACGGCGATAATGCCGCCTGTCAACATCGTGGAGCGGTGCGGTGTACGGAATCGCGGATGAATGGCGGCGAAGATGCCCGGCGGCAGCAGACGATCACGCGCCATGGCGAGGAAAATCCGCGCCTGACTGAGGAATGTAATCATCAGCACGCTGGTCATTCCGGCCAAGGCCCCAATGCCGATAAGAAGCGCGGACCAGCGCAGGAAGCCGGCATTGCCACCAGCAGCCGCCCTTTGACGAAACGCTGCGGCTACCGCAGCCTCGGAGCTGATCTCCGGGTAAGGAATCATGCCCGTAATGACGGCGGCCACGCCGATGTACAGGAGCGTACACAGAACCAGCGAAGCGAGGATTGCCAGAGGTACGTCGCGCTGTGGCTTCTTTGCTTCCTCGGCCTGCGTGGAGATGGCGTCGAAGCCGATGTAAGCGAAAAAGACGATCGACGCGCCGAAGATGAGGCCCGCCAGGCCATACGGCATGTACGGCGAACGCACGGCATCATCGATCGATTCCAGCTTTTGGTTCAGTCCCACAAGACCCAGGATGCCCCATTTTTCCGTCGCTTTGGTCGGGGCTTTCTCCTTGGCTCGGGCCAACACCTTTGCCACCAGAGCTTTGTCCGTATCGTTCTGCGGAAGTTTCGGCCCCAGCTCGGTCTCCGTTTGCTGAGCAACTTTCGCCGCCTCGTCGGCCTTGGGGTCGTTCTGGAGGCGCAATTTCTCGGCAACTGCTCTGCGCTGCGTCAACCTGTAGGAGGCCAGTGCTTGCTCGGCGATTTTCTGCGATCGTTCCTTGGCCGCATCGCCTTGCAAGTGCTCGGCCTCTTGCACTACGTCCTTGGCTTGCGAATCGATGAGCAATTCCTCGGGCATGATACGATCTGTGACGGGGACGTCGGTCCAGTTTCGTGTGGAGATAAACCCGATGCCGGCGCCGATAACGAAGAGCACGACGCCGACCTTGATGGCCACAAGGATGGCGTTGGCGGTGGCGCTTTCGCGGATGCCGATAACGAGTATGGCCGTCACGACGAGAGTGATGAGCAAGGCAGGGAGATTAAACCACGCGCCTGCAGTTGAGAAGGGATCCGAACAGAGATAGGCCGGCATATGCAGGTTGAAAAAGTGCAAGATCTCATTGAGGTATTTTGACCACGAAGAGGCGACGCAGGCACAAGCCATGGCATATTCCAGAATCAAGTCCCAGCCAATGATCCAGGCGAACAACTCGCCGAGCGTCGTGTAGGCATATGTGTAGGCGCTGCCGGCCACCGGAGCCATCGAGGCGAACTCGGCGTAGCAGAGGGCGGCGAACAGGCAGCCGACGCCGGCGACAACGAACGACAGCACCACGGCCGGACCCGCGTCCTGCGCGGCGACGCGGCCGGTCATCACGAAGATGCCGGAACCGATGATAGCGCCGACGCCCGATGCCGTCAGAGCAATCGGACCAAGGGCGCGGCGCAGGCGATTCTCACCCTTGACCTCAGCTTGCAAGATTTCCAGCGATTTCGTGGCGAACAGTTGTTTCCAGAACATGATTCCCTCATGCGTTTGACAGACTCGTCAAACTTCCTTGGTATCGAGGATCAGGGTCACCGGCCCGTCGTTGACCAACTCCACTTGCATCATCGCTCCGAAGCGGCCGGTCTGAACCGGCAATCCGACCGAGCGAAGCGCATTGACAAACGCCTCATACAGCGGCACGGCGATGTCTGGAGTCGCGGCCGCGACAAAACTCGGGCGTCGGCCCTTTCGACAATCGCCGTACAACGTAAACTGACTGACCACCAGCATCGAACCGCGGACATCGGCCACGCTGAGGTTCATCTTGCCGGACTCGTCGTTAAAGATACGCAAATTCGCCGTCTTGTCTGCAAGCCGATTCACCTCAAGCACTGTGTCCGCCGTCGTCACGCCCAGGAGTACAAGCAAGCCTCGCTCGATAGCCCCGACGGTTTCGCCGTCAATGGCGACACTGGCCCGACGTACTCGTTGCACAACCGCTCGCATGGTGATCTCGACAGACAAACTCTTGACGCAGAGCAATGTCCTCAATCAAACCCTGATTATAACGACGGCCCTTCTCCGGGTCGTGGCCGAAATGGTGAAAACGCGGAAGGTGCTCCCATTAGTTAAGCGACGGTAGGTAGCACGCAAGTTGATACAGGGAAAGATCCATCCGTGGCGAAAGCATCCTTCGGCCGACCTTGTTTGACGATGCGCCCTCCCTCAAGCACGATAACCCAATCGGCATTCCGAAGCGATGCGACCTTGTGCGAGACGATGATCTTCGTGCGTCCTGGAAGGAGATCATCCAGCGCGGCGTGGACGCGCTCTTCCGTTTCCGCATCGAGTGCGCAGGTGTAGTCGTCGAGCAGAAGAACTTGAGGCTGAGATCACTCTAGCAACTACTCCGGGGGAGAAGGCAAGACCGACTTGCGCGTTTCGTAGTAGGGCCCTGGCACTGGAGTTGCATTAGGTTGAGATCGTGGGAAAGAGACACTTCTAGCCTGAAAAGGAGTCTTTGATGTCCACCGCGATTGCTTCGTCTCGGATCCATCGTTCCGAGCGCCGGCCGACCGAGAGACCGACGCCGTACGTCAACGTCGGCGACACGGAACGTTTACTCTCTCTTCTTGGCGGTACAGCTCTGAGCCTGTTCGGTCTGTCGCGCCGCTCCCTCGGTGGACTGACTCTGGCTGCTGTGGGTGCCCCATTCATCTACCGGGGGATAACAGGCCATTGTGGCGGCTATCAGAGGCTGGGCATCAGCACGGCGTCGCCTGTCGGCTCAGCCACTAGCGTTCGGGCCGGTCACGGCGTCAAGGTTGACGAAAGCATCGTTATCAACCGCGACCCCAGCACGCTCTGGCGATACTGGCGCAACCTGGAAAACCTTGGCCGGTTCATGCGGCACCTGGAGTGCGTGGAAGAGATCGACAACCGGCGTTCGCGCTGGGTGGCGTGTAGTGCACTGGGAATCCATTTCGAATGGCAGGCCGAAATCATCAACGAAAAGGAAAACGAGCTGATCGCCTGGCGGTCCGTGGACGATAGCCAGGTTGATACCGCCGGTTCCGTCCACTTCCGCGAACTGCCGAACGGCCGTGGGACCGAAGTGCGAGTTGTGCTCAAGTACGATGCGCATGCGAAGCAATTGGCGGCCCCGGTGGCCCGACTGTTAGGCTCGTCCCCGTGCCAGCAAATCCACGAGGATCTTCAGCATTTCAAGCAAGTTATGGAAACCGGCGAGATCGCCACAATCCAAGGGCAACCGCGCGGCCGGTGCGGCTAAACGACACGGGGGACTGGACGATGAGAGCAGTCTGCTGGTGCGGCACAGGTCGAGTGCATGTCGAGAACGTGCCGGAACCGCGTATCCTCAATCCGCATGATGCCATCGTGCGCGTCACGCTGACCGCGATCTGCGGCTCGGATCTGCATCTGTACGATGGCTTCATTCCGACAATGGAGAAGGGCGACATCCTGGGACACGAGTTCATGGGCGAGGTCGTCGAGGTCGGCAAAAGCGTGACGAATCTCAAGTCGGGCGATCGCGTTGTCGTTCCTTTCGCCATCTCCTGTGGACGCTGCTTCTTCTGTCATAAACAGTTATTTTCCCTCTGTGACAACACTAATCCCAATGCCTGGATCGCCGAGAAGTTATATGGTTACTCCGGCGCCGCCCTCTTTGGCTACTCACACATGATGGGAGGTTATGCAGGCGGCCAGGCCGAATATGTTCGCGTGCCCTTTGCGGATGTGGGACCGGTCACGATACCCGACGGACTGAGCGACGAAAAAGTCTTGTTCCTTTCCGACATTCTTCCCACGGCGTACCAGGCGGCTCTCAATTGCGACATCGAACCAGGTGATACCGTCGCCGTCTGGGGCTGTGGTCCCGTCGGTCTCTTGAGCATCAAGTGTGCCTACCTGCTCAAGGCACAGCGCGTCATCGCCATCGACCGTTTTCCCGATCGGCTGCGGATGGCGCGCGAACAGTGTGAGGCGGAGATCATTAACTATGAGCAGACCGATGTGCGCGAGGCACTCAACGATATGACCAGCGGCCAAGGTCCGGACGCCTGCATCGACGCCGTGGGTTTGGAGGCCCACGGCCCTGGCTTCCTTGGGAAGTTCGATCGCGTCAAGACGATGCTGATGCAAGAAACGGATCGGGCATACGCCCTTCGCCAGATTATCCAGGCTTGCCGAAAAGGCGGTCGTGTCTCCATCCCCGGCGTGTATGGCGGGCTGATCGACAAGATGCCGATGGGCTCGGCCTTCGGCAAAGGGCTGACCATGCGAATGGGTCAGACTCACATACAGGCTTATATGAAGTCATTGCTCGACGTCATTCAGCGTGGATCGTTCGATCCCTCATTCATCATCAGCCATCGTGGGCGACTCTCGGATGCGCCTCAACTGTATGAGACCTTCAAGCACAAGCAGGACAGTTGCATCAAGGTCGTGATGCAACCCTGACTCGGCCGGCGACCTGAAAAATCGTGCTCGATAATGCGCAAGGATCGTCTCATATTCTGATCTCCTGGCCAGCCGTGAGCCGCGGGTGACAGGGAACCGTCTCGCCCTCGCTAATGGCTCGCCCCAAATCGATTACACTTGCCATCACTTCTTCTCCAACTAAGTGGCACTTAGTTTGCCTATTTTTCTCATGTTTCCTTAGAGAAAGCGGTCCAGTTGGCCGCTGGGCGAACCTTGAGAGGAGGTGCAGCATGTATAGCTTTGTGTTGATGGCGGCTCTGACGACGGGAAGCGGCATGCCAGATGCCGGCTATTGGGGCGGTTGGGGAGGCCAAGGCCTGGGCTGGGGCTGGGGCGGCTACGGCCTAGGTTGGGGAGGCTCCGGCTGGGGCTGGGGCGGTTACGGTTCAGGTTGGGGCGGATGGGGAGGCTACGGTCTTGGGTTAGGCAATTGGGGATATGGATATGGCGGCTACCCGCAGCTCGGCTATAGCTATTCCCCGATGGTTTCCTCCTGGGGTTGGGGAACACCATATTCCTATGGCGGATCGTTCTTCAATCCTGGGGCAACACAATCGTTTTACTACAATCCTGGCCGGGGTGTCCCACCCGAAGCTAACCCGGCTAACGAAGCGAGACTTGTCGTTCATTTACCACCGCAAGCAAGGTTGACCATTGATGACTATCCGACGATGTCGCGGTCGGACACGCGCGTCTTCAACACGCCCCCTTTGGAACCCGGCAAGACATTCACGTATACGCTCCGTGCTGAGCTTAACCGTGACGGCCGATTCATCCGTACAACCAAAACCGTTGAGGTCAAGGCAGGAGAGCTTAGTGAAGTGACGCTGCGCTTTGGGAATGAAAGCAGCGAAGAACTTGGTGAACCGGCCCCAAAGGAAACTCCATCCCGGCGGTGATTGGGCGAGGAACTGGATCGTTCACGAGCCATCGATCACAGATGATCGATGGCTCGTGGCACATATTTTGCCTATCTTTCTCAAACTCTCGCACTTGAGAGTTTGTGGTGATTCGCCCGGCAAACGCTCTGAGGAGGTGTAGTATGTACAGCATGGTGTTAATGGCAGCCCTGACAACTGGAATCGACATGCCGGACAGGGGTTGTCGTGGCGGCTGTCGTGGGGGCGGCTGCTGGGGTGGCTGCTACGGTGGTGGCATGGGCTGGGGCGGCGGTGGCTGCCGGGGCGGCGGTGGCTGCTGGGGCGGTGGTGGCTGGGGCGGCTGCTACGGCATGGGCATGGGCTGTGGCGGTGGCTACGGCATGGGCATGGGCTGTGGCGGCGGCTACGGCATGGGTATGGGTTACGGTAGAGGTTGGGGGGGAGGCTACGGCGGTTATTCCATGGGCGGTTACGCGCCTATGATGAGCGGCTATGCGTATTCTCCGACGATCTCATCCTGGGGCATGGGTACTCCCATCGCTTCTGCAGGAGGGATGTCCCAATCGTATTACTCGAGTCCCAACACGGGAAACGAAGCAACACTCGTCGTCCACGTGCCCGGCGCGGCCAGTGTGAGCATCGATGGTCAACCGACACAACAGAGTTCCAGCACTCGCTTCTTTACATCACCACCGCTTGAGCAGGGTAAGACCTACGTTTACAAGGTCACTGCAGAAATGAATCGCGACGGTCACACCGTCCGCGACACCAAAAATGTGGAAGTCCGACCGGGACAGCGAACCGAAGTTACGATGAACTTCGGTAGTTCCAATAGTGGCAGGGAAGAACGGAGTGAACCGAACGAGGACGAGACTCGCCCGCGCACTACACCACGCTCATCGCCAAGACAACCGCCTGATCGGTAATCCTAAGTTTCTCCCTGGTTCCCATGCTTGTCGTGGGAACCGGGGAGTGCTAACAAAACTAGACCCGGTATTTCGCCGCTCCATACAGCCGCCAGTACACCGACAGAAACGGGATACACAGCGAAGTAACGAGCATCTCCAAAACATGCAGGGGATGGTGCGAATTCCCACGCAAGCGCCTCTGTACAAGGCGTCCCATCAAGTAGACCCAGACCGCGGCGCCGAGAACACTGGCGAGCCATTTTCCCAGAAAGCCAGCGACCACCGTCGCGACCAGCGCAAGAATGATCCCATAGTATTCCCACGCCCGCCAACACCGGATGTGCTTGCAGTACAGCGCGGGCTGTTTCCAGACCGGCTTCGTTGCGCTGATAGTCGGTCGGTGCCGTCGGAAGCGGGACGATCACCTTGCCCGTGATGGCAGCCAATTCGCAATCGCGCTCCAACGGTCCCGTGCCCGCGGCCAACCGGCCCCATCCGGCACTGAATCGCCGTCGGTGAAAACAATTACGGGAGTGCGGGCGGCGCGCCAGCCGACGTTTCGAGCTGCCGCTGATCCATGTGCTTGAGTCACTGGCAAATAACGAATCGCGAGAGACGTTCTTTCTGCCAACTCCTCGACTTGCTGACGCGTCGCCGTGCTTGCTGAGTCATCCGCGACCAGAATCTCGTAACTGTCTGCCTCCATCGTTTGGGCGGTTAACGCTGCGAGGCAGCGGTTGAGCAAGTCCCGTCGGGATAAGTGGGCACAACAACCGACAGGCGAAGGCTCATACCGAGGTTTTCTCCAGTAGGTAAGAACCGATTACCAAGGCGTCCAGCGGCGATGTCCAGAAACACTCGACGGCGTCGCGCGGCGTACAGACGATCGGTTCCCCTCGCGTGTTAAAGGAAGCGTTAACGAGGACCGGCACGCCGGTGCGCGCCTGAAATGCTTTGAGCAAATCGAAATAGCGCGGACACTGATTGTGATTGACGGTCTGGATGCGGGCCGTTCCGTCCACGTGCCGAACCGCCGGAATGCGGTCGGCTTTTTCAGGCTGCACCTGATGCACGAAAAGCATGAATGGTGAAACGTCGGCGCCGACGAACCATTTGCCCGCCTCCTCCTCCAGCACTACCGGAGCGACGGGGCGAAAGTCTTCACGATCCTTGATCTCGTTGAGGCGGGCCTGCATGTCGGGGTTTATCGGCGATGCGAGGATGGACCGCGCCCCCAATGCCCGTGGGCCGAACTCCATTCGTCCCTGGAACCAGCCGATGATTTTATCCTGGACCAGCAGGTCGGCAGTATCTTCCGCGACGCTCTTGAGTCGGCGGTACGGTACCTTGGTCCAGGTCAGGAACTCTTCGATTTCCACGTCATTAAAGGCTGGGCCTAGATACGCGTGATTCATGATGTAGGAGCGCTCCTTGGCCTTGCGCTCCTGTGCGTCCACCCAGAGAGCTCCGCCCAGGGCCGTGCCGGCGTCACCGGCGGCCGGTTGTACCCAAATGCGGTTAAATGGCCCATCGTCGCGAAGCCGGGCGTTCATTACGCAATTGAGAGCTACGCCCCCCGCCAGGCATAGATCTGCCTCTTTCGTCTCTTCGTGTAAGTAGCGAGCTAATTCCAACACGGTCTCTTCAAGCACCACTTGCAGCGATGCAGCGATGTCGTAATGTTTCTGCTCGATTTTGGCCCCATGCAATCGCGGCGGCCCGAAACGCTCTTTCAGCATTAATTCGCCGATCGTGTATTGGCCTTTCTCTCCGAACTGGACGATCTCCCGGAAATCGCGCAAATAATTCGGCTGTCCGTAGGATGCCAGCGCCATGACCTTGTATTCATCGCAAGATGGTATTAGGCCGAGATACCCGGTGACGGATTCGTAGAGGATGCCCAACGAATGGGGCATCTCCACCTGACCGAGCCAACGCAAATGATTATCCTCTCCGGCTGCGTAGCCCGTTGTCGCTTTTTCTCCGCGGCCATCAAGAGTCATGACGGCTGCGTGCGAGAATGGAGAGACGTGGAAGGCGCTGGCGGCGTGGGCAATGTGGTGCGGAACCCAGTGCCAGCGGAACGGCATTCCCCCCGCGCAAAGGCCTGACAGCCGCGACTGTAAGTGGTGCGGCCAACCATCGCAAAGATGGCCGGGCGCATGAATGATGGATGCCAGAAACAGTGGATCCCACACGGAGTCGAAGCCCGACGGAGGAGGCTGAGGGCCGACTTTCAGGGAGATGGGCACCGTTTCGCTGTTCTGCTTGGGCAGCAGTAGATGCGGATCAAATGAATAGGCCACGTGATGGATGTCCCGAATCGAGAGGCCGGCCTGACGAAGACAAAAATCGATAGCGTGGAAAGGTAGCTCCCAGGTCGAGAATGGGACGGGCCGCTTGCCATGTTTGATATGCGTGAAGCGCTCCTCCTCCGCGGCCGCGACAACACGGCCATCGGAGACAAGGCAAGCGGCCGGATCATGAAACGCCGCATTTATTCCTAAGGTGTGCATCATTGTACATTATCCTTTGTTCCTGATTAGCGACTCTTCGCGGAAGCGTTCCTTGCGAGAGCGATGCTTCAGAGGATCGTCGCTAACCGAGGGAGCAATTCCAGCGCCGCTTTGACCACGGCGTCCGGTGGCACGCGTACCAGGCAATCGTGATGGCCTTGGGGACAACCGCTCTTGAAGCAGTCCTCGCAGGGAACGTCGTTGTAGAGAAACCGATGGGGCGTCATCCAGGGCGTGTGCTGCTGATTCGTCTGCGCGTACAGGTCCACGAACGTGGTACCAACGGCGGCTGCGATGTGCTCTGGTCCTGTGTTGTTGGTGATGAGTAGCGGTGTCTGGCCGATCAGGGCCACCAACCCCGTCAGGTTGAGGCATCCGGCTAACGTGTACATCGGTGCCATCATGGCCGTGCGAATGCTCTCGATCAGGGGCTGAGCCGGAAAACACAATCGGGCCGATTCGGCGATGTCGGCAGCACGGAAGTGAGGGCGTCGCCGGCGACCCCCTCGCCATTCCGTCTCATTGCCATTGTCGATCAGCACGGTTCGGCAACCGGCGCGACGCCCTGCTTCTTTGTCGTCGAGAATGTCGCCGACCATCCACGATTCAGCGAGATCAATGCCGAGGTCGGCCGCGGCTCGTCGTAACATCCCCGGCGCAGGTTTGCGGCAGCGACACATGATGGCGTATCTGTTTACTCGACCGTTCGGATGATGGGGGCAGTAGGAGAAACCAGCCAAGGGCACTCCGAAGGCCCCCAGCTGACGGCGCAGGGAACGTTCCACTTCACCCAGTGCCCGTTCGGGGAACAAGCCATGAGTAACGCCCGACTGATTCGAGACGACGATCAGCGCGTACCCGTTTTCGTGTAATGTCGCCAATCCTTTGACGGCTCCAGAAGCAAGTCGCACCTTTTGGGGATCGACATTGTAGAGTACATCCTCGATTAGAGTACCGTCCTTATCGAGGAAGACGGCACGGCGTCCCCCATCGTTTGAGCGCGACTCGAACGGGATCGCGAAAGTTTCTTCGCTCACTTCCAACGCGTGGCGAAACGACGGATAGCCAACCACGGAACGATACACAGATTCGATTGCCTTGCTGACGCGCAGCCAGGTGTACAGAGACCGAGGGTGGCAGAGGGCCTGATGGCCGAAAAGTGCATGTAGAGTGAATTCCTCTATAAGAGGCAGCAATCTTTCCTCGGGAATATGCTCGGATGTGCCAGCGCGAATGTGGACGATATTTATACCCTCAGGCCATTTTAGGGCCGGAGTCAAAGTGAGATTATCGCGGCGCGTCAGGACTTCGACCCGATGTCCGCGCCGTGCCGGACAGCACATCTGGATGGCAAGATCGAATCGCTCCGCTTGCATTTCCCGCAGAAACACTGGAATGCCGTCGATGTTCGGCTCACGCTCCGGCGGTCCGGAATAACCCGGAAAGACGCGGATGCCATCAACATACTCGCAGTAACGTTTGACGAAGGTTTGGGCCCACGGCAGCCCGATGAGGGTGAGTTCGGTTTTGGGCCAGGCTTTTCGCAAGGCCCGAAACGCCGGCAAGGCACCGAGAAGATCGCCCAACTTGAGTGCCCAGAGCACTACCACGCGCTGGTGAGGCGACTTGAAAAAATCGATGACTCTCTTCCTAATGCGTCTCCATCTCACTTCGCAAGCGTCCACGCCGACTTGCGCAGCCACGCCCAGCAATTTGGCCTTTGTCGCATTGCGAAACGATTCGCAAAAGAAGTGTCGTCTACTGTCAAAATGACAGAAGAAAGTGTTCCTGTCAGACCCCTCAACCTAGTGCTAACTTCAAGATAAGCTGCCGAACAGCGAGACTCGACCAGCGCAACCCGATCTCGACATTCGTGCAAACGCTTGCTCACGGGTAGGAACATTCCCGCCCTTTCCCCTCTCGTCGGGCCAGTTCAATTCTCATCTGATAGATGCTCCAGCCCACGATTCGCGGGACCAACGATGGGTTCGCCCGTGTAAGCGAAGCGCGAGCCGTGACACGGACAGTCCCATGTTTTCTCTGAGGCATTCCACGAAACGATGCAGCCCAGATGCGGACATACCGCGGAAAACTTGTGTGCAACACCAGAAGAATCGCGATACACGGCGACCTTCGTCAAGCCATCGCGAAGAACTGCACCGCTATCCGTGGCGATGTCGGCAACCGTTCGCACTTCCCCACCGGTAATCCAGTCCGCGTACTGCTTGGCGACGTTTAGGTTCTCGCTCACAAACTCCTTCGCCGACAGCAGTGTCTTTCGCGACGGATCATAGAGCTTGGCCCAGGGATTCTCGCGACCAAGAATAAGATCGGTCAGGAGAATACCGGCGATGGTGCCGTGCGTCATGCCCATGCCGGAATCGCCGGTGGCGATGTAGACGTTGTCCTTGTCCGCCGGATTACGGCCAATAAAGGCGATGCCGTCGATCGGCTCCATCACTTGACCCGACCAGCGAAAGAGAACCGAGCCCATCTTCGGCAGACGCTCGCGCGCCCACGACTCCAGTCGCTCGTAGCGTTCCTCGTGATCGAAGGCCTGCCCCGTCTTGTGGTCCTCGCCGCCGACGATCACCAATTCCTCCTTATCTGCGTCATAGCTTGGCGCTCCGGCGCCATCCGTTTGCGGCTGCAATCTCTGCAAGCGCACGTAGTGGTAGGGATCGAGCGTATCCCAGTATAGGGCTTTCGTGACCCAGCTGCACGGCACAGTCGCAGCGATGGCGTAGGTCAGATACGGAGCTTGCTTGGTATGGATGGCGAAGAGGTCGTTAACCGGAGTATTGGTGGCGACGACAATGGCAGAGCAAGCGACTTGCCGTCCATTGGTTACGACCACCCGGGCCGAGGTGCCACCTTCCATCTTCTCGGCATGTGTTCCTGTAAAGATGCGACCGCCTTTGCGCGTGATGGCGAGTGCCAGCCCCGCCAGGTAACGCAAGGGATGAAATTGCCCCTGTCCAGGAAAACGCAAACATAGCCGCGCAGGCCACGGCTCGGGCAGATGATCGAGCCGTTCCACCGAGGTCAGACCCGCCCGGTGCGCCGCTAGCCACTCCTGGTCCAGCATGTCCGCCGATTCACCGGTTGGTGCGAACAAATAACCATCCAATCTTTCGAAATCGCAATCGATCTGTTCCCGGCGCACCACATCTCCGATCTTCTCAATGGCGGTAGTGTGGCTCTGTGCAGCCAAACGCGCTCCACTCGTGCCATGCAAGCGCTCGATCTCGACGTAGCGGTCGTCGAGAGCGTTGGACAGATGGGCCGTTGTCTGCTTCGTCTGGCCGTCGGCAATGCGACCATCGTCAAGGACAATGACGGACTTGCCGGCCGAGACGAGAAAGTAGGCGGTGGACAGTCCGGCAATGCCTGCCCCAACCACGCAAACATCCGCGCGGGTATCGTGGGTCAAAGGACAGTGGCGTAGAGGAGGAGCTGTGGTGCTCCAGTAAGACGGATGAGGTTGAGTCGCGGTGGGCATTTCTCTGCTCCTTGAGTTCACCTGGTCCCTCCTACGTTGCAAACCTCAGACCGAAGCTGGCTCGTCGTGAGGGCAGGTATGACAATTGCACCAAGCTAGAGCAGAGACTTTCTGCTATTCAGTGAGGAGACGGACAATGGACCAAGAAAAGAAGATGCCGCAGGATGTCGCGGATTCATCCAAGGGCGCGCCCAGTGCAACCTCGTCTGGTGCAACGCAAGATTTCCCCGCGCCGGCTTCGGATCAAACCAATCCACACAATCAAGAGCCGACGGGTGAGTGGAATGCCAACAACCGCGCTGCAGAGCGAAAGAATAACGAACCCGGTCTAACCGATGCGGAACGCAAGCGACGGCGTTGGTAAGCAGGTGCCAGATTGATAGGCCGCGAATAGACTAAATTGGAACAGTTTCTGGCCCTATGGTTCCTGTCAAAGCATCGAAAAATACAACTGGAGCCATAATCCGGCATGGCAATAGCTGAACATGAGCAGGGTTTCTTCCTGCCCATTGCCCCCTAGAGGTTCCTGTATGAGTTCGCAGCCTGGTAAAGGTAGGAGCATACTGTTGGTGGAAGATGACGAAATTGTTCGGCGTGCCATTCAGATGGTCCTGGAATGGGAGGGCTATCAGGTTCAATGCGCCGGCAATGGCCAGGAAGCCCTCGATCTCCTTCGAGCAGGGGGCAAGCAGCCCTGCCTGATCCTTCTAGATGTCATGATGCCTGTCCTAGATGGAGAGCAATTTCGTCAAGA
Organism: Gemmataceae bacterium; assembly: GCA_036557565.1. Classification (GTDB taxonomy): domain Bacteria; phylum Planctomycetota; class Planctomycetia; order Gemmatales; family Gemmataceae; genus JAJPHU01. The sequence goes on from DATBHJ010000078.1 coordinate 106,756, forward strand.
ACAGCTGCGCGACCCGAGCATCGCCTCGATTCCCGTTATCGTGGTCTCCGCCGCCAATTTTGCCGAGGCCGTAAGCGCCGATCACCACGTTCATAAGCCCTTCGAGGTCCAGGAGCTTCTGGACGCAATTCACGCACAGATGGAGCATGTCTACTAGGCACGTTTCGCTGAAGCTTCCTGCCCATCGGCCTCCCTAGCCGACGCCTTGTCGCTGGAGCCTGATGTTGCACATGCGGACTCCATCGCCTCCAACATGGAACTTAATCGATTAATGACGGCCGCAAGAGTGGACGCTTCCTGGAATTTCGTGACGATAAGTGAGAAAGCGCCCACAACTTGAGCGAATGCCATCGCTGCCTGGGGAATAGCACCGAACTGCACTTGTTTGTGAATGTAAAACGGCGCCACCACGAGCGCTGGAATGATCTGGATTAAATAGCTGAACTCCCTGGTGAACATGCCTACGTTGCGCGTGACGGAGATGATTTGTCGAAAGTTCGCCACGAGCTTGCTAAAGCGATCCAATAGTTGATCGTTGGAGGGCGCTTGAGTGTCGTTGTGATTTTCGGAATCGCCATTTTGGCGTAGCTGAACCAGGGAGTAGCGAAAGTCTCCCTCTTTTCGCAGCTGCTGGTTGTTGAGCGGCACCAACTTTCGTCCCAGAAGGATCGTGCCGAGCGAGCCCGCCGCGGAGTACAACACGGCGGTCAGGACGAGCCAGGGCGTAATTGACCATAAAACGCCCAGGAAGAGCGACAACGCTAACAGGGAGTTAAGGATCAGAACCGTGAACGACAGGGTGGACGTTGTGAAAGTTTTGGCATCTTCACTGATGCGCTCGTCCGGGTTATCGATCTTCTTACCATCGCTCAACAGGTGCCGGGCCCGACAGGCGAGATAACGGTCCAGGAGGCGGCGTGTGAGCCATTGGCGCCAGGTCAAGCCCATGTGTTGTTCTGTGTAGTATTGAAAGGCTTCGCCAATACTGGCGAGGCCAAACACCCCAGCCAGCGCCAGGCCGTACATCAAGAACTGCGACTGCTGCTCCGCCACCAGAGTCATGAAATCGCGCATGATGTAGCTGTTGATGAAGTTCAAACCGTTGACTGCGAGCAGCAGTCCGGCGAGGAGGACGAGACTGCCGATCGCCTTGGTCCGGGCTTCGGATGCAAAATACGGGCGGGCGATCATGACGAAGCGCGACCATATAGGTTGCTTGAAGATGTGCATGGCTTTCGTTTGACTATTCCTGTCACTCCGGGCAACGGCCTACATCATCGCAAACTCGATGCCATCGCATGGGTGGGTTGTATGCCCGGAGATGCCTAATGAAGGCCTCAAGACTATTCCTTCATCTGCCCATTGGCGTGGGATAGGGTGTGCACTCGAGTGATACGATCAGAACCATTCGGGTCGGCAATCCCATTTCGTTGTTCTGACGGGCCGCGTACTCCGTTTGTTCCGTCAGACGCGAAGGACCGATACTCGATTCGCTTTCCGATCCGAGCGCGCTCCTCGTGCTGTTGCGGCCCGGGCCCGGTAGGAAATCGCAAGGGCAACCATTTTGCATCCACACTGTGAAATCCGATGGCGGCATATCAATTGCTCAGAAGTCGAATAGATGTGTCCCGAACGCCCGAGTGGAGGCTGCTCCAATAGAGAGGAAGGCCTATTCATGAGAGCCGTGGTGTTTCATGGAGTCGGCGACATTCGCATGGAAGACGTGCCCGAACCGAAGATCGAGCAGCCGACCGATGCGATCGTGCATCTCTCGGCCAGCGCCATCTGCGGCACGGATTTGCACATGGTTCGCGGCTCACTGCCGGGAATGAAGCCGGGCACAATCCTCGGGCACGAAGGCGTCGGTATCGTTGAGGAAGTAGGCAAGGATGTCCGCAATTTGAAAATCGGCGACCGAGTTGTCATTCCCTCCACCATTGCTTGCGGACACTGCGTCTACTGCCGGGCCGGCTATTATGCGCAGTGCGACAATGCTAACCCCAATGGCAAGCTTTCTGGCACGGCGTTCTTTGGCGGTCCACAGCAGACGGGGCCTTTTCAGGGGCTGCAAGCGGAACGAGCGCGCATTCCGTTTGCCAACGTTGGACTCGTCAAGCTACCTCACGAGGTGAGCGACGAACAGGCGATTCTGCTTTCCGATATTTTCCCCACGGCCTACTTTGGGGCCGAGCTGGCGGAGATCAAACCGGGAGACACGGTGGTCATTTTCGGATGTGGGCCGGTTGGCCAATTCACCATCGTCAGTGCAAGAACGCTGGGAGCCGGGCGCATCCTCGCTGTAGACACTGTGCCGGATCGCCTGGAGATGGCACGCTCGCAAGGGGCCGAGGTCATCGATTTCAATGCTGAGGACCCCGTTGAAACCATTCGGCGTCTAACTGGCGGCATCGGCGCCGATCGAGCCATTGATGCGGTGGGTGTCGATGCGATCCGGCCGCGTCAGGGACCGGCCGCGGACAAATCGGCTCAGATGAAATCGTGGTTCCGGCAAGAAGTGCGCGAGATCGCTCCCGAGACCAAACCGCAAGGCGAGAACTGGCGACCCGGCGATGCTCCGTCGCAGGCCTTGATCTGGGCTATCGAGGCACTGGCCAAGGCGGGCACACTTTCTATCATCGGCGTCTATCCCCAAACTGCTCGCTACTTTCCCATAGGCGAGGCGATGAACAAGAACGTGACAATCAAGATGGGTAATTGTCATCATCGCAAATACTTGCCTCAGCTGCTCCGCCTGGTGCGCAGCGGAGTGGTCAAGCCAGAAAAAGTCCTTACGAATATCGAGCCATTGACAAATGTGATCGAGGCGTACAAGGCGTTCGACGAGCGGCAGGCGGGTTGGATGAAGGTTGCATTGGAACCGGCGTTGCTCGCTTGAAGATGCGTTTTGGGAGGAGTTTTCATGTCCAACAAACCTGAAGTTGTTGTCATCACAGGGGCGTCGGCAGGTGTCGGACGTGCAACGGTTCAGTCGTTCGCACGGCGCGGAGCGCACATTGGATTGCTGGCGCGTGGCAAGGACGGTCTGGAAGGAGCACGTGAAGATGCGGAGCGGCTTGGCGGCAAGGGACTGGTACTGCCGACCGACGTGTCCGACTCCGAACACGTCGAACGCGCCGCCTCGGCTGTGGAGGATACCTTCGGTCCCATTGATATCTGGGTCAACGATGCGATGGTGGCCGTATTCTCTCCGGTCAAGCAGATGACGGCGGAGGAGTATCGGCGCGTGACGGAGGTGACCTATCTCGGAACGGTCCACGGAACGCTGGCTGCCTTGCGGCGCATGTTGCCGCGCGATCGGGGGATAATCCTACAGGTCGGGTCGGCCCTGGCCTATCGAGGTATCCCTCTCCAGTCGTCTTACTGCGGTGCGAAGCACGCAATCCAGGGATTCACCGAATCGCTGCGTAGCGAACTGCTTCACGATAAGAGCAATGTGAAGGTCACGATGGTGCAGATGCCGGGCCTGAACACGCCGCAGTTCGACTGGGTGAAGAACCGTTTGCCGCACAAGCCCCAGCCCGTTCCGCCCGTCTATCAGCCGGAAGTCGCTGCCGAAGCCATCTATCACGCTGCTCATCACTATCGCCGAGAATGGTATGTCGGCGGTTCAACTTCTGTCGTCATCTCCGGGAACAAAATCGCTCCGGCCCTTGGTGACTGGTATCTGAGCAAGACGGGCTTTCGGTCGCAGCAGTCGCCAGAACCTGCCGACCCCGATGCTCCCCACAACCTGTACGAACCGCTTCCGGGGGATCATGGAGCACACGGCCGATTCGATCGCCTTGCTCATCCGTTCAGCTGGCAATTGTGGATTGATCAACACCGCGGCTGGGTAGCTGCGGCTGGATTGCTGGGGCTGATGGGCGGGCTGTACTTGAGCCGACGAGGGAAGCCACGCCGCAAGGAGAGAATGTATGAAAGCGCAATTAATTCATGAAAATGACGGCGAGAAGACGTTCGTCCTGGTCTTTGGCACCGGTGACGAGGCCGTCGCTGGCCTCACTGCGTTTGCCAAGGAGAAGAAGCTCGGAGCGAGCCACTTCACGGCCATCGGCGGTTTTCAGGAGGCGACGCTGGCGTACTTCAACCTGGACAAGAAGGATTACGACAAGATCCCGGTGCGCGAACAGGTAGAGGTGCTGTCGTTGGTGGGCGACATCACACTTGACGAGAAGGGCGGGCCGAAGATCCATGTCCACGCCGTGCTTGGCCGCTCCGACGGCACAACCCGCGGCGGCCATCTAATCGAGGCGCGCGTGCGGCCCACCCTGGAGGTGATGCTTGTCGAATCACCGCACCACCTCCGTAGAAGGCATGATCCCCAGAGCGGTCTCGCTCTCATTCAGCCGTAGGCCGGCCTACGGCTTGTCGCCAATGGTGCGATCGGCCGGAGGAACGCCTCCGGGGCGAAAACCGTGGCGTTGATGACCACCAGAGGCACGCACTTGCGCCGGTGAACCGCCTACAGCTCCACCGGATTTACCCGAATAAGATGGGCCCCCCTCTTCACTGTCTTCGCCTCGTGCATCGCTGCCCATGGCACGATCGAGATTGGTCAACACCGGGTCGCCGTCATCGATGTTCGTCCCGGCGAGTCCGCCGACCTCGGTACCGCCGCCCGGAGTGCCGACCGCTTCCTCTCCGGAAGGCGTCCGATCCGGCGGCTCTCCTGGTCGAAGATCGTGATCCGAGGCCGCTTTCGTGGCGCCGGGAGGAATGGGGTTGGTCTTTTCCTTGTTCTTGCGACTCGAGGTTTTTCGTGCGCTTGCCATATCTCAGCTCCTGATTCTAGAGGAAGTGGTCGTTGGATTCTCTAGGAGAACGATGGGGCAAATGCTGTACCAGCGCCCTATATCTATGCTCCTATTCCAGGCAAGGCGCGACATTTGCGACTTAAACTATTTGTTCTCTCGCCGGTCCGGAAACAATTGCTTGAGGAAGATTCCCTTATGCAGCAAGCTACTCAAAAAGAAGACTCACCCTCCCACGAAAATGCCGATCAGAGAGACGAGCGCGAAACGTGCATGGCTTTTCTCTTCGATCTCGACGGTACGCTGGTGGACAGTGTGTATCGCCATGTTCAGGCCTGGCAAGAAGCGCTTTTCAGAGTGGGCCTGGCTTTGCCTGCCTGGCGCATTCATCGGCGCATCGGCCTGAGTGGATCGAAGTTGATTCGCGCCCTGATGCGTGAGACGGGACGCGAGATGAAGGAGAACGAAATCAAGAAGGCAGAGGAATATCATGGAGAGATTTATGCCCGTTTGGTCGGCGATGTGAAACCCGTGCCGGGCGCGAGGGATCTGCTCGACGAGTTGACTCGTTTGCAGGTCCCCTGGGCCATCGTCACAAGCAGTAAGCCCGAGAAGGCAGAACCCGTTCTCAAAACGCTGGGCATCTCCTCTAAGGATACGGTCGTTACGCGCGGAGAAGTACAACGAGCCAAACCTGAGCCGGACCCATTCTACGTGGGAGCGGAACGGTTAGGTATGAATATCCGTGACTGCGTTGTGATCGGCGATAGCGTTTGGGACCTGCTCTCTGCCCAGCGCGCGCGGGCACTTGCCGTGGGAGTGCTCTGTGGCGGCTCAGGTAAGGATGAACTGGAACGCGCCGGTGCCTATCGCGTTTACGATGATCCGGCGGACTTGTTACAGCATCTCGACGAATTGGGCGTTGCGACCGAGTAGTTTTCAAGACAAGCGTGAGGGGAGGGCATCATGGGCGACACCAGTGTGATGAAAGTGCAATCAAAACACTCGCCGTGCGGCGAGATGGGCCAAAAACACTTGGCCTTGGGCATCCATCTGGGGATGCGTCTGTGGGACAAGGAACAGCCCGGACACGTCAAACCGGCGATGGCGCGCAACTATGAAACCGTCGGTTATGTCATCGCGGGTCGTGCGGAGCTGCATCTGGAAGGCCAGGTTGTTCTGCTGGAGGCGGGTGACTCCTGGGTGGTGCCCAAAGGGGCTTCGCATTCGTACAAGATCCTCGAAGCGTTCACAGCCGTCGAAGCGACGTGTCCTCCCGCTGTAGTTCACGGTCGCGATCCCAAGTAAAGGATGATCGGATAGCGAATCTACCATGCACATCCGTTCCCCAGCGTTTTCCGAACGTGAAACTGGCTTACTTATCGAGCCGAACCTATGGCGGCCGGGCCAAGGCGTCGCCTGGCCGAATCGGTGGACCGGGCAACTCCGAGCCTTACTCCTACGAAACGGGCTTTGCTGTGAAGTGGCTAGTCGAACGGCAGCTCAAGGGCGATCCCGAATTGAACTACGACCCTCAGAAAGGCGTGGTCAAGGCGCCGTGGCTGAGCTGGGGTCCATACTTGTGGGCCAATGGCACAGTCAAGCGAAAGGATGGCTTTAGCTTTCAGCTCAGCGATTTCCGCGAGAATGACCACACGCACTATTCACCGCAAGGACAAGTGAAGACCGGTCGAGAATTACTGCGCTTTTTCAAGACCGACTCGACAACCCGTGGCTGGTTCGTGAAATGAGCAAGATCGGCCATACGCCCAGCCTGGCCAGGGGACAGCCCAACGGCTACAATCTTCTCTTAGGTATCGCTAGGGGTGTCCGCGGAACTGTCGCGGGCTGAGAGCAGACCCTGGGACCGATCCGGGTAATGCCGGGACGGAAAGCGAACCGTCTTCCGTTCTCGCCTCCCATCTCCGCTCTCCCCTGCACCACGCTTCATATTAGGAAGGGACCAACCGATGACGCAGATGGAAGCCGCACGCAAGGGGATTGTCACCGAAGAGATGCGTTTTGTCGCCGAACGCGAGGATCTCGATGCCGAGCTGATCCGCGAGGAGGTGGCGCGCGGACGCCTGGTGATTCCGGCCAACAAGGTCCACCTGACCAAGCGCCTCGAACCAATGGGCATCGGCGTCGCTTGCAAGTGCAAGATCAACGCCAACATCGGCAACTCAGCCGTCACCAGCAAGATTGACGATGAGTTGGAGAAGTTGCATACCGCCGTCCATCTCGGCGCCGATACCGCCATGGATCTCTCGACCGGCGGCGATATCGACGCCATCCGCCAGGCTATTATTGACGTCTCGCCGGTGCCGATCGGCACGGTGCCCATTTATCAGATCATTCAAAACGTTAAGGACGTCGGCGATATTACGCCGCGCATGATGCTGGACATGGTCGAGCATCAGGCTCAGCAGGGCGTCGATTACATGACGATTCACGCCGGCGTTTTGCTGGAGTATCTGCCGCTGACGACGAATCGCGTCACCGGTATTGTGTCGCGCGGTGGCTCGCTCATGGGCGCCTGGATGCTGGCTCGCCATGAGCAAAACCCGTGGTACACCCACTTCGACGAGCTGAGCGAAATCATGCGTGCTTATGACGTGACTTATAGCCTCGGCGATGGTCTGCGTCCGGGCTGTCTGGCCGACGCCAACGATGAAGCTCAGTTCGCCGAACTCAAGACGCTGGGTGAGCTGACCTTGAAGGCGTGGAAGCAAAATGTGCAGACGATGATCGAAGGACCCGGACACATCCCAATGCACCTGGTAAAGATGAACGTCGAGAAAGAGCGCGAACTGTGCCACGATGCACCCTTCTACGTGCTGGGCCCATTAGTGACGGACATCGCACCTGGGTACGACCACATCACGAGCGCCATCGGTGCGGCACTAGCCGGCGAGGCGGGTGCGGCCATGCTCTGCTACGTCACACCGAAGGAACATCTCGGCTTGCCGAACAAGGATGACGTGCGTCAGGGAGTCATCGCCTATAAGATCGCCGCCCACGCGGCAGATATTGCTCGTGGACGCAAGAATGCACGGCGGCGCGATGATGAGTTATCCAAAGCGCGGTTCGAGTTCGACTGGAACAGACAGTTCGAGTTGTCGCTGGACCCGGACACCGCTCGGTCCATGCACGACGAGACGCTGCCTCAAGAAGTGTTCAAATCGGCCAAGTTCTGCTCGATGTGCGGCCCCAAGTTCTGCTCGATGCGCATCACCCAGGACATTCGCAAGATGGCGGCGGAGGGATCGCTGCCGGTGGTGTCGTGAACATTCGCTGCACCAGCGCGAAGCGTCAGCGAGGGCCGCGTTCGCTTACCCATCGCGCTGGTCAAGCATTAAGTAATCGGCAAATGCACCAGGAACTCGCTGCCCTTGCCCACGCCGTCGCTGCGGGCTTCAACCCGGCCGCCGTGCAGCTCTACCAATCCGCGGGCCAAAGCCAGACCGATGCCGAGGCCGCCGTGTGATCCCTGTGATTCTGTTCCTACTTGCGAGAACATCTCGAAGAGTTGCGGCAATTGTTCGGTCGCGATGCCGACTCCATTGTCCTTGACGGACACAATCGCCTCGTCGCCTTGCCGTTGCGCCATAAGCCAAATGCAACCGCCCTTTTCCGTGTAACGAGCGGCGTTATTGAGGAGGTTCGATATGACCTGAGCCAACCGGCTGGCGTCGGCGTCGAGGTAGATCGCTTCGGAAGGCATTTCCACGGTTAGCCCCTATGTCTCCCCAAAGGACTGGCGCGATGGTTCCGCAGTTGGCATAAAGAGAATAACAACAACCTCTTGCTACCAACTTCGGAGACCACCGCGCCATGACACACTGTAACGACACGCAACTGCTCTTCCAAGACCTCGGCCGTCGCCACGTTGTCGCTCGTTTCAACGGAGGTCCCGTCACCTCCGATGCCGGCGGCCTCTTGCTGCGAGAAGTCGAAGCCAAGTTCCACTTCATCGACCAGTTCGCTGCCTGTTTCACCGATCATCGACATCCCGACTTGGTCGAACACACGCTCCCGGAGTTGCTCAAGCAACGCATCTTCGCCCTGTGCCTGGGCTACGAAGACCTCAACGATCACGACCGACTCCGCCATGATCCCTTGCTCGCCATCCTGGTCGGCAAGAAAGATCCGACGGGATGCCAGCGTGCCCGGGCACGCGACCGTGGCAAGGCTCTGGCTGGCAAGAGCACGCTCAACCGCCTGGAACTCACTCCCGTCCGGGCCAACGCCGCCAGCCGCTACAAAAAGATCGTAGCGCATCTGGACGCCATGCAAGCCTTCTTCGTCGAGGCGTTCGTGCAGCAATACCTGGTTCCCCCCGCACGCATCGTCCTGGACTTGGACTCGACCGACTTCGTGCTGCACGGCCATCAGTTGGGCCGCTTCTTCCACGGCTACTACGACGCCTACTGCTACCTGCCTCTGTACATTTTCTGCGGCGATCACCCGCTGTTGGCGTTGCTGCGGCCGTCGGACATCGACAATGCCGTCGGCGTGCTCAAGCACTTGGCCCGCATCATTGCCCGGCTGCGTCAGTGCTGGCCCGGCGTGTCCATCCTGGTGCGGGGTGACAGCGGCTTCTGTCGAGAGCACCTGATGCACTGGTGTGAGGCCAACGGCGTCGATTTTCTGTTCGGCTTGGCCAAGAACCCGCGTTTGCTGCGTGAGTTGGGGCCGGCCCTGGAGCAGGCCCAGCAGCAGTTCACGCAGGCCGGCACGCCGACGCGTTTGTTCCACGAATTCGCCTACCGCACCCACGACAGTTGGAGCCGCCAGCGGCGTGTGGTCGGCAAGGCCGAGCATTTGGCCAAAGGGTCCAACCCGCGTTTCATCGTCTCGTCGTTGACCGCCGCGGCGGTTGCCGGGTCAGCGTTGTATGAGCAGGAGTATTGCGGCCGTGGCGACATGGAGAACCGTATCAAAGAGCAACAGTTGATGCTGTTTGCCAACCGGGTCAGTTGCCAGACGATGCGTGCCAATCAGGTGCGGCTGTGCCTGGCGACGGTGGCCTACATCGTCTTGCGTGCGTTGCGGCAACATGGCCTGGCCGGGACGGAGTTGGCGCAGGCGCAATGTGACACGATCCGCGTCCGCCTGTTGAAGATCGGCGCGGTGATCGGTGTCCATGTCCGGCGTGTGACGGTGGCCTTGTCGGAAGCCTACCCGTTGCGTGGGGTATTCGTTGGTGTCTGGGAGAAACTCCGAGCCCTAGCGGAGGGCGTTCGGCCGGCGGTTGTGGGTTCGAGTTGATGGCGGCGTGGCAGCGAAAGGGGTGATCGGGACTCGCCGTAGCGTTGAGGGTGCGCTCAGCGAAGGCGGAGGGGGCCAGCAAGAGAGGGCGCGGGGTCGCAGAAGAGGATGACGGCCTGCGGCAAGTCCTCGACACGTCCGTTGGTGCATTCCAACGACGGTCCAGTTCGTCTCAAGCCGTCTTCCCATCGTCGCCACACGCGAAACGAGAGCGGTTGTGAGAAATAGCGGTTAGTAGCGTGGCATGAGGCGAACAGCAGGCGAACCACGGCCGCCCAGCCGAAGCCCTGCCGCAGCAACAAGGGCATCGCCTCCGCGAGTCGATCCCTTTCCACGTCGTTTATGTAGAAGTGCGTCGAGATACGAAGAAGCAATCGATCCGGCCGTTCGAGAATGGGCACCCCGATGCGTTGCTCTTGCCACAACCCGCGTCGTTGTGTAGCCGCACCCTGACCAGCCGGCAAGCGGAAGGCGAGCCTGCATTCATCAACGATGTTGCTGGCGATCGGCTATTGTATTTACGCTGTCTCGTTTTTTTCGCGTTTCTCGTTTCGCGCGAAACGAGAAACGAGTCATTCTTCCCTTCAATCAAAATGCTCGTCGCCGTCGCTGACGGGCAGATGGCGAATGCCGGCGGTGCGGCGCATCCAGGCGCTGGTCTGCCAGTTGTCCACACTTGTCTTTTCGGAAAACAACGGCGGCAACGGGAAGTGGAAGAAGTGACCCAGTGCATTGACGAACGGTTCATACATCCCGCGCAGCTCCGTCAGCTTGGCCTCGACCGCCGGACCCTGACGCAGCTCCAAACCGGCCGCGCGTAATGTTTCGCTCAGCCTCTGCCAGACGTCCGGGGGCAGGCGATCCGGCTCCGCTGGACGCGGCGGTGTGTCGAACACCATGGCGAGATCGACGGCAGCATGGCGCGCCATGGCGAAGGTCAGCTGAGCCTGAAAGAGACTCTTGCCGGGCGCGGCGGCCAGAATGAGGGTGCTTGTATCGAGAATTGCTGTCAACGCGGCAAGCCAGGATTGGTTGTCGTGCTGCGAGCGGTAAAAGCTGAGTACGGGAAAAGACAGGTGACTCTCCAGCAATTCCGCCGACCAGCGTTCCCATTCGGCCAGCAAGTCGGCGGCCTTCCCGGAGTCGAAGTGCGGCGCCACGCGCAGCAGCAGTTGCCCCGCGCTCGGAGGTGAGCCAGCCCGTGCGTCGAACAGTGAGATGACGGTCTCGCGTCGGGAAAATGCCTGGTAGAGTACAGGCATGTAACCGATGACGACGGCCAAAAAACCAAAGCCGAATCCCCCCTCAACCGTCGCCAGGAAGCGACCCAGGCCGCCCAGCGGCACCACGTCGCCATAGCCGATCGTGAAAAAAGTGATGGCGCTAAAGTACACCAGCTCGGGCAGCGCGGCGTAGGTGCCGGTCGGCTCCTGCAGACGCGTGCCCAACGACCAGTGCAACAAAGCGAAGCCGGCGATCAAACCCAAAACCCAGACGCCGAACAGGGCCAGAAGCGACAGGGGACCAAAGACGCTGAGGAAGTTCTCGCGCCGCTTGGCAGAGCGGAAGACACCGGACAGCAGCAGCCATACAGGCCAGTTCAGGCGATAGAACCAGCGAATGAAGCGAAACTTCCGCATCACGCGGCGCGGCAGCACCATCGTCTCGAAGGCTTCAATCAGAATCCATCCGATAAGCGCCAGGCTGGCGATCGCGCCGATTATGGACATGGCTTGTCACCCGCCCGGTTGGGAAAGGCAACAAGCCTGAACCGTTCTGGAGCGATCGGACGATGCTCTTATCGTCATCATGGCTCCTGCTTAGTTCTGACCCGCGCCGAGAAGCGTCGCGGAGAAGTTGGCCTGGTCGTCGGCGCCGGTCCCCGTAGCACCGCTCAATGGATTCCACAAACCGAGGCCGAACCATCCATCCTTGCCCGCCGAGATGATCTGAAACGTGTTCGGGTTCGTGTACTGGCCGTCGGCAGTCTTGTACGGGTTCGCGCCGGAGTCGGCCGTAATAGGCCACTGGCCATTAATCCCAGCGTAACTGTAGTAGATATAGGGGCTTCCGCCCATCGTCAGGTACAGGTTGCCTGATTTGGTCATCCAGGGATCGAGATACCAGAAGAAGCCGTCCCCGGGTGGGAGAACCTGTTGGCGGGGTAAATACAACCGGGTCGCTGCGAAATTAAAGTAAGGCCCCTTGCGCTTGCCCATCGTTTCCCCGGGCATGGAGCCATAAGAGGGTTTCATATTGTTGGTTGAGAATCCCTGGGGAGCGGGCGCGGCCCCGCCGAGCACAGCGGCCGAATTGGGGATGCCGCCGAGATAGAACACCAGGCATTGACTTCCTTTTAGAAACGTGCCTCCGATAATCTTGCCGTCGCCATTCCAATCCGTGGGACCAAGATTATGCCCGAACAACTTCTCCAGAAACGCGGCGGTCAACCCATCGGTTTGACCCGTCTTATTCTTATTTATCGGGTCAGCCTCGCTCAGGAGGAGATAGGTCGGCGGTGGTTCGGTCAAGCCGTAATCCGCCATGAACGCGCGAAAGGCAACCTCCATCTCGGAAATTTCCTTCCGCGTCTGCATCTCCGTGAGCTTGTCCATCGACTTCACCACCGCGGAGCCGATCAGGCTCACCATGGTGACCAGGATCAAGAGTACTACCATCAGCTCCACCAGTGTGAACGCCGGGCGTTTGCTACTCGCCGAATGGATACGCATCATTGTCGTCTCCTTTCGTTTAGCGACGCTTCTGCGGAGCTTCCGCCACGCCGACGTATCAACGTAGCGTCGCCAAGCACGACCCCTTGTTACTTGTTCGAGTTTCCCAATAGGTGCTTTATCAACAGCAAAAAGGGCGCGATCACGACAGTATGGTCTTCTGTGATTCCTACATTCTATGACGAAAAAAAGCCACGGCTATTACTCGGACTCGACTCCGCACTGTTCGTTTGTCACCCCTGGCCTGGGAATGGAAACCGCCTCCTTAACGGCTTGCTTGAACGTGTTACCGCATCTGGATCTTGTTGACTTCGGCGCGGTGGACGCCCCGTTAGGAGGGTATAATCACCCGGAAGTTCTCCGATTCGACCCAAGTGCACAGGAGCACAGAAATGACATCCGTAAACGCGGTGACGGTCCGGCTGACTCTCGCGCTCTTGGCGGCGCTCGCTTTTACGACGGCGGCCAGGGCGCAGCTCGGTGGACAGCGGGGCCCGGTGGTGGTTTCACCTGAGGCCAAGCCGGACCGGCACATTACCTTTCGCCTCTTGGCGCCCAAGGCGGAAGCGATCGGCCTGTTCACCACCGACATCCCCGGTGGCTTCCAGCCTCGGCCTCTGAAGAAAGGTGAGAAAGGAATCTGGGAGCTGACGCTCGGTCCTGTCGAGCCGGGCACCTACCGCTATCTGTTCAATATCGATGGAGTGCTCGTGGCCGACCCGCGAAACCAGGCGGTTAGCGAGTCCAACGGCAATGCGTGGAGCGTCCTGCACGTTCCTGGATCGGACTTCATGGATACGGCGGACGTGCCGCATGGCGCCGTCGCCCGCATCAACTACCGCTCGTCAACCCTGGGACGCACCCGGCGGATGCACATTTACACTCCTCCGGGGTACGAGGAGGGTCAGGAGAAGTATCCGGTGCTCTATCTGTTGCACGGAGCAGGAGACAGTGACGACTCGTGGACCTCGGTCGGCCGGGCGAACTTCATCCTGGACAATCTGATCGCGGCCGGCAAAGCCAAGCCGATGATCGTCGTCATGCCGACAGGGCACACCGGCCCGTTCAGCTTCATCATGCCGACGACGCCGGCCAAGGATGCGGGCCCGATTGGCAGTAATCAGTTTGAAAACGACCTTTTGACGGACGTCCTACCCTATGTGGAAAAGCATTACCGGACGCGGATGGACCGGCCCAGCCGAGCGATCGCCGGCCTGTCGATGGGCGGGGCTCAGACGCTCAACATCGCTGTCATGCGGCCGAAGGAATTTGGGTACGTCGGGGTGTTCAGCTCAGGCGTTTTCCTCGACAACCGCGCCAACTGGGAGAAGACACACCAGAAGGGGCTGGACGACGAAGCGAAGAGCGGGCTGAAATTGCTTTGGTTTGCCACGGGAAAGGAGGATTTCCTTGTGGCCCAGACCAGGGAAACCATCGAGCTGTTCAAGAAGCACGGCTTCCATCCCGTGTTCAAGGAAACCGGCGGCGGCCACACGTGGATCAACTGGCAGAAGTACCTCAACGAGTTTGCTCCGCAGCTTTTCCGCTAGCACCATAAGGGGAGCGCGTCCACGCTCCCCTTCGCGGCACCTCTAGACCGCCGAGGCACTCTCAGACTGAGTCTTCAGAACGGCGCTCGGCCTGTGACATCCGCTTGAGGAGGTTCAGCAGTGGTCGGACCCTGGGGCATCGGGGCGGGGACGGGGACGGGGACGAGCCGCGATTGCACGGCCGGAGTAGACGGCGGTTGCACAACCGGAATAGACGGCGATTGCATGGCCGGGGTAGACGGCGCTTGCATAACCGGAGTAGACGGCACCGACATCGCCGCCTGCGCCGCTTGTCCGCACGACCGGCACGATGGAGATTGCGCAACCGGAGCGACCGGCACTTGGGCCGGCGCCATCGAAGTCGTTCGGAAAGGCTGCGTCTGGTTCGGAGACTGCACCATCGGAGTTTGCGTGTACCCCAATTGGCCACCCGGCATGCCATACCCCGACATGGCGTTGGCTGGCATCCCATTGACCGGAGACTCCGTCATCGGAGATTGCATGTACCCAAATTGCCCACCATAACCCGACGGCATGCCATATCCTGACATGGCGTTGGCTGGCATCCCCTGGTTTGCTACTCCCTGATCTCGGTGAAACAAGCGATGCCGGGAATGCGGCTGCCGCGCTTGGTACTGCGGAGCGGGACTGAAACCAAAGGAATCCTGTGAGCGATTGGAATATTGATACGCGTTGTCAGAGCCGTCAGAACCGCGGCCGAAGAAACGACCGGCCTGAACGCCGCCTGCGCTAAAACCCAATAGCGCCGCGAATGCCAGGACCGGTAACGATCGGTAAATTCGCATTTATTGTTACCTCCTTGGGCATACAGTTTTTCTCTCTCGAACCATTCCCTCTCTCGGTTCGGCTGGCAAGTTTTTTCCGGCAAATAACGACTTTCTTG
This sequence comes from Gemmataceae bacterium, assembly GCA_036557565.1. GTDB lineage: Bacteria > Planctomycetota > Planctomycetia > Gemmatales > Gemmataceae > JAJPHU01. The sequence continues at coordinate 121,985 of DATBHJ010000078.1, forward strand.
CTCTCTGACGTTTCGTTAACATTGGTATGTCTCGGACAATCCGTGTCCCGTTTCACGGCGAAAGAGAGGATGGAGGTGAACGTGACCCATTCAACCGATGCTCCCAGCACGGATGACCCATACCAACTGAGCCGTTTCGTGCACGCTCAAGAGGACGACTTCGGGCGAGCCCTGGCGGAAATCCAGGGTGGAAAGAAGCGCACGCACTGGATGTGGTACATCTTCCCGCAGATCGACGGACTGGGTTTCAGTTCGACCGCGAAATTCTATGCGATCAAGAGTGGCGAGGAAGCCAAAGCGTATCTCAATCATCCCGTCCTCGGACCCAGACTGCTCCAGTGCGCGGAGGCAGCGCTCGGCGTCGAGGATCGTTCTGCGACGGAGGTTTTCGGATCTCCCGACGATATGAAGCTGCGATCGTGCGCGACCTTGTTTGCGTACGTCTCGCCGCCGGGATCGGTGTTTGAGCGGCTGCTCGATAAATACTATGGTGGCCAGCGCGACCAGAAGACACTGCGACTTTTGGGCATCGACTCCGATGCCGAATAGGCTGTTGGGCGATCACGAATGTTGACTATTCTTCCCGGCAAACCGCCTCGTGATTGCGGTTCTTGCGGGGCGTCGCTTCGATGACCATTTTAATTTCCTCGGCCGACAGCCCGCGCTGGAGCATTTCCATTTTCAAGCTGGCCTCGATCTCGGCCTTGCGGACACGAGTCAGGTGGCCTGTGACCGTGCCGAAGATAATGCCCAGGATCGGAATCAACAGCGCCAGAGTAACGACGATGAGCCAAGGTTCCCTGGTCAACAACTCGAGCATGGTCAATTCTCCCACATCACGTGTCCAAAAAGGGAAATGCACTTCCGCTGGAACTTATTCGCTCTTGCCTTGAGAGTATTTGAACCAATCCGCGTCTTTACGAGGACGCCGCTTTCGCGTAGAATCGGTCATGGATCGCAAGGCAGCACAGAACGATTCGTCCTTGAGGAAAAGCCATAACGAACGCCGAAAACTACACCCCATACAAGTAGTTGTAGCGATTAGGAGAGGTGGCTGAGTGGCCGATAGCACCGCTTTGCTAAAGCGGCGTGGGGGTAAAACTCCACCGCGGGTTCGAATCCCGCCCTCTCCGCTTAGAATTGGATCGCTCGCCGTAAGATGGCGAGCGTTCTGCATTTGTGGAGGGCAGGCGCGTTTGGCACAGTGAACTGAGTCAAAACTGTGCCAATCGAGGGCTTGCGGGCGGTCAGGCGGCATCGACGCCGAGATGAGGTCGGTCTATCGGCCATCTCGGCACTTCGCACCTCGTCTTCGCTATCGGCCCCCAGGTCACATTGACCAGGGGTGCCTTCACTTCTAGTATGGGCAGCGGGTCGGCTTGAGAACAGGGAAGGAAAGAGCATTTTTCTTCCCTGCTCGCCGCCCGGCCTGCTTTTCTCCACGCCGCTCAGGCTATTCTTGGAGCCGTTCTCCGTCAACGACACCTTCGCTGGCCCCGGTCATCTTTTTGCCCAGGAAGGGGATCTTGGCCATCTGCCTGCGGGCCTCGTCCTGGTGCAGGTGGTAGTAGTGGCGGATCATGTCGCTGTCCCGGTGGCCCAGCCAGGACATCAGCAATTGCTCTGGAACATCGTGGTCCGCCGACATGGAGCAGAAGTAGTGCCGGAAGCTGTGCAGCCGACCAGCGGCGATGCCGGGATCGTCTTCCTTGGCAGGGAACTTCTCGGCCAGCGGAGGCAGCACCTCTCGCTTTAGGATGTTCCGCACCGTATCGGGCTTGAGCCGCCCGCCCAGCGGGCCGTGGAAGACGAAACCGTCCGTCAGACGGGGCATCCCAGCCAGGATCGGCTTGAGATCGTCGTGGATCGGCAGCGTGCGGTCGCGGTGAGATTTCGTCGTTCGGGCTTCGTGCCGCTTCGACTTCCGCGTCTTCCTGGTGGTGTCCGTCAACGCAGCACGCCGCGCTCCAGATCAACATCTGACCAGCGCAGGCTGGCCAGTTCGCCGATCCGCAGGCCGGTCGTCGCCAGAGCGGTGACGACATCGGCGAGCCAGGTCAGGGACTCTTCCTTTCGGCAGTGATCGACGATGTCCGTGACCTGCGCGTGCGAGTAGCAGTAGGTGTTCGTGCCCTCGGGCTTCTTCAGTTTCATGCTGATCAGGCTGGCGGCGGGCAACAGCTTTTCGGCCACCATCCACTTGACCACCTGCTTCAAGACGGTCAGCTCGATGTACTGCGTCTTGTCGTGGTAATCGTTGGCCTCCAGCCAGGTGCCGTAGCGACTGAGCAGATCCTTGGTTACCTGCTGCCAGAAGCAGATCCCGCGCTGCTTGGCGAACAGCACGAACTTCTCCAGCACGGCCCGGTAACGCTTCACGGTGGCCGACGTGCCGCCGCCCTGGACGGAGGGGCGGGAGACGAACGCTATGTACCGCTCCTGGCCGTCCTCCAGCGTCAGCAGGCGGGCCTGTTCGGTCTGGAGGATGGACGAGTCGGCGAGGCCGAACTCGGTGGCCTTCACCAGGTCGAGCCGCCGGACCTGCTCCAAGGCTTCCTGCCGGTCGCGTGTCCCGAGCGAGTGACGACCGACGTTCTGCGGGTTGCCACGTCCATCCGCGTAGTAGACGCCGTTGCTGCGGGTGCCTATCAACCAGGTGAAGAACTGGCCGGACACCCGCTCCTTCTTGGGTTTTCGAGGCATGGTTGATCTTCTCGATTCGATGGATGCGAGCGCTCTACCTGGCCTGCTGCCACTTCGGGCGAGGGCCATGCTGTCGAGCGTTCGCGGCTTCTTGGTGAGGCGGCTCGTCGGTCGCGGCTTCCGTCATCGCCGTCACCACCTGCTCGATGGCGTCGGGGCGGAATACGATGCGGGTGCGCGGGCCACCGGGCTGGTGGCCGACGAGCTTGCCCTTTTTGAGGAGCCGCCGGAGGGTGCTGACCGACAAGGTCGTGCTGGCGGCAAGCTCATGAATGGTGAGGTAACGAACGACGGCCCCAGGAGCGGCGACCTCCGTCTCGCTTGTCCTGGGGCCGGTTCGCTGTGGTTGCCGGGGTTCCGTCATGGCATAATCAACGCCGTGGGTGCTTCCGATCACCATCGACGAAGTTGTCGATGCGACTGGCCGCATTCTCGCAGTGAGAGCCGCGACTGTGAGGGGAAGTCGGCGGGAATTTCTTTCCCTCCCCGCCCGTTGCAGCCGGGAAGGGAGACGGGTGGTGCGGATAAGCAAGGTTCACCGCAAAGGGGGTTCTGCTCATGAAGACACCGGTCACGAATGAAGACAGGACAGATCCCGTATGGGAAGACTTCGCCCGCCGGCACGCGGGCAACGAGTTCCTTAAGTACGACGCGCTGTACGCCCTGACCGAGCCGATCATCGACGCGATCAAGGACGGCGCGCCTCGGTTCTTCTCCCCGGAGCAGGAACTGTTTGAGCGCGACCTGGCCCGAACCGCCAGCTTCGGGTTCTTCTACCGTCATCCCCTCGGTCGCGTCGTGGAACTACCGCCGGAAGAACCTGGTCAGCCATCGCTGGACGAGCGCGAGAGGCACTCGGTCCAGCAGATCGACAAGATGCTCGGCGAGGAGATGGCCCGCACAGGGGCAACCCCTTATGAGATAGAAGAGTTCTTCGAGGGCAGTGCCGAGCGGGAGGAGAGGGTTTATGACAGGCAGGATGCCTTCGCCGGTTGGCTGGTCACGAACCGGAGTTTCACCGCGAAGCCCGAACGCTCCGCGAACAGTGGGAAGGGACCGTGAGGGCGATCCGACGTTTCCCGACCTTGCCTACGTGGATCATCTCTGACGTGACCGCCGACATGGACTTGCCTGCCGCTTTCCGCGAGGATTTCGAAGCGTTCTATTGCCGCTGGAACCTGGAAACCATGCGATCGTGGGATTGGCCCGCGCCGATGGAGCCTGACTTCGTGGGTGGATTGCGCAGGGGCATAAACCGCCTTTCTGTGGCGGGGATGACTCTTTTCATCCCCTGGTACGTGCTCCGGGGCGAGCGGATCGACCTTCAGGACGTCGCCCGGCTCGCCCGGATCGGCGTGGTCCCCGTGCACCTCTCCGACTGGGTGAACAAGCGGAGTCCCGAAGGAGGTGACGACCTCGGCGAACTGCGTTACAGGAATTTGCTGTGGCTCTACCGATTCCATGAGCTTGTGCTCATGCGAAGGTACAGCACAGGCTGCAAGGGCAACATCGAGCGGCTGGACCGTGCTCTGGCGAAGGTGCTGAAACGTGACCAGGACAGCGTGAAGAAGCTCAGGCTTCAGTTGCGGCGGGCGATAGAAGCTGTCGCCGAAGATCAGTCGTCGGCCTGACCGTTCATGGCGGCGACGATGATGTGGCGGGTGTTGACGGCGGTTCTTCTAAGATACCGCCGGCAGCATCCACCAACACGCGGACAAAGCCATAGTGCGCGTTGCCGCCCATACGGTAGACACCTTCTGCCAGCTTCTGCTGGGCGACTAGCACCCGCTCGGCATGCTTTTGCAACTCCTCAACCCCCTGATAGTAGGCCAAGAGCAGTTCCAGGTCACGAAAGATGTTCTTCTCGCCGCGACGCAGCGGCGGCGTGACGTCATCGGAATGGACGATGGTGATGCCAGCCAACAGCAACTTCTTCTCGATATGCATCGCTTGCATGGCGTCGTCGGGGCGAGCAAAGCGACCCCGCTTGTAGAAAAAAAGTGTGAGATGCAGACATTTTCCAGAGAATCCCGATTGAAAGCTACAAATCCTGGGCGGGTGAGATCGGATCCGGTGATGCCGTCGTCGAGGCGAATGTCCTTGTGACTGTGCAGACGCTGGCCTTGCATGTAATCCAGATCAGCAGTGGTTGCATCGAGAACGATGCCGTGCTATTGGGCCTCGGCGATGGCCCACTGCAGTTGCTTGGGCAGACTAATCTTTTGCTTGTCGGTGCTGCGTCGGAGATAGACAAGCCTTCGGTTCCTGGATCGGTTCATCGGTTTGATCTCCCAGATTTTTCGCGAGGCCGGCAGGCCAGCGTTCGACAGGAGAGACGTCGGGCTCACTGCGTTCGCCTGCGGCTTGTGGCTTTAGTGAACGGGCCCGTGAGCTTCGGCAGCAGTACGCTACTGCCGTGCGGCGCGCCTGGACGCCCATAGTCGAGGCCATCTTGCAGCGGCTGAACAAAGCGGAGCCAAGCCGACAACCGACTTGTCGACGCTAGGCATGTAGCTGTGTAACCGCTATGCCTTCACATAGCTCCTTCACGGCTGATCAATACTCCTCGGGTTTCAAGATGCAGGTGCTGGAGCGGTCGGCCTCGGTGATGATCCATAGCCGCACTCCCTTGAGCGTGGTGTACGCCGATAGAAGTCGTCGTCCGTTACGGAGGGCATGTTCGTTCCATCGGCGGTCCTCTTCATCGACGTCGCCCCAATCAGCGCTCAGGTGCTTGTTCAAGAAGAAATCGGGTGTTTGGCCGCTCTCGGCCAGGGCTTGCAAAGCGCCTGGCGTGGTGACCAGCTTGCCTGGTGAAAACTTGGGAGTCATTTCCATCTTACCCCTTTCGGTTTGGATCGATTCGCAACGATCGCGAATTAAGTTGAAGGTGAACCTGGGAGCAACTTGGGGCTCGAGACTGCGCGTGACGCCATCGGGTCTACGTCACACCATGATGAAAGGAAACAGTAAGCCCAGAACCGCGAAGGTCTTGGCAAGCTCGTTCATTCCCAGTCCGGGCCGTACCTTGCTTGCAGGGCTGCAGAACGATCCGTTGCGGTAGTGGCTCTCTTCATGACTTCTTGGATGGAAAAACAGGAAAAGGCCGAGCCTGCGACTGCCGAGAAAAGTGAGGTGCGGTGTTACGAGCTTATTCAAGAACTTTGTCGGGCCTGGAGCCTCCGGCCCCAGGCCCGACAAAGTGCATAAGAGAGTGTTCTTGAGGCTATCACCATGCCTGACTGCAATCACCTCACCTGTCCACATCAAATGCAAACGACGACACAAACGACACAAAACTCTTCTCGTTTGGTCTGGACCACAGCCTGTTGTCGGGGACTCTCTTGACATGGCCGCGTTGACCGGTCCTTGGCGGAATACGATGACTGGCGCCGTTGGCGTGGTGGAAGGGCGGGAGCATCAAGTCAAGGGCTGCTCGGGCTTATTCCCTCTGTGGCGGCGTCCACCGCGCTTGCTGAGGGATTGACCGGCCAGGATGACTTCACCTCCTCACCCTTTGGTTCAGCCGCCGAAAACAAACGACGGCACGAAGCTCATCAGGACCGAAATGGCCCCGCTCACGAGCTGTCTGCCGTTTCGGAACACCGCAGTGCCCACCGAAACGATCTGCTTGCGTGCAGCATAGATGACACCAGCGACCGCGCCGCCGGCGGCCAGTAGCCTGATGCCAACGCCACGACCGAACTTCTTCACGGTCTGTACCGTTCGCTGCACGCACCCCGTCGTCGCTTGCCACAGTCGTTTCAGCATGCTCTGTTTGACGCGTGGCGGCTCAGGCGGCGGAGTGGGTTGTGTCACTTGTTGCAGATGTTCCTGGAATTCACGGTTGGCCAGGACTTCGGTCAAGACGGCTTGCACGGCCTGCTTGACGGCTTGCTCGACTGCTTCTTGCACCGCCCCAGCCAGGGCCGCATCGAGTCCATCGAGAATGCCGTCCAAACGATCGAGCTGGCTGGCTAGCGTCTTACGCGGCTGACCATTAGTGTTGGTTCGCGTTGTCGTGGTCATGGGGAAATCTCCTTTCACAAAGTTGGAGTAAACATGGGCTGCAACCGGTGTGTACCGGTGGCGAGTAAGGATGGCACACTTTTTCTTTGCTTGGTTCAGGGCGAGACGTCTCGGTTCCGGAGAAGGCGCTGTCCGAATGCATTCCGTTGATGCTGGTTAACAGGAGATGTGGACCCGGACCCTGGAGAGGTCCAAGTGCTAGCGGATGACTTGGCGAAGGGGCCAGTGGAGGGCGGAACGGGAAGGCTGGCTCTCCAGCAGGAGTTCGGTAGCCTGGCACGTCGCTTAGTCCAGGTCCACTGGGATAAGAACGAGGAGGAGAATTTCATCGAAGGGCAGGTTCGCGTTGATGATCCCTCCTCGCTCAAGCGACGTCAATGGCAGATGATGCAGTCGGTAGTACAGACAGATCCCCGCAGAAGGCCAACCAGTCGTGGAAGAACTCTCTTCGAAGTTGAGAAATGCGCGCAGGGCTGAGGCTGTACTTGTTGGCAACGTCAAGTGTCCGCTCGCCCACCATTAGATCCTGCACAATGCCACGGTCGCGTTCGCTCAAGCGGGCCAGCCAGGCAGCGAAGTCCAGCTTGAAACAGACGATCTCATCGGGCGGCGACTTGGTGCTGTCCGCGAGCGCCTCCGTCAGTGGATTCTGCGAAAGAGTCTCGAGTTGGGGCAGTTTGACAACGGCGAAGCCGTGTCGCCGCTAAGCCAGTGCCGAGAGTACGTCGTTGGCTCTCTCCTGGCCGGGGAGGCGAGAACCGCATTTGACGGCACGGGCGGCATAAGTGGCAAGAGCCGTCGGGAAGCAGGTGGCGTCCTTGCCCTTTTCCGCCAGGCGGAGGTGGCAGTTCCAGGCAAGGCCAATCATTTCTTGGATCGCGTCCTCTCGGCGATGCGGACAGCTGACGGCACCGAAGGGCACGCGGGCGTGCGAAAGCACCCTCGGCAGCACGACGGCGAGAAAGGACGCTTGCAGCTGCGCAAGCGTGGAGGAAGAGAACATAGTTGGCACGGGAGCGATTTCCGATCTGGGGACCGCCCCTGCCCTGGGCGGTCCGGTTCGAGGGAACCTCAACCGCCCAGGCATGAATGCCAGGCGAAGCAGCATAGTACACGGCCGATCTTCGCACGAGCAGTGAGCGGCGACGGCCAGTGACGACGGTGAAAGCTAAGCCCACCGTCAGATCGTAATGGGGCGATTTTGGCGTGATTTTAGATTAAAATAGACCATTAAGTAATTATTGTGTCAGAACACCCTATTAAAGTCATGGGATAGAGTGAATTCGTTAGCGGCGTCGCTCCAGGTGATATCACCCTTGGATGTGCAACTCGAGCGGGAGCCATCCCAGGGCGATAGCACCCGGACCTGCGAGTGACTCTGTTGGAAGAAGCAGCCTAATGGCTGCATTAAGACGGCGGCGACTTGCTACAAGAAAGGACGGGATACGTACCATGAGCCATGCTTACGAGCGGATGATGGTACGGCACGATTGTCAACCTCGTTCTCATAGAATAATGAGTCAAATAATCATATAATTTAGGTCTGTTTTATATTAAATAGTTTCAGCAGTGTCGTCTTGATGACGGCCGCGGCAAAGCGATCATGACCACGACAAGCAAGCTGGCGGAGTGTATTTATCGTCTGCTCCAGTACGGTGAGGATTACGTGCGTAAAGAGGGAGGAGCGCGGTTGCTCCGCCATTAAACGCTCTCGCCTCGAGGGTTGACGTATCAAGCGGTGAGCGACCCTAGCGGCAACGGTATCCATGCCGATCGACATGCTATCGCGACGCGAATAACGACCTAGAGAGCACAGCAAGAGGTCATGCGGTGCCCGAGAGAGCATGGTCGCTGGTTCGGACGATCGCGATCGATACTTCGGTCGATTTTTCCTCCGCACTTTACGCTATGACGCGAACTTACTCAGGTGTGTCCGTCCTTTCCTGAAAGTGTCTGTCAAGCTGAAACGGATCTCCTCCGGGTTTTTTACGTAAAGGGAGCGCTGGGCGAAGTCACTCGTTTCATTCTGCTGGTTTCACGTCAGTCCTGACGAAGCGCTGTTCGTAGCTTGCTTGCCTCTCGTTCACGGGATGATTCCGGTTGTCGTCGCTGCGGGAAGCTGCAATCGTTCTTTTCAAACGCGATTGCTCCCAACACATTCCTTCGCAAGCTACCGCTCACGATAACCGTGAGCAGCTCTGCCTGGTCATCGGTTGTGGCAGATGCGGATTTATCTGGTGCGAATTCCTCACCGTTAGGGCCACTCCATACACTGTCACCCTTGCCGAAATACCTGTCACTTTAGCTGCTTAATTCTTTAGCGGAATAATCCTCCTCTCAACGTGCGGACGCAGTCCGCAGAAAGGGAGGACGTATGTCGGACTTTTTGGATTCTGCTGCGGGTAAGGCTTCGCCGTCGGATAGCAGCGAGCCCAAGGGAGCAACGAGGCCGCCAGGGGCGGAGATGCAGTTGCCTGCGGAAAACACTCAGAGCATGTCGGCGGCTGAACTGTCTGAGCAAGAGAGAGCGAACCGCGAGGGAATGGATCATCGCGATGTGCCCACAGCCTTCGGATTGGCCGGACGTCTGGGAAAGCGGCGTGGGCGCCGGCTGGTCAAGCCCAGCACGCCAACCCCTCTGTTGACGGCCGAGCAGCGCCTGTTGCTGCTCGATACCTGGCGACGCAGTGGCTTGCCGGCCGCCGACTTTGCTGCCCTGATCGGGCTGTCCAAGCACACGCTGTACGCCTGGAAGAAGAGGTTCGAGCAGCAAGGACCCGCCGGTCTGCTCGATCAACCACGCGGCGGTCCCCGAGGAAGCAAGCTGCCCGACCTGACCCGCCGCTCCATTCTGATGCTCAAGGAAGCCAATCCTTCCTGGGGTTGTCAACGCATCAGCGACATGTTGGCGCGGGGGCCGGCCTTGCCGGCCAGCGCCTCGGCGGTAGCCCACGTGCTGCACCAAGCGGGCTACGAGTTGGAAGAGGTGGCGACGCATCCGCACCCGGACAAGGTGCGGCAGTTCGAGCGGGCCAAACCCAACCAGCTCTGGCAGACCGACCTGTTCACCTTTATCTTGAAGCGTCAGAACCGGCGCGTCTACCTGGTGGCTTTCATGGACGATCATAGTCGCTTTATCACCGGCTACGGCTTGCACGCCAGTCAATCCTCCGCCTTGGTGTTGGAAGTTCTGCGGGCAGCACTGGTCTGCCACGGCGTGCCGGAGGAGATCCTGACCGACAACGGCAGCCAGTACGTGACCTGGCGTGGCAAGAGCGCCTTCGCCAAAGAACTGGAGAAGCGTGGCATCCGCCAGGTGGTGGCAGCACCGCGGCGGCCTCAGACTCTGGGGAAGATCGAGCGCTTCTGGGGGACGTTGTGGCGGGAGTGCGTTGAGAGCGCCGTGTTCCTCGACCTGGGGGATGCTCAGAAGCGGATCGGCTTGTTCATTGACCATTACAACTTTCAGAGGACACATACGGGCATCGACGGACTGGTGCCGGCAGATCGCTATTTTGGCGCGGCTGCGGAGGTCAAGCAGGCGTTGCAAGCGCGGGTGGCGGCCAATGCCTTGACGCTGGCACGGCAGGGTATCCCCAAGACGCCTTTGTATCTGACGGGCCAGGTCGGGGGGCAGCCGGTGAGCCTGCATGCCGAGGGTGAGCGGGTCATCCTGACCGGCCCCAGCGGCGGGCGTCAGGAAGTGGACCTGGCGGCGACGGCGACGCGGCAGGAATTGCCTGAGCCGGTCTGTCCGTCGGGGATCGTGCGGGGGGAGCCAGAGGCGGAGCAAGAACCCGCGCCGGGCACGTCACCTTTGGACGAGCTGTTGCCGCCTGCGGCCGGAGGTGATGTATGAACACCACGATGGAAAACTCCGCGGCGCGTGAGGCAGCCGGGAGCAAAGCGTCGCGGGCACGCCACACCCCGGGCGGTGTGGGGCTGGGCAAGGACGCCGGACCGCAGGCCCAGCGTGTAGCGGCCGCGATTCTTGAGGTGCTGGCCGGGGTGCGCACGCCCGGTCAGGCGGCCGAAGCGTTAGGGATCTCGCAGCCGCGTTACTTCCAACTGGAGACGCGGGCCATGCAGGCTCTGGTGGCCAGTTGCCTGCCGCGGCCGCGGGGTGCCCGACCCAGCGCCCAACGCGAGTTGGCCGCTCTGAGGCGGCAGCACGAACAACTCCAGCGTGAGCTGAGCCGGCAGCAGACGTTGGTACGGCTGGCGCAGCGGAGCATTGGACTGGCGTCGCCCACGGCGGCCACAGATCGTGTCGGCGTCAAGGACAAGGGCAAGAAACGCCGGCGTCGGCCGGTGGTCCGTGCCCTGCGTGCCGCCGAGGTTTTGCGGCGTCGCAGTCAGGAAGCGTCCAGCCCGCAGACCCCAATCCAGGAGGCAGCACCGGCCGGAGCGTCGGAGAGGGCCCAAGGAGAATAAGCGTTCCTGGACGAGACGGATCGGAGGTGGCAGAGAGGGCCTCTCTCACCTCCCGTCCGGGAGTGTTCACGGAGGAAAGATCATGCGTGGCCGCATTGCCGCAGGACCGGAGTATGTCGAGCACCTGGAAGGCTCCGACAAGGCCAAGGAACGCGTGCGTGTCATCTTGGAAACAATGCAGGGTCAGTGCCGCGTGCAGGAAGCTTGTGAGCGTCTGGGCATTTGCGAGCAGCGTTTCCGGCAACTGCGGGAAACGCTGCTGCAGGCGGCCGTGGCCAGCGTGGAAGATCGGCCGGCGGGTCGGCCGCGTCGGCTGGAAGAGCCGGCGGAGGTCACCACCTTGCGTCAGCACGTGACCCAGCTTGCGCGTGAGTTGCAGGCAGCCCAGGTGCGTGAGGAGATTGCCCTGGCGTTGCCGCAGGTAAACCGGACCCCGCCGAAGCCGGCCCCGAGCCCGGTGGGGGCGTCGAAAAAAAAGTGCCGGCGCCGACACTAACGTCGGCCGGGGAAGAGCCGTTGCCGCCGCCGGCCAGCGAGGAGAAGCCCGTGTTCCGCTCGCCTTTGCCTTCCCTCTCCGATGCATCGGCCGTCGCCCCCGCGCTCTGGGAAGGGCATCTGGCCCGGCTGCTCGAAGTGCTGCGTATCCAGACGTCGGCAGCAGAGGCTCCTGCGCGGCGGCACGGTCGTCAAGCCAACGCACGGCAGTGTTTGCAACAAGACATTCGCAAGGAAGCCGTGGCCTGCTACCACTGGTTGCACGATCAGGATCTGACCCTGGCAGAGTGCAGCCAGTTGTTCCACCTGGCAGCACGGACGCTGCGTGCCTGGGATTACGCCTGCCGGACCGAGGCGATCCGCCTGCTGCCGGTCGGCCGGCCATCGACGCGGTCCCTTTTGCCGGTGCGTCAGGCGATTCTCGATTACCTGAAGCTGACCGGGCCGGGTGTCGGCGTAGCGACCTTGCAGCAACAGTTCCGCGGTGTGGCGCGTGGTGAGTTGGCCGACTTGCTGATGCGTTATCGTGCCGTCTGCCGCACGCGTTTCCTGGCGTATCGCCGCGTCCTGCACTGGCAGACGCCGGGCCGCGTCTGGGCGGCCGACTTTACCGAGCCATCGTGCTCGGGTCGGGCCGGATCGGTGCCGCCGATCGCGGGCAGCCATCCGTACATACTCGCCGTGCGAGACCTGGCCAGCGGCGTGACCCTGGCCTGGGAGGCATTGCCTGCCCTGACTGCGGAAGTCGCCCAGTCTGCGCTGGCCCGACTGTTCGCCTTGCATGGTGCCCCGCTCGTCTTGAAGGTTGATAACGGTTCTGCCTTCCGGGCGCAGCCGTTCCAGGAGTTTTCCCAGGCGTCGGGCGTCCTTGTGCTGTATTCACCACCGTCGTGTCCAGGATACAATGGGTCGATTGAGGCGGCGATTGGCTCTTTGAAAAGGCGAAGCGAGGAACACGCGCGGGTGGAAGGCCGAGCCGGCCGATGGGAGATGGCCGACTTGAGGGAAGCCCAGGCGGCCGCCAACGGCGGTCACCCGCGTCGACTGAACGGCCGCACGCCGCCCTCGGTGTGGCAGTCACGCCCCGCTCTGGATCTTTTGGAGCGAGTCGTCTTCGAGTTGACAGTCGAGCGTGAGCGTATGCAGGTCAGGGACGAACTGCGGATCCCTCAGGAGGAGATCCTGGACCACTGGCGCGCCAGCGCCGTGGACCGTCGAGCGATTGAACGTGCTCTCGTCGAGCACGGCCATCTTTTGTTCACGAGGAGGAGAATTCCGCTAACGATTCGCCCCGGAAAAGTGGCAGCTGACGTGTAGGGTACACAGCT
>DATBHJ010000079.1:0-14275 GCA_036557565.1 Gemmataceae bacterium
GCGGCGGCCAGACAACCGCTTACTCCGCTGCGCTGCGTGCGCGGCTCGGATTTTCTAGCGCGGTTCGGAGAGTCAATTCCACACGCCGAGCAGGTCGAGTTCCAAGAGCGAGGGACGGACCACCGCCTGGGCCTGGGCCAACGCCCACGCATACAACTCTTGCTGCCCCTGGTGGATAGGTAATCCCATCACAGGACAGAGAAGGAACGCCGCCGGGGAAGGGGCTGGATTGAACGCGGACTGATCGGGAACGCTGGAACGAAAACGATTGGAGAACATGACGCCACCTCAATGCTGCTGCACGGCTGTTTGCTTAGCGCGATGCCAACGGGGGTCGCAGGAATGGGCTACACAGATGAAATGCAGCCACAAAATCTGTTGCCCTAAATATCGTCGATCCTTCCCTGCCGTGGGTAATTAATGCAATCGCCGGGCCAAAACTTTTTGAGATTGAGCAGGTAAAATCGGTAAAATCGTTGCATACCCTACGCCGTCTGCCTATAATCTCTCCAACCCTGGAGACCCGACGGACGGGCTTCCGTTCTCCCTGCAAAAAAAGGGAGAGGGATTGTTGCAGGAAAGGAGCTGAAGGAATGTCCAGCACGATGATGATGGAACGGACGGGGTATGGGATGCCAGGCATGGGAGTGCCGGGCATGGGCGCCTCCACGGTGGGTGCGCCCACGCATGTGCCGCCGACGAGCGGCTATCTGATGGTGCCGCGTTGCACGATTAAGTGCGAGAAGTGTCAAGGCGGCATGAAGATCATCTGTTCGTGTGACGATCAGATGGCGTGCAGCATGATGCAGAACCTCTGCTCCATGTTGCAAGGCGGCATGTACAGCATCTGCACCATGATGAATGGAATGATGGTCTGCTGCTGTAACTTCACGCAAGGGATGTGCCGGTGCGAGATGACCGACAAGGGCATCTGCATCACCTACACATCCGGCGACAGCAAGTGCAGCGAAATGATTCAGGCCTGCTGCGATTGCATCAGCTGCCAGATCCAGGACGGCTGCACCTGCTGCATCATGATGAACAACACTCCTGTCTGCTGCGGATGCTCGGATGTTTCCGCAACGACTCAGAAGCCTGCAGGCAAACGGTAGTTTTTGCGCAGGCAGCGCTTGCGGCCAGGCGACTTCCCTGGCCGGGCCGCAAGCGCGGATTGAAACATTGACGAAGACGACTGGCGCGGCCATGCTATAACGAGGCCGAAGCATAAGTGCGGGACGTTCTCTCGCTTATGTTTCGGCCTCGTTTCGCGAGGCTTCTGTGATGCGCACACTTCTTCCCGCCCTGGCCTTTCTAACTCTCCTGGCAATGAGCGCGGCGGCCGACGATCCGCCTGCCAAAAAAGAAGATTCTTCCAATAAAAAGACCGAGGACGTTCTCAAACCCGGCAGCAATTTGCCCGGACCCTTCCATCCCTACAACGTCACCGGCGAGCACAAGCGTCGCTATCACGATCCTGTTTCCGATCATGGCCTCGAACCGATGGTCTTGATCTTCCACAAGAACATCGATTTCGGCGATCCGCTGCCCGATCTACTGAAACGCATCGACGACGCCATCGACAAAAACCCGGACAAGCGGCTGGGCGCATTCGTCACCTTCTTGCCGGACGAGTTGCCGGACGTGCTCGGCAGCAAGGACGACAAGAACCAGGATATCAACAGCAAGAACGACGATGCCCGCCTGGAAATGGAGAAGAAGATCGAGCAGAATGCGACCGACATGAAGCTCCGGCACGTCGCCCTGGGCCTGGACCATAAATCCGACGTGGCGAAGTATCGACTCAGCGACGACGCCCTGGTTACGGTAGTGCTGTACACGAAGCTGAAAGTCGTCGCCGTGTATGCTCTACCGAAAAGCGATTTCACGAATACCGCGGTTGATAAGATCCTGGCCGACGTGGCCGACAAGCTCGGCGCTAAACGGAAATGAAAAGCCTTGAAGGTCCGAGCCGCGCACACAGCGCAGCGGAGTAAGCGGCTGCTTAGGGCGACCGCTTACTCCGCTGCGCTGCGTGCGCGGCTCGGATAAACAACGGCGTTACTTGTCTTCTTTATCGACGCGCTCGATGTGAACGGCCGGAGACGACACCTTGCCGGACGATTTGATCGTCACGGCGCCGCTGCTCAGATTCATCTCGATGTGTTCGCCGGTCATCACGTTGGCGACCGTGTGGCCATCTTTCTTGCAATGCATCGTAACATTGCCTTCGAGGATGAGACGGCTCTTGCCCTCGGTGCGAACGCAATCGGCGGTCGCTTTCAGCTCGTCGCCGCGGATGCGGACGCGATCATCGAAACGGCTGACCGACATCACCTTATCGCCGATCTTGACCAGCATCTTTTTGCAACGGATGGCGTTATCCTCGCCGATGCTCATCTCCAGTTGATCGCAGGACGGCGGAGCGATGATTTCCATCTTCGAGCTGCTTGCCGGCGCAGAGCAGACGGTAGCCGGTGCTGCTGCATAAATTGCGTTGCCATAATACATCGGGGCGGGCGGCGGACATTCGACCTGCATCGGCGACACGTAAGGCGGTAATCCCATCGACGGTGTCGGCGGGAAAGGCGGCATGGGCGGCATCGGCGGCGGCAGGAATGCTTGCGGTCCCGGAGGAGGCATTGGCATCGGCGGATGCGGCATAATCCCCATCGCCTCCATGCAGCAGGGAGGCAACGGCATCGACGCCGGCATCACCATGATAATTGCGGTTTTCTTCGCCAGCTTGTTCAGGAACGGACAGTCACATTCGGTCTTCGCGGTGCTGGTCTTGTCCTTGCTGCAACTGCACTTGCCGTTCTTGTCGCAGCAGCATTCGCCGTCCTTGCAGCAGGCGCACTTGTTGTCCTTGGCGCAGGAGCATTTCGCGTCGCACTTCTCGTATGGCTTATATGAGCTGCAACACTCGGCCTCTTTGCCGCATTTCCCATCCTTGCAGCATGCGCCGGTCGCGCAGCAATCCTTGGTGACGCAGTATTTCACCTTAATTTCGCACGGGATCGAAGACAGAAGATCGCTTATGCGATAGTAGATCCCGTCGTCCTTCTTAGGACATTGTTGTTGTGCCCAAACGGCATTGCCACTCAGAACCATAATCGCCGCGATCATCGCGGCTTGCCCATATCGCACCAACGTCATAACTCTAGCCTCCTTCTCGCCGAAAGGATCGAGACACCTCGATCGGCGCGGGACCATAGCAAAGGAGGCCGGTCCTGTCAGTAGCAATCGGCGGCATAAGGGTTAGCCGCGACGCGGAGCGGAGCGCGAACGCGCTCCGCTCCGCGTCGCGGCTAACCTCTTAGGGACCAATGTCTTTCGCCTTGAGCAGCTCTGTCGATCCGGGCCGGGCGACGGCGTACTGAAAGTCGTATCGCTCGGTGCAGGCGGCACCGATGCGCCCGCGGCGATCCAGCGCTATAAACGCCACCTTCGCCGGATGGACGCCGCGTCGTACCGCCACGGCGTTGACCTTGCGCACGGCCATCTCGCACGCTTCCTGCGGCGTCTTGCCGGCCCGCATCGCCTCGACCATCAGCGTGCTACCGCAGATGCGAATGATCTCTTCGCCAACTCCGGTACCCCCGGCCGCGCCCGCCGCGTTATCGACATACAGGCCCGATCCGATCAGAGGCGAATCGCCGACGCGGCCGGGCAGCTTGTGGGCCAGGCCCGAAGTCGTGCAGACGCCGCCCAGCGATCCTTTTTGATCCAGAGCCAGCACCGTTACCGTGTCGTGCCCCGGCAATTCATGCGGCCGATTCGCCGGAGGCCGTCTCTTCTCCCACAACGCGACGCTCTCCGGCGTCAGCAGCGTCTCCAGCGGAAAGCCTTGCTGGAGGGCAAACTGCTGCGCTCCCTGGCCGACGAGAAGAACGTGCGGCGTCTTCTCCATGACGCGCCGCGCCACGGCGGCGGGATGCCGGATATTCTCCAGCCCGGCCACGCCGCCGCAGGCCAGCGTCTGCCCGTCCATGACGCAAGCGTCCAACTGCACCGTGCCGATGGAATTGCCCAGCCCGCCGAAGCCGACGGAGTGGACCTTGGGATCGTCCTCAACCGCTTGCGCTCCGGCGAGGGCGGCGTCCAGAGCGGGCTTGCCGTCCTGCAACAATGGCGCGGCGGTCTTCACCGCGGTTTGACCGAACGGCCAGGTAGCGATGACTACATAATCCGGCATGATCGAGAGTCCTCCGATTGAGAATCGGCGAGCGGGGGGCGTAAGCCCCCTGTTCTCCGCAGGCAACAGGGGGCTTACGCCCCCCGCTCGCCGAGCTGGAACGAAAATTGGTCTCGGGGCAAATCATGTGGTAGCATGATAGAAACTCGCGGCCCGGATGGCTCCTCGACACGATGTGTCCCAGCCCTGTTTACACCAGTGAGGCAGCTCATGCTAGACGTCCTCAGCCTGATCCTCGGCGGTGGCCGAGGGACGCGGCTTTATCCACTCACCAAATTGCGCAGCAAACCCGCCGTGCCTGTTGCCGGCAAGTATCGCCTCATCGACATCCCCATCAGCAACTGCATCAACAGCGGACTCAACCGCGTTTACGTCCTCACTCAGTTTCTCAGCGTCAGCCTGCATCGCCACATCGCCAACACTTATAAGTTCGATCCATTTAGCCGAGGGTTCGTCGAAGTGCTGGCGGCCCAGCAGACCTACGAAGCCGCCGGCTGGTATCAGGGCACCGCGGACGCTGTGCGTCAACAGATTCGCTACGTCGTCGAAGATCCGTGCAAGGAAGTGCTGATTCTGTCCGGCGATCAACTCTATCGCATGGACTTTCGCCACCTGTTGGAGACGCACCGCAAATCGAAGGCCGATGTCACCATCGCGGTCCTGCCGGTGCCGCGCAGCCAGGTTGAAGGCTTCGGCATTGTCCGCGTCGATGCCTCCGGCAAGGTGATCGGCTTCGTCGAGAAACCCAAGACCGACGAGCTGCTGGAGCCGCTGCGCATGTCCGATCAATGGCTGGCCCAGCAGGGCGTGCATGGCACGGGCCGGCCGTACCTGGCCAGCATGGGCATTTATGTTTTCAATCGCGAAGCGCTGTTCGATCTGCTCAACGACAAGCCGCTGGCCATCGATTTCGGCAAGGAAGTATTTCCGCGCAGCATCAGTTCGCACCACGTGCAGGCCCACGTCTTCGATGGTTACTGGGAAGATCTGGGCACCGTCAAGGCGTATCACCAAACCAGCCTGGCCCTGGTCGGCGACAATCCCCCCTTCGATTTCCACAGTCCCGAGGGCGTCATTTACACGCGCATGCGTTTCCTGCCGGCTTCGCGCATCAGTGCCGCATCGCTCAAGGATTGTCTCATCAGCGACGGCTGCATCGTGCAGGAGGGGACAAGTCTGGAGCGCTGTCTCATCGGCGTCCGCAGTCGCATTGGACGCAATGTTGTCATCCGCAATTCCGTGCTTATCGGCGCCGATCGTTTCGAGACCGAACAGGAGCGTAGGAGCAATCGCAAGCGCGGCCTGCCCGATCTGGGCATCGGCGAAAACAGCGTCATCGAGAACGCCATCATCGACAAGGATTGCCGCATTGGCCGTAACGTCCACATCACCAATTCGCGCAAACTGGAAGATGCGGAGAACGATCTCTGGGTCATCCGCGAAGGGATCGTCACGATTCCGCGCGGCATGGCGATTCCAGATGGGACGGTGATATGAACGGCGAACGGCCGGCGTAAGCCGGCTGGTGGAGGTTCCCACCAGCCGGCTTACGCCGGCCGTTCGCCATGAGGTCACGCTTCCGCCGTGGCGGCGATCTGTTCCAGGCGGGCGCGTTCGCGGGTGCTGGGCGTGCCTTCGCCGAACATCAACAGTAGCGGACTGGCAATGTAAATCGAGCTGTACGTGCCGACGATCACGCCGACGATCATGACGAAGCCGAACAGGTGTACGCCCTCGCCGCCGAACGCATAGAGCACGATCACCACCAGCCACACCGTCATCGACGCCAGGATGGTTCGCGTCAGCGTCTGGTTGACGCTGTCGTTAATCATCGCCGGAGTAAGCAGCGGATTTTTGCCGCGCACCTCGCGGATACGGTCGAAGACGACGATGGTGTCGTTGACCGAGTAACCGACCAGGGTGAGCAAGGCGGCGATGGCCGGCAGGTCGATTTTGAAATCGCTGATGCCCAGCAAGTTGCCCAGCCAGGTACCGTGTATGTAGTGGGCCGCGGCGATGAAACCGAGCGTGAAGAACAAGTCGTGGATCAGGCACAAGACCGTCGCGGCGCCGAATGTCCAGTTGCCGAAGCGGAACCACAGGTAGAGCAGAATCGCGGCCCAGCTCGCCAGGATGGCGTACATGGCCCTTTCCTGCGTGTTGGCCGCCAACTGGGCGTCGAAGTTCTCCAGGCGTTCCGGCTGCGGGCTGGTGTCAAACGCCGTCTTGGTCGCCGCCAGGATTTTCTCGAATTGCTCGCGGTCCAGCTTCTGCGTCGGCTCGACCCTCATCGAGGAGTAGCGGCCCTTATCGTCCGCATTGCCGAGCGTATAGACGGCGAAGCTCAGCTGTTTATCTTCCGGCAGCACGGTCGCTTTTTCTTCGTTGAGGAGCATCGTCACCTGGGCGGGCGAGGCGAAGTCCGCCTCGTCCGATTTCGGTCTCGTGAACTCCAGCGTGGCGCTCTTGCCGTCCGGGGCGAGGGTGTACTTGTGCAGCTCGATGTAGGCCAGCGAATCGCCCAGGCGCGTGTTGATGATTTTTTGCACCTTGCGGGGATCCTTCACGGCCGTGCGGACGGTGAAAAAGCTGCTGCGCGGAGGCGTATCGCTCCGCGCGAAGATCTGGTCGATCGAGATGTCTGACAAGTCGCTCTCTTGCGTCGTCAAGCCGGGGACCGGCACGTTTTTCTCCAGCTTGGCGCGCAGCTCTTCGATGGTCATGGGCTGAGCCAGCTTGCCGGAGTAGGCGGTGCCGCCGATGAAATCGATGTTCATGACGCTGCGGCCCTTCTCGTCGGGACTCAGCCGCCAGAAGAACAGGCCGGCGCCCAACACCGTCAGGATGAGGGTGGCCGTGAACCAGTAGTAGCGGATGCCCATGAAGTCCCAGTGATGACGGTGCAGCATCCGCACCAGACCCTGGAAGAAGCTCAGCTTGTGCAGCCAGCCCCTGGCCAGCCAGAAGTCGAACATCGTCCGCGTCATGTACAGCGACGTGAACAGGCTGATGATGAGGCCGACCGTCAAGCTGATGCCGAAGCCCTTGAGCTGATCGTTGCCGACCACGTACAGCACGATGGCGGTGAAGATGCTGGACAGGTGCGTATCGATGATGGTCGGGAACGCGCGATCGTAGCCATTGCGGATGGCCAGCGCGAGACTGGCGCCGCGTTCGCGTTCTTCACGCAAACGCTCGTAAATCAGCACGTTGGCATCGACGGCCATGCCGAGCATGAGGACGAGTCCGGCCAGACCCGGCAGCGTGAACGTAGCATTGACCAGCACCATGAAGGCGACGGTCAGCACCAGGTTGGCCAAAAGCGCGACGCAGGCGACGATGCCGGCAAAGCGATAGTAGAAGAGCATGAAGATCAAGACGGCCAGGAAGGCGAGACCAACCGACAGCGTGCCCTTGAAAATCGTGTCGCTGCCGAGCGTCGGCGCCATGCTGTTCTCGCTGACGGCGGGGAACTTCAAGGTCGCCGGTAAAGCGCCGGCGCGGAGGATGGTGACCAACTCTTCGACTTTCTTGACGGTGAAGCCGCCAGAAATGATGCCCTGGCTGTGAATGACCTGGTTGATGACTGGCGCCGACTGAATCTGGCCGTCGAGGATGATGGCCAGTTGGCGTTTGAAGCCCAGATCGCCCCCGCCGGCCGGACGATTGAAGGTAGTAAGCTCGCCGAAGAGGTTGCCGCCTTCGGTGTCGAAGCCGAAGTGAACGGCCGGCTGGCCGCGCTCATCGGCACCGGACCGCGCTTGCGCCAGATAACCGCCGGTGATGGCCTTGCCCGACTCGGGCAAGCGGCTCAAGATGAAGTATTCGTATTTCTTGCCCAGTTCGCGGTTCTTGGGCGACACCCGAATGGGATTATTGGGATCGCTGATGGTCCGGCTGTAAAGCAGGAATGCGTGCCCTCCCGGACTTTGGAGCGCTTCCTTGTCGCGGGCGGCAGCGACCATTTTCCACAGCCCTCCCCCGAGGGGTGCAGACTCGGCGGCGTTGTTCAAACCGAGCTGGTACAGGTATTCCTTGCCAATCTCGACCCACTGATATCCGTAATTGATGGTCTCGCCGTTGAGGGTGACGGCGAATGTTTTGCCGCCGCCTGGCGCTTCCGGATCGGGCGGCGGCTGTCCCTTTTTCTCCAGATCCGCCAGATGCTCTTGATGGTCGGGATTGCTGAGGTATTTCGTGGCCTGCTCGATGGCTTCTTTATCGTCGGTGGGATTGGCGAGGATGCGGAACTCAAGCCGGCCTTGCTGCTGAATGAGGTTTTTGATGTTTTCGACTTCCTCGGGGTTGAGCGTTTGCTTGCCCGAAGCATAGCCGCCCGTCGGCAGGATGATCTCGACGCGCGGCGTCTCGCTGGGGATGGGCCGAATGGTGACGTTGAGCAAGTCGGCCGGGTCGATGCGGCGCTTCAAGGCCGCGGCCAATTCGTCGGGCTTGACCTCGCCCTGCTGTTTGCTCGTGTCCACTTCGTAGACGAGGATGGTGCCGCCCACCAGATCGACGCCGAGGCGGAACCTGTCCTTGGTATAAGCCCAAGCGCACACGGCGATGCCCACCACCACCGGCACCAGGCAAACCAGAATCCTACCGAGATACGATTTCATGTTTGGACTTCATGCCTTTCGAATTCGGTTAGCCGCGACGCGCAGCGGAGCGCGTCGCGGCTAACCGATCACGCCTTGACTTCCTTGGCGGCCTTGGCCTGCTTGGCCGCCTCCTCATTGGTCAAGTTGCGAAGAACGCTCCCCTTGGTCATCTTCACGCGAACATTGTCGGCTATCTTCACGGTGATCTTGTCATCGGTGTCGCTGACATCCACGACGGTACCGTACAGGCCGGAATTGGTCAGCACTTCATCGTTCTTCTTGAGGTTGCTGGCCAATGCCTGCCGCTCCTGCTCCTGCTTCCTCATGGGCCGAATAAGCAGCCACCAAAAGACGAAGGCGATGAGAATGAAGGCCGGCAACATCGTGAATCCGGGTTGCTCTTTCGCCGGCTCCCCCTCTGCGAGCAAAATCAATATGTGAAGCATCGGCCATCCCTCCGCCGCCGGGCGGTATCGCTTATGAAAAAGTTCATCTTAAGGCGATTGTTCCCAGCGGACAAGACGGACTGCCGCGAAGTCGTCGAACCGGCGCTCTGAAAGGGCCTGCCGCGCCTCCGCCATCAGCCGGCAATAAAACGCCACATTATGCAGCGACAACAACGTCGGCCCCAACATCTCCTTGGCCAAAAACAGGTGGTGCAAGTACGCCCGGCTGAAATGGCGGCAGACGTAACAGGAACAACCGGACTCCAAGGGCCGCGGATCTCGCTTGTGACAGGCGTTGCGCAGCCGCACTTCGCCGTCATTGGTGAATGCCGAGGCATTGCGGCCGTTACGCGTCGGCAGCACACAATCGAACATATCGATGCCGGCACGGATGCCGGCCAGGAGATCGCCCGGCGTGCCGACACCCATGAGATAGCGTGGCCGATCCGCCGGCAACAGCGCCGCCGTCGGCGCCAGCGCCGAGTGCATCTGCGCCGCCGTCTCGCCGACCGAGAAGCCGCCCAGGGCGTAACCCGGAAAGTCCAGCGCCGTCAATTCACGGGCGCACTGGCCGCGCAGATCCAGATCGGTGCCGCCCTGTACGATGGCGAACAACGCCTGATCGGGCCGTTTGTGCGCCGCTTTGCAGCGCTCGGCCCAGCGAATCGTGCGCTCGACGGCGACGCGCAGATAATCCGGCGAGGTACCGTGGGGCGGGCACTCGTCCAGGCACATGGCGATATCGGAGCCGAGGTTTTCCTGAATGGCGACAGCGCGTTCCGGCGTCAGCTCCACCAGTGTGCCGTCGATGTGCGAACGAAAGACGGCGGCGCGGTCGTCGATCTTGCGGGTGGGTGCCAGGCTGTAGATCTGAAAACCGCCGCTATCGGTGAGGATGGGGCCGTCCCAGGCCATGAAGCGATGCAGTCCGCCCAGCTCGGCAATCACGTCGTCGCCGGGCCGCAGTGTGAGGTGATAGGTGTTGCCCAGAAGGATCTGCGTCCCGGCATCTCGAACTTGATCCGGCGTCAATCCCTTGACCGTGGCCTGCGTGCCGACGGGCATGAACACCGGCGTCTGGACGACGCCGTGTGTCGTCTGCATCCGCCCACGCCGCGCCGCCCCGTCCGTCGCCAACAACTCGAAACGAATGGACATGTGTAAGGCGAACGGCCGGCGTCAGCCGGCTGGTCGCAGTCCCCTACCAGCCGGCTGACGCCGGCCGTTCGCCATCAATCTCCGCGGAGGGTCAGGCCCAACTGCCCCAGTTTTTCGCGGACTTCGCTCAGGCTGGTCATGCCGAAGTTCTTCGACTCCAGCAGTTCGTCCGCGGTACGGCTAACAAGATCGCTCAGCGAGTTGATGCCCAGGCGATTCATGCACTTGCGAGCGCGGACTGACAGGTTCAGATCGCTGACCGGCTTGCTGAGGACGGCTTGCTCTTGCTCGCTAAGCTGCGTCTGCGGACGGAAACGCACATCCTGTTGCGCCCCCTCCTCCAGCGATTGGCCCAGCCGCAATCCCTTGCTCGTCATCATTTCCTTGATTTCCTCCAGCGAGGTTTCGCCGAAGTTCTTGCTGCTCAGGAGTTGCTGTTCGTTGATGCGCGTCAGGTCGCCCAGCGTCTTGATGTTCATTTTCTTCAGGCAATTGCGGCTGCGCACCGACAGCTCGAAATCGGTGACGGGCGTTTCCAGCACCTGACTGAATCGGCTAAAAGCGTGTTCTTCCTCGGGACTGTAATACATCGTCTTGGACGCAGTTGCGTCCTTGAGGAACAGGCGCGCCTGCTCATCGGTCGCATCGCCGGCCAGCACACGGCGATAGCAGTCGATGGCCTTGTCGTACTTCTCGTGATCCTCGTAGAGAACGCCGAGGTTTTTCAAGACGCCGACATGAATCGGCGGATGCTTCAAGCAGCGTTCGTAGAAGCCGATGGCCTCGTCGTCGTTGCCGGACAAATCGTTGGCGTGGGCCAGCTGGAACAGGACGCCGGTGTGCGTCTGATCGAACTTCTCGGCCTTTTCGAGGTGCTCGATGGCCTTGATGCGTTCGCCCTCGGCGAGCAGGCAGCAGGCGATCTGATAGTGATACTCGGCACTGTGGCTGGCCAGCTCGGACAGCTTGTTGAGAATGGAGCGGGCCTGGTGCAGATCGCCCTTTTGGCGATAGATGCCGGCGCGTAGCAGTTGCACCTGGTTGGAGTTATAGCCGGACTTCTCGGCCTTGTCATAGGCCTTGAGAGCCTCGTCAAATTCGCGCCGCGAGATCAAGGCACGTCCCAGGTAGAAATTGGCCAGCGCTCCCTCGGCCTGACGCAGATGCTCGACGGCCTGTTGCACGTAACCGAGGAAGAACGAAGCGATGCCGAGCTTGAGGTGCCAGCGCTTGGCGGCGGCCCCGCTGGACGACTCGATTTTCTTTTTGAGGACTTCGGTCACGTCGCGGAGACTCTTGAACTGGCCGCCGCCCTGGGCCAAACCCTCGCGCAACTTGGACACTGTACCTGCATCACAATCCTCACGCTCGACCAACAAGGCCTTCAAGTCGATCGTCATCGGCTCAACCATGCCATTCTCTCCCCAGAAAAACCGCCCGCGCTCGCGCTCTAGTGAATCCCTAATAAGGAAATTGTTAGTATAACGGTGCAGTCGTTTCGTGCAAGAGAGGACCCGTCGCTGGTTAGCCGCGACGCGGAGCGGAGCGCGAACGCGCTCCGCTCCGCGTCGCGGCTAACCGAAGAAGTGATACCATGTCGCGTTCGCGCTCGCAGCCTTCGGCACCGCCTCCCTGCTATGCCCTTGTCCATCCGGGTCTGGAAGCCATCGCCGCCGAGGAGATCGAAGGCGATCTCGGAGGCGAGGTCAAAAAGACCGGCTCTGGCATTGTCGTCTTCCGTCTCCCGGAAATCGACGAACGCGTACTCCAGCTTCGGACCACGGAGGACGTGTTTTTGTTGGCCTGGGGCAGCGATCAGCTCACGCACCGCGCCGAAGATCTGGAGCGCATCCGTCGCTGGACGGCGCGAGATGCCGATTGGCCGGCCCTCTTGCGCATCCATCACGCCCTGCGGCCCAAGCCAAAGGGACGGCCGACGTATCACCTCGTCGCTCAGATGGAGGGCCGGCACGGCTACCTTCGCCGCGACGCCCGCAAGGCGCTGGCGCAAGGACTGGCCGGCACGGTGCCCGAAAGCTGGCGACCTGTTGAGGAAAATGCCGCCGTCGAGTTCTGGTTGACCATCCACGGAGCGACGGCCGTTTGCGGACTGCGCCTGTCCGATCGCACCATGCGGCATCGCATGTACAAACTGGAACATCGGCCAGCATCGCTGCGGCCGACCATTGCCGCGTCCATGATTCGCCTGGCCGAGATTAGTCCGCGACACATCGTCCTCGATCCGATGTGCGGCGCCGGCACGCTTTTGGCCGAGCGCCTGTCTGCCCCCCCCACCCCAGCCCTCCCCCACAAGGGGGGAGGGAGAACAGTACACCCTCCCCCCTTGGGGGGGAGGGCGGGGGTGGGGGGTGGCGGATACGCCACTGTGTGGGGCGGCGATGTCGATTTCAGCGCCGTCCGCGCCGCCGCCGTTAATTTGCGCCGTCTGGGTCCCGCCTTGCTCGCTCGCTGGGATGCCACGCGCCTGCCGCTCGCCTCCGCTGCCGTGGATCGCATCGTGTCCAATCCGCCGTTCGGCAAACAACTGAGCAGTCCCGAGGCCGTCGTCCCGCTCTATCGCGCCATGCTGCGCGAATATGATCGCGTCCTGCGTCCGGGCGGACTCGCGGTGCTGATCGTCAGTGCCGCCGCGGCGCTGCGCTCGGCCGTTGGCCACGTCGGCTGGAAGGCGCGACAGCAGCTGTCCCTGCGTGTGCTTGGCCAGCCCGCCGTCATTACAGTCTGGCGAAAGCCAGACTCTTAGAATAACATGAACTATCAGATCGCAGCGCAAGCGACGGGTTAAACCCATCGCAAATCCTATCAGGGCTAACAACCATGGCGACGGCGCGACTCACCTGTCCCGATTGCAAATCGGCATTAAAGCCGGCCAAACCGGTGCCGGACGGCAAGAAAATCAAGTGCCCCAAGTGCGGTAACGTCTTCACCTCGCCCGGACTCGTTGCGGAGGAGGAAGAGCGCATCCAGAAAGCGCCCGCCAAGGTGGCACCTCAGAAGAAAAAAGCCGCCGCGGCCAAACCGCCTCCCAAGAAGGCCGATGACGATGACGATGACGATGACGGCGGCGGCATCTACTCGTTCGTCGGTGCAGACGAGCCGAAAAAGGAGAACGAGGAAGAGGAAGAGGAAAGCAAGCCGTACATTGAGTACGCGCCGGACATGTCGATCAAGGACCTGCGCGGGCCGGCCCAGGAGAAGGTGGTCAAGCCGTCCAACCTTATCATGCTCATCTGCGGACTGAGCGTCTTGAGCAACCTTTTCCTCATCTGCTGGTCGTTTTGGCCGATGGTCTTCAGCGAATCCGTCGTCGATTGGTACAAAGTCCTCGCAGCCCGCTACAAGGAAGACAGGAACGCCATGCAGCGAATCCAGGGCTACAAGGAATTCAAGGATCTCGACAAGAAAGACCGGGAAATCGTGGAGGAGGCGAACGAGGAAGCGAAATTCAGCACTTCCGGTTTATTTCCTTGGCTGGGGCGTGTGTGGCTCATGGGTGTGTTCCTTCTGATGCTGATCTACGAGGCCGTTACCATCATCGGCGCGGTGAAGATGCAAAACCTGGAGTCGCGTCGCTGGGGCATCGCCTCCGCCATCATGATGCTTTTCCCGCCGGCGGCCAGCGGTCTGAGCAGCTTGTTCGCCCTGGGGTTTCATTTCCTTGAAGATATGACGGGGTTCCTTGGAGATGTGACCAATTTTTACATGATCGTCGCCGCAGCGGCTCCGTACCTTGCGTCCATCTATATCGGGGCGATATCGCTGCAAACGTTGCTGAACCAGAAAGTCATCGACGGTTTCGAGTACGTCGCCGATTGATTTCTTCGGTTAGCCGCGACGCGCAGCGGAGCGCG
>DATBHJ010000080.1:0-18089 GCA_036557565.1 Gemmataceae bacterium
TCGAGATGGTCACCTGCCCACCGGCATTGAAGGTGAAGCTCTTTGTGATCTGAATGACGTAGTTGGTATTGGGGGCCGTATCCAGGGCAATTGCATTGACGAGATCGGTGTACGAGCCGGCCGTCTGCGACGGCGTGATCCTGTCTTCCAGTGTCTCCAGCAGCGGACGTACGCGAGGACGCGGCCGCGTCGCCTGGGCCCGGCGATCCTTACGAGAGCGAGCCAAACGGAATAACTTGGACAACCAATGAGAGCGATACATGGCATTCCTTCTACTTTGAGGTGAAAGGTGAGCTTTCGGGACCCTGTTACCCCACGCGGGAGAATACGCTCCTCCGCGCGCAATTACCTCCTGCATGCTGTTCGCATGGTGAGACAACTTGCGGGAGCGCCTCTCTGTACGTTCCGTTTGCGCACGGACCTCCGCTGTGGCGATGAAAAGCGGAAATCTTGAACTCAAAAGTCGAGGTTAACTACTCTGATGATGCGCTTTCCGGATACAAGGATTCAGAAAACTTTCGTTCTCTTTTGAATCCTTTTTTTCTTCTAGCGCATCTTGCTTGTGTCACTCGTACATGTTCAACGCTGAGCTTCCGCTTTTCGTCGAATGAAAAAGGAGGTGCATCGTGCTTTCCGCTACCGCGATCGGACAGAAATGGAAAGACAGATGGAAGCGTGCCGCGAATGCCGCCATGACCACCGTAGCCCTGTCGGCCGTAACCGTCGCGGCACTCGCCCTGCTCGGCACAGAACTCCTTGCCGCCTGGAAGGCGCCAGGCAGCGCCGAACAGGCGTTGGCTTCTGGCAGCGTGTTCGAGGAACTGGTGAACTTCGAGGCTCCCGCATGGACGGTGGCGCGCGTCAAAGCCCAGTTGGAAGAGGCCGACCAGAGTATGCGGAGAGGCCGCGAAGCCGCTCTGCTTGTCAGAAACTGGAGGTTTACGCAGAATCCGATCGCCGACCTCATGCAGCTCGTGCTACAGCAGGAGCTTAACCAAGTGCAAGCGCTCTTGGCTGCTGCCAGTAATCTTGTATCCCAAATTCAACAAATCATCGCAACGGATTCGGCCATAGTAGGCTCCATCATCAATTCTTTCGTGACCGCCGTTCAGAATCTGGTAAGTTCGATCCTGAATTCGATTTTCAATTCGGCTACGGTGATAAACGTGTCGAACAACTCTTCGAGTTCCAGCTCTTCCAGTTCCGCTTCACCCTTCAAGTGACATCCACCCACCCCGTCTTCGTTCTACCGTTGTCGAAGGCGAACGAGACAACGCTCCGCTCTCCGCTTTCTGCTCTCTGTCCATAAACGAGAGCGGAGAACGGAAAGCGGAGCTGTCATGACGACAACGTGCTAGGTCACCGGAGCGACAGGTTTGGTGGGCGGACGCCTCGTCGAGGCTCGCACCGGCCGCGGCTGAAAGTCCGCGCCCTGGTGTGGCCCGGCAGTAAGACCGGCCTGCAGGAGAGCTATAAAACCACGCTCATCCGCGGCCCTTCATTCTCATGAAGGATGAATCTTTGCGCTGTTTTCATTACCACGATCTAATGAGTCTGTTTCTGTTTGCCTCTCCAGGAAAGAAAAATGATGGACAATGGGCCGAATTTGCTGGACACCCGACGGCAGCGCGTTAAGTTCAGCCTCACGTGACTCGCAATCGGATCGTCTCCTGCGCGCATCCTCGCACGGGTCTCGTGTATTCGCCAAGTGAGGCTGCTATGAAGCTCAGCATCGTCGTTCTTAACCCCGGACCCGCCGAGGGAAAGGTCATTCCCATCAACGTTCCGCAGTTCGTCATCGGCCGCGATCCCGCCTGTCAACTGCGGCCGGCTAGTCGCCAAATAAGCAAACGCCATTGTGCCTTGGTGCGACGAAAAGACAAAGTCTTTGTCCTCGACTTCGACAGCACCAACGGCACCTTCGTTAATGACCGACAAGTCAACGGAGGAATTGAGTTGCTCAGTGGCGACCAGCTGGGCGTCGGCCCTCTGACCTTCGCCGTACAATTGGAAACCATGCCGGTCAATCAGCCAACGCCGATGCCGCCGACAAAGGGGACGACACAGAAACAGGTATTCGACCAAGCCGCGACTCCGCCAGCGAAGGAGCCGGCCCGCGCTGTCAGCAAGGAGGATGAAGCCCCAGCGGCGTTGCTGGCCATGCAAGACAGCGATACCCGAGATGCTGGCCCGCGCAGAGGCCCCCGAAGGTTCCACCGTCTACGATCTCCCCATTCCTATTGCGGCAGATAAGGAAAAGGAGAAGCCGAAACAACAACAGAGACACTTCCACCGCCGCCAAATCGATCCTCGACAAATACCTCTAGCGACCGCGCACTAGCTGAATCGACCTATTTCAGCTGGGTACCTTCTGGGAGCTCAACTCTGAGCCTGGAGGCAATTGAATTTCCCCACTCGAGAGAGATGGAGCGGATCGCTCGCCTTGGCGAGCTGACCTTAAAGTGAACCGCCAGAATCGCTGGCCGCACATTCGGCAACGGTAGGGCGCGATCAAAAAGAACGCAAGAAAGCGCTCGAACCGATTGCGTCGGGCAGACCGTCGTGTGTCCTGCCGTTTGCAACGAGGGCAGGCTTTCCTGGGCCTTTGCAGAGTCTTCATGGCGAGTCTCCTACCCCTCGCCCAGGAGTAAAGGATTGCAGAGTCTAGAACGGGCGATGTAGGGCTAGAGAGATCGTATCTGCCGAAAGTGAGCCGTCAAGGAAAAGCCGTTGTGTGGGGCTGAGAAGAATGTGAGTTTTTCGAGAAGGAGTCCCTTCATTCGAGGACCTGGTTCGATGGACCGTCGGCCCGTAAACGGATAGAGCGTGTCTGTTTGCCGGTCCCGGCGAAAACGACAACAATCCGCGATTCCTCTATGACCGTCAAATCGGACACCCATGTAGAAGGGGCTGTATCATGCCTCGCTAGATGATAAAATGATAATAGATGTCTGGAAAGGTTAAGAAGCAAAAGAGGGCGGCTCCAGAGTATCCTTTCGCAACGGGTATGGTATATTGGGCGATGAAGCACCGCCGACCGCACAAACGCTCGGCGAGTCTCGAAGAGAACCTATCATGCGCGTGCTGCTTGTCGCGGATTACAAACCTCTGGTTCGCGCCCTGCGCCTGGGTCTGGAAGAGGAAGGCTTCGCCGTCGATGTCGACCCCGACGGACAAGAAGGCGATTGCAAGGCCCGTACCGCCGAGTATGACGTCATTATCCTCGATATCATGCTGCCAAAGGTGGACCGCCTGTCGCTGTTGCAGCGCTGGCGCAAGGACGGTCTGACCACACGCATTCTCGTGCTGTCGGCACGCGACACCATGGAAGACACGGTCAAAGCACTCGATCTTGGTGCCGACGACTACATGAGCAAACCGTTCGAGTTGGAAGAATTGCTGGCCCGCCTCCGCGCCCTCATTGGCCGTGGCCATCAAGTCAAAAGCCCACTCATCCGCATCTTCGATTTGGAGATCGACACCGCCAGCCGCACCGTCAATCGCGCCGGGCGACCGATCCGCCTAACGCCGCGTGAATACGGTTTGCTGGAATTTCTCGCCTTCCATCGCGGCAAAATCACCACGCGCTCGATGATCTGGGAGCACCTGTACGAAGACCGCGACGAGACCACCTCGAACGTGGTCGATGTGTACATTCGCTACCTGCGAAAGAAGATTGATAAAGGTTTTGACCCGCCCCTGATTGAGACGCGCTGGGGCGAGGGATATTTGCTCCGAGGAGATGAGGAAACATGAAAGCGATCCATTCGGAAGAATTGGCTCCAGACGTCTGCTTTTCGCCAAATACAAAGGCTGCTCGAAGTTGATCGCAGTTCTTGGGAGTGGGTTTGCGCCAATGTGGTTCCCCTAGGTGAACCCAATGGCAAATTGATCGATGACGTGCTGAAATGAGCGCTCCATATCCACCGTCGAACGCTCAGCCACAGGGCCACGGGGCCCCCCGACGTAGCCTTTTCTTGTCCCAGGAAGAGGTGTGAGTTGGCCATCCGCGAGTTGTGCAGGGCGGGCAACAGCTTCCAGAACATCAGCAGATTGTCTTTTATGCCATCGTGGCGTTTTTGTGCAAAGTCGCGTAAAGCCGCATTTTTATGTAAAGTCACGCCAGGAAGAAAGACAAATGATTATCGCTGCGCTGCTTGCCGGATAGCGGAAGGTGCCGCAGATGCGGCGGACCCGGCCGCCGAAGTCGCCGATTCGCTGGTATTCCGCCATCGTGGCCGTGCCGGAAGCGATTTGCGGTGTTATAATGACTAGAGCCGTGAACGATGGAAGTACGCTAAAACTTCGTGCATGGCAAGCGTAAAGGCCGGTTCTTCGGGACTGGCCTTTACGTATTACTGCGTCCCGTCACCTCGAATGCCAGGGCCGGCGGGGATCGGCGCCGTCTTGCTCGCGAAAAGCCCATTCTCGCCACTTGCTACCCGGTATATTTTAACATATCTTCAATTGTACTATCCTTTTCCCTTTCGCCGCGAAACGGCACTGTGGAGTATGGGCGTTCTCATCGTGGACGACTGACCGGATGCAATTTCGATCCTGCCATTGCTGTTGCAGGCTTGGGGACACGAAATGCGCGTTGCGGACGATGGACCTACCGCGCTGTCAATGGTTGAGGACTTTCATCCCGACGTGGTGGTTCTCGACCTAGCAATACCGGGCATCGATGGCTACGAGGTGGCTGAGCGCTTCCAGCAACACGGCCCGCAAAAGCCTGTCCTCATCGCCCATTCTGGATATTGCACAGAAGCAGATGTCTTGCGGTCGATTAATGCCTGGTGCTGCTTCCGCGGAACGAAGCCAGCGGAGCCGCACGAGCTTCGATGGCTCCTGGATTGCTGTGAGCAATTGCTCCAAGCGAACCCGTCTCTCTAGCAGCCGGCCGAGGGTCGCAGCACTGGCGGCCACCAGGCTCCCACAAGACGACGAGCGCTTCGCGCACCGCCACGTTGTGGGTCCGCCGATCAGCCGTGGGCGCTGGGCCCGCAGTGGAGTTGTTAACTGTCAGCAGGCGGATCGCGTGTTTGCGCTGGCAGCCAGCCACGGCGACGAACTCGTCCCG
Organism: Gemmataceae bacterium; assembly: GCA_036557565.1. Lineage (GTDB taxonomy): Bacteria > Planctomycetota > Planctomycetia > Gemmatales > Gemmataceae > JAJPHU01. Next base: position 5,081 of record DATBHJ010000080.1, read on the forward strand.
GACGTGGCCTTTCTCACGCTTGGCCGCTTGCTGATAGCGCTCCCGCAACGCCGCTAGGAGTTCGGCCTTCGTCCGCTAGCTGATAGTGGCATCCATCGTGTGCCTCCAGAAGTTGGTAACATTCCACTGAGACAACGATACCCTTCGGTAACAAGAACCGTGAGTCAATGCGGGGATTCCCAACCGTCGTCGTGGGGAGAAATGGTTGTCGCTATACCGGGTGTCCTACTTTCCGAAATGCTGACCGCTTGACAGGCTGAAACGAGTAGACGAATTCCCCTTGCCCTCTCGTAGGCAAAGCGAGGGCAGGGCACGATTGGCACCCTTCGCCTCGTGAACGCTTACCTGCGAACCGACTCCAACGAAGCCTCTCTTTCTTGGTCGGTTCGTGGCTGTGACAGAAAAACGGACTGGCGGCGCCGGGTGGCGTGAAGGCAACGCCATAGAATTCAAGGGCAGGCGTTCCCCCTGCCCTTGAAGAAGTAGGGGGAACGCCGGCTGTCACGTGGTCAGCAGGTCCAGCAGAGGGAACTTCTCTCCCAACAGCTTCTCGGAGGGGCAACCCAGCCATTTATCCAGCAACGTGGCGTAAACCGACCGGAAATCGACCGTGTGAATGAGGTCGCCGTCGCCCAGCTTCTCGAGGCTGGGGTACGTTGCAACCAGCTTACCCCTGACCGGGGAGCCGGCCACGAACATGCACGAGGCGGCACCGTGGTCGGTGCCCTTGCTGGCATTCTCGTCCACGCGGCGGCCGAACTCCGAGAAGACCATGACCACGACCTTGGACGCGAATTTGAGCTGCTCCAAGTCTTTCTGGAATGCCGCCAGGGCGCCCGCTAACTCGCCCAGAAGCGCCTGGTGGCTGGCCGCCTGCTGGTTGTGGGTGTCGTAGCCGCCCTGGGAGACGTACAGCAATCGCACGCCCAAGTCAGCATTGATAACCTGGGCAGCGCGGCGGAGCTGCTGGCCCAGATTGCCCGGATACTCCACCGTGGACTTGTACTTGGCGGCAGCGTCGCGGAGTTTCTGAGACGTGCGGAAGACGGTCTCGGCTTGGCGGCGCAGGAAGCCGAGGGCGTCGCTCTTGTCGCCGGCGCCGCTACTGAGCTTGCGGAGCACCTTCTGGCCAGCCGGCATTGTTCCCTCGGTTGCTGCGAAACCCTCGATCTGCTGGAGAGCGGGCACGGCCACCTTCTCGGCCTGCAAGGCCTGGGGTAAAGTGCCGGTCAACGCCAGGCCACGCAGCTGTTCCTCGTCGCCAGGGGCAAACTGTTGATCGAGCACCCGGCCGAGCCAGCCGGTGTAGGGCACCTTCTTGGCTGTGCTGGCGGTATGCCAAATCTCCATCGAGCGGAAGTGCGAGCGGTCCGGCTCCGGGTAGCCGACCCCCTGGATGACGGCGAGCTTGCCGGCCTTGAACAGCGCGCCGGCCTCGCCCATGGCGGGGTGTAGCCCGATCTGGTCGGTGAGTTTGACCACCTGCTCCTTAGCGAGGCGCAGCGTCGGCCGATACTTGTGATAAAGAGGGTTTTCGAAGGGGATGACCGTGTTGAGTCCGTCGTTGCCGCCATTGAGCTCGACGACGACCAGGACGTGATCGTTCCGGTCCGCCTTCGCCGCCGACTCGCCCGCACGGGCGAACAAACTCGGCATCACACCCCCCAGCGACAGGGCCGACAGCCCGGTGGCGGTCTGGCCCAAGAATTCACGCCGTGAAAGCATGGGACTGGCTCCTATTGCACGAGGTTTACCCGCAGGATGCCTGCGGGCTTGTCGTTTCCAGCAAACGCTCTCAAACCATGTGGTACTCCGGCAGGCTCAGGATCAGGGCCAGGGCGGCACGAACCTGTTGCTCGCGGAAAGCGGGGTCGGCGCGGAACTGGTCGAGCTTCGGACCATCCGCGGCTGTGATGAGGAAGCGGGCGATCTCGGCCCGTTTTTCCTTGGCCAGTTCGCCGTCGAGGAGGCGTTCGACCAGTAGATCCACTACTTTGTCGGGGTCGGCCAGGCCAGCCGGCACGAGTCGGCCAACATTCAGGCGCGGGCCGACTCCGTTGGTGCTGGCCAGGGCAGCGATCCGCTTGGCGAACTCGCCGCGCACGGCCCAGGCGGCGGAATTGATCCACTTCTTTTCACCGTCCCAACCCTTGACGTTGGGCGGTGCGAAGAGGTCCTGCCCCATCGCGGCCATGCTGGTGTAGAGTTCCTGGCATGACAGGCGCACACCCAGCGATCGGCAGGTGCCGATCACTAATTCGACCGGGCTGGCAATGCGTGTCCGGCGGCAGGCGGCCGAGAAGAAGAACTTCGACTGGAAGAGATCGCGCAGGAACCACTTGACGCTCAGGCGCATCTGAGCGAACAACTCGCCGGCCTCGGTGACGACCTCCTCGGGCGGCTCGGGGCAGGCGAAGAAGATCAAGAGCTTGCGGGCGACCAACCGCGGCGTCGCCGTCTGCTGCATGAGGATGTCCACAACGTCGGTGCCGTCGAAGTGGCCTCGTTGGCCCAGGAAGGTCTTGACCCCTGGATCGTGCGCCTCGGCGCGGAGGTGGAACTTGGCGCCGTCGCGGTGCCAGCCGGTCAGAGCGCGGGCGGCCTCCCGGACATCCTTCTCGGTGTAGTTGCCAATGCCGAGCGTGAACAACTCCATCAACTCGCGGGCTAGGTTTTCGTTGGGATGCTCTTTGGTGTTGGCCTCGTTGTCGAGCCAGACCAGCATGGCCGGGTCGCGGCTGACGGCCAGGACCAGGTCGTGAAAGTTGCCCCAGGCGTGCCGCCGCAGCGACTCGCATTGCTGGTGCATCAGGGGCAATTCCGTGACTTTTTGCGAACTGGTAGCGAAGTGGCCGTGCCAAAACAAGGTCAGCTTCTCGCGGAGCGGGGCCTGCGTCTGGAGCATGCGATAACACCACCAGGCCTGGAATTGGCCGCCGCCCTCGAAATCGACGAGCGTGCCGTGGATGCGGCGGAAGGTATCCTGAAACGCAGCCTCCTGCTCGCGGTCATCGGCAAACAGATCTTCGACGGTGGTCTCAAAGCCTTTTTTGACCGTTTGCTGGATCTCCTCGGGGGTGGCTCCGAAGCCGACCCGCCGCAGGAGGTGGGCCGCGGTATGGGCGTCCCAGGGTCCGTCCTGGCCAGGCACGTAAGGAGCGAAGTGGACGGTTGACTTCATGGTTGATTACTCCTGGATAGACAACCCTAAACGATCACGAGGGCGTGGCGCCCTCTCAGACCACTTGTATCCTAACGCTCTTAACTGTCGGGATCCTGCTTTGCAAGCACTTCCTTCCCGGAGAATCGTGCCACGGGAATCGGGTTGAACTCTACGCCGAGAGGATAGTTGCTGACGAGCGCGCCCGTGAACCGCTCTTTCCCGGATGGCCTTATCCCGGACCTCAGCCTACGACCCTCACGGCTGAGGCTACCACCGCAGAATAGTCGTTGCAAGGATTTTCCCTGGATTTGGAGGCGCATGAGGCGCATGCGCTGTCCGTTGGTGTTCATGCATCATGAGTTGCGCGAGCCGCCTTTTGGACTTCACCCACGGCATCCCTTGTTTTGCCGCTCGCCTGTGGCCTCGGTCACACTTTTTCGGTTTTTCACCCAGGCACCTGCTGGACGGGTTTTCTCCTGCGCTGTAATCTTCCTCCTTTCGTACAAGGAGGTGCCTCATGCGTCTCCACGCTAACCAGGCGCTCTTTGTCTGGGGCGAACTGGACGACTGCCCCACCCTCAGCGGCCTCCGCCAAGCCCTCCAAGCCATCCCCGACCAGCAAAGGGATCGACAGCCTCCAAGCCGCCCGCGGCAAGGGCCGCGACGATTATCCCGTCCCACGCCTGGGATCGATTGTCTTGCTGACCATTCTGCTCCGCTATCATAGCGTCGAAGATTGCCTCGCCCAATTGCACCGCAACCCCGCCTGGTGTCGCCTTATCGGTACTAGCGGCGAGAACGAGATTCCTCACGGCTGGAATGGATCGCGTTTCCTCGACGTTCTCGGTCAGCAGCCCCACCTTTGTGCGCTCTGCAATGTCTTCGATTCGCTGGCACGTTCCTTACGCCAGGCCTTGCCTGACCTCGGCCGTCACACGGCCGGCGATGCTACCGGCCTCAATGGCCGCCCCAAAACGGATGCCAAGGCAGTCCAGGCAGAGATCAACAGGGCCTGTCCCAGCCGTCGGGAGGCAAAAAGGAGTACAAGGACGATGCCGGCAACGTCACCGAGGTCCAGCGGCGCGGGTAAGAGCCCTCTTGTCAAGCCCCTCTGCCGGCTCTACGACCCCGACGCCGGCCGCATCGAATGGGACGGCATCGACCTGAGAGATCTGGAGATCGCCAAGCTCCTCCGGCTGATCGCCGTTGATCGCCGTTCTGTTGCAGCAGCCGGTCCACTCCAGCGCCACCGTCGCCGAGAACATCGCCCTGGGGAGCCTCAGCACGATGGACCGGGCCGAGGTCGAAGAGGCGGCGTGCGCGGCTGGGGCCGACGAGCCGATCCGTCGTCTGCCGCACGGATTTGAAACGCTGCTGGCAAAGTGGTCTACCGGCGGCACCGAACCCAGCTTCGGCGAATGGCAGTGCCCGGCGCTGGCCCGCGCGTTTCTGCGCCAGGCGCCCCTCATCCTGCTCGACGAGCCGACCTGTGCCCTGGACTCCTGGGCCGAGGCCGACTGGCTCGACCGTTTCCGGAGTATGGCCGCCGGGCGAACGGCCCTGATCATCACGCACCGCTTCACCACGGCCATGCGTGCCGACGTCATCCACGTCATGGCGGAGAGTCAGATCGCCGAGTGGGGCTCACACACCGAGCTGCTGGCACGCGGCGACCTCTACGCCCGATCGTGGGAGGTGCAGACCAGAGGAGACGTACCCGCACGAGCCCCACGGCTAATATGCCGGCCGGTAGCCGCCCCAAGGCCGAGCTCTTTCTCCGCTCGGCGTCCGAGATCGACGGTCACCTCGCTCTTGGTCTCAAGATAACGTCGGCGAGAAGCTCATGATGCTCGTGATGACTCCCGGATCCATGTAGTGGACAATGACGAAGAAATCGCCCGTGGGTGACGGCTGCTGGAAGAAGAGCAGGGCGTCGTTCTGGCCAAGGTTGGAGTTGCTACCGTTTGCATTAACAGACGGATTTGAAGGATTGAGCGGGCCTCCCGGGAAATTGATGAAAGACGTGACAAGAGTGTTAAATACATTGAGAAACACGGGCGAGACGAACCCGCTACTACTGAACGTATTCGTGCCGACAGTGGCACCCTCGTAGACGGCCTGGACGGTCTGAGTCGTAGACAGGGCGGACTTGGGCACCGCGGTGTCGATTTGAGCAAACCCAGTGCTAGTGAGCTTCGCAGTTCCTACCGGGATGTTGTTGATGCTGAAGACGACATTGCCGCTGGTGACCGGCGCATTGGTGCCGGCCTGCGTCACGAACGCGGTGAGCCTCTCGATCCCCATTTCGGAAAAGGAGGGGTTGATCCACATGGTGAGGTCGGTGACGGTGCCGAACGTGGCGGGCGCCAACCGGTCCTCCAGTTGCTCCAGGCGCGGCTGAGTCGTCGCGCTCCGTTGCGCCGGCGTAGTTGGGCGATCGTGATTGCCGCTACGCTTGGGCATTGCGTTGATCTTTTGCAACCGTACGAACGGAGTCATGGTGTTGGGCTCCCAAAAAGGTGTTGGTAAGGCTAGTGGAACACGGTAGGAGCATTCCTGCTCAGATGGCCCTCTACTGGGGCTCAGCCACAAGGCTGATATTTAATTCTAATCGTCGAAGGCGCAAAGGTCTAGCCAAAACGAACCGGTAATCTGGGAAATCTGGGTGAAAGAATTCTCTGCTCTCCGGGCGCTGAGGGAGAGCGGAAGAAAAAGATACGTACCTCTGAGGTATCACAGAGGCCTAAAGTTGTATTTTCCGAGGGAGGAGGAGGCCTAGGAGGCAGTGACAAAACGCCTGTCTCTGAACAAGATTGCAGGTTTTCTGGGCATTTACTGACCAAAATTCAACTTCTATAAGGGTTTGTCACCGCCTGTCAGCGACGACTGAATATCGGACTCGAGATGAGATGATACGGAAATTCTAGGCGCCCATACAGGCCTCTTTACAAGCCGTAACAAAATGCATTTTTAACCACGGATTACACGGATAGCACGGATAAAAAAAGGAACATGCTCGTTTTCTTTATTCGTGTTGTCCGTGTAATCCGTGGTTGAATTCTCTGTGTGAGTGGCTCTTAGTAGTGCTGCGTCGGTGTATTGAGATACCCTTTGTCTTCGGAAACTCCACAATCTCAGCAAATCCTCGCACGATCTCCGCTCACTCCATCCCTGGATCTTGCCGTTCAGGTAGATATTTTCACGGCCGAATAATTCTGGTTTGAAGCGGGCGCCGACCTCTAAAGAAGCTGCCCACTCGACATCACACTATATCAGCAAATGTCTTCTCCATCCGCTGGAAGTAGAAGAGCCCTCCGGTCAGCATTATTGCCACAGCTGCCGTGGACGCGGCCAGAAGCTCCCATGAAAGGTCCGCCTTGTTCAATAAGGCCCAGCGAAATCCCTCGATCACACCCGCCATCGGATTGAGTCCATACAGCGGCCGCCACGCCTCGGGCACCAGGCTACTGGGATAGGCCACGGGGCTGGCGAACAGCCACAACTGCGTCAGAAACGGAATGGTGTAACGGAAGTCGCGGTACTGCACGTTCAGCGCGGCCAGCCATAGCCCCACAGCCAGCGCCGCGGCCAACGCCAGCAATACGAATAGCGGCACCGTTACCACCGCCCAGCTGGGTGTCTGGCCATACCACGTCATCATGGCTAAGAGAAGGACGAACGCAACAGTGAAGTCCACTAGCCCCGACAATACCGACGAGATCGGCACGATCAAGCGCGGGAAATATACTTTCGTAATCAGCCGCTGCTCGTTGACGATGCTGTTGCTTGACTGCATCAGAGCATAGGCAAACAGCTGCCAGGGCAACAAGGCGCACAAGGTGAACAAGGGGTACGGCATTCCGTCGGAAGGGATCCCGCCCAGCCGACCGAAGAAAATGCTGAACAAGAACATCGTAAAAAGGGGCTGAATCACCGCCCAGGCAACGCCGAGGGCCGTTTGCTTGTAGCGGAGTTTGATGTCGCGGGCCGCCAGGAACCAGAGCAGTTCACGGTAGCGCCACAACTCGGCAAGGTCCATGGCGCGCCAGCCGGCCCTGGGGCGGATGCGGACGACTTCCCCCGTGGAAGATTCAACCTTCCGGGCCACTGCGGCGGCCGATTCCACCGACAGCACTGCTTCTACGATTGGCACTCTGTTCTCCCCATCATTGCCATCTCTTTCGCCCTGCCCGCAGGGCAAGGTTGAATTATTTCTTGGATGCGCTGAGGGCCGCTAAGGTTTCAATCTTCTCCCGCCCGCGGTTGGCTCGGACAGCGGCCCAGTAGAGGATGGGGCGGGAGAGTTCGGTCGGGACGCGAGACATGTGATATCGGGACGCGCAGGTCATGCAACTCGCTCTCGGGGATTTTCGAAGACAGGGCGAGGCGCCACGTTTGTTCCTCGGCCTGGATCGCCTCCGATTGGTCCAGAGCGATTCCTTGATGATCCCAGATCCTCCAGCTGTAAGTAAGGACGCCGGGCGCACTCCGAAGCGCTTCTCGAGTGTGCCTAGCCGACTACGAGCGAGGTCCCTTCGGCACGGCGCGAGTCACTTCATAGCGTGCCGTTTGCACATTAACTCTCATTCTATTAGATGCTTTCGGGTAGTAGTCGAATACACCGCCCACGAGCATGACATGGCCAACGCATTTGTAAGCAACCGCTAAACGCCGCGGGGAGGCAGGGAGTGCGTTGGCGCGACGTCGACGGCCAAAGGCATCGACGACTCCGACGTAGCCGATGATCCAGCACGGCAGAATCGCGATCAATTGTCGTTCTCCTAACACCGGAACGCGCGAATTTATTGCTCCTTTCCAGGGCCTCAGCGCAACTGCGTTCTGGTCCTCGATGAATCGGCGAGAATATATCTGACCGAATCCTCCCAATGAGTCGGCGATTCTCGACTCGTCCGCGGACTTTCTGTGGCTTGTTCGGGACGCTTCCTCGCCCACCGTGCGCGCGACACTAGATCACCGCTGCTTATATCGGCGTTTGGCTATACGAGTAATGTTTTCGTTGGCTGGTCTTACTATCACACTGACTCCGCCCAAGCGGTGATAATGCGAATGTCGAGGGGAAGTGTGGTCTCTACGATATATGGGCGGATCGACAAGGCGCCAGCGTACTTGATTGGCCTATTCGACGCCTTTCTCGATAGCGGCAAGACTCTTCCCCCAGAAACGAGCAGCTCCCAATGAGGCCAACGGCATCTCCTTGGAGCGCTTCTCGCGGCAGCGATGAGACGCCGACCAGGGAGCCGGGTTCAGGGCGCACGGTGAGGATTGCGCGTCGGTCCGCAACACGAATGGCGCTTCGTTCTTGGTAAGACCCTTCGCCACCTTGCGTTTGGTTTCGCTAGGCCGCCTTGTTGAGCTGAGTCCAGTAGTCCTGTGGCATGCTCATCGCCAGCTTCAGCGCTCCCGCCGCGCCGGCGAACACCGCGTCGCCAACCTTCTTCACCTTGGCGCCTCCGTACTCCTGGAGCGCCTCTTCAATGACGCGATCAAGACCACGCAGCTGACTGCCACCGCCGCCCAGCACGATGTTATTCAACAGCCGCTGCTGGAATTCTGGGTCAAAGCGGGCGATTAGCTCGCACAGCCCCTGGATGATCGGCGGCACGATCACCTTGCACGCGGCCTTCAACGGTTCGGTCACATCGAATTGCCGTGGCTTGCCAGCCACCGGCAAACTCACTAGCGCCTTCTCGTTCACGTCATGCACGAAGCCATACTTCTCCTTGATTTCCCGGGCCATGTTCAGGGAAAGCTGGGCTTCCGGATGCGCTTTCTTCAATTGATTGAAGAAATGTTCATCAATGACGTCGCCTCCGATGGGCACCGTGACTTGGTCTACTTCGCGCGGAAACGTACCGTAAATCGGGCAGAGATCAGTGGTGCCAGCGCCGATGTCGATCACCAGGGTATCGCTCAGGCGGTTCATGCCGTAGGCGATCGTGAACGGTTCTGAGACGATCATTAGCGCGTCAAAGGCCGACCGGGCCGCCTCCAGCACAATCTGCTTGTTCAAAAGGGTGGCGCGCGACGGAGCGCCGATCACTCCATAAATGGGCTGCCCCTTCGACGGCCGGGTCAGAGATACGGCGTGCTCGACGAGCAGTTTGGCAGCCTCCTTGTGCTTTTCCACCTGCTCCTGCGGCACTCCCGCAGCAGTATGCGTATTGAACTTGAGGACACCTTTCTCGAACGGACGAACGACGTTCAGAGCCAGCCGCTGCTCGACAATGTCCTTGCCGAAAACGACGTCTCGGCCCAGCATGGTGCGCGCGATCTGATCCTTGGGCCAACCCACGGCGCTGAAGAGCACGTCGCGGATTCCTGTCGAGGAAGCGACGGACGTCTTGAAAGTCCCCAGGTCCATGCCGATATAGTTGGTTGCCTTTTCCATCGTGTTCTCCCCTTTTCTTTGCGATGACTTCGGTCCGATATGTCCTTTACGCAGCGCCGTCCGAAAGCTGGCCAAGCTGGTCGCGCATTCGCATGTTGAGTTCGAAGATATGCCGGAGAATGGCCTCCTCCTGCTGGCTCAGTGCTTCCTGTTTCTGCTGCAGCTCTTCCGCGAAGGTCGGGCCAATGTCAAAGGTTTCGGCGGTGCTGCTAGGTATCATCTCGCTTGTTGCAGGAGCGGCAGCGACGGTTTGCGCTCCAGGGGCAGACTCCTGCCCGACGAAACCAACTGCTGCGGGATTGACCAGCTCGACCCGAGATACCCGAGCCAGATAGGTGCTGTAACGGCGCATGATAAGAACGAGAGCAATCAGGTGAATCAGGACGCCGAGTAGCACCGCGCCGACGATGCCGATCAACTGGCCGAAACCCGTGTCGAAGAACGAGTTCCTGTGCGGTTGCTCCTGTGCAGGTTGGCTTTCTGATTTGTTACCTCCACCCCCGGGTGGCGACACCACGGCTTGCGCAGACGTCTTGGTAGCAGTGCTCGCCGCGGGATGCGTGTCCTTGTCATTTGTCTTTACCACGGTCCGAGGTGGAGCGCCCAGGCTGGCTGGCGCCGTGGCCGAGTCCCGGATTGGATTGCCAGGGATCGAAAAGCCGGCTGGTCGGATGCGTTCGGTCCGGCTCCTTGAGTTCATCGTCTGGGCGTTGCTATATCGGTCCTTCCCCGTGGTGCCGTCCTCTGTCCCACCAAGTTCCTGGACCTGACTGCGCACAGGGGGCAACGGCAAAGGCGACGTTCGTCTCGGCGAGCTGCTCGTGCCCCCCGTCGTGCTGGGAATCTGCCGATACCGTGTCTGTACGGGAATCGGTGGCAGAGGCGCAAGAATTGTCGGCGTCGGAGCCGGAGGGTGCTGGGCAAGGTGTTCACGGACTATCTGAATACGCTCACGGACGCAACAAACATCCGGATGATCCGGACCGTAATCCACCAACAATCTCTTCTCTTCCAACAAGAGAGGCAGAAGCACTTGCCTTTCCGCGTTCCCGGGCACCTCCCGGCTGGCGCCCTCATTACCCGGCTTGGCGAGAGCTGCATTGCCCGGGATTGCCTTGTCGAACGCAACGGGACCGGGTTGCCGAAACTCGACAGGTTTGCCATCTTGCCAGGGTTGTATTGGTTCGCCTTGGAACTGCGTTGCCGGCGCGGGGGTTTGAGCAAGAACTGGTGAGGTCAGGCTCCATAGCCCGCAGGCAATGCACGCCGCCGCGCGAACGACGGCGTCCGTCGAGGAGCATGATCGCGCAGAATGTTGAGAAGCTCCCACGTTGCATTCCCCTGCCATGGGATTCATCCCCGTGCGAAGCGCAAGCCCGACCCACATGCGGCGTGCTATGCTTTTTGCTGCATTCGTTGCTTATTCTGTCGGTTTTGCGGCGCAGGCGACTTGAACAAGAACTGCGGAAGGTAAGGGTTGCGCAGGGTGTGGAACCATCCCACATGGGACGCCTCCATCGGGCGAATCCTCTCCGCCGAGGGGGTTCGGACGCTACGCTTTGGGTAGTGCCCTAACAATGCGTTGATTGTTTAGGACTTCCTGCTTCCCTGGGTTGGCTTACGCTGATGGCATTCTCAGCGCAGAGGCCATTCCCTCCACAGACAGTCGCGCCGACTACTCTCAGCGCGCGAGCATGAATGACTCGCGCTGCGGCATGGTCCCTGTCGAGAACCAAGCCACAGCTTTCGCAGCGGTGTACACGCTCAGAAAGAGTCTTGGCTTTGACCGTGCCGCACTCAGGGCATTCCCGGCTCGTCCCTCGCGGGTCAACCGCGACGGCTCGTTTACCGGCTCCTTCCGCCTTGTAGACGAGAAAGCACAGAAACATTCCCCAAGCGGCATCCGCGATGGACTTAGCGAGCTGAGAGCCAGCCAAGCCCTTGATGTTTCGTTGCTCAAAACCAATGAGATCAAAGCGATCGACCAGTCTCCGCGATTCACGATGCGCGAAGTCGCGCCGTTGCGCGGCAACGCGCTCGTGCAGATGAGCTGCACGCCGAACGGTCCTCCGCCTGTTGCTGCTTCCTTTGGCCTTGCGTGACAGGCTGCGCTGGGTCCGTCTTAGCTTGCGCTCGGAGATGCGAAGGAAGCGCGGGTTGCCGATCTTGGTCCCGTCCGAGAGCGTAGCGAAGGATTCCAGCCCCACATCGAGAGCGACGCTCTCTTGAAGCGGCACTTTTGGCGGCGGTGCTTGCCCATCATCTATGAGGGCTTGGGCATACCAGCCGGAAGCACGACGGATTAGGCGCAGCAGCTTCTGTTTGGCGACGATACGTTGATCCCCAGCGCGGAAACGAACCGGACCGAGCTTGGGGATAGAGAGTTGGTTGCCCGACGGACGTAGGAGCCAGGGGCAAGATACTCAAGCGAGTTGTAGCGGGCGTGGGAGCGGAAGCGCGGGAGGCCGGGCTTTATGCCTTTTCTAACGCGGCGGAAAAACGCCTTCATGCCGCGATCCACGCGCCGGAGAGCGTCACGTTCAAATTCAACAGGAGCAGCTTGGAGGCTCGGCATTCGCTCTCGCAATCGGGTAAGCCATTGGCATTGCTGAACGAAATGGATGGTATCACCGCGCCGCTTATACGCCTTGGTCCGCTGCTCCAGCGCCCGATTGTAGAGCCAGCAACAGGCCCGCACCCAAGATTGCAAGGTGTTCTCCTGAGCCGGCGTGAGAGACATTTTCATCTCAATCGTTTTGAGCATGAAACGAAGATAAGCTGAGTAGAAATTACGTTCAAGCTCAGTAGGACAAGAAACAACGCATTATTAGGGCACTACCCGGATCCACAAACCGGTAGATACCCGTTCAGGCAACAGCGCTGGGCCTTGCCGCGACCGCGATACTCTCAAGATTCTCTACGCCATCAGAAGGCCCCCAACTATGCAGAACGGAATCGCTGTATGCTATGATTCGCGTTTTGCACTTTTCGGCGGCCCGAGGGGTTAGCAGCAGAGCCGCGTGCGTGTTGGTAGACTTCAAGTTCTGACAGGTCCCCAAGCCCTACCAACCGCACGGAGCCCGCTGATGGACCAGCTTATCGCGTCCCTCGACAATCTCCTTGCACCCCTGCCGTCGCCTTCCGCAAGGAAGTCTTTGACCTGTTCCGGCGCATGGCCGCCGCCTGGATCGTCTGCCTCGGACGACACACCATCTGCCAGGTCTGGGAAACCACAGACTACACATCTGGGATTCAGCACGAACTCGGCATCCCGGCAGCGATTGAGGAAGATTCGGCGCTCTAGAGCGCTTTTGATTTTGATCTAGCGCTATTGGGGTAGAGTGGGTAGACTTTGCTGGCATCCACCTGACGAGGAACGCCATGCAAGCCTACTCACCCGACCTGCGCCAACGTGTCCTGGCCGACTGCGATCGTGG
>DATBHJ010000081.1:0-30973 GCA_036557565.1 Gemmataceae bacterium
CGCTTACTCCGCGGCGCTGCGTGCGCGGCTCGGAAAGAAACGTCGCTGCCGCGCGGCGTGTGAATGAGTTAACCAATCTTCGACGCGATGTTCACGAACGTATGAACATGCGGCAGGACTCGGAAGTTCCACACGAACCCCGGACCTTCCAGTCGCCAGAAGCTCCACGGCTGTTTTTCGTCGGTCTGGGCGTTCTCGTACTCCTCGGAATAGAAGGCCATGTGGACCTTATCCATCCCGCCCATCTCCTTGATGATCGCCACGACTTCGCTTCCGTCCTGCTGGCGGAACGGCGACAGAATCGTTTGCATCATCTGCTCGAACAGCTCTTGTTGGTCTTTCTTCAGCTCGGAGTAAGCAATGCCCGGCAGTTTGCCGTCCTTCTTGAGCCGAATCGATCGGGCCCCCTCTCCAGGGTTGCCCATCGTCACGGTCGCCTGCTTGCGTTGTTTCTCATCCAGTGCCTGGTAAGCCTTTATTACCTGCCGGGTCTGATAGGAGAATACGTTCTTGGCGGAGTATCCGTTCGGGCTGTGTCCGTAGTAGATCGGGCCACCGAAGGCCGCTCCTTCTTCGCTGTCGCCGTCACAGCGAATCGTAAGGTGATGGCCCGTGCACAGAAATGCGTACTTGCCGGTGGACGGATCGCCGAATATATCGGCCCCCATTTTGTCAAAGCTCTTGGTGGCGTCCCATGTGCCGCCGCGGGAGATCTGGTGCCAGCCCTTGTCATCCGCCGCGATGGCCCGAACGATCCGTTGGACGAGTTCTTGCTGCGGTTTGGTGTAAACGGCGCCGATCGTCTTGTCCAGCGCGTGGTTCGGGTTCACAGTCTTGCGGGCGGCGTTGTCCCAGGGTTTGACGACGGCCTTCTTCTGTTCATCGGTCAGGCCGGCGAACAGTTCCTTGACGAGATCCTCGGCGACCGGGTTGGAAACGCGCGGCATGGGTTTCTTGTCGGCCGAGGCGCTGCCGGGCAGAAACAGCGAGGCCGATCCGGCTGTCAGGGCGGCCCCACCAAGGGCGAGGGTGCGGATAAATCCGCGGCGGTCGAGGCTGTCGCATTCCGGACATGGAGGAGGTGTTTTGTTCTGCATCGATGGCTCCTGTGCAGTTTGGGAAGAGAATGCGGACCGGGTGTGTCCCTATGAAACAATGGTACTCCGTTGCCTAGTCAAAGGGGAGTGTTATTTTCGAGAGTTCTCCAGAATCCCTTGCGGACTCCCCGGTACGCTTTCCTGCCGAAACGGACGATTGACAAGTGCAGAGCGCTCGCCCAGAATCTACTCGCGGGTCGAGGGGAGGTGTTAGCGCGGCACCAAACCGGCGAGACGATCCGCAGTCAGACCGTTTCGAGGGTTTCTTATGCCGCAGAGAATCGGCTTGCTGGCGTTCGCACTGTTGACCGCACTCTTGACAGTTCTCCTCAGCCATACCGGGGGAGACGAGCGGAAAGGCGCATCGAATGGTAAGGAGCCTTCTTCCGCCATCCGCGTGCCGTGGAAGACATCTCGCGTCCGCGGTTCGCCGGAGCCGCCCAGTCCGTACAAGACCGAGATCGCTTTTCCGAAGCTGAAATTCGAGGAACCCCTCGACATCACTAGTGCCCCAGACGGCGATCGGCTTTTCGTCACTGAGCGCTTCGGGCGGATTTTCTCGTTTCGCACCGACTCCCAGACCGAGCGAGCCGATCTGCTGCTCGATATGAATCAAGTGCTGGGCCGTACCGAACCTCGCAGCCTCGTCGTATACGGCTTCACTCCCCACCCACAGTTCGCTCGCAACGGGTTCGTCTATGTCGCGTACGTCCCTGATCTGACGCGCGAGCTGCCGAAGGGGTCGCGCGTGTCGCGCTTCCACGTCTTACCCGGTGATCCATTGCGCTGCGATCCGAAGAGCGAACGGGTCATCTTCGAATGGCCCAGCGGCGGTCACAATGGCGGCTGCTTGAAGTTCGGCCCCGACGGTTTTCTGTACATAGGCACCGGCGACGCCAGCGGCATCGCTGACCAGAATCTCACTGGCCAGGATCTCGGAAGCCTCGCCGGCAAGATCCTCCGCATCGACGTGGACAACTCCGAACCCGGCAAGGCCTACGCCATTCCGAAGGACAATCCGTTCGTATCGGTAAAAGGCGTCCGCCCGGAGATCTGGGCGTATGGGCTGCGCCAGCCGTGGAAGATGAGTTTCGATCCAGCGACGGGCGATCTGTGGACAGGCAACGTCGGTCAGGACCTGTGGGAACAGATCTACCGAATCGAGCGGGGCGGCAACTACGGTTGGAGCGTTCAGGAAGGAAGTCACCCCTTCCGTCCGGAGCGTCCGCGCGGCCCGTCGTCCATTCTTATGCCTATCGTCGAACACGATCATGCAAACTTCCGCTCGATCACTGGCGGCTTCATCTACCACGGCCGCCGGCTCAAGGAACTGCAAGGCAGCTACATCTATGGCGACTACGACACCGGCCGCATCTGGATGTTCCGCTACGATTCCCAGAAGAAAGTCGTGAGCGACCATCGTGAACTGTTCAAATCGAATCTGCGACTGGTCTGCTTCGGTGAGGACAACTCTGGCGAGCTGTATTTGCTCGATCACATGGGCGGCCGTATCAGCCGCCTCGTTCCGAACCCCGCGGCCAATACCGCTGGTCAGTTCCCGCGCCGCCTGAGTGAGACGGGGCTGTTCCTCTCGACCCGAGAACACCGCCTGGCTCCGGGCGTCCTGCCGTATGAGATCATTGCGCCGCAGTGGTGCGATGGGGCAAGCAAGGAGCGCTTCCTGGCCTTGCCGGACCTTTCCCAGATCGACTTCGAGGTCATAACCTACCCGCAGCCGGCCCCCGGCGCTTCGCCCGGATGGAGATTCCCAGATGGCACCGTCATCGCCGAAACTCTCTTCGTCGAGACCGAGGCCGGTAAACCCGGCGGTCGCCATCGCATCGAGACACGACTGCTGCACAACGAGAAGCTGACCGGCAACGAGGAGGTCGGCGACCAGTACTGGCACGGCTACACCTACATCTGGAATGATGAACAAACCGACGCCGTCCTGCTGGAAGACCCACAGGGCCGCGATGCCGTGCTGACCATCCGCGACCCGAGAGCCTCCGGCGGCAAGCGGCAGGTGAGTTGGCATTTCCCTAGCCGAACTGAGTGTACCGTCTGCCACAACACGGCCGCCAAATACATTCTGGGCGTGCAGACGTTGCAGGTAAACTGCACTCAGGGCAGCCCCGCGGCCAATCAACTTCGCACCCTTGAGCAACTCGGCCTGTTCACCAAGCCGCTCCCATCGCCGCCTGCGGAGATGCCTCGTCTGGTGGATTACCGCGATGCGGCGCAGGACCTCGATTTGCGTGCCCGCTCGTATCTGCACTCCAACTGCTCACACTGCCACCGAAAGTGGGGCGGCGGAAACGCCGAGTTCCAGCTGCTGGCATCCCTGGATTTGACCGACACCGGCGCCGCCGGAACGCGGCCGGGCCAGGGGACGTTCAATATCGCCAATGCGCGCGTGATTGCTCCGCACGATCCGTATCGCTCCGTCCTGTTCTACCGCATGGCCAAGCGCGGACCGGGCCGCATGCCCCGCATCGGCTCCGATGAGGTCGATGAAGCGGGTTTGAATCTGATCCACGACTGGATCGCCCATCTGCCGGGCGCAGGCGTTGTCTCGGATGCCTCGGTGCGCCACGCCGCCGACACCGCCGCAGCTATTGATCGGCTCTGCAAGACCAAAGGCACCTCGGCCGAAGAACTGCGGCCGCTGATCGATCCCCTGCTGGCCTCGACGAATACAGCCCTAAGACTGATGCGTGCCGTGGACGAAGGCGCTCTTTCGGCGGATGTCCGCGAGGCGGTGGTGACACGGGCGGCACAATCGGAATCGGTTGAGGTGCGTGACTTGTTCGAGCGTTTTCTGCCGGAGGAGAAGCGGGTCAAGCGGCTGGGCAACGTTATTCGGCCCGAAACGATCCTTGCCCTCAGAGGTGATGTCTCCCGCGGTCGCAAACTGTTTTTCGAAGCTCCCGGCGTGCAATGCCGCAACTGCCACCGCGTCGAGGGTAAGGGCACCGAGGTCGGCCCGGACCTCGACCAGATCGGCAAGAAGTACGATCGAGCCGCCATCCTGGACAACATTCTCTTTCCGTCTAAGCAGATTGACGAGAAATACCTGACCCATCTCATAGAGACGAAGCAAGGTCGCGTCCATACAGGCATTCTTGTGAGCAAGGATGCGAACAAGGTAATCCTGAAGGATGCCAACAATAAGCAGATCGAGGTGACGGCCGGCGACATCGAGCTACAGACCACGCAGCAAAAGTCGCTTATGCCCGACTTGCTGTTGCGCGACCTGACCGCGGATCAAGTGGCCGACCTGACGGCGTTCCTCAGTTCATTGAAGTAGTCATCCCTCCGTCCCGAATGGGAGGTCCAGCAGCAAGCGAGCATTTACGGCTATGGATGCGCCAAGTTAGCGCGGCGGCCGAGTTTGATTCACTTTTGCAAACTCTGCAACAGGGTTCCAATTGCTTGCACTACCTGGTTAACCACCTCGGGCGGAGGCACAGGCAGTTTGAGATAAGTCTCGCCAGTTTTTTCATCGCGCTGCACGAGCCCGCTCGACACAGCAACAGTGCTGGAGGAGGTCGGCTCTGGGCCCTTTCCAGGATTGACCAACTGCTGTAACAATGCCATGCCGGACTGCAACAATCCAGTCCAGGTGTCGCTAATGCGCGGCCCTACTGCCGGCGTGGGCGTCTCGTCATCCTCCCCTTCGTGTTCGGCTCCCACAGGCAATTGGGCGAGGCGCCGCCGGCCGCGTCGCGCTGCAGCCGGTCCCAACTCACCGGGGTCGCCGGGCGAAGTTTGCAGCGCCTCCTCAGCATCTTCGAGGAGTGCTTCGGGGATGGCAGAGGTCGCCGATTCAACTGTCTCCATGAACTTATTCAGACGGCTGCCGCCCAGGAAGACCTCCTTCTCGCCGCAGTCCAGCACGCCGGCGAACAAGGATTTCTTGAACCTCAGCACCTCCAACATGCCTTCTTCAATCGTCCCCCGCGCAACGAAGTTGATGACACGCACCGGCTGCCGCTGGCCGAGGCGATGCACTCGACCGATACGCTGCTCCAGCACAGCCGGGTTCCAGGGCAAATCCATGTTCAGCACGACCGAGGCATGTTGCAGGTTAAGGCCGACTCCCCCCGAATCGGTGGACATAAACACCCGGCAGCTCGGATCGTCGCGGAAGCGATCGATCGTGTCCTTGCGCTTGTTGCCCGGCAGTCCCCCGTGGAACAGGACGTGACCCCAGCGCCGATTCTCAAAACGCTGCACCAGCAATTCGTGCATGCGCAGCCATTGACTGAACACCACCGCTTTGAGGCCGGGACGTTCTAGAATCTCATCGAGAAGCATCGCGGCCTCGTCGGCTTTACTTCCCTGGTCATTGCGATGATCGACGAGGTAGCTGTTGTCGCAGGACATGCGCATGCGCTGCAGTGCGATCATGAGCCGTCGCTGGTCCGCTTCCGATAGAAAACGATAACGCTTCCATTTCTGGACGATGCGGGCGACAATCTCGTGATTCTCCGCATGATGCTTGCGCTGGAGTTCGGCCATCGGCACGAAGATATTGGTGTCAATGCGCTCAGGCAGTTGATCGAGCACCTCGTCCTTGTGACGCCGCACAAGGATCGGCTCCAGGGTTTTACCGATCCGGTCGAGGTGCTGGTAGCCGATCACCTTGCCGTCGCCGTCGCGTACCTGATGGTCGTGCAACAGACGGAAAGTGGGGCCAAGGCGGAAGCGATCGACGAACTGCACGATGGAGACCAGCTCTTCCAGACGATTCTCCAGCGGCGTGCCGGTCAGGACCAGCGCATAAGGTGCGGCGATCTTCTTGACGCTCCGTGCGGTCCGCGTCGTCCAGTTCTTGATGCGCTGGGCCTCGTCGAGGATGACGAAATCCGGCGACCAGGATTCGATCAGATCCAGGTCGCGATGAACCGTATCGTAATTGGTGACCTTGAAGAAGGCATCGGCGGAGAAGTGCACCTCGCGCCGGCCGCGCAGGCCGTTGATGACCTCGACGCTGCGGTTGCTACAGCGCTGAATTTCCCTTTCCCATTGATGCTTTAGCGAGGTCGGACAAACGATCAGGACACGCTCGACTCCAAAGAGACTGGCCATGACCTCGGCGGCGGCGATGGCCTGCACGGTCTTGCCCAGCCCCATCTCATCGCCGAGAAGGCAGCGACCGGCCCGCGTCGCGAACAGGACGCCCTCGCGCTGGTAGTCGTACAGCGATACTTTGAGCAAGTTCTTGAAGGCGGCGCTGCGGCTGCCTTTGGGAAACGCCTCGGCGACACGCGCGCGGCGAAGCTCGGCATCGCGCACTTCGGCGATCAAAGCCAAGACGTCGTCGTGGCAGCGCATCTCATGTTCATAACGACTGCCTTCCCTGAGGAACGTCTCGAACCGGCCGAACGCCTCCGGAAGCAGCGAGCCGTCCATGTCGAAGTACCGAGATGCCAAACGGGCCAGCTCGAGTGGGCAGTCGCTGCCGGGACGGAAGCGCACCTCACGGCGGGCACCATAGTGCAGGTAAACTTCGCTGTAGGGCGGCTGAAAGCCCGCCCGCAGAGCGGCCACTCCGCCGCGCTTGCGCTCCAGCCCGGCCAACGTGAACTCGATGTGCTTGCACGTGCCCAGCGTATTGGTGGCGAAATCCGGACAGGAACAGTAATTGTCGCCCGGGTGTACGCCGCGGATGAGGACGCGGTACGTGTTCTGCGATTGTGGGTTCGTAACGTGAAAGACAGAGAAGATCGGGTGTTCGCCCACGTTCTTGAGATGATAATTCAGCTCGCGGCCGAATTGCCGGCGCAGCTGGATCTGCCAATCTTCCAACGACATGTCGGCCGGCTTGTGCAGGCGCGACAGTTTGGGCGGTCGTTGTCGTTTTGTCCCACGCTTCTCGCTCTTCGATTGCCTGTTACGAGCGTCCGCGGGCTGAGGAAGACGGGGGGCAGTTTGTTTCCGTGATTGGGTCTTCTTGGGTCGCCATTGCATGAGACGTTCTCCGAGTTCCTCCCGGAATGAGGCGTGAGACCGGTAGCAGCACATTGTATGGAGAACGCGCACAGACTGCCGCCGTTGGTATACGAAGGTTTGCCAGGTCCCCGCGTCAACTCCCATTTGCGTTCCTAGAATGGCCCTTGCAATTTTACTTCGATTCAGGAGTACGACAAATGGTTCCCTTTCCTTCGGCTCGCTCGTCTCTAATTTTGACAGGGTTATCTGCGTGCTTTCTCTGTTCACATTGTCTATTCGCTTGTACGGGAATCACCATCAAGCCGAAGGACGGCTCGGTCATCTTTGCCCGGACGCTCGAATTCGCCGTGGACCTCAAATCGACCATTCTCATCGTGCCCCGTGGCAGGGAATACGTCGGATCGACGCCGACTGAACAGCCGGGACTTCGTTGGAAGAACAAGTTTGGAATTGTTGGAATGAACGCTCTTAATACTCCCGTAATCGTTGATGGACTCAACGAAAAGGGATTGCACGCAGGCCTTTTCTACTTCCCCGACTTCGCCAAATACCCCGAAGTCAAGGCCGCGGAGATCGACAAGACGATCGCTCCGTGGGAATTGGGGACCTTCCTGCTCGGCACTTGTTCCGACGTGAAGGAAGCTGTCGCCGCCGCAAAGCAAGTGCGCGTGGGCAAGGTCGTCCAGCGGGACTTTGGGTTCGCTCTTCCCGTCCATTTCATCCTGACTGACGCCAAGGGAAATTGCGTGGTCCTCGAATACCTCGCCGGAGAGCTGAAAGTTTTCGATAATCCCCTCGGCGTCGTGACGAACTCGCCGAGTTTCGATTGGCACCTGACGAACTTGAGCAACGACGTCAATCTGACTGTCAGCAATGTGCCGAAACTGGCGATGGGCGGGAAGGAGCTCAAGGCGTTGGGACAGGGAAGCGGGATGCTGGGGCTGCCCGGAGATTTCACGCCACCCTCGCGGTTCGTCCGGGCGGTGTTCTTCTCGAAGTCGGCCCTGCCTGTGGACACGGCAAAGGAAGGCGTGCTGCAAGCCTTTCACATCTTGAACCAATTCGACATTCCCAAAGGAGCCGCAAGGAGTGCCGAGCAAGGCAAAGTGCTCGCGGATTATACTTCCTGGACCAGCGCCGCCGACCTCAGGAACCTCCGCTACTACTTCCGAACGTATGACAACAGCAGAATCCGCACGATCGACCTGAAAGCCGCTGCTTTGAATGCAAAAGAGATCAAGAAAATCTCTATTCAAGGCAAGGAAACGTTCGAAGATGTAACCGAGTCGGCAGAATGAACGATGAGTCGATCAGGCGCCGAATTGCCGTAAGAAGCGTAAATCATTGGCCCAGAATTGCCGGATATCGTCGATGGCATAAATCAGCATGGCGATGCGTTCCGGTCCCATCCCGAATGCGAATCCGCTGAAACGTGCAGGATCGTAGCCGCCGTTGCGCAGCACGACCGGATGCACCATACCGGCGCCTAGGATTTCCAGCCAGCCGCTGCGCTTGCACAGGCTGCACCCTTTACCGGCGCAAACGATGCAGTCCATGTCCACTTCGATCGACGGCTCGGTGAAGGGGAAATAGCTGGAACGGATGCGGACCTTGCGTTGCTCGCCGAACATTCGCCGCGCGAAGGCGATGAGCGTGCCTTTCAAATCCGCCATCGTCACATGCTCGCCGATGGCCAGGCCCTCGACCTGATGGAACATGATCTCGCTGCGTGTGGTGATGGCCTCGTAGCGGTAGCACATGCCGGGCAGAATGACACGAATCGGGTTGGGGCAAAGCTCGCGCATGACGTGGATCTGGCCCGGCGACGTGTGCGTTCGCAGCAGAACGCCGGGTTTGGTGGTGTGAAACGTGTCCCACATGTCGCGGGCCGGATGGTGCTCCGGCATATTGAGCAGGCCGAAGTTGGTCTCGTCATCTTCAACTTCGGATGAGCGATAGATCTGGAAGCCCATGTCGGCGAAGATGGTGTAGATGGAGCGCAATGTTTGCGTTGAGACATGCAAGCGGCCGCGTCTTGCCGGCCGGCCCGGCAGCGTTACGTCGAGCGCTTCGGAGGACAGACTCCGGGCCAGGGCGCGTTCCTTGAAATCGGTTTCTGCCGATTCGTGCGCCGCTGTTAGTTTTTTCTTGAGTTCGTTAGCTTGCTTGCCGTAAGCCGGACGCTCGGCGGGTGGCAGAGTGCTGACCTTCTTGACGGCCTGCTCCATCTCGCCTTTGAGATAACGAGTGGCCCAAGCGCGGAGCGCCGCTTCATCCGCGCAGGAACGCAAGTCCGCGAGCGCACGCTCTTCGAGGGATTCGAGAGTAGACATTGTTCTTACTTCGTCGCCGCAGGCAAATTCGCCTTCGCCAACTCGACGAGTTTGGTGAACATATCGGGATCGTGGATGGCGAGGTCGGCCAACGTCTTGCGGTTCAACTCGACCTGCGCACTGAGCAGACCGGCAATGAACTCGCCATAGCGCAGGCCGCGCATGCGGCAGGCCGCATTGATGCGGACGATCCACAACCGGCGAAATTCGCGTTTACGGACGCGGCGATCGCGGAACGCATAAACGCGCGCGCGAATCAGCGTCACCACCGCCTGGCGATATAGATGATGCCGGCTCAGACGGAAACCCTTGGTCAAACGGCGCATTCGTTTGCGGCACCGGAGGACCGTCTTGCCGCTGCGTGCTCGTGTCATTGCTCCGAAACTCCTAATGGCACTACGAGCCGGAAGCATCGGCGACGGATGTTTTGCCGTCACTGACGCTTCCGGCTCGTAATTACGATTCTCCGCCCATCGCTTTGATGTATTTGCGCGACAGCTTACTGCCGTCCACAATGATGCCGCGGAGCTGGCGTTTGCGCTTGCCGGTCTTGTGACTGAGCAAGTGCTTTTTGCCGGCCTGGCGGCGTTTCAATTTGCCCGAAGCGGTCACGCGGAAACGCTTCTTCGAGCCCTTGTGTGTCTTCATCTTGGGCATGGTCGTATCCTTGAGATTTCACCCTTTCGCCGCTTTGGGGGCGAGCATCGCTGTCATGCGCTTGCCCTCCATCGAGGGCGCCTTCTCAATCTTAGCGACCTCCGCCAGCTTGTCCAGGATCGCATCGATGATGCGCCGTCCTTCCTCAATGTGCTGTAGCTCTCGACCGCGAAACAGCACGTTGACGAGGACCTTGTCGTTGTGTTCCAGGAACTTACGGGCCTGGTTGATTTTGGTTTCTACGTCATGCTCGCCGGTTTTGGGGCGGACGCGGATTTCCTTGAGCTTTTGATGGTGGACCTTGGCCTTGGCCTTTTTGTGCGACTGCTGGTAGCGGAACTTTCCGTAATCGAGGATCTTGCACACCGGCGGACGTTCATTGGGCGCCACCTCGACCAGGTCGAGCTGGGCCTCACGCGCCATTTCCATTGCCTGGGAAGTGGGCACCACGCCGAGCTGTTCGCCGTTGACTCCGATCAGGCGAACAGGGCTGATTCGAATTTGTTCGTTGATCCGCAAACCACGGTCGTGCTGATGCTGCGAATGACGATCGAAAGGGGGAATACCTCTTTCTCCTTTCTATGGACGGACTCTATCCACGGCCGACTACACCTCGGCCGCTCTCCCTAGAAGTGTAACATCGACAAGCAACACAGGGAAGAGAGGCTAGAGACTGGCGGCTAGGGGCGAGAGAATCCAGAGCTTCTTTTTCGTCCCTAGGCCCCAGTCCCTAGCCCCTCTTCGATCATCCCACTGACACGACGCGCAAGCGCCTGGAGGGCGTGAGCCGGGTAGATTGTACATTCATCTCCTTGAGAATGCTCGGCTGTATGCGCAGGAAGGCGGCGGTGAAAGTCGGATCGAACTGTTGACCACTCTGTCGCTCGATCTCGGCAAAAGCGACAGCTGGGGGCATTCCTTTGCGATAGGAACGGTTCGATGTCATGGCGTCGAACGCGTCGGCCAGGGAGACGACTCGGGCAAGGGGCGAAATGGCCTCACCTCCCAGTCCATCCGGATAACCCCTGCCGTCCCAGCGCTCGTGGTGCGAGCGAACGATCGGAATGATCGGCCGCAGGTCAGGGACCGTCGAAACGATATCCGCTCCCTTGACCGTGTGCGATTTCATGATTTCGAATTCTTCCGGCGTCAAACGGTCCGCCTTGCGCAGGATCGAGTCGTCGATGCCGATTTTGCCGATATCGTGCAAGGGCGTGCCGATGCGGATCAGCTCAATTTCCTGCGGCGACAAGTTCAACTCTTCCGCCAGCAAGACCGCGTAGGTGCTGACGCGCAGCGTATGACCGCCGGTGTATTCGTCGCGCATCTCAACGGCTTGCGCGAGGATTGTGATTGTGTCGAGAAAGAGATCGCGCTGTTTCCGAACGAGCTGGGCGCACTCGATGCCGGCGGAAACGTTGGCGGCCAGGGCATCGGCCAGGTGCAGGTCATCCATACTGAACGGTTTCTGCCAGGGGCTGCGGTCCAGATGCAGAACGCCCAGTCGTTTGCGCGGCGTCCGTAGCAGCACGCACAACACCGACGCCATGCTGCCCTCGGAGATGCTCTTGGCCATGGCCAACTCGGGATCTTCCTCGACGTGATGGCACAGGATCGATTCCCCTCGGTTGACGCAGCGATGCGCCAGACTCTGGCTAAACTGGAAGCGCCCTGCTGTGCTGTCGCGCCCGGCGACAGCGGCCCGAGGCTCGCTCCGGCCCGTGACCAGCGCCTTGAGCTTCAGCTTGTTTTCCGGTCCCTCGACCAGCACGATTGCGCCGCGCTGCGCGTCGAGCACGGACACGGCATCATGGAGGATGGAATTGAGCAACTCCTCTTCTTTTTCGATGTTGACGAGATGATGGCCGGCCCGGAGCAAGGCCAACAGCTGCTCGCCGGCACGCGGACAGCGTTGGCTATCGAAGGCCAGGCCTTCCAGCGCTTCGTCCCAGGACGACTTGGCGGCGGCCTCGACATGCATCACCTCGTAGGTACTGCCGCCCTCCATTTCCTCTTCGCCGTCGCTGAGCGTCTCAACGACGACGGCAATTTCGCCGAATTGAATCAGGTCGCGGACACGCAGAGGCCATTGGCCGGCGCTCACACGCACGCCATTTAGGCGTGTGCCATTGGTGCTGCCCAGATCGCGCAAACGCCAGCCACGATCGGTAAGGCGGATCTCGGCGTGATTGCGGCTGACAGAACTGTCTTCGAGCACTGCTTCCTGGGGACCGAGCCGGCCAATCCGCAGCACCTCCTCGGACTCCCACGATTGTCCCTTGAACGCTCCGTTCAAGCCGCGTAGGCGAATAGTCCGCTTCACAATGCCCCCTCGCTACGTCGTTGTCCGCTCAGGAAGCGCCAAGCTTGCGCCGCTCCGGACGAGTCTTTTAATGAACTATAGCTCGCACTTGTTGAAAGAGGCGAATTGGGAAAGGAAAAAGGGAGTGAACGATTAGGGAAGCGCGGGAGGATAATAACGGTTTTAGCTTTTCAGTTTTCGGTATTGAGAATTCGATGTACCGAAAACTGAAAACTGAAAACCGAAAACCAGTTCTAGGGCGTCAGCACCACTTTCCCATGCAGCGTGCCCGCTTTGCCGAGTGTGTTTTCTTCCAGCAGCTGATGGGCCGCTGCAGCTTGTGACAATGGGAAAACACGGCCGATCGGTGGTTTCAGCTGACCACTCTTGAGCCAGCGATTGATGTCCTCAGCACTGCGGCGCTGCTCGGTAGCGCTGGCGTTGAACATGGCGAATCCGTGCAGTGATAAGCCCTTGACGTAGAAGGGTCCGACAGGAAACAGAGGTTGCGCCTGTCGTCCGGCAATGATGATGATCCGGCCGCGCTGGGACATCATGTCCACGATACGCACAAACTCCGGTTCGCGCTGCGTCTCATACCAGACGTTGACTCCCTGATTGCGCGTGAAATCACGCACGCGCGCGGGAACGTCATCGCTCTTGTAGTTGAGTACGCAGTCGGCGCCCCACTGCTGGCACAGCCTGGCCTTGTCCGCCGAGCCGACCGTGGTGATGACCCGTGCTTCGACTGCCTTGGCCATCTGCACGACCATCGAACCGACTCCGCCGCTGCCGCCGTTGACAAAGACGATCTCGCCGGATTTTAACTGCGCATCCCGGAACAAACCCAGATGAGCGGTGATGCCGACCAGTGCCCCGGCCGCAGCCGCTTTGTCGTCCACGCCATCGGGCGTCGGATACAGCCACTCTTCGCCGACGGCGGCATATTCGGCGAAGGTCCCCTGCCTGCCGATCAGTCCCTGGTTCGATCCCCACACGCGATCGCCGACTTTGAAGCGACTGGCTCCCGGTCCCAGCTGTTCGATCGTGCCCGCCAGGTCGCAGCCGATGATGAACGGCTTGGGAAGAGGCATGGCCACGGTGCCGGCGCGGATGTACAGATCAATGGGATTGACGGCGACGGCGCCGACACGAACCAGTACTTCCCCCCTGTGGGGTTCCGGCTTCGGCAGATCGCCGTATTGAATTGCATTCGGAGCGCCCGGTGTTTCGATAAACGCAGCTTTCATGGTTGGCTTCTCGATTCTAAGTGCCCAGCGAGCCGGAAGCGTAAGCGACGGCAGCGGCACCGTCGCTTACGCTTCCGGCTCGCTGGGATTTGTTGTGATCGATTCCAATCCCTGACGGATTTCTTCCGGTTCTGGGCGTGTCAGCTGCATGATGACCTGGCCATCACGCAGAAACACGAGATTTGGCCACAGTTTGACACGGAACGAGCGACCCAGCGGCCGGCCCTTGCCGTCTTCCACCTTGATGTGGCGCACCTGCGGAAACGATGCCAAGAGCGCTTCCAGCGGGCGTTGAATCGCCTGGCAGTATCCGCACCAGCCGGTGCCAAATTCCAGCAGAACGGCGCCAGGGATGCTGTCGATTTCCTGCCGCGCCGGCTCCGGTTTGCCATAATCGTTATCGAATGCCATAATTCCCCTCTCCGCAATTCTAATTCGATTGGCAAAAACAGCAAAGTACGGATAGGCGGGCAACCGATGTAATCCGAGCAGCTACCTCAGAGCGGCCCAGAACCTCGCAGGAGGCGTGTCATGCTCCGCGCTCGATTGCTTCTTGCAGCCGGCGTTTTGCTCCTGCCGGCTTCGCAGATGCTCCAGGCTTCCCCTCCGGTTGGGAATGCGCTTCCTCCGCCCAGCGGCATCGCCGTCAATCTCGATACGGTACTCCAGCTCACGTTCGAGCGCAACTCCGAAATCCTGACGGCCCGCGAGCGCGTCAACGAAAGCCAGATCGCCTTGGATGCGGCACTACAATCGTGCATGCCGGAGATGCTGCGCAAGGACACGTTCAAAAAAGCCGTGGCCGAGGCAACCGTCTGGCGTCGGCGTGTCGAGCTACGCCAAAAAGAATATGAGATTCTGCAAGATTCAGCCAACACCTACTTCGATTGGCAGACAGCCCTGCGCGGTGAGAGCGTTGCGCGCGCCTTGTTGAAGTATGAGGAAAAATTACTCGATCGTGCTCGGAAGCTGGCGGCGAGTGAGAAGCCGGTCCAGGTCGTGGTGGAAGCCATCGAAACCGCGGTCCACAGCTCACAGCAAAACATTCTCCACACTCACCAACAAGCCGAGGCACTGGCCGCCAAGCTGGCCTACTTGATGGGGATGGATGGCGCTCTCCTCACGACCGCCGAGATACTGGAACCGATCAATCGTGTCGATATGTCCGTATCGGTTGAGGTGCTGGTTCATCAGGCGCAGGACAATGGACCGGGCGTGCGTGAAATGCAGGGCCTGATCGCCTCGATTCAACAGAGCATTGCCGATGCTTATCGCGCTCAACGTTGCTGCTGCCGCACCGGCGCGCCGCTGATTTGTGGCCGCCTGCAAATGGCCGAGAGTCAATTGCAGCAAGCCCAATTGTCGCTTCTCAATCTCCAGCTCAAGCTGCGGGCCGGCGTTGTGGACGCATATACCGCCATCCTCAGCGGCCATGAACAAATCGACCTGGCGTCCAAGGCCATCGACCATGCCAAGGAGACGTACCGCATCATGGATTTGCGCGTGACCGAAGAAAGCCCGGAGACCGCCACGCGAAACAAAACCTACGATGGCGTGCTCAACAGTATCCGCCAACTCTCACAAGCCGACTCCAATTATCTGACGGCCGTGAACGATTACAACAAGGCGCAGCTGCGGCTACTTCTGATGCTGGGCACTTACACAAACTGCCCGGCGAACGCGCACTAAACGACACATTCCGTGGCTGTCGAGACGCTTCTCTCCTACCATAGACGAGGTATTTGTCTAACCACTCCGAGCGGGGGGCGTAAGCCCCCTGAGCGACGCCTCAGGGGGCTTACGCCCCCCGCTCGGAGAGGATAACCACCGAAGAGGTGCCTCGTGACCTATCCTCGCACGGTTCGTGTTCGACAACACTTCGAGCGACCGCAGGTGACAGACATTCCCGCCGCCGTCGCCTCCGCACTGGAATCGCTTGACCTGTCTCGACGCATCAAACCAGGCCAGACAGTTGCACTGACGGCCGGCAGCCGTGGCATCGCGAACATTCCGGTTGTTCTGCGCAGTACCGCCGCCTTCCTCAAAAAACTCGGCGCCAAGCCGTTCCTCATTCCGGCGATGGGAAGCCACGGTGGCGGCACCGCCGAGGGGCAGCGACACATCCTCGAAAGCTACGGCATTACCGAAGAGTTTGTCGGCGTTCCGATCCGCGCCTCGATGGAGACGGTGCAAGTCGGCGTGACGGCCGAGGGCTTTCCGGTGTTGCTCGATCGCATCGCCTCCGAGTCCGATCACATCGGTGTTGTCGCTCGCATCAAGCCACACACCGGCTATCATGGCCCACTCGAAAGCGGCTTGATGAAGATGATGATGATCGGTCTGGGCAAACACGCCGGCGCTCTCCTGTATCACCGCATTCTCCTGGACCACCCCTTCGACGGGGTTGTCCGGTCTGTTGGCCGAACGCTGATGAAGTCTGCCCCCATCGCTTTTGGCTTGGCCCTGGTCGAAAATCCCTACGACGAGACAGCGATAGTGGAAGGCGTCGCTCCAGATGCGTTCGAGGCGCGAGAAGAACGGCTATTGGCCGAGGCAAGACGTTTGCTGATGCGGCTGCCGCTGCGCAAGGCGGACCTGCTCATCGTGGACGAGATCGGCAAGAACATCAGCGGCTCCGGCATGGATACCAACGTCGTCGGCCGCAAGCGTGCCTTCCGCATGCAACCGTCGCCGGCCGGCATTCCCACGATGCGACTGATTTACGTCCGCGGGCTGAGTGAAAAGACACACGGCAATGCCACAGGCATCGGTCTGGCGGACTTCGCTTCCACGCGGCTGGTGCAACAGATGGATTATCGCTCCACCGTCATCAACTGCCTGACGGCTGGTTATCCCGAAGGCGCGTTCGTGCCCGTACACTTCGCGTCGGACCGCGAAGTCCTCGACGCAGCCCTGGCCATCATCGGCACACGCGAACCGGAGCAGGCCCGCATTCTACACATTCGAAACACCTTGCAGCTGGAAGAAGTGGACGCATCCGAGCCGTGTCTGGAGGATGCGGAGCGGCAGACCGAATTCACGACGGTCGGCCGATCGCGTCCACTGGAGTTTGACGCCGCCGGCAATCTGCCGTCGTTATGAAGCAGGAGATGCAACATGAGCAGTATCGAGAGCATTCACGCCCGTGAGATCCTGGACAGCCGGGGCAATCCGACCATCGAGGTCGAGGTGATTCTGCGCGACGGCTCCATCGGTCGGGCCGCCGTTCCCAGCGGAGCCAGTACCGGCGCTCACGAAGCGCTGGAGTTGCGCGACGGCGACAAGTCGCGCTTTCTCGGCAAGGGCGTGCAAAAAGCCGTCCATAACGTCAACGACACCATCGCTCCGCGCCTGCACGGCCATGACGCTCTAGAACAGGTTGCCCTCGATCGGCTCATGCTCGATCTGGACGGGACGGCCAACAAAGCGAAACTCGGCGCCAATGCCATGCTCGGCGTATCGCTGGCCGCCGCTCACGCCGCCGCTGTATCGGTGGGCCTGCCCTTATATCGCTATCTGGGCGGGAGCAACGCGCGCTATCTGCCGGTGCCGATGATGAACGTCCTCAACGGCGGCAAACACGCCGACAATAATGTCGATTTCCAGGAATTCATGATCATGCCGCTGGGTGCGGCCAATTTCCACGAAGCTCTGCGCATGGGCGCCGAGGTGTTCCACCATTTGAAGAATGTCCTGCACGATCGCCATCTCAGCACCGCCGTCGGCGATGAAGGTGGTTTCGCGCCCAACGTCAAGAGCAGCGATGAAGCTCTGGAATTGCTGGCCACGGCAGTAGAAAAAGCCGGTTACAAGCTCGGCGATCATGTTGTTTTCGCTCTCGATCCTGCCACCACAGAGCTGTTCGACGAGGCCAAGAAGAAGGGCAAGACCGGTTACTGCTTCTTCAAAAGCCAGCCGGATCGTATCGCGTCCTCTGATGAGATGATCGACCTGTGGGAGAAGCTGTGCCAGCGCTGGCCGATCCGATCGATTGAAGACGGATTGGCCGAGGACGATTGGGACGGTTGGCAAAAGCTGACGCGCAAACTCGGAGGCAAGATACAGCTGGTAGGCGACGATCTGTTCGTCACCAACACCAAGCGTCTGCGCGAGGGCATCGCCAAGGGTGCCGGCAACAGCATTCTCATCAAGGTGAACCAGATCGGCACCTTGACGGAGACGCTCGACTGCATCGAGCTGGCGCGCCGTCACGGGTTCACAACCGTTATCAGTCACAGAAGCGGCGAAACCGAGGATACGACCATCGCCGACATCGCCGTGGCCGTCAATGCTGGCCAAATCAAGACCGGCTCGGCCAGCCGCACCGATCGCATCGCCAAGTACAACCAGTTGCTGCGCATTGAGGAAGATTTGCAGGGTGCGGCGCGATATGGCTCCGAACTTTGGCCTGCCTCGCGGCGCTAATTTCAGTTCCCAACCAGCTCGAAGCGTAGGGGAGGACGGCCCTCGCTTACGCTTCGGGCTGGTGAGGGACGATCCGCACTGGCAAATCCCACTGAGCGCGGTATCCTGTGAGAATGGGGACCATCCCCGCAATTCTCGGAGGATATGTCATGAAATACCGGCTGGCTTTGGGGTTGTTGGCAGCGCTGGCAGTGGCGATCACCAGTACGCCGGCCCGCGCCGTGGATCAGGAAGCAATCGATCGAGCCGTCACGAAAGGCGTCGCGGCGCTGCGCGGGATGCAAACGGCAGAAGGCACCTGGCCACACGAATACATCGGCGCCACCGCCCTGGCCGGCTTGACACTGCTGGAATGCGGCGCCGACAAGGAGGACAAGGATGTGCTCCGCGCCGCCCAGGCCGTGCGCAAACACAGCATCCACCTGACGCATACCTACTGCATCTCCCTGTCTCTGTTGTTTCTCGATCGTCTGGGTGATCCCGCGGATGTGCCTTTCATCGAGTCGCTGATGGAGCGCCTACTGGGCGGACAAGACCCAAGGAGCGGCGGCTGGTCTTACACCTGCCCTGCGCCCAGCGAGGCGGTGAAACAGAAATTGCAGGAGAATCTGGACAATCGCAAGAGCGCAACTCGCCGCGATGCGGATAAGCCCGGAGAGAAACGGAAGGAGGGCGATGCACCCGGACGGCCCGGCCCCCTTCCGCAGCGCGAGGCGGTCGTACCTGGCTTTCCTCAAGTCCCCGTCGCTCCCGGTGTGGATATGCCGGGCATGGTCGGTGGGTCCGGCGACAACTCGAACACGCAATTCGCGGCACTGGGATTGTGGGTCGGACGCCGGCACGGAGCAAAGATCGATGAGGCCGTTACCCGACTGGGCCAGCGTTTCCGCGAAACGCAAATGGAAGACGGCGGTTGGACATATGTGGGCCGACTGCCGGGGATGCCCGGACAGGCTCGCATGTATCCGGGCATGGGTTCGACCCCATCCATGACCTGCGCCGGCTTGCTCGCCTTGGCCATCGCTGACGGCGCCACTCTGGAGCACTTCCGCAAACGCAAACCAGACGCCAAGCTGCCCGATATCAGTAAAGACAAGCACTTACAGAAGGGGCTGGAAGCGCTCGGCGCCGTCATCGACAATCCCAAGGGACGCGAAGGGAGAGACGTTGGGCGCGACGGCCCGCGCTTTCCCATCGGCGGCCCGTTTATTCCCACTCAGGGCGTTGGTGGACGATCGTATTATTTTCTCTGGTCGCTGGAGCGCGTGGCCGTGGCCCTCGATCTGAAAACCATCGGCAAGAAGGACTGGTATGGCTGGGGTGCGGAAATCCTGTTGGAAAATCAGAGTCCGGATGGCACTTGGAGCGGTTCCTATGCGACCGGCGGCGTCGATACCTGTTTCGCGCTTCTGTTCTTGAGGCGGGCCAACCTGGTTGGCGATCTGACTGCCAGTCTCAAGGGAAAGTTCACCGACCCTGGAGAGCGTGTTCTGAGCGGCGGCACCCGCAAAGCGCCCGGCCAAGATAAGATGCTGTCCGGCCTCGAGACCAAGGACTCCAAGCCGGTGGAGCAAACGCTGAAAGCCATCGCTCCAGAAAGCAGAGAACTCGCCGATAGCTTGTTGAAAGCGACGGGCCCAGGCCGCGATGAGCTTATTGGAACAATGGAGAACGAAAAAGGTGTCAAATACACCGAGGCGTTGGCGGCGGCCATCCCCAAACTGGAAGGCGAGGCGCATCGCCGGGCGCGCGAGGCCCTGGCCAATCGCCTGACACGCATGAAGGATGAAACCCTCCAGGAATACTTTCAGGACGGTGATGCCGAAATTCGTCGCGCGGCTGCAATCGCCGCCGGCCAAAAGGACAGCAAAGCGCTCGTTCCCCATCTCATCTCGCTCCTGCGCGACACGGAAATCAGCGTCGTCCGGGCGGCTCACGCTTCCTTGAAGGCGCTGACGGGTAAAGATTTTGGTCCAGCCGGCACGGCCTCTCGCGAACAGCGCGATCAGGCGGTGCAGAAATGGATCGCGTGGTGGAGTAAACAGCGCAAGAGCTAAAGTGCGAGCAGGGCGTGTTAACGCCCCGGTGTTTGTCACCGGGGATTAACGCGCCCTGCTCGTCGGTTAATCTGTTAGTGACTGCGCACCGGCGTCTGATCGCCCGCTGTGCTCGCCGACGCCGACTCTTCTTCCGGCAGCGATTGTTCTTCCTTAGGAATGCGCATCGAGTAGAACGATCGCCACACGAACACCAGCGCGATCACCAGCATCGCCACACCTACTAGTGGAGCGTAATCGCGTGTGCCCTCTTGCTGAGAGGCCAACCGCAGATGAACGGCGATCTCTACAGCCAACAGGCCGAACAGCGTCGAAAACTTGATGATCGGGTTCAGCGCCACCGAGGTCGTGTCCTTGAACGGATCCCCGACTGTGTCGCCGACGACCGTGGCCGAGTGCAACGGCGTGCTCTTTTCCTTCAGATCGACCTCGACGAGTTTCTTGGCGTTATCCCAGGCACCGCCGGCGTTGGCCATGTAGATGGCCTGGAACAAACCGAATATGGCAATCGACACCAGATAGGCGACGAAGAAATTCGGATCGAAGAAGGCGAACGCCAGAGTAATCGTCATCAGCGCGATGAAGATGTTCCACATGCCGCTCTGGGCGTACTGCGTGCAGATGCGTACGACCGTCTTGGAGTCCTCGATGTTGGCCTCTTTTTTGTCCAGGTTCATGTTCTTCTTGATGAAGGCGACGGCCCGGTAGGCTCCCGTAACTACCGCCTGCATCGAAGCGCCGGAGAACCAGAAGACCACGGCACCGCCGCAGATGAAACCAAGCAACACCGGCGCGTCGGTCAGACTCAGGGCCAACAATCCCTTGCTCTTGAGCAGCAGAATAATCGAGAAAATCATGGTCGTTGCGCCGACGACGGCCGTTCCGATCAGCACCGGCTTGGCCGTGGCCTTGAAGGTGTTGCCAGCCGAGTCGTTGGCTTCCAGGTAATGCTTGCCGCGCTCGAAATTCGGCGAAAAGCCAAAGTCGCGCTCGATCTCCTCATGGATGCCGGGAATCTGCTCCGTCTGAGCTAACTCGAAAACGGACTGAGCATTGTCGGTCACAGGACCATAGCTGTCCACGGCGATGTTGACCGGCCCCATGCACAAGAAGCCGAACGCCACCAGGCCAAAGGCAAAGACCGAACCATAGCTCCCCATGATATGGACAAGCTCGGCAGAAAAAGCCTCCGACTGAACGGAGCTAACGGCGTAGGCCACCGCCATCAAGCCAGCGATGAGCATTCCCTTCCAGAAGGAACTGAAGTTACCCGCCACAATACCGGAGAGAATCGTCAGCGATGGGCCACCTTCGCGGGAAGCGGTGACGATCTCGTGAACGTGCCGGGAGTGCGAGCTGGTGAAAACCTTGGTGAATTCGGGGATCAATACCGCGGCCAGAGTGCCACAGCTGATGATCGTGGCCAGCTGCCACCACAGATTTGCCAACGGATGAGGAGTCCCCTCGACTACCACGGAGAGATCCTTGAGCAGCAGCCAGCTCATGCCATACGAAGTCGAAATGCACAGGATGGACGCGATCCAGATGAGGCGCGTCAACGGCTGCTCGAAATCGAACTCGGTTCGTCCGGCGTACTGCTTCTCCGAGATCCACTGGTTGACGAAGTAGGAGACGCCGGACATGAAATCCATCAAAAAACGCATGGCAAAGATCCAGACGATGAGCTTCGCCTGCAGGTCAAGATAGTTGGTAGTGGCAACGGCGGAATCCGGTCTTGGGCCGGCGGGGCTGGCGCCCAGGCCGAACAGGCCGCGGATCCAGTTCTCGGTGACGGCCAGAGTGATGAACGTGATGAGCGCGACGCCGGTGACGCCGTACGTCTCGAAACCGTCAGCGGTCGGGCCGACCGAGTCGCCAGCATTGTCGCCGGTGCAGTCGGCGATGACGCCGGGATTACGAGGATCGTCTTCCTTGACCTTGAAGACGATTTTCATCAGATCGGAGCCGATATCGGCAATCTTGGTGAAGATGCCGCCAGCGATACGCAGCGCAGAAGCGCCCAGCGATTCGCCGATAGCGAATCCGAGGAAGCAGTAGCCGACGATTTGTCGCGGCACGAACAGCAAGATGATGACCATCATCACCAGCTCAAGCGAGATCAAGAACAGGCCAACCGACATGCCGGCCCGCAGAGGAATATTGACGACGTCCCACGGTTTGCCGCGCAGCGACGCGAATGCCGTGCGGCAGTTGGCGTAGGTGTTGACGCGGATGCCGTACCAGGCCACGGCGTAGGAGCCGCCCATGCCGACGATGGCGAAGAGCAGGACGAGAATGAGTGTGGTGACGGGGTTGATCTCCCCGCCCCCCTGTTCCTGGAAACCCAGCAGATAGTAGCCCATAGCAAAAGCGATCAGCACAAACAGCATGATCAGGAACTTGCCTTGCTGGATCAGGTACGTCTTGCACGTAGCGTAGATCGTCTCGGCGACGTTGAGCATCGACCGATGGGCGGGGAGCTGGTGAATTTGGGTACGCAGATAGAGGCTGATGCCGAGCGTGCCACAGATGACCCAGGCGCCGATGAACAAGAGCCACCAGGCGCTGATGCCGCCGAGACTGGTGAAAGTGCCCTCGTGCAAATCTGGGATGGCCAGGTCCGCCTCGCTGGCATGGCCAGTGGCTGCGGCAATGAGTAGCACCGCAAGGGCGCCGAGGAACGTGGTCAAGTTCGACAGCCCCAGCTGTCGCCTAAGGTATGAGGTAATCATGAGCGGCGAAATCTCCTTGGAAGGATTTCCCTATCGTGTTGAAATCTCACCCACGTTTACCGCAGCTGGGGTGAGGTAGCATTACGGTAAGAATAGAGGGCATCGACGACGAAGTCTACGGACAGCAGTGCGAGGTCAGTGAGGACGACGACGGCCGCGACGTGAGGAACCGTTGGCTCGCGGTTCAAGACTGGCAATCAATAGCAGATCCACAATCTCGTGATATCCTTCGGGATGTGCCACGACGAAGGTGCGCCCAGTTGGAGATTGAGCCAGGAACTCCGGATGCTCGACCGACAGAGTTCGCCCGTCCGCCAGATGAATATCGAATGGCTGAAACGGTCGTGCCAGGTGTAATTGCCGTAGTTGTTCGATGGTCATGCCCGCATTTTATCCTGCCGCCTCAGCGATGACAATAATTTCCACGCGCCTTCCGTTGGCCGATGGGCAGCATCATCCTCTGTGGCGATCGCCCCCATTTACCGCTACGATGACGCATTAGCGGATTCTCACGAAAGGTTTCACTTCATGACCGCGATGCCCTCCGATGTGTTGACCGTTGCCGAGTTGCAACGGCTCCTGACGCAGGTCGAGCCGGCTGCCCTTCTGGTCCCTCCGCGCATTCTCCGCCGCGTCATCAAAAGGGACCGTGGACTTGTTGGGCCGGGACTCCAAGTACCGCATCGCAAAAGCTACGTTGTACCCCGCGACCTCTTTCTGCGCATCGCGTCGGAAGACGAATTAGGACTCGAACCCGGCCGCGAGTTGCCCCCCATTCTGGTGCTTCTGCCGCGGCCCGATCGGCAAGCCTCCACCGCTCGTGATCGCGAGCGAACCCTGCTGAGATATTGGCGGCTGCTGTTCCATGCGCGGGTTCACATGGCGTTACAAGCCCGCAACATCGGCAAGGGCTTGCGTTCGCGGCTCCAGCGGATTGGATTGACAGAGTTCAACGAGGCCACTTCTGTTCTTCGCCAGGAACGTTATCTTCTGCCGCCTGGCGACGCAGCTACCGCCTATGAGGAATTCGCTGCCGTTTATTTGGAGCTGCGTTGTTTCGCTCCGCAGATGCTGCCTCTGTACTTCCCGGCGTGCTCGCGGCTGGAGTCGATCGACGCGGTGCTCTCCGAA
Source organism: Gemmataceae bacterium (assembly GCA_036557565.1). Classification (GTDB taxonomy): domain Bacteria; phylum Planctomycetota; class Planctomycetia; order Gemmatales; family Gemmataceae; genus JAJPHU01. The sequence continues at coordinate 23,943 of DATBHJ010000081.1, forward strand.
GAGATCGACGCAGCCGGTTTGTTCAAGGCCACACGCCTGCCGGGCGCACCTGATCCCGCTCCTCCGCCCGTTCCCTCGCTCGCGGATGAGAAAGAAGCACTGGCTCCCAGCGGCGACGATGAGGTTTTCTCGCCGCCGTCTCTGCCACTCCTCACAAGCGATACACCCCGTGCCTACCGTCGCTTGCTGCAGCGCGCCGACCGAGCCAGTGCCCGAGGCAACATGGTCCGAGCCGCCATTTTTCGCATGCGCTCCGTCCGCTTGGCTCCCTCGGGTCAAGCCAATCCTACGCGCGCCGCCGCTCAGCGTGAAATCGAGCGTTTCAGCAAACGTTTGCAGTCGGCACTTGGCTACGCCGACAACGTGGCCGCCGACTGGCGGCAAGCCTTGATCGCTCTGCTAGAGCCGGCGTCGCGCGGCATCTGGCCCAGCGAGAGCCGCATGCTTTACGATTTGCAAAAGGCGTGCCTGGATCGTGAACGACCAGTCTATGCCGTCGATCTCATCGAATGGATCGTCTCCTGGGGCCGGCGACCCATCAAACGCTTGCTCCCCTTCCACGATTCTGTTCTGCTGGTCAAGCACTTGCGCAATGCTCTCCACCGACTAACTCGCATCCGCATTGACGAGCCGATCCGTCGCCGTCTCATTGATCTCCTGATTCAATCCACGCATCAGGCAGAGCATCAGTTACGTCAGCGACTACGGCCGGTCGTCCGCGCTGCGCTGGACAAGGTTGGGCTGACTCCGGGCAACATCGCCGAGGAAGTGGCGCGCGACAAAGTGGTTGAGGAGCTGATCGACCTGGTCGTCGATCATGGCTTTCTTGGTATGAGCGATTTGCGCGATGCGATCGCACGCAATCGCCTCAAGCTGCCCGACCTGACGGATATGGAGGCGAGCGGGGGGCGTAAGACCCCTGTTTCTTCACAACAGGGGTCTTACGCCCCCCGCTCGCTCTTGGGACGCGGCTTGGCGCGGATCGTGTGCGGATCTCGCACGTTCTTCCTCGGCGATCAACTCATCCGCGCCAATCGCCAGCTCGCCTGCGATCTTGATGGCGTCTATCGCCGCGGCGAGATTTATCTGCGTTGGTTGCAACGCTTCAGCGCCACCGCCTTCGGCACCCACATCGGACGGTTCTTGACGCTGTACCTCGCTTTGCCGTTTGGCTGCTCCCTGGCAGTCTTGAAAGTCTGGGACGAGATAGTGGAGCACCTCCCTGGAGGCCCAGCCGAAGATAGCGAAGAGGTCCGCGAGGCGGCGAAGCATCTCAATCTTTACGGTCTTGCGCTGTTGAGCCTTTTTTTCCTGGCCCTCTTCCATGTCGGTCCGTTTCGCCGCGGTCTGTTGTGGACGTGTTTGAAAACCTGGCATGGCCTACGCTGGTGCTTCTACGAATTGCCCGCATGGATACTAGGCTTGCCCTGGGTCGCTCGCATTCTGCAAAGCAAACCGTGGCTGTTCTTCTATCAGGTTCTCCTCAAGCCCCTACCCTGGGCGGCTCTGTGTACGCTTCTCGTCCACTACTCCGGACAGACTCCTTCCGTGTCTCTTGCTGCGGGTGCAGGGATCTTCTTGTTGGGCAGCCTGTTCTTGAATTCTCGATGGGGCGCCTATGTCGAAGAGGTGGCCACGGACAACGCGATGCGCAGCTGGCAACTGATCCATGCCGATCTCCTGCCCGGTCTGGTGCGCTGGGTGCTTTATCTCTACCGTCGCTTGCAGGAGGAAGTAGAACGCCTGATTTACACGGTGGACGAATGGCTGCGCTTCCGTCCAGGTGACAGTCGCTTGTCACTCATCACGAAACCCGTTCTCGGTCTGATCTGGTTTTGTATCACGTATCTGTTTCGTGTGATTTTCAATCTGTTCGTCGAACCGACGTTTAATCCGATCAAGCACTTTCCCACCGTGACGGTGACGGCGAAGCTCCTTTTGCCGATCTATATCGAACTGCACCGTGCTTTTCGCGCGCCCGTCGAGCTGGTCCTGAGCAATGTGCTGGACAACACGAAGCTCGTCCATGCCATCGGTAACACGGTAGCTGTGACGGCCATCGGCCTCTTGCCCGGCCTGGCCGGCTTTTTGGTCTGGGAGTTCAAGGAAAACTGGCGGCTCTATCGTGCCAATCAATCGCCGACCCTGCGACCGGAGCTTGTCGGTCATCACGGCGAGACGGTGCTGCGGCTGATGCGTCCGGGTTTTCACTCCGGCACGTTACCGAAGCTGTATTCGCGCTTGCGCCATGTCCACGGCCGCTCGCAACGCAAACAATTTGAAGCACTACATCATCTCCGTGAGCGCTTGCGGCAATTCGTCGAGCGCAATTTGTTCGCCATCCTGGCTGGCAGCAAGAGCTGGGGAAACGCAACACACCTGCGCGTGGGCGAAATCTGCATCGCTACCAATCGTATCCGCATCGAGTTGCGCGATACTGTCGCAAGCGTGTCTATCGATTTCGAGGAACACGGCGGTTGGCTGCTCGCTGGTCTGACCTGTCCGACCGCGTTTCGGAAAAGCTGGCTCTTTGACCTTACGTCACGACAAGGGATGGCCTTCCGCGATGCTCTCGGCGGTTTCTACAAACTGGCTGGCGTCAATTTTGTGCGCGAACAGGTACAGTCGCTATTGCCTCCCGGATCGATCTACGATTTGACGCAGAACGAGCTTGTTGTCTGGCCATCGTCGGGGCAGAACGGCGAAATAGTCTATGATCTAACGGACGCGTCAGAACTTACGCCGCGTGCCCAAGGCGATTCGACTCACCTGGTAGTGCCGCCGCTTGCCGCAAATGCGCTACTGTACTCTGCGACGCCGATTCGCTGGGTCGATTGGACAGAGACCTGGCAACGCGATCACGATGGCAAGGGCCATGAGCCACTGTTGCCCTTGCGACTGCATTTGCTGCCCAATGACGTGAGCCCTTGACCGAAGGCTCGACATGCACGACAGTGAATATTGCCCGCATCAGGAGGGATGCACCATGTTGCACAACGGCCCGCTGTCATCTGTTTGTCGCTGGATGCTGGTTCTCGTTGGACCGATTCTCACTCTTTCGGGCGCCGTGGCCGACGCGCCGCCGAGCTTGAAGGACATCACGCCCGAGCAGCGCGCCCGCATCGATCGCGTGGCGGAGAAATATCCTCTCGACACACCTGAGCAGCAGAAGCGCAATGTTGCCGGAAACATATCGCTCTGGGCGCTGGGCCATCTCGCACTGGATCCAGAAGATGAACTGGAACACGCCAAGGCCGTCCACAAGCAGATCCTGGAGCGTGAACGAAAACTGGATACACCCGCGGAAGCACAGCGCATCCTCGACAAGCTGCTGGATAAGTTGCCGCCTCAACTCAAGCCGCAAGCGTTCGAGTACAAGGTCATCGTCCTCGACCAACCGACGCCGAACGTATTCACGCTCGGCGGCGGCTTCATCTATCTGAGCCGGCCCTTGCTTGATGCTCTGCTTTCGGATAAGGAACGCGGCGAGACCGCCCTTGCCTTCATCCTCGCGCATCAGCTGGGACACATGGGCTTGCTTCACACGCGGCACGGCTGGCAATCGTTTGAGCTGGAGTCGGAGTTGCAAAGAGGGATCGACATGCACATAGCCCGCCCGCAGCTGCGCGAGATGCTGCACACGGGCGTCGAGGCCGCCGGCGGACGTATGAAGTTTCTGTACACGCGCGGACAAATGTACGAGGCGGATCTCTTCGCCTGGCAGTTATGTCGCAATGCCGGCCTTTCGCTCGATCAAGCACTCGATGCGCTGCGCTGGCTGGCCGTGGTCGATCATCCCCGTTTGCTCACCGACCAGGATTTTCGAGACGACGCCCGTCCGGATAGCGACACGCCGCCGGCACTGTTGCGCCTTCGCCGCCTCTTCATGGAGCGCGACGGGCTTGTGGACGATAGGGATGATAAATATGGCCTACTCTACTGGAACCCGCGCAGTAATACTCTCCAGCGCTGTGAAAGGCAGTCGATCACCGCGGAGGACCGGCCCATTGTCTTCGTCCACGGCTTTCGCGGCAGCACACGAACTTTCCAGGACTATTTGATGGCATTTTCCGAGGACCGCGAACTGAGCCGCCGCAAACTGCTCATCTTTCGCTATCCGAACAATTCCAGCCTGGGACGCTGCGGCCAGTACCTCGTCAACGAAATGCGCCGCGTCATGGTCGCGCCGGAAAAGGCGTTTTTTGTCTGCCACAGTGCCGGTGGACTGGTCTTTCGCTGGTATGCCGAGGTCCGCAAACAGAAGTTCGACCGGGCGATCCTGCTGTCCACACCGAATGAAGGCACCAGCCTGACTACGCTGAAATACCTCGCCGATCTGACCGCCTTCTTCGAGGAGCTGAAGATGAATGGGCCTGGCGCACTGGAGCGAATGCTCCCGGAAGGCGAAGGCCAGGTCGTCTACGACGTTCAAGCCGAGAGTTTGTTCTTGCGCCATCTGGGCCACAGCGCCGACTTGGCCAAGCGCTATCACGTCTACTCCGGCGAGCATCTGGGGCCGGTGGCGGTTCTCGCGTTGGAAGCCGGCATCCAGACGGCCAAGAGAGTCCTCATCAATCGTCTCTTGCCGCGAATCGATTCGCCGATTGTGCGTCGGCAGGCGATTCGGCGCGTGGAGCGCTTGCGTTTGCCGGTCGAAATTTCGCGCGGCGATCTCGTGGTTTCGGTGAGCAGCGCCCTGCTCAAGGACGCCGGCGATGCGACCCGCACGCCCCTCAATCACGATCAGTTCAAGACCGATGAGCGAGTGATTCAGGACGTTATGGACTGGATCAAAGGAAGATAGTCGATCGACGCCCGAGCCACGGGAGTAGCGAAGAGCCACGATCCGTGATACGTTAACTCCGTCCAGAAGGAGAGCGGATCGATGCGCATCGCGATTCTCACCAACGAATACCCACCACATATCTACGGAGGCGCCGGCGTTCACGTCGAATATCTCACACGCGAGCTGGCGCGACTCGATAATGGCGAACATACTGTGACCGTCCTTGCATTCGGCGAGCAATCGATCCACGAACGCAATTTAACCGTTCGCGGTGTGCGGCCCAGTTTTTCTCTGCCTTGCCAGGACCCGCGCCACGAGAAATTCATGGACACACTTGCTCGCGATCTCTTCATGGCAGGAAGTCTGCGCAACATTGATGTGATCCATTGCCATACCTGGTACACACACTTGGCCGGCTGTCTTGCCCGACAGTTAACCGGCGCTCCCATGGTGCTGACGACGCATTCGTTGGAGCCGCATCGTCCGTGGAAAGTCGAGCAGCTGGGCACAGCCTACCATGCCAGTACCTGGATCGAACGCACCGCTTACCAAAACGCCGACGGCGTTATCGCCGTCTCCGAGTCGATGCGCGAGGATGTGCATTCGCTCTACGGTGTAGAGCGTCAGAAGATTCGCGTCATTCCCAACGGCATCGATCTCGACCAGTACAAACCGACACTTGATCGTTCCGTGCTGATACGCCATGAAATCGATCCGGACAAGCCGTACATTCTTTTCGTCGGCCGCATCACGCGCCAGAAGGGAATAATCCACCTTGTCCACGCAATCCCGCACCTTCGTCCGGGGACGCAGGTCGTCTTGTGCGCCGGTGCTCCGGACACGGCCGAGATCGGTCGCGAGATGAGCGAAGCGGTCGAAGAGGCCCGGCGGCTCACGGCCAATGCCGTGATCTGGATAGCGCGTATGCTACCCAAGAACGACATCATTCCGCTGTACTCGCAGGCCGCCCTGTTTGTTTGTCCTTCGGTGTACGAGCCATTCGGCATTATCAACCTGGAAGCGATGGCCTGCGGCACTCCCGTCGTCGCCTCGGCGGTCGGCGGCATCAAGGAAGTGGTGATTGCCGAAGAGAACGGTTTATTAGTGCCTTTTGAACCACGCGACGACGGCAACTTCGAGCCGCGCGACCCGGAGCGCTTCGCTTTCGACTTGGCCACCACCATCAATCGTCTACTCGACGATCCGGAGCGCCGGCGGAAGATGGGCCGGCAAGCGCGCGAGCGTGTCGAACGCTCGTTCGGCTGGCCCGCCATCGCGCGGCGAACGTGCGAATTCTACAAAGAACTAGCAGTACCGCGCGGACTGCTGCGAAAGAACGGAAGAAACGAGGGTTGACGTTTCGTGGTGTGCGCGTGGACTTGCACGCGCCTGGGAGTACACATGGAGCCACTTCTCTGTCTGGACCTCACTCTTGTTTTTCTCGGCGCTGCCGTTCTGATTCTGTCCGCCAGAAGATGGTTCCGGCGCCAGCGCCGCTGGTCCCTGACAACGATGGGAATGGGCTTCTTGGGTGTGGGAGTGCTGGCTGCCGCTGGCGTGGATGTTGGTCTAGCTCAACGAGAAAAAAACTTTCGCCAGTCCCTCGTGGAGAATATGAACTTCTTGCGCGTCGGTTCGCCTGCCTCCGATTTTTCCTTGCCGCGTCTGAGTGATGGTGAGACCGTCCGCCTTGGCGATTTCCTGGGCCGAAAACCTGTCTGTCTCATCCTGAGCAGTTATTGCTGAAACATCTTCTCCTCGCAGGTGGTTCATCTGCGCCGCTTGCATCAAAGCCACGGTGACCGTATCGAGTTTCTGTTCGTTCATATCCGCGATGCGTACCACCATCTTCCTGCGGATCAGCGCGACTTGGGTAAGGACCTCGAAATAGCCGAACGACGGCAGCAAGTCCACGAGGGTATGGAGCAACATCACCTGCCTTTCACCTGCCTGCTGGACGGCGAGGATCGGCATGTGGAGAACCTATACCGAGCGTTTCCCAATCGCCTGCTACTCATCGATTCAGACGGCCTTATCGCCTACGACTACAGCAGCAATTCGGGTACGGCTGTCAATTGGGACGAAGTGGAACAGTGGATGCAATCGCTCTAGAGCGCTTTTGATTTTGATCTAGCGCTATTGGGGTAGAGTGGGTAGACTTTGCTGGCATCCACCTGACGAGGAACGCCATGCAAGCCTACTCACCCGACCTGCGCCAACGTGTCCTGGCCGACTGCGATCGTGG